>NZ_PVLR01000015.1 GCF_002980625.1 Malikia spinosa | reverse complement strand
AGACTTTGAACACGCTCTAAGAAAAAGTTGCGAGGTACTTGCGCCGCCAGGGCAAAACGCCTTGCGCGGCTGTGCTGCGGCGGTGAGAGCCAGTTCAGACCGCTAGTGCCTCGATCCCTTTTTTCTCGATGAGCTGCAGTAGCTTTGCCGCAGCACCACTCGGGTGTTTTCCAGAAGCCGGCGACTCCCACTTCTGGACAGTGGACGGCCTCACGTTGAGAAAGCCTGCAAAAACCGTCTGGCTCATCTTCGCCTTTTTCGTTCTGATCTGAGCGACACGCTCCGGTGTATAGACCGGTGGTGTCGAGCACAGGGCCTTGATCTGACCGAGGTCTTGGGCAGAAAGCACATCGTGCTTGCTGAGCAACAGAGCCATTTCCAGCATCTCGGCGGAAACGCGATCAGTATTCTGAGCAGTCATGACAGATTTCCTTCAAAACTCCCTCTACCACCAGCGTATCGAGCTTTTGTGAACTGGCGACCTGCAAGGCCTGGCCCAGCAACTGCGCTTGCTCGACGTTGGCGTCAGAGAAGTCTGCACCTGGATCGCTTTTTTGGCGACCCGCCATAAAAAATATCCCGTGCGCGCTTTCTTTTGCCACCAAGGTCCGGGTGGCTCCTCGCTTGCCTTGTCCATCGATGGCGATGCGCTTTTTGCACAGGCCTTTGCCCAGGTCCGCCTCGTACTGCCCAAGCATGATCTCCTTGGCAGCGTCACAGAGCTGTTCATCAGAAAGCAGTTTCTTGGCCCAGCGCGCGAAGGTCTTCAATTTGAAAACACGTTTCTTCATCTGGCTCGACTATAGCACTTGGTGCAATAGTCATGTGAGGCGTGCACTCGTCGGATAACCTCGGGTGTAATTGCCATCGCTCTCACGTTCTCAGTCCCCGCTGCGCCGCACGGTCTTGCGCGCCGTGCTGCGCGTCAACGGCATCGCTTCCTCGACCTCGCGCCCACCCCCCGTGTCGTAGGCATCGACGATGCGTGCCACCAGCGGATGACGCACCACGTCGGCGCTGGTCAGGCGGTTGAAGGTGATGCCCTGCACGCGCTTCAAGACGCGCTCGGCGTCGATCAGGCCGCTGAGCTGGGTGCGCGGCAGGTCGACCTGGCTCACGTCGCCGGTGATGACGGCCTTGCTGCCGAAGCCGATCCGGGTCAGGAACATCTTCATCTGCTCGGGCGTGGTGTTCTGCGCCTCGTCGAGGATCACGAAGGCGTGGTTGAGCGTGCGCCCGCGCATGAAGGCCAGCGGCGCGATCTCGATCTGCTGGCGCTCGAAGGCTTTCTGCACCTTGTCAAAGCCCATCAGGTCGTAGAGTGCGTCGTAGAGCGGGCGCAGATAGGGGTCGACCTTCTGCGTCAGGTCGCCCGGCAGGAAGCCCAGGCGCTCGCCGGCCTCGACCGCCGGGCGGGTCAGCACGATGCGCTGTACCGCGCTGCGCTCGAGCGCGTCGACCGCACAGGCCACCGCGAGGTAGGTCTTGCCGGTGCCGGCCGGGCCGATGCCGAAGGTGATGTCGTGGCAGGCCATCTGGTCGAGGTAGCGCTGCTGGTTGGCGGTGCGCCCGCGCACTTCGCCGCGGCGGGTCTGCATCGCCACATGTTCGACGCTGTCCGCGGGCAGGGCGCTGTCGCCGGCGAGCATGAGCTGGACCTGTTCGGCCGGAACCGGCTGGCGCGCCAGTTCGTACAGGGCCTGGATCACTTCCATCGCCTGCTCGGCCTTGGCTTTCGGGCCTTCGACGCGGAACTGCTCGAAGCGGTGCGCGACCTTGACTTGCAGCGCGGCCTCGATCGTGCGCAGATGGCTGTCGAGCGGGCCGCACAGATGGGCCATGCGGGTGTTGTCGGGCGGAGAGAAATGGTGGCGGAGAATCAAACCGATAATTCCATCTAAAGGAAACGTCAATGATAGGCAAACTGAGCGGAACGCTGCTGGAAAAATCCCCTCCCCAGGTCCTGATCGACTGCGGTGGCGTGGGCTACGAGGTCGATGTGCCGATGAGCACCTTCTACGGCCTGCCGCACCTGGGCGAGAAAGTCGCGCTGCTGACGCATTTTGTCGTCCGCGAGGACGCGCAGCTGCTGTACGGCTTTGCGACTGCCACTGAACGTGAGGCCTTTCGGCAATTGATCAAGGTCAGTGGCGTCGGCCCGCGCATGGCGCTGAGCCTGCTGTCGGGCATGAGCGTGACCGAGCTGGCGCAGGCCGTGACCGCGCAGGAGCCTGGCCGCCTGGTCAAGGTGCCTGGCATCGGCAAGAAGACCGCCGAGCGCCTGTTGCTCGAGCTCAAGGGCAAGCTGGGCGCCGATCTTGGGGCCCTGGCGGGCGGCGGGCTGCTGCTGGGCGACGCGCATGGCGACATCCAGCAGGCGCTGATCGCGCTCGGCTACAACGAGAAGGAGGCCGCCGCCGCGCTCAAGGCGCTGCCGGCTGAGGTGGCGGTGAGCGAGGGCATCAAGCTCGCGCTCCGGGCGCTGGCGCGGTGATTTTCAAACGGGGTAAGCGCAGATGGCAATAGAAACCGACGATTTCGCCCGGGCACCGCGCCAGCCGCGCATGGTCTCGGCCGCGCCCGAATCCGGTCGTGAGGAGGCGCTCGAACGCGCGCTGCGGCCCAAGGGCCTGCAGGAATATGTGGGCCAGGCCAAGGTGCGCGAGCAGCTCGAGATCTTCATCGGCGCGGCCAAGAAGCGCCAGGAGGCGCTCGACCATGTGCTGCTGTTCGGCCCGCCGGGCCTGGGCAAGACCACGCTGAGCCACATCATCGCCTACGAGCTTGGCGTCAACCTGCGCCAGACCAGCGGTCCGGTGCTGGAAAAACCCAAGGACCTGGCCGCGCTGCTGACCAACCTCGAGCCCAACGACGTGCTGTTCATCGACGAGATCCACCGACTCTCGCCGGTCGTCGAGGAGATCTTGTACCCGGCGCTGGAGGACTACCAGATCGACATCATGATCGGCGAGGGGCCGGCGGCGCGCTCGATCAAGCTCGATCTGCAGCCGTTCACGCTGGTGGGGGCGACCACGCGCGCCGGCATGTTGACCAATCCGCTGCGCGACCGTTTCGGCATTGTCGGCCGGCTCGAGTTCTACAACGCGAGCGAGCTGGCGCTGATCGTCAAGCGCAGTGCCGGCCTGCTGCATACGCCGATGGACGAGGCGGCGGCATTCGAGGTCGCGCGCCGTTCGCGCGGCACGCCGCGCATCGCCAACCGGCTGCTGCGCCGGGTGCGCGACTATGCCGATGTCAAGGGCAACGGCCACATCACGCTCGACATGGCGAATCGCGCGCTGACCATGCTCGATGTCGACCCGATCGGCTTCGACCTGATGGACCGCAAGCTGCTCGAGGCCCTGATCCACAAGTTCGACGGTGGCCCGGTCGGCCTCGACAACATCGCTGCCAGCATCGGCGAGGAGGCGGGCACGATCGAGGACGTGATCGAGCCCTACCTGATCCAGCAGGGCTATCTGCAGCGCACCACGCGCGGGCGCATCGCGACCCAGGCCGCGTTTCGCCATCTGGGGCTGGAGCCGCCCAAGATCGAGCCGGGACTGCTGTCGGGCGGTGATTGAAGTCCCTCGTCTCCTTGCTCGCCGGTCCTGGCCTGTCGGGCGGGCCAGCCGGCCTCAGGTGCTGGTGTCGTCGTCCGAGGTTTCCTCGAGATGGCCGCGGTCGGCCCAGCCGACCAGGCTCAGGCCCTCGGGGGTCCAGAGCAGGCGGTGGATGGCGGCGTTCTCGACCAGCCAGGTGCGCGGCGCCTGCACTTCAAGCCCTGTCGCCAGCCGGTAAAGCATGTCGAGCACGCCGCCATGGGCGACGATGACGATCTGCTCGCCGCTGTGGCGTGCTGCGATCTCGTTGATGGTGCTCTCGATGCGTTCGCGCAGCTGCAGCAGTGTCTCGCCGCCACCGCCCGGCGCGAAGTCGGGCACCCGGGTGCGCCATGCCAGTGTGGCTTCGGGTTCCTCCAGCTCGAGTTCGGTCCAGGTCTTGCCCTGGAAGTCGCCGAAATGGCGTTCGCGCAGGCCGCTGTGGGTGCGCACGTCCATGGCCAACGCAGTCGCGATCGCGCTGGCGGTCTGGTGCGCGCGCTCCAGGTCGCTCGAGTAGACCGCCGCGATCGCTTCCTCGCGCAGTGCGTCGGCCGCACGCGCGGCCTGCCAGTAGCCGCGCGGGTTGAGCGGGATGTCGAGATGGCCCTGCAGGCGCTTGTCCTGGTTCCAGGTGGTTTCGCCGTGGCGCAGCGCCAGGATGCGGGTGAATTCCATAATAGGGCTTGGTGGGGCGGTGTGGGGGGCTGGCGCAAGCGGATCGCCGCGTAGCGGGTTCAACAGGTTCAGCGTATTCGGCGCGGTCAGCGCGGGACTTCGATCACGACCCGGCGCGGGCCGGCTGGTGCTTGCGGGAAGCCCTGCAGCGCCGCGTCAAGCAGCGCGGCCCATAGCGTCGGGTTGTCGGCCCAGGGGCCATCGTGCGAGGCCTGGGTCTCGTAGACCACCCGGGCGCTGCGGGCATCGCGCAGCACCAGCGAGACTTCGCGCTGGTAGTAGGGCGTCGTCAGATGCGGAAACAGCGGCATGCCGAAACCGACCGAGCCATGCGGAAACACATGGCCGATGCCGACGCTGACGCCAAAGCTCGGCCTGGCAGGCTCGTCCCAAGGAGCGTAGGGCAGGCGCACCGAGCGCGCGCCGAGCTCGACCGTCCAGCGCGGCAGCGCCGCGCCGGCCGGCAGCGGTTCGGGTGCGGCGCGCAGTCCGACGCGGGCCAGCGCATCGCGCGCGATGGCTTCGATCGCCTCCTGTTGCGCCGCAGGAGCCTGCAGCTGCGAGGGCCGGCGCTCGAAGCGGTAGCGGTCGCCGGGGACCGGTCTGGTCGCCTCGCCAGCCGGGCCGGCTGACCAGTCGGCGTAGCTGCGCACGTCATTCTCGAGCCGGATTGCGCCGGCGCAGCCGCCCAGCAGCAGTGTGCCGGCCAGCAGGCTCAGGCCGCCCAGCCGACGGGTCATGGCCCTGCCGGGCGGGTTGACTGGGGGACGGGACATGACGGGCTCCTGCACAAGTTGGGAAGTCCGGTGGCAGCGGCGACCCCGCCACCGGCAGGGCGAAAATCAGCGCGCCGGGGTCAGGCTGATGATCTGCTCGGTCGGCAGCGCCGCTGGCAGCGGCAGCTCTTCCTCGTCGAACACCATGTCGCCATTCTCGTCGGCGATGCCGGTGGTGCGCAAGGTCTCGAACGGGTGCAGCTGACGGTCCATCAGGTGGCTGGGCACCACGTTCTGCAGCGCGCCGAGCATGCTCTCGACCCGGCCCGGGAACTTCTTCTCCCATTCGCGCAGCATGTTGCCGATCTGCTTGCGCTGCAGGTTCTCCTGGCTGCCGCAGAGCGTGCAGGGAATGATCGGGAACTCGCGCACCTGGGCCCAGCGGATCAGATCCTTCTCGGGCACATAGGCCAGCGGGCGGATCACCATGAACTCGCCGTTGTCGCTGACCAGCTTGGCCGGCATGCCCTTGAGCTTGGCGCCGAAGAACATGTTGAGGAAGAAGGTCTGCAGGATGTCGTCGCGGTGGTGGCCCAGCGCGATCTTGGTGCAGCCGAGCTCCTTGGCCACCCGGTACAGGATGCCGCGGCGCAGCCGGCTGCACAGGCTGCACATGGTCTTGCCCTCGGGGATCACCTTCTTGACGATCGAGTAGGTGTCCTGGGTCTCGATGTGGAACTTGACGCCGAGCTGCTTCAGGTACTCGGGCAGGATATGGTCGGGAAAGCCCGGCTGCTTCTGGTCCAGGTTGACCGCGATCAGCTCGAAGTTGACCGGGGCGCGCTTTTGCAGCTTGAGCAGGATGTCGAGCAGGCCGTAGCTGTCCTTGCCGCCCGACAGGCAGACCATCACGCGGTCGCCTTCCTCGATCATGTTGTAGTCGGCGATGGCGCGGCCGACTTCGCGGCACAGGCGCTTTTCGAGCTTGCGGTCCTCGCGCTCGATCTTGTGCTTCTTCTGCGCCTCGGCGGCGTCGGCAGCGGATTCAGTGGCCGTCTCGGCGGCCTCGTTCCAGGTTGCGGTGTCGTTCATTTCTATCTCGGGTATGGGGTGCTGATGGCGGCAGATGCGCTCACCACTGGCCGCTTTCCATGCGGATGGCGACCTCGCAGTCGTCGAAGATCTCGAGCTTGGCGATCTTGACGCGCACGCCGATCACGCCGGGCAGCTGCAGCAGCCGGTGGGCCAGCTTGCCGATCAGCGTCTCGAGCAGGTTCACATGCTCGGCGGTGCATTCGTCGATGATGATCTGGCGCACCTTGCGGTAGTCCAGCACATGGTCGATGTCGTCGTCGTGCGGCAGCAGCGGCTGCACGCCCTGATTCAGCTCGGCATCGACCTGGATCGGTTGCGGGCGGGTCTTCTCGTGTTCGAGGATGCCGAGGTTGGCGACGAAGCGCAGTCCGGTCAGGGTCAGGATCTGCTGGCCGGCTTTCGGGGCTTGGATGGGGTTCATGGCTGGGCAGTGGCGGGCTTGACGTGGAAGACTTCCACGCCGACGGCCTCGCAGTCGGGGTAGACGTCGGGTTTGCAGGTCGACAGGCGCACGGCGCGCACGCCGGGGTGGGCCAGCAGGCGCTGAGCCAGGTCGTCGCACAGGGTTTCCTGCAGCTCGACATGGCCTTGCTGCAGGCGCAGCGCGACCTCGGCACGCACGAAGTCGTAGTCGACCACCTCGTGCAGCGAGTCGAGCGCGGGGGTCGATTGCGTGAACGGCACCCAGAGCTCGACGTCGATCCAGAGCCGCTGGGTCACGCCCTTCTCGAAGTCGTGGGCGCCGATATGGGCCTGCACCTCGTGGCGGCGCAGGAAGAGCTTGCGGCAGCTCAGGCGCAGCTCGTCCATCAGGGACAGCTGCACCGGCAGGGTCAGGTCGGGAGCGTTCATGGCAGGGGATTGTCCTCGACTGCGAACATCACGTCGCGCGCCAGCGGCACCAGATGCTGGCCGCTGTCGACGCACAGGGTGGTTCCGGTGATGGCGCGGGTCTGCGCCAGGAACAGGCAGGTCCGTGCCACGTCGGCCGGATCGGTCGGCCGGCGCAGCAGGTTGACGCGGCTGGCGCGGTCGAAATTCTCCTGCGTCTGCGGGCCGCTCAGGTACATCAGTCCCGGTGCCACGCCGCAGACGCGCACGCGCGGCGCTAGCGCCTGCGCCTGCAGCGCGACTGCGCGTTCCAACGCCAGCTTGGTCACGGTATAGGAGAAATAGTCCGGGTTCAGGTTGAACACCTTCTGGTCCAGGATATGGATCACGCTGGCATCGACATCCACCCCGGCAGGCAGGCCGGCGCTGAGTTTGCGTGCCAGCGACAGCGGCGCGATCAGGTTGACCTCGAGCTGCAGTCTGGCCAGCTCGGCGTCGAAGTCGGCACCAGTGTCGGGTTCGAACGCCGAGGCATTGTTGACCAGGCAGCTGAGCGGGCCGGCAATGGCGGCGGCCTGTGCCATCAGGGCGCGCCGGCCGGCTTCACTGGCCAGGTCGCCCTCGATCGCGGTCGCGTCCAGGCCCTGCTCGCGCAGCGACTGGCAGAGCGCCTGCGCTGCGTCGGCCGAACGGCGGTACTGGCACAGCACGCGCCAGCCGGCTTGCGCGAAGGTGCGGCAGATCTCGGCGCCCAGGCGTACGCCGCCGCCTGTGACGAGCACGGTCGGGACCGTAGGGATCGGGTCGGCACGGGTCATGGGGTGATCTTCATGGGTGGTCGGGCGCTTATGATGGCGCCGCACCCGTAACCAGATGGCAGAACCATGTCGAGCGATTTGTCCGAGAAGCTGAAAGCCCATATTGTCCGCGAGCTGGAGATTTCCGGCGGCTGGCTGTCCTTTGACCGCTTCATGGCGCTGGCGCTCTATCAGCCCGGCCTGGGCTATTACGCCAACGACAGCGTCAAGTTCGGCTCCATGCCCGGCAGTGGCAGCGACTTCGTGACCGCGCCCGAGCTCTCGCCCTGGTTCGGCCGCACGCTCGGGCGCCAGGTCGCGCAGGCGCTCGCAGCCACCGGTTGTTTGGAAGTCTGGGAGTTCGGCGCCGGCAGCGGTGCGCTGGCGCAGCAGATCCTGACCCAGCTTGATGCCATGGGCCACCGCGAGGTCCGCTACCGCATCGTCGACCTGTCGGGTACGCTGCGCGCGCGTCAGCAGCAAACGCTGGCTGCCTTCGGCGACCGGGTCGAGTGGATTGACCGGCTGCCGCAGCGCTTCGAGGGCGTGATCGTCGGCAATGAGGTGCTCGACGCGATGCCGGTGCAGCTGCTGCAGCGGCGCGGCTCGGCCTGGTTCGAGCGTGGCGTTGCACTCGCACCACCTGGCCAGACATCCGCCGACTCGCCGGCTTTTGTCTGGCAGGACCGCCCGACCGCGCTGCGTCCGCCGTGCGAGATCGAGGGCCCGCACGACTACCTGACCGAGATCCATCCGCAGGCCGAGGCCTTCGTGCGCACGCTGGCCGAGCGCTGGACGCGCGGCGCAGCCTTCTTCATCGACTACGGTTTCCCCGAGTCCGAGTACTACCACCCGCAGCGCCACATGGGCACGCTGATCTGCCACCGCAGTCACAAGACCGACCATGACCCGCTGACCGAGGTCGGGCTCAAGGACATCACGGCCCATGTCAACTTCACCGGCGTCGCGCTGGCAGCGCAGGACGCCGGCCTGCCGGTGCTGGGCTACACCAGCCAGGGCCGCTTCCTGATCAATGCCGGCCTGATCGAGTTGGCCGGCGAGGTCCCGGTGGCACAGCGCGCCAACCTGGCCAAGCTGGTCAACGAGCACGAGATGGGCGAGCTGTTCAAGGTGCTGGCCTTCGCGCCGGCCGCAAGTGCCGAGGGCTGGATTCCGCTCGGCTTTACTGCCGGCGACCGCAGCCATACGCTGTGAGCGCATCCTGATGCTGCGCTGGCTGATCGTCGTGCTGCTGGCCCTGGTGCTGGTGCAGGGCCTGACCGGGTGGCTGCGCAAGATCGGGCTCGGACGGCTGCCGGGCGACTTGCGCTTTCGCGCCTTCGGCCGCTACTGGGAGCTGCCGATCGCGACCGCGCTGCTGCTGAGCTGGATCGCCGCTCTGTTGCAGCATCTGTTCTGAATTTGCGCCAGCCGTTGCGGCCGGCCTTGAAAAACCGCGCGCCGCCGCCTACTCTGTCGGAGCGCCGAATCCCCCTCGAACGGAGAAGCCATGTCCAGCCCCGCTACCGATACCCTGCACCTCGTCTGTCCGCATTGCCACACCACCAACCGCGTCGCCGCGCAGCATCTGTCCAGCGCGCCGGATTGCGGCAAATGCCACCAGCCGCTGTTCACCGGTCGCCCGGTGGCACTCGACGCGGCCAGCTTCGACCGCCACCTGAGCCGCAGCGACCTGCCGTTGCTGGTCGATTTCTGGGCCCCCTGGTGCGGTCCCTGCCGCTCGATGGCGCCGGCCTTCGAGGCGGCGGCGGCCCAGCTCGAGCCGCAATTGCGCCTGGCCAAGGTCGATACCGAGGCCGAGCAGGCGTTGGCTGCGCGCTACCAGATCCGCAGCATCCCGACGCTGGCGCTGTTCTGGCAGGGACGCGAGATCGCGCGCCAGCCTGGCGCGATGGGGCAGGCCGACATCGTGCGCTGGGCCCGCGCGGCGCTGGCACGGCCGCGCTGAGTCATCCCTGGTTAAAAGCCGCGTGGCGCCGCAAGCCAGTTTCAGGCGCTGACCGGCGTGTCGCGCTGCGCCGGATTCAGCGCCTGCGCGATCGCCGCGCTGCGCGCGTGCTCGATCGCCAGGGCGATCATCGGACCCAGTCGGCGCGGGTCGCCGCCTTGCTGCTTGACTTCCTCGCTCACGCGCGCCGCGATCGGCGCCGTCGCCACCGCCAGCGCGGCATCGAGCGCAGTCTGCAGCCGCGTTGCCTGGGGGTAGGGTGCTTGCTCGAAGTGGAGCCGGCCCCGCGCGTCGCACTCGCAGGCCTGCAGGAACTCGACGAAGCGCTCGGGCCGGCGGATCGCGTCGCAGCGCTCGAGCAGGCGCAGCGTCGCCGGTGCCGACAGATCGGCGCAGCGGTGGATATGACCATGTTCGCGCGCCACCACTTCGGCCAGCTCCTTGCAGTCGCGCGGCACGCGCCAGCGCTCGCACAGCTTGAGCAGCAGCTTGACGCTGCGCATCTCGTGGCCGATATGGCGCGGCAGCACGTCGGCCGGCGTGTTGCCCTTGCCTAGGTCGTGGCACAGGCAGGCGAAGCGCACCGTCAGCGGCGCCTGCAGCCGGGCCGACATGTCGAGCACCATGCCCAGATGTACGCCGGTATCGACCTCGGGGTGGTAGTCGGCGCGCTGCGGCACGCCCCAGAGCCGGTCAACCTCGGGCAGCAGTACCTTCAAGGCGCCGCAGTCGCGCAGCAACTCCAGCATGCGCGAGGGCTGCTGTTCCATCAGGCCGCGCGAGAGTTCCTGCCAGACCCGCTCGGGCACCAGATGGTCGACCTCGCCCTGCTCGACCATTGATCGCATCAGCTCCATGGTTTCGGGCGCGACCTCGAAGTCGGGCCAGCGCGCCGCGAAGCGCGCCATGCGCAGGATGCGCACCGGGTCCTCGTGGAAGGCGTCGGTGACATGGCGCAGCACCCGCTGCTGCAGGTCACGCCGGCCATCATGGGGGTCGACCAGGCGCGGGTCGTTCGGGTCGAAACGGCCGTCAGCATCGAGCGCCGCGGCTGGCAGCGCGATCGCGTTGATGGTCAGGTCGCGCCGCGCCAGGTCTTCCTCCAGGCTCACGCTGGCATCGGTGTGGAAGGCAAAGCCGTGGTAGCCGCGCGCGGTCTTGCGCTCGGTGCGCGCCAGCGCGTATTCCTCGCGCGTGCGCGGATGCAGGAACACCGGGAAATCGCGTCCAACCGGCAGGAAGCCCTGCGCCGTCATGGCCTCGGGCGTGCTGCCGACCACCACCCAGTCGCGGTCGGCATGCGGGCTGCCGTCTGGCAGCCGGTGCACGGTATGGAAATGGCCCAGCAGGCCGTCGCGCACCGCGCCGCCGACCAGGTAAACCTGCCCGCTGGCCGGCTTCATGCGTATTTTTCCAGGATGCGGGTCGAGCGCTCGACGCCCTCGACCGAGTCGCCCTGGTTCACGGCTTCCAGCATCGAGCAGGCCATCAGGCGGTAGAACGCCTTGTCCATCGCCTTGCGCGCGGCCGACATCTGTTGCGCGATGTCCTCGCAGGGGCGGCCGGCATCGACCATCTCGGCCAGGGCCCGGACCTGGCCCTCGATGCGGCGCAGCCGGTTGACGATGTCGCGCTGGTGCTCGCTGCGCTGCACGGCGGCGCCGGACACCGGCGTGAGGCTGGCCAGGGCAGCAGTCTTGTTCGCGGGCATGTGGGAAAAATCTTTCTGGTGTTCGGAACCGAGAGGGACTCAGCCCCGGGTGTAGCGTTGGCGCATGGCCAGCAGGGGATCGGCGCGGCCCTGCAGTTCGAGGTAGCTGGCCACGACCGGCTCGAGCGCCTCGGCGCTGATGCCGAGTTCGGCCAGGCCGGGCAGGGTGCCGCTGGCGACGTTGTCGACCTTGAGCGAGGCGAAATTATCGGTGCTCATGAGCGGCTCGCCCGGCAGGGATTGCAGCAGCAGCGCCTGCAGATAGCCGAAGGCGCGCGGCATGCCGATCACCGGGCGCGGATGGCCCGACAGCCGGCCGGCGATCTGCACCAGCTCGCGCAATTGGTAGGCACGCGGCCCGGCCAGCTCATAGGTCTGGCCGATGGTTGCTGGCTCCTGCAGGCAATGGACGACGGCGCGCGCGACATCGCCGACCCAGACCGGCTGCAGGCGCGCGGCAGCGCCAGGCAGCAGCATCACGGGCACCACGGCCTGCAGGCGGGCGAACAGCGTCAGGAAGCTGTCGCCAGCACCGAAGATCACGCTCGGGCGCAGCAGGGTCAGCTCCAGCCCGGCCTCGCGCAGCACCGCTTCGCCCGCCGCCTTGCTGCGCTGGTAGAGCGAGGGGCCGGCGGCGCTGGCGCCCAGCGCGCTGACATGCACCAGCCGCTTGATGCCGGCCGACTGCATCGCTCGCGTCAGCTTGCGCGGCAGCTCCACATGCGCATGCTCGAAGCGCTGCTGGTTGCCATGCAGCACGCCGATCAGATTGATGACCGCGTCATGGCCCGGCAGCAGGCGCGCCAGTGCGGCCTCGTCATGCACATTGGCTTCGAGCACGGTCACGCCCGGCAGGGGCTGGACCGCGCGGGCGTTGATGGCGCGGCGGGTCGCTACCGTCACGCGCAGGCCGGCGCGGACCAGCTGTTCGCAGATCTGGCGGCCGACAAAGCCGGTTCCGCCCAGCAGCAGGATGTTCTTCATCTTCTTTTCCTCTTGTGCGGTTCAGGGCAGGTCGGCATTGGGGGCCAGATTGCCCAGGCGCGGACCAATGGCGGCTAGTCGGCTGCCGATGCGTTGTGGTTGTCCGCTCAGCAGCGCGGCGTAGTGGGTGGTGTTGGCGATCACTTTCTTGACGTAATCGCGCGTCTCGGTGAACGGGATGTTCTCGATCCAGGCCGGCGCCTCGAGCACCGGGCCGTTGCGCCAGACGCGCGGCCGTCCGGGGCCGGCGTTGTAGGCGGCAGCAGCCATCGGCATCGAGCCCTCGAAGTCGTCCAGCGCCAGCTTGAGGTAGGCGGTGCCGATCAGGATGTTGGTGTCGCGCTCGGCGATCTGGTGCGGCTTGTAGTCGGTCAGGCCGATCCGCTTGGCGGTCCATTGCGCGGTCGCCGGCATGACCTGCATCAGTCCCGACGCCCCGACGCCCGAGCGCGCATCGGTGACAAAACGGCTTTCCTGCCGGATCAGGCCGTAGACATAGGCCGGGTCGAGCCCGACCTCGCGGGCGCGCTTGACCACCTGCTCGCGGTGCGGGGTCGGGAAGCGCTGGTTGTAGTCGATCTCGCTGCGGGTGCGCTCGCTGGTGTTGATGCAGCGGTCCCAGACCTGCTGCTGGCAGGCCAGGTCGGCCGCGGCCAGCAGTTCGCGGTCGTTCATGCCGCCGCGCTGGTGCAGATTGGTCTGGTAGTTCCATTCGCGCACGCCTTCGCTGCGCAGGCCGTTACCGATGGCCCAGAGCGCGCGCTGCAGGCCGGGATTCTGTTGTGCCGCGGCTTTCTCGGCCGGGCTCAGGGGTGCGGGTGCCGGTGCCACCGCAGTGACCTGGCCCAGCGCCTCCTGTGCCAGCTGTTCATAGAAGCCGGTGCCGCCCGCGATGCGCTGCAGCAGCGCGCGCGCCTGGCCATCGTGATCAGGCCCCTGCAGCGCCAGCAGCGCCCGCGCCTGCCAGTAGGTCCAGGTCGGGTCGCGCCGCTGCGCCTCGCCCATCTGCGCGATGGCGCCTTGCACCTGCTTCCAGTCGGCCGAGCGCAGCGCGGCGCGCGTCTTCCAGGCCAGCATCTCGTCGTTGAGGTAGCGCTCCTGCGCCTGGTTGAAATAGTCGAGCGCGCGCGGCGACAGCTTGAGTGCCGCCTGGCGACCGACCACGCCCCAGACCCAGCTGCGTTCCTCGTCGGTCAGCTGGGTGCGCCAGCGCAGCTTGCCGAGCTGTTCGGCCGCTTCCTGGTAATCCTTGACTGCCAGCCGCACCAGCGCCAGCGTGACCAGTTCCTTGGTGCGCGGGCGCAGCGCGGTCAGCTTGTCGTCGAGGTAGCGCGCCGGGTTGGCGTAGATGTCCTCGACTGTCACCGCCCACTGTTTGTCGAGCATGGCGACGGCCTGGGTCGCGACGCGCAGACGGCCGTTCTCCATTCCGAGGCGGGCGCGTTGCCAGGCGGCATCGACTTCCAGCTCCTCGCGTTGCAGCAGCGCGCGCGCGGCGCTGGCGCAGCCTTCGTCAGCTTCCTTCTGGCCCAGCCAGAGCTGGCGCACGGTCTCGGCGGCCGGCGCGTGCGGGCTCTGGGGATCGGCCAGCAAGGCATAGCACTGGACCTCGCGGTCGTCGTTCATGCGGTATTGCGCCTGCTCGATGCGGAAGTTGTTCCAGTCGCCGCGCCGGCCCAGCTGCAGCAGCCAGTCGTTGCGCAGCCGGTCCTCGTAGTAGCTGCCCGACCAGCGGCTCAGGAAGGCGCGGATCTCGTCCGGGCTCGCGCTCTCGAGCCGCGCGCGCAGCTCCCAGTAGGCGCCCAGGGGTTCGAGCAGGTGGCCTTGCAGGCGTGGCAAGGCCGCGCTCAGCGTGCGCTGGTCGTTCTTGCGAAAGGCTTCGCGCATGTCCTGCAGCGCCCGTTCGGGCCCGCTCTGGGCCGTTGCCGTCGCGGGGGCGCCCAGCAAGGCGGTCGACATGGAAAGCGTGGTAAAAATCGACCACAATCCTGCCAAGGTCACATTTCTCATCATAGGGCGATTATGGACAACAATGACCGAATCGTGCAGGCGGGCCGGGCGGCCCAGAAGGCCATCTGGCGCAAGCGGCTGGTGGCCGAACGCCTGCAGCTCGAGGACAGGTTCGCGCGCAACGAGGCCCTGCAGCGCGTCATGCGGGTCTGGCTGGTCGATCGTCCCGATGCCGTGATCGGCGCCTACTGGCCGATCAAGGGCGAGTTCGATCCGCTGCCGGCGCTGTTTCGCTGGCAGGAGGCCGGCATGGAGGCCGACGCGGCCGGTGCCTCGCAGCGGCGCCGGATCGGGCTGCCGGTCATCAACAAGATCGACAAGACGCTGAGTTTTCATCGCTGGTACCCCGGTTGCGAGATGGAAGAGGATGCCTTCGGCATTCCCAAGCCCAAGGACACCGAGTTGGTGCATCCGACCCTGCTGTTTGTTCCCTGCGTCGGCTACGGGCCGGGCGGCTACCGGCTCGGCTACGGTGGTGGCTTCTACGACCGCACGCTGGCCGCGCTGTCGCCCCGGCCGTTCACCGTTGGCCTGGGCTACACCCACGGCTTCCTGCCCGAACTCGAACCCGAGCCGCACGACCTGGCGCTCGACGCGCTGCTCAACGACAACGGCGTGGTCTGGCCGCTGCCCTGAATCGCAGTCCAGGCTTTCAGCGCGCCATGCGGCGCGCCAGCCACATGCCGACCAGCATCGCCGGCACGAACAGCCAGATATCCCGGCCGCCGACCAGCAGCGTCGCCAGCGCCGGGCCCGGGCAGTAGCCCGCCAGGCCCCAGCCCACGCCGAAGACCACGGCGCCCTGCAGCAGCGGGGCGTCGATGCGCTCCTGCTCCGGCAACTCGAAGCGACTGCTGAACCAGGGCCGGCGCTGCGGCTGGCTCGCGCGGGCTGGCGTGAGCCGGAACGCCAGCAGCGTGACCATGACCGCGCCGCCCATCACGAAGGCCAGGCTCGGGTCCCAGGCGCCGGGGAATTCGCCTTGCGCCAGGCCGGCCAGGTTCAGGAAGCCGATCACCTTGGCTGGCTGCGTCATGCCCGACAGCAGCAGGCCGAGCGCGAACAGCAGTCCGGCCGCCAGCGCCAGCAGCAGGCCGCCGACCAGCTGCTTTGCCGCAGTGCGCCGGGGCAGGGTCGGAATGACAAAGTTCTCGGGTTTCATTGCAGGCCTCCGGTCAGGAACACGGTCACGAAGGCGCTGGCCATGAAGGTCAGCACCGCGACCAGCGAGCGCAGCGAACGCCGACCCAGGCCGCAGACGCCGTGCCCGCTGGTGCAGCCCGAGCCGCGCACGCTGCCAAAGCCGACCAGCAGTCCGGCCGCCACGATCAGCAGCGGTGCGCGCGCCGACAGTTCCGGCGCTGGCAGCCATTGGGCAAACAGCGCCCCGCCCAGAATCAGTCCAAGCAGGAAGGCCCAGCGCCAATAGGCAGGCCCGCCCGACTCGCGCAGCGCCGAGCAGGTGATGCCGCTGATGCCGGCAATCCGGCCCAGTCCCGCCAGCAGCAGCCAGCTGGCCAGGCCGATCAGGATGCCGCCCAGGGCGGCCGAAAGATAGGGGTGCAATTCTTCTCCAGAGGCCGCCCGCTGACGGCAAACCCGCTATTTTCGGTCCAAAGCGGGACCGGCTGCAGCGCATGGTTGCCGCCCTACTTATGATGTCGGGTCAATCCTGTCCGGTCCTCCCGACTCCCTGCCGCCGCCATGCCACCGATCCAGCTCTTCGATCCCGATTCCAGCACCTACACCTATCTGCTGTTCGATGAATCCAGCCGCGAGGCGCTGATCATCGATCCGGTCGACAGCCAGCTCGAGCGCGATCTGGCCGTGCTGCGCCAGTACGGGCTCAGGCTGTTGTGGACGGTCGAGACCCATGCCCATGCCGACCACATCACGAGTGCGGGCCTGCTGGCCGAGCATGCCGGCGCGCGCACCGCAGTGCCGGCCGCTTGCGGCATCCGCACGGCGGCGGTCCAGTTGCAGGATGGCGACCGACTCGAGTTCGGCCACCAGTCGCTGCAGGCCCTGGCCACGCCCGGTCACACTGCCGGCAGCATGAGCTACTACTGGGATTGCGACGGCAAGCGCCATGTCTTCACCGGCGACACGCTGTTGCTCAACGGCTGCGGCCGCACCGACTTCCAGTCGGGCAGTGCCGAGGCGCTCTGGCACAGCATCACCGGCCGCCTGTTTGCCTTGCCGGCCGACACCACGGTCTGGCCCGGCCATGACTACCACGGCCACAAGCATTCGAGCATCGGCCACGAGAAGGCGCACAACCCGCGCCTGGCCGGCAAGACGCAGCAGGAATTCATCGCCATCATGGACGGACTGAATCTGCCCAAGCCGCGCCGGATCGACGAGGCCGTGCCGGCCAATCTGAGTTCGGGCCTGCGCCACGACGCCGATGGTGCCTGGCTGCTGCAGCCGCGTCCGGCCGCCGGCTATGCGGGCGATGTCTCGCCGCAGCTGGCCTGGGCCTGGGTCCAGGCCGGTGAAGCCGTGCTGGTCGATGTGCGTACCGATGCCGAACGGGCCTGGGTCGGCTTCGTCCCCGAGGCGATTCCGATTGCCTGGAAACAGTGGCCCGGCATGGCGATGAACCCGGACTTCGATGCCGCACTGTTGCAGGCAGTTGGCAGCCGCAAGGTCGTGCTGCTGTGCCGCAGCGGCGTGCGTTCGGTGGCAGCGGCCAAGCGCGCGACCGAACTCGGCATCGAGGCCTACAACATTCTCGAAGGCTTCGAGGGCGATCCGGATGCCCACGGGCAGCGCGGCCACCTGGGCGGCTGGCGTTTTCACGCGCTGCCCTGGCGCCAGAACTGAGGCGGTTTCGCTTCCATCAGGGTTAACCCTGATGGCGGTCTGATTATCATCGCGCCATGAGTTTTCTTGCCATCGACGTTGGTAACACCCGCCTCAAGTGGGCGCTTTACGACAAGCCTGCCGTGGATGCCCGCCTGCTCGCGCATGGGGTGCAGTTTCTCGAGAACATCGAGACCTTGGCCGAGGGTGACTGGAGCCGCATCGCTGCGCCCAGCCAGGTGCTCGGTTGCGTGGTCGCGGGTGAGGCCGTCAGGCGCCGCGTCATCGAGCAGCTCGAACTCTGGGATGTCACGCCGCAGTGGGTGGTGTCCAGCAGCGCCGAGGC
The DNA here is from genome assembly GCF_002980625.1 of Malikia spinosa. Lineage (GTDB taxonomy): Bacteria > Pseudomonadota > Gammaproteobacteria > Burkholderiales > Burkholderiaceae_C > Malikia > Malikia spinosa. The sequence continues at coordinate 78,949 of NZ_PVLR01000015.1, read as the reverse complement.
CGGCCTGGTCAACGGCTACGACCACCCGTCGCGGCTGGGCTCGGACCGCTGGGTCGCGATGATTGGCGCGCGTCAGCGCCTGATCGCGCGCGGCCAGCGCCGGCCCTGCGTGCTCGTGATGGTTGGCACCGCGGTCACGGTCGAGGCGATCGATGCCGAGGGTCGTTTCCTGGGCGGCATCATCCTGCCGGGCCACGGCATCATGCTGCGCGCGCTCGAGTCCGGCACTGCAGGCCTGCATGTGCCGACCGGCGAGGTGCGTGATTTCCCGACCAATACCAGCGATGCGCTGACCAGTGGCGGCACCTTCGCGATCGCCGGCGCGGTGCAGCGCATGGTCGACAACCTGCGCCGCCACAGCGGCCAGGAGCCGGCCTGCATCATGACCGGCGGTGCCGGCTGGAAGATGGCGCCCAGCATGACGGTCCAGTCCGAGCTGGTCGAAAGCCTGATCTTCGACGGCCTGCTCGCAATCGCGCACCACCGGTTCGGCGCCGCCACGGCGGCCTGAGCCGCGCGCTGGCCACGCCGGTACGGCGAGCCTAGTAGGGCGGGCTCAGGCCGCCGGTCGGCCCAGCCAGCGCCGAGCCAGTTCGACCCAGAAGCTGGCGCCGACCGGGATCAGTTCGTCATTGAAGTCGTAATGCGGGTTGTGCAGCGTGCAGGGACCCGCGTCATGGCCGCCGCCAGCGTAGCCGGCGCGATGGTCGCCGTCGCCGTTGCCCAGGAACAGGTAAGCCCCTGGCCTGGCCAGCAGCATGAAGGCGAAATCCTCGGCGCTCATGGTCGGTTCCTGCGTCAGCGTCAGCTCGGGGCCGACCAGATCCAGCATCACCTCGCGCGCGAAGGCGGCTTCTGCGGCGCTGTTGACCGTGGGCGGGTAGTTGCGCTCGAACTCGAACTCGCAGCTGGCGCCGAAGGCCGCGCAGCTGTGGACCGAGAGCTCGCGCATGCGCCGTTCGATCAGGTCCAGCACCTCGGTCGTGAAGGTGCGCACCGTGCCCTGGATCTCGCAGCTGTCCGGCACCACATTGGTGGCCTCGCCGGCATGGATCATCGTGACCGAGATCACGCCGGTATCGATCGGCTTCTTGTTGCGCGAGATGATGGTCTGGAAAGACTGCACCAGCTGGCAGGCGAGCGGGATCGGATCGATCGACCGATCCGGCATCGCCGCGTGGCCGCCCTTGCCGCGGATCGTGATCTTGAATTCGTTGCTCGACGCCATCACCGGCCCCGGGCTCACGGCCAGGCTGCCGGTCGGCAGGCCAGGCCAGTTGTGCAGGCCGAACACCGCTTCCACCGGCCAGCGCTCGAACAGGCCGTCGGCGATCATTTCGTGCGCGCCGCCACCGCCTTCCTCGGCCGGCTGGAAGATCAGCACCACGCTGCCGTCGAAGTCGCGCCGGCGCGCCAGTTCGCGCGCGGCCGCCAGCAGGATCGTGACATGGCCGTCGTGGCCGCAGCCGTGCATCCGGCCCGGGTGGCGGCTCGCGTGCTCGAAGCGGTTGAGCTCGGTCATCGGCAGCGCATCCATGTCGGCGCGCAGGCCGATAGCGCGGCCGCAGGCGCCGCCGTCACGGCCATGGATCAGCCCGACCAGGCCGGTGCGGCCCAGGCCCCGGTGCACCGGTATGCCCCATTCGGTCAGCCGGTCCGCGATCAGGTCAGCGGTGCGCAGCTCCTCGAAGGCCAGCTCGGGGTGGGCGTGGATGTCGCGGCGCAGTTGCGCCATTTCGGGCGCCTGCGCGACCAGGGTATCGATCAGTTTCATAGCAAGGCTCCGGCCATGGCTACATATTAGGCCATCAGCGTGTCGCTTGCCCAGGTCCGGGTTTTGCGATGATGGCGGATCTGAACGATTCGATAATCAGCCAATATCGAACACCAGGGACCGATTCATGATTCCGGTCCCCGGCTGCAGCGGCAGCAAGGCCTGATCATTTCGACTCGCGATGAACATCCTCTTTGTCCACCAGAACTTTCCCGGCCAGTTCAAGCACCTGGCGCCCGCGTTGGTACGCCAGGGGCACCGGGTGTCGGCCATGACGATGCGCCAGACCGAGCCGGGTCTCTGGCAGGGCGTGCGCATTCTGCCCTACCGGGCCCAGCGCGGCACCACGCCTGGCGTCCACCCCTGGGTACAGGATTTCGAGACCAAGGCCATACGCGGCGAAGCCTGTTTTCGTGCCGCGTTGGCGCTCCAGCGCGAGGGCTTCGAGCCCGACGTGATCGTGGCGCATCCCGGCTGGGGCGAGAGCCTCTTCCTCAAGGAAGTCTGGCCACGAGCGCGACTCGGCCTCTACTGCGAGTTCTTCTACCAGGCGCAAGGTGCCGACGCCGGCTTTGATGCCGAGTTTGCGTCCACTGATCCGGCGGGCGATGCCTGCCGGCTGCGGCTCAAGAACCTCAACAACCTGCTGCATTTCGAGGTCGCCGATGCCGGCCTCTCGCCGACGCAATGGCAGGCCAGCACCTTCCCGGTGCCATTGCGCGACCGGATCACGGTGGTGCACGATGGCATCGATACCGCGGCCCTCGCGCCCCGCCCGGATGTCAGCCTGACGCTCAACGGCAGCCTCCGGTTGGAGCGTGGCGGCGAGATCATCACCTTCGTCAACCGCCAGCTTGAGCCCTACCGCGGCTACCATGTCTTCATGCGGGCGCTGCCCGAGATCCTGCGCTGCCGGCCCCGGGCTCGGGTGATGATCGTCGGCGGCGAGGGCGTGAGCTACGGCGCGGCCCCTGATCCGGTGCGCCATGGGGGCCGCAGTTGGCGGCGGATCTTTGCCGACGAGGTCAGGCCCCTGATTTCCGACGCCGATTGGGCCCGGGTGCATTTCCTGGGCAATCTGCCTTATCAGCAGTTCGTGCCGCTGCTGCAGCTCAGCGCTGTCCATGTCTATCTGACTTACCCCTTTGTGCTGAGTTGGAGCCTGCTCGAGGCCATGAGCGTGGGCTGCGCCATCGTCGCCAGCGATACTGCCCCGGTGCGCGAGGCCATCGTTCACGGTGAAACCGGACGTCTGGTCGATTTCTTTGATGCCGCGGGACTGGCGCAGCAGGTCTGCGAGCTGCTCGATGACCCGGCCGAACGGGCCCGCCTGGGCCAGCAGGCCAGAGCGTTCGCGCGCGAGCGCTACGATCTTTCGACGGCATGCCTGCCGCGCCAGCTGGCCTGGGTCGGTGAGCTGGCGGGGTAGGGCCAAGCGAGAACGGAAATTTTCCATGCGAAAGCCTGGGTCGCGAAAACGCCCAATTTTCTGTATATAATCACGGCTTCTGATTGATGCGCAATGCATCATATTCCTCGATAGCTCAGTCGGTAGAGCGCCGGACTGTTAATCCGTAGGTCCCTGGTTCGAGCCCAGGTCGAGGAGCCAGAATTGCAATGCGGGATTAGCTCAGTTGGTAGAGCGATACCTTGCCAAGGTATAGGTCGAGAGTTCGAGTCTCTTATCCCGCTCCAGCGTTTTCGCGCTTGAGCAGTCCGCCCATGTGGCTCAGTGGTAGAGCACCCCCTTGGTAAGGGGGAGGTCGGCAGTTCGATCCTGCCCATGGGCACCACATTTTCCAGCCTCTCGCACAGCCGTTCAGGTTGTTCGATCCCCCTCTCCCTCTTGTTGACCGGACAGTCGTGTCCAGGCCAGGTCCTGGCTGCGTCGTCTTGGCATGTGGCGAAACTTTCATATGACATTGCTAGAATGTTCCCAATATGAAAAAAATGTGGCTAGTCGGCTTGCAGACCAGTAAGGCACTGGAGGTCTAGCGATGAATGGCCTGAATACCTGATGCTGGAAGAGCAAGCTGCATGAGCCCTGACAAGAAAACGACCGAGCTGGCCGGGGCCCTGCTGGCCTTGAAGCCTCACTACTGGCGGGCGTTCGGCTTTGCCCTCGTGGCAGGCCTGCTGGTGCTGATGCCCACGCTTTACATGCTGGAGGTCTACGACCGGGTGATCAACAGCCGCAGCCACATGACATTGGCCATGTTGACGCTGCTGGTGCTGTTGTCCTATCTGGTGATGGAAGTGCTGGATTGGGCGCGCGCCGAGACCCTGCGCGAGGCCGGGCTGGCATTGGACAGAAGCCTGGCGCCGCGCGTGTTCCAGGCCATCTACGAATCCAATCTGCGCCGTCCGGGACCGCCCTCGATCCAGCCGATGAACGATTTCCGCATCCTGCGTGACTTCCTGCATCACCCGCTGCTGGGGTCGTTGATGGAGTCTCCGGTGTCGCTGGTGTTCGCGCTGATCCTGTTCCTGATGAGTCCGGTGCTGGGCTGGTCTGCCGTCGCCGGCGCTGTGGTCCAGGTGGTGCTGGCCTGGTTCAACGAACGCAGCACACAGCCGCCGTTGCTGGCAGCCAACCGCGCCGCGATTGCTGCCCAGCAATACGCCGACAGCTCGTTGCGCAATGCCGAGGTGATCGAATCGATGGGCATGCTGCAGCATATCCATGGCCGCTGGGCGAGCAAGCAACGCGAGTTCCTGGGCTTGCAGGCTCAGGCCTCCGATCGGGCAGGTGCCTTCCAGGCTGCCAGCAAGTTCGTCCAGACCACCATGGCCTCGCTGTTGCTCGGCGTCGGGGCCTGGTTGATACTCGAAAATGCCTTGCCCGGGGGCGGTGGCGCAATGATCGTCGGCTCGGTGCTGGGTGGACGCATGCTGGCGCCGCTGGTGCAGTTGGTGAGCCAGTGGCGCGCGGTCGTCAACGCGCGCGATGCCTGGGGCCGACTCGATCAGTTGCTGACGCAGTTGCCCGTAAGGCCGCCTGCCATGCCCTTGCCTGCGCCCAAGGGTCGACTGCAGGTGGAAAACCTGATGGCGGCAGCCCCGGGCTCGAATGTTGCCATCCTCAAGGGGCTGGCCTTCGCCTTGCAGCCGGGCGAAGCGCTGGCTGTGGTGGGGCCATCTGCCTCGGGCAAGACCACGCTGGCCAGGCTGCTGGTCGGGCTCTGGCCTGCCGCCAGCGGCAAGGTGAGGCTGGATGGCGCCGACATCTTCGCCTGGGACAAGCTTGAGCTGGGTCCGCATCTGGGCTATCTGCCGCAGGGCGTCGAACTGCTTGAAGGCACTCTGGCCGAGAACATCGCGCGCTTCGGCGAACCCAGTCCGGCCAGGCTGGAGGCGGCGGCGCGCGCCGTGGGCCTGCACGAATTCATCCTGAGCCTGCCCCAGGGCTACGACAGCCCGGTCGGTCGCGATGGCGCCATGCTCTCGGGCGGTCAGCGCCAGCGTGTCGCGCTGGCCCGTGCGCTCTATGGCGATCCGGTATTGGTCGTGCTCGATGAGCCCAATTCCAGCTTGGACGAGGCCGGCGATGTCGCGCTGGCGCAGGCCATCGCCCAGCTCAAGGCGCGCGGCACCACCTTTGTCGTGATGACCCACCGCACCAGCGTGCTGGGTGTGGTCGACAAGCTGCTGGTGTTGCGCGACGGCGTGCAGCAGGCCTTCGGCGCGCGCGACGAGGTGCTGGCGGCGCTGAACAAGGCGGCACAGCAGGCGCAACAGGCCCAGCAGCAGACCCAGCATGCGCCGTCGGCCATGCCGCAACGCGCTGCCGTGGCCGTCTCCCCGGCCCCCTGATGGCTGCGCACGAACTGGATGGATCGAACAAGATGACAAGCAAGGGGTTTTTTGCGCGCAGCGAGCTCACGGCCACGTTGTGGACCTTCCGGCGTGAATTCATGGTGGCAGGCCTTTTCAGCCTGGTGGTCAACCTGCTGCTGCTGTCGCCCACGCTCTACATGCTGCAAGTCTATGACCGCGTGCTGGTCAGTCGCAGCGAGATGACCTTGCTGGCGGTGTCCCTGCTCACCTTGTTCCTGTTTGCCGTGATGGCATTTGCCGAATGGTCGCGCTCGCGTTTGCTGGTACGCGCCGGCGTGAGGCTGGACGCCGTGCTGGGTACCCGGGTCTTCAATGCCAGCTTCGAAGCCAATCTGAGCCAGTCGGGCGCGCCGGTGCAGCGTGCCTTTTCCGACCTGGCCGAGATCCGCCAGTTCCTGACTGGCAACGGTATCTTCGCCTTCTTCGATGCGCCCTGGACGCCGATCTACATCGCGGTGCTGTTCTTCCTCCATCCCTTGCTGGGCTGGGTTGCCATTGTCTTTGCCCTGGTCCAGGCCGCGCTGGCCTGGCTCGGCCACCGCCGCACCGTCGCGCCGACCGAGGCGGCGGCCAAGGCCCAGAGCGAGGTCAACCAGTTCCTGCAGCACAAGCTGCGCAATGCCGAGGTGGTCGAGGCCATGGGCATGCTGGCCGGGTTGCGCCAGCGCTGGCAGCAGCGCCACACTGCCAGCATGGCCTTGCATGGGGCTGCGCAGGGCCTGACACACCGCATCACGGCCACCAGCAAATGGGTGCGCTACTGTCAGCAGTCCCTGGCCCTGGGGGCCGGCGCCCTGCTGGTGATTGACGGCCAGCTGAGTCCTGGTGCCATGATTGCGGCCAACGTGCTGATGACGCGCGCCCTGGCGCCGATCGACCTGATGGTGAGCAGCTGGCGCAGCTTCCTCGGCGCGCGCAGCGCGTTCGATCGACTCGAACAGCTGCTGGCGCTCCATCCGGAGCGCGACCCGGCGCTGACCCGCGTCCCGCCCAGGGGCTCGGTGTGCTTGCGTCAGGTGCAGGCCAGTGCCCCGGGGCGTTCCCGTCCCATTTTGCAGGATGTGAGCCTGCAGGCCGAACCTGGCAGCGTGACGGTGGTGCTGGGTCCTTCGGGGTCGGGCAAGTCCACGCTGGCGCGGGTGCTGGTCGGCATCTGGCCCGAGGTCCAGGGTGAGGTGCTGCTCGACGAGCGCCCGCTGGATGGCTGGAGCCGTACCGAGCTGGGTCCGCATCTGGGCTATCTGCCGCAGGACATCGAGCTGTTCGACGGCACGATTGCCGAGAACATCGCCCGCTTCGCCCAGGTTGATTCCGGCCAGGTGATTGCGGCCGCGCAAAGCGCCGGTCTGCACGAGATGATCCTGCGCTTGCCCAAGGGCTACGACACGCCGATCGGCGAGGCCGGCGGCATGCTGTCGGGCGGCCAGCGCCAGCGCATCGCGCTGGCACGCGCGATCTATGGCGAGCCCGCGCTGATCGTGCTCGACGAGCCCAACGCCAACCTGGATGACGTCGGCGAAGCCGCGCTGAACCAGGCGGTGCGCGAACTCAAGGCCAAGGGCAAGACGGTGTTCCTGATCACCCATCGTCCTGGCGCTGTCCAGCTGGCCGACCAGTTGCTGGTGCTCCAGGAAGGCAGGGTTGTCATGCAGGGGCCGCGCGCAGCAGTGCTGGCGCAGTTGCAGGCCAGAGCGCAGGCCCAAGCCGCCCGGCCAGCTACGGCTCCCGGTACGGGAGCCTTGCCGGCTTCGGCCTGAGCCTCAGCCCCTGCTGTCCAGCCTTTTCTGCCTCGACCGATTTCGACCGAAACACTCATCATGGCCCATTCTCAGCAACCCCAGACTCCTGCCTCCGCCACGCCCGGGACGGCCTCATCCAGCCAACCGCCAGCCGATGCCGGTCGCGTGGCCCGCATCGGTCTGTGGACCCTGGGCCTGGGCTTTGGCGGCTTTCTGCTCTGGGCCGCACTGGCTCCGCTCGACGAGGGGGTGCCGACCCAGGGCATGGTCGCGATTGACACCAAGCGCAAGGCAGTCCAGCACCTGAGCGGCGGCATCGTCAAGCGGGTGCTCGTCAGGGAAGGCGATCAGGTCCAGCAGGGGCAGACCCTGGTCGAGCTCGACCAGGCGGTGGCGCGCGCCAATTACGAAGCCGTGCGTCAGCGCTACCTGGGCCTGCGCGCGATGCAGGGCCGACTGCTGGCCGAGCAGTCCGGTGTGGCTGCCGTCAGCTTCCATCCCGAGCTCCAGCAGGCGGCGAGCGATCCGCTGATCCAGAACCAGATCGAGACGCAGCGCCAGCTGTTTCGCTCGCGCCGCGCGGCCTTGCGCGCCGATCTGCAGGGCATTGAAGAAAACATCCAGGGTCAGCAGGTCCAGCTGCAGGCTTACCAGAGCATGTCGGTCAACCGCAGCAGCCAGCTCGCGCTGCTGCAGGATGAGCTCAAGCATACGCGCGAGCTGGTGGCCGAGGGCTACGCCCCGCGCAACCGTCAACTCGAGCTGGAGCGCTCGGTGGCCGATGTCCAGGTTGCCATCGCTGATCTGAACGGCAACAGCCTGCGCGGCCAGCGCACGATCGCCGAGCTGCGCCAGCGCGCGCTGGCGCGCCAGCAGGAATATCGCAAAGAGGTCGAGACCGAGCTGGCCGAGGTCACGCGCGAGGTCCAGTCCGATGCCGAGAAGTTCGTGGCCGTCAAGGCTGACCTCGAGCGCACCGAGATCCGGTCGCCGGCCTCCGGCCAGGTGGTCGGATTGGCGGTGCAAACCGAGGGCGGCGTGGTCCAGCCGGGCCAGAAGCTGATGGATGTGGTGCCGGCCGATGCCCCATTGCTGCTCGAGGCCCGCATCGAGCCGCACTTGATCGACAAGGTCAGCGCCGGCCTGCCGGCCGACCTGCGCTTCAGTGCCTTCGCCCACTCGCCGCAGCTCGTGGTTGCCGGCGAGGTGGTGTCGATCTCGGGTGATCTGTTGTCCGAACAGCAGGGCAATGCGGTGTTTTCCTATTACCTGGCGCGCGTCAAGGTCACGCCCGAAGGCATGAAGACCTTGGGCCAGCGCCAGCTGCAGCCCGGCATGCCGGTCGAGGTCATTGTCAAGACCGGCGAGCGCTCGTTGCTGACCTACCTGCTTCATCCGCTGACCAAGCGCCTGGCGGCATCGCTGAAGGAGGAGTGAACATGCACGCCTTGTCGACTTCGTCCGCCCCATCGAGCCGCCCGCGCTTTGTGCCCCGGTTGTCCAGTCTCGCGCTGACTGCCGCTGTCCTGCTGACCGGTCTGCCGGCCTGGAGTCTTGACTTGCGGCAGGCCTATGAGTCGGCGCAAGCGCATGATGCGACCGCGCGCGCCGCCGCCGCCGCGGCCGATGCCGCGCGTGAGCGCCTGCCGCAGGCCCGGGCGCAACTGCTGCCTAACATTGCCTTCAGCGCCGGGCGCAATCGCAATGATCTGTCGCGCGAGCAGTCTGGAGTTCCCGTGCCCGAGGCGCCTTACTACAGCTTCAACCAGACCCTGCAGCTGCGCCAGCCGATCTACCGCCGCCCGCTGATGCTCGCCCTCGAGCAGGCCGACCACCTGGTCGCCGATGCCGATGCCACGCTGGAGCGCGAGCGGCAGAATCTGGGGGTGCGGGTGACTGGCGCCTATCTGGAGGCGCTGCTGGCGCAGGATCAGCTCGACCTGGTATTGCGCCAGCATGCCTTCACTCTGGCTTATCTGGACGCGGCGCGCAAGGCCCTGGCAGCGGGTTCCGGTACCCGGACCGAGATCGACGAGGCGCAAGCCCGGTTGGACCTGAACCTGGCGCAGCAGCTCGAGGCGCGCCAGCAGCTCGACTACACCCGCCGCCAGCTCGAGTCCATGACTGGCCAGCCAGCCGGCGAGCTGGTGCCAGTCGATCCGCAGCGGTTGACCCTGGTGGCGCCGCAACCGGCCGCGCTGGAGGACTGGCTGCTGCTGGCAGAGTCCGGCAGCCCGGAACTGCTCGCGCTCAAGTCGCGGCTGGAGGCCGCGCGGCTGGAAGTCGGCAAGGCCCAGGGTGCCCATCATCCGACCCTGGATGCGCTGTTGCAGGTGACCCGCAGTGCGAGCGAGAACGTGACCACGCCGGAATCGAGCTATCTCAACCGGACAGTCGGTCTGCAGCTCAATCTGCCACTCTATGCCGGCGGCTACGCCAGTTCGGTGGTGCGCCAGGCCGCGGCAGAGAGCTTGCGCGCCGAGGAGACGCTGGAGGCCACCCGGCGTGATCTCGGTCTGCGCATGCAGCGCGAGTTCCGCGGCGTGACCGAGGGCGTGCTCAAGGTCCGGGCGCTGGAGCAGGCGGTGCGCTCGGCCGAGCAGCTCGTCAAATCAAGCCGGCGCTCGTTCGAGGCCGGCAGCCGCAGCCTGCTCGATGTCCTGAATGCCGAGCAGCAGCAGCAGACCGCGCTGCGTGATCTGGCGCAGGCGCGTTACCTCTATCTGCTCTCGCATGTGCGCTTGCAGGCCCTGGCTGGCACCGATCAGGCGGCTGCCATCAGTCAGGTCAATGGCTGGCTCGTGCGACACTGACAGCGGGCGGCCGCGAAGTCGGCATGCCGCACCTGCCAGGGGCTGAAAGCCCCCCGGATCAGGCTGCCGACAGTCCAGCCAGATCGCGCAGCAGTTGGACCTTGTCGGTCCTCTCCCAGGTGAACTCGGGTTCGTCGCGACCGAAGTGGCCGTAGGCGGCGGTCTTGCTGTAGATCGGGCGCAGCAGGTCCAGCATCTGGATGATGCCGCGCGGACGCAGGTCGAACACCTCGCGCACGATCTGGGCGATGCGCTCGTCGGCGATCACGCCGGTGCCTTCGGTGTAGACCGTGATGTTCATCGGCTGCGCGACGCCGATCGCGTAGGCGACCTGGATCTGGCATTGCTTGGCCAGGCCGGCCGCGACGATGTTCTTGGCCACATAGCGCGCGGCGTAGGCGGCCGAGCGGTCAACCTTGGTCGGGTCCTTGCCGCTGAACGCGCCGCCACCGTGCGGGCAGGCGCCGCCATAGGTGTCGACGATGATCTTGCGACCGGTCAGGCCGCAGTCGCCCTGCGGGCCGCCGATGACGAAGCGGCCGGTCGGGTTGATCAGGTACTTGGTGTCCTGCAGCCACTCCTTGGGCAGCACCGGCTTGATGATCTCCTCGATGATGGCCTCGGTGAAGCTGGCCTTCATCTTGGTCGGCGACTCCGACTGGTCCGGGCTGTGCTGGGTCGACAGCACCACGGTGTCGATGCTGTGCGGCTTGCCGTCGACATAGCGCAGCGTGACCTGGCTCTTGGCGTCGGGGCGCAGGAAGGGCAGGCGGCCGTCCTTGCGCAGCTGGGCCTGGCGCTCGACCAGGCGGTGCGCGTAATAGATCGGCGCCGGCATCAGGTCGGGCGTCTCGTCGCAGGCGTAGCCGAACATCAGGCCCTGGTCGCCAGCGCCGATATTGAGGTAGTCGTCCGAGGCGTGGTCCACGCCCTGGGCGATGTCGTTGCTCTGCTTGTCATAGGCCACCAGCACCGCGCAACCCTTGTAGTCGATGCCGTACTCGGTGTTGTCGTAGCCGATGCGCTTGATCGTGTCGCGCGCGACCTGGATGTAGTCGACATTGGCCTGGGTCGTGATCTCGCCGGCCAGCACCACCAGGCCGGTGTTGGTCAGGGTCTCGGCCGCCACGCGGCTGCGCGGGTCCTGCTCGAAGATGGCGTCGAGGATGGCATCCGAGATCTGGTCCGCCACCTTGTCGGGGTGGCCTTCGGAAACCGATTCGGACGTGAAGAGGTAGTCGCTGGACATGAAGAAGCTCCGTGAAAAGTTGGCGCGTTGCCAACTCCTCACGGAGCCTGGCGAACGCTTTAGCAGGATTTATGGATCGCCCTGCAAGTAGTTCATTAACTCGGCGATGTTGCGATTCTACGACTTGGCGGGGTCAGCGTCGATAATTACCCCGTGATGAAACATGTCTTTCGATCCTTGGCGGCCTGGCCGCTGCCCCTGCTGCACGCCCTGGGCTGGCTGCTGGGCTGGCTGTCCTGGCTGGCCTCGCCGTCCTACCGGCGCCGCTGGGCCTGCAACACCGGCCTGGCCGGTGTGACGGGCGCGGCACGCTGGGCCTCGATCGGCGAGGCCGGCAAGCTCAGTGCCGAATTGCCCCGGCTCTGGCTGGGCCGGCCGGTGCCTTGGCGCTGGGAAGGCGCTGAGCATATCGAGGCCGCGCGCCAGGCCGGGCAGGGCATGCTGCTGCTGACGCCGCATCTGGGCTGTTTCGAGATCGCGGCCCAGGCCTACGCGAAAAGCTTCGGTCTCGGCCCTGATGCCCGGCCGATGACGGTGCTGTACCGGCCGCCGCGTCAGGCCTGGCTGCGTGAGGTGGTCGAGGCCAGCCGGGCCCGCCCGGGACTCGCGACTGCGCCGACCACGCTGGCCGGCGTGCGCCAGCTGATCGTGGCGCTCAAGCGCGGCGAGGCGGTCGGGCTGCTGCCCGACCAGGTGCCGCCCGAGGGCCAGGGCCTGTGGGCGCCGTTCTTCGGCCAGCCGGCCTACACCATGACGCTGTCGGCGCGCTTCGCGCGTCTGCCCAACACCCGCGTGCTGCTGGCCTGGGGCGAGCGCCTGTCCTGGGGCCGCGGCTATGTCGTGCATATCCTGCCGCTCGAGCAGGTGCTGGAGGCGCCGCTCTCGGGCGAGATGTCCGAACTGACGGCCCAGATCAACCTCGCGATGGAGCGGGTGATCGGGCTCTGCCCGCAGCAATACCTCTGGGGTTACGCGCGCTACAAGTCGCCGCGCTCAGCGGCCTGAGGCCGGACTCGGGCTCAGGGTCAAGGCCGACACAGGCGGTTGATTTCAGGCGTCGGCTGCCGGGGCCTCGGGGGCATCCGGTGCAGCAGCGGCGGCGTCGACCGGATGGGTCCAGTCCCAGAGCAGGGTCGCGACATCGTCGAGCCCCTGTTTCTTGAGCGCCGAGAACAGCCTGACCTCGCCGCCGCCGGCCTGCAGCCGCGTGATCGACAGCACCTTGGCCGCCTCGCTGCGGGTCAGCTTGTCGGACTTGGTCAGCAGCACCAGGAACTTGAGCCCCTGTTCCACCCGCGGCCGCACGATCTCGAGCAGCGCCTCGTCGAGCTCGGTCAGGCCCAGGCGCGGATCGCACAGCAGCACGATGCCGCGTAGATTGGGCCGGCTGACCAGATAGTTGGCCATCACCTGCTGCCAGCGCCGCTTGGCTTCCTGCGGCACGGCGGCATAGCCGTAGCCCGGCAGGTCGGCCAGCACCGCATCGACCGCGCCCTGCTTGCCGAGCGCGAACAGGTTGATGCTCTGCGTGCGGCCCGGCGTCTTGGAGGCGAAGGCCAGCCGCTTCTGCTGGGTCAGCGTGTTGATGCTGGTCGACTTGCCCGCATTCGATCGGCCGACGAAGGCGATCTCGGGCACATCGAGCGCCGGCAGGTGGTGCAACTGTGGCGCCTCGGTCAGGAAGCGCGCGGTATGCAGCCAGCCGTGCGCCGTCTTTACGTCGGATGCGGGCCGGGCGGCGGGCTGGATTTTGCGGTCGGAGGCGGGTTCTGGGCTCATGTGCGGTTCTGCGGTCATCGTCCATTGTAAAATCATCTCGTTCTGCGTCTTGCGTGTTCATAGCTGCGCAAGTCGTTCCTTCGCCAACCGACGCCATCTGCCCCTCGAAATGAAACTGATCGCATCCCTCATCGGCGCCGCTGCGCTCGCAGCCCTGTCGTTGTCCGCCCACGCGCAGGCCGTCAAGCCCGATCTGGGTAAGGGCGCTGCATCCTTTGGCCAGGTGTGCGCGGCTTGCCACGCTGCCGATGGCAACTCGGTCATCGGCGCCAACCCCAAGTTGGCCGGCCAGCACCCCGAGTACCTGGTCAAGCAGCTGACCGAATTCAAGTCCGGCAAGCGTGCCAACGCCGTGATGTCCGGCATGTCCGCCGCCCTGAGCGACGAGGACATGCGCAACATCGGTTTCTGGCTCGCGAGCCAGAAACCGACCCCTGGCGCAGCCAAGGACAAGGACCTGGTCGCCCTGGGCGAGCGCATCTACCGCGGTGGCATTGCTGATCGCCAGATCGCCGCCTGCGCCGGTTGCCATTCGCCCAACGGCGCCGGCATCCCGGCCCAGTACCCGCGCCTGTCGGGTCAGCACGCCGAGTACACCGCTACCCAGCTCAAGTCCTTCCGCAGCGGCGAGCGCAAGAACAGCGCCCAGATGACCGGCATTGCCGTCTATCTGACCGACAAGGAAATCACGGCGGTTTCCGACTACATCGCCGGCCTGCGCTAAGCGGCTCCAGGCGCAGCAATGCCCTCCGTCATGCGGGGGCAATAAGCTGGCCTTAATCTTGGGCAAGATAATCCGGGTGCTGGCAGTCCAGCTCTCCCATCAGCCCACCCAGGCAGGCCCGGACTTCTGGCCTGCTTTTTTATGCCTGAATCATGAGCGCTTCCACCACCGGTTTTGAACTTGAACGGGGCTCGCATCGCCTGCGCGCCGCGGTGGAATTGCTGTCGTCGATGCGGTTCGCGATTGCCTTGCTGACCGTCATCTGCATCGCCTCGGTCATCGGTACCGTGCTCAAGCAGCACGAACCCGTCAACAACTATGTCAATCAGTTCGGCCCTTTCTGGGCTGAGCTGTTCGGCACGGCCCAGCTCTACGCGGTCTATGGCGCCTGGTGGTTCCTGCTGATCCTGGCTTTCCTGGTGGCCAGTACCAGCCTGTGCATCGCGCGCAACACGCCCAAGATCCTGAAGGACCTCAAGTCCTACAAGGAGTCGGTGCGCGAGCAGAGCCTGAAGGCCTTTGCCCACCGCGCCGAGGCCGACCTGGCGGCCTCGCCCGAGGCCAGCGCGCAATCCATGGGCCAGGCGCTGGCCGGAGCCGGCTGGAAGGTCAAGCTGCAGCAGCGCGAGACCGGTGTCATGGTCGCCGCCAAGGCTGGTTCTGCCAACAAGCTCGGCTATCTGGCCGCGCACAGTGCGATCGTGCTGATCTGCCTGGGCGGCCTGTTCGATGGCGATCTGGTCGTCAAGGCCCAGACCTGGTTCCAGGGCAAGACCCCTTTCACCGGTGGCGGCATGATCGCCGACGTGGCCGACCAGCACCGCCTGTCCGATCGCAACCCGACCTTCCGCGGCAACCTGCTGGTCAGCGAGGGCCAGCGTTCCGGCACCGCGATCCTGGCCCAGCCCGACGGCGTGCTGCTGCAGGATCTGCCGTTCGACATCGAGCTCAAGAAGTTCAGCGTCGATTACTACTCGACCGGCATGCCCAAGCTGTTCGCGAGCGACATCGTGATCCACGACCGCTACAGCGGCGAGGTCAAGGAGGCCCGGGTCGAGGTCAACCATCCGGTCAGCTACCGCGGCATCGAGATCTACCAGTCCAGCTTCGACGACGGTGGCTCCAAGCTCAAGCTCAAGGGCGTCGCGATCGACGGCAAGCCCGGTTCGCTCGAGATCGAGGGCAGGGTCGGCGAGTCGTCCCGGATCGAGATCGGCGGCAAACCGATGACGCTGGAGCTCACCGCCCTGCGCGTGATCAACGTCGAGAACCTCGGCCAGACCGCGACCAGCGGTGCCGATGTGCGCAAGGTCGACCTGCGCCACGCGATCGAAGGTCGCCTGGGCGCCGGCAACAAGACCATGAGCCAGCAGGAACGGCGCAACGTCGGCCCGAGCGTGAACTACAAGCTGCGCGACGCTTCCGGCCAGGCGACCGAGTTCAACAACTACATGTTGCCGCTTGAACTCGACGGCCGCCGCGTCTTCCTGCTCGGCGTGCGCGACACGCCGGCCGAACCCTTCCGCTACCTGCGCCTGCCGGTCGACGAGTCCGACAGCATGAACGGCTTTTTGAACCTGCGCGCCGCGCTGGCCGACCCGGCGCAGCGGCGCGAGGCCGTGCGCCGCTATGCCGCGGGCGCCACCGAAGGCCAGCGCCGCGACCTGACCCAGGCGCTCGAGGCCTCGGCCACCCGTGCGCTCGACCTGTTCGCCGGTGTCGAGTCGTCGAACGCCGCCCGGGACCCGGCGCGTCCGCCCGGTGGCCTGCCTGCGCTGTCGCAGTTCATCGAATCCCAGGTGCCCGAAGCCGAGCGCGAGCGTGCCAGCGAGATGCTGCTGCGCATCCTCAACGGCACCCTGTTCGAGCTGGCCCAGGTCGGCCGCGCGCAAGCCGGCATGCCGGCCCTGGCGCGCGACGAGCGCAGCGTGTCCTTCATGACCCAGGCCCTGATCGCGCTGAGCGACAGCTTCTACTATCCGGTGCCGATGGCGCTGGGGCTCGACGCCTTCACCCAGGTCCAGGCCAGCGTGTTCCAGGTCGCGCGCGCGCCCGGCAAGACCGTGGTCTACCTCGGCTGCCTGTTCCTGATCCTGGGCGTGTTCGCCATGCTCTATGTGCGCGAGCGTCGCCTCTGGGTCTGGCTGGCACCGCGCGCCGACGGCGGCCTGCACGCCACGCTCGCGCTCTCGAGCAATCGCAAGACGATGGATACCGAGCGCGAATTCGAGACCCTCAAGACCCTGCTGCTGCAGACCCCCACCGAGGTGAAAGCATGACCATCGCCACCCAGAACCTTGCCCTGCAACTGCCTCCCGGCTATTTCGGCCGCAGAAACCTGTCGGACTGGCTGTTCGCCCTGTTCGTCACTGCCGGGGCTGGCATCGCGTTTGCGCTTTACAGCGCGTACATGGATGGCTACGAGCAGGCGATCCTGATCGGCATGGTGCCCTCCCTGGTCGCGCTGGCCTGGTTCTGGCGCCCGGTGCGCCAGCTGACGGTGGCGGTCGTCGCGCTGTCGCTGCTGGCGATCTGGCTCTACCAGACCGGCAGCGGACCTGACCTCGCGCGCGCCGAGCAGGCCTTCCTGCTCAAGTATTTCCTCTCCAGCCAGTCCGCCATCCTCTGGATGAGCATGCTGTTCTTCATGGCCACCGCCTTCTACTGGGCCGGTCTGCTGTCGCGCAGCCATGGAGACGGTTTCGAGAAGCTGGGCTCGCGCCTGACCTGGGTCGCGATCACGCTCGCGCTGGTCGGCTCGCTGGTGCGCTGGTTCGAGAGCTACCTGATCGGCGCCGATGTCGGCCATATCCCGGTCAGCAACCTGTACGAGGTGTTCGTGCTGTTCTCCTGGCTGACGGCGGCCTACTACCTCTACTATGAGGACCAGTACCAGACCCGCCGCATGGGTGCCTTCGTGATGCTGGTCGTCAGCGCGGCGGTCGGCTTCCTGCTCTGGTACACCGTGGTGCGCGAGGCACACCAGATCCAGCCCCTGGTCCCGGCGCTGCAGAGCTGGTGGATGAAGCTGCATGTACCGGCCAACTTCATCGGCTACGGCACCTTTGCGCTGGCGGCCATGCTGGCCTTTGCCTATCTGATCAAGCACAGCGCGGGCGAGACGCGCTGGTTCAAGCTGGCGCCGCTCTGGCTGCTCGGCATCGTGCTGTGCTTCGAGCCGCTGGTGTTCCGCCGTGGCGCGACCGAGGCCGGTGGCAGCTACTGGTTCGTCTACTTCGGCATCTCGGCCTTGATCGTGGGCGCCATCCTGTTCGGGCGCCAGCGCATCGCCGAGCGCCTGCCCACGCTCGAGGTGCTCGATGACGTGATGTACAAGTCGATCGCGGTCGGCTTCGCCTTCTTCACGATTGCGACCGTGCTCGGCGCGCTCTGGGCCGCCGAGGCCTGGGGCGGCTATTGGAGCTGGGACCCGAAGGAAACCTGGGCCCTGATCGTCTGGCTCAACTATGCCGCCTGGCTGCACATGCGTCTGATGAAGGGCTTGCGCGGTACGGTCGCGGCCTGGTGGGCGCTGACCGGACTGGTCATCACCACCTTTGCCTTCCTGGGCGTCAACATGTTCCTGAGCGGCCTGCACAGCTACGGCACACTCTGATCGGCCCCCGCCTGCGCAACCCGGACAGACTCTACCCAGGGGCTGCCCGGGTTTCTTGTTTCTGTTACCTTGTCCGTACGTTATTCCTGCTGTCGTGAAAGTGCCGTCACCATGCTGATCCGTTCCCAAGACAAGGACCTCCTGCCGCCCGCCGCGAGCGAGATCACGCCCCGCGCGGTCTGGCAGCAACGGCGCCAGCTGCTGCAACTGGCCGCCCTGGCTGGCGGCGCGTCGCTGGCGCCCTGGGCCTCGGCCAGCCAGACTGGCGAACGCCCCGGCAAGCTGGCCGCCTTGCCCGGCGCCCGCTCGACCTTGCCGGGTGCCAGCACCCTGGAAGCGCTCACCCCCTACGCCGATGTCACCGGCTACAACAACTTCTACGAGTTCGGCACTGACAAGGCCGACCCGGCCCGCCAGGCGCATCGCCTGAAAACCCGGCCCTGGACCGTGCAGGTCGAAGGCCTGGTCGGCAAGCCGCGCAGCTTTGCCATCGAGGACCTGCTCAAGCTCGCCGGCATGGAAGAACGCATCTACCGCCTGCGCTGCGTCGAGGGCTGGTCGATGGTGATTCCCTGGGTCGGCTACCCATTGGCCGAACTCCTCAAGCAGGTCCAGCCGCTGGGCAGCGCCAAGTATGTCGAATTCGTCAGCCAGGCCGATCCGTCAACCATGCCCGAGCTGCGCTCCGGCGTGCTGGACTGGCCCTATACCGAAGGCTTGCGGCTCGACGAAGCCATGCATCCGCTGACGCTGCTGGCATTCGGACTCTACGGCGAGGTGCTGCCGAACCAGAACGGCGCGCCGCTGCGCCTGGTCGTGCCGTGGAAATACGGCTTCAAGAGCGCCAAGTCGCTGGTCAAGATCCGGCTCGTCGAGCAGCCGCCCAAGACCTCATGGAACCTGGCCGCGCCGCGCGAGTACGGTTTCTATTCCAACGTCAATCCCGAGGTGGCCCATCCGCGCTGGAGCCAGGCCAACGAGCGGCGCCTGGGCGAGCCCGGCGGCCTGTTCGCCAAGCGTCGTCCGACCTTGCCGTTTAACGGCTATGCCGCGCAGGTGGCACAGCTCTACACCGGCATGGACCTGCGCCGCTTCTACTGAAAACGGCTCAGTCCGTCCGAAGCCGCCGCTAGCGGTTCCAGCAGTCAGCCACGCCGAGCGAACCGCTCACGCCCTGGGTGCCGGTCTGGTTCAGCGTGAAATTGCCGCATGCGTCGCTGGCCATCGAATTCACCGCCGTCGCCGTCAGGCTATAGCCCGTGTTGCTGACGCTGGCGCTGATGGTGTAGTTGGCAGTGCCCGACCTAGGTGCCTGGGTGACCGGGAGGGTGGGGGCGGTGCTGTTGCCCTTGGCGGTCGAATAGAAACCGCGCGTCGTGTAGTGGGTTTCGAGGAACAGGGCGTTCTCCAGCAGGGCCTGCTTGGCCTCGGCCCGCTTGCCCCGCGCCAGATAGCTGACATAGGACGGCAGGGCGATCGAGGCCAGGATTCCGACGATGGCGATCGTGATCATCAGCTCGATCAAGCTGAAGCCGCAAGAGTTGCGCATCGGTCGCGGGTGTCTAGTCAAGCTCATGTCCTCATCTTGTCACATCAACTGCTGCCAGTTGACGCGCCGGGGGGTGCCGGCTACACCGCGTCCGCGGTTGGTGACGGTCTGGACCTTGCCCCGCGTTCCCGGCACCAGCTTGAAGCCGACCTTGGCATCCCGGTCCAGCCAGGTCACCGAGTCCATCAGTCCGACGATGGAGCCCATTCCGGTCGGGATCACGCCGTCGAGCACGGTATCGTCGCCGGTCTTGAACTGGTAGTCCTGGTTCAAGTCGAACACCGGTTTGCTCGGGCGTCGCCCCTTGAACGACAGCTCCATCAGCCAGCTCGAGCCCTGTGCATTGCAGGGGTCGGCAGACGGAACGGCGGTCGTGAAGATGATGCGGTTGTCGGCCGAATTGACGTTGTCGATCACGGTCGTAGCCTCCGCGATCACCCGTTCCCCGCTGTCGGGCAGGTCCATGTACCAGCCGCGCTGATTGGGGTTGGTGAGATCGACTGCGTTGTCCGATGTGACCCGCAAGCTCATGCCGTTCTTGCTCGTGGTGTTCGTGACCTTCTGCTCAACCAGCGCATTGCGCCCGCTGATTGACAGACCATTGTCCCAGAGCCCGTAGAAACTCTGCAGGCGCGACATGGCGGTCGTCCCGATGTCCTCTTTCGCGAGCAGCCGGCCGGTGCCCAGGAACACCCAGAAACCGCCATCGCCCTTGATGGCGCTGGGCTGGACCGTGATCGGCTGTGCGTTGCCGCTGCTGTCCAGGGCCGTGAACAGCTTGGACACGCTCCAGCTCGAAGAGGACCCCGACTTGAGGTCGAACTTCCACAGATTGCCCTTCAGGTCGCCGGCATAGGCCATGTCGACGATGCGGTCGCCATCGCTGTCGACCAGCGTCGGGGTCGCCAGGCCATTGTCGCTGTCGGTCGCCAGGGCCGTGATCTTCTTGATCAGGACCCCGTCGGACAGCCTGACCACATAGAGGTGAACCCCGCCTTTGCTGCTGTTGTAGCCATTGCCGAACACGGCGGCCCAGTTGCCGTCATTGAGCCTGACCACCTGTGGCTGGCTGTAGCTGTAGCCCATGTCGTTGTCGGACCCGTCGGCGTTGAATTCCCACATGAACCTGGCGGGCGAAGCGTTGGCCGGGTTGGTGGCGTCGACCGCGAACACCGACTTGCCCCCGCTGCGCAAGCCGGAGACGACCACGCTGTTCCAGCCCGAGCTGTCCGACAGGGAATTGTTCAGGTAGGCATCGCCAGCGCCAGGTGAGCCGTCCACGAAGTAGCGGTGGCTGTAGTCCGGACTGGTCAGCAGGTGCAGGTTGGGAAAGACGGCGTTCGGAATCACGGCAAATTGTTCGACGCCATCGCTGGCCCGGAACGCATGCAGCATGCCGTCATTGGCACCGACGTAGATCATCGGTGCCCGGGTTTTCTTGTAGCTGACATAGGCCGCATAACTGGACTTGCCGTCGCTGCCCGCCGCCAGCTGGTCGTAATGCTGGTTGTCGGCGCCGAGATAGGCCGGATCCGAGGAAATGATGTCGCCCAGTACCCATTCGCTGCGGTCCTGCCTGGCTGTGCCGTCGTACTGGCGCTCGAAGGTGATCCGGTTGCGAAACTGGCCACCGGTGTAGCGCTGTTCCAGGCTGTGGTCGCCGCGCAGCCAGTTCAGGCGCTGGCTGCCCAGGTTGTCTGACTGGTTCAGATGGTTTTTCTGGTCGTTCGTCAGATTGCCCCAGGTCAGGTTTTCACTGGCGTTGCCTTTCCTGATGTAGATCGACCTGGCGTCGGGCGCCGGCAGCATGGTTGCTGCGTTCCAGACCGGACCGCTCACGCTGCCGCTGACCGCATTGACCTCGAGTGCATACAGCTGTCCGCTCCAGTAGCGCGTGTCGAAGCGGGCCTGGAAGATGCGGGTGCTCTGGCCCGCGCTGCCGCTGGTCCTGGTCGAGTTGGTGGCCAGTGCGGCGGCGGTCGGGGTAGCGGCCTCGATCAGTGACAGCAGCTTCTCGAACGAGTACTGCAGGGTTTCTGGCGTCTCGGCGCTGAAGAAGCGACCGCGGCTGTTGACGGCCGTATGCCAGAGGTCGGGCGCGCTCTTGCCGTAGATATCGGCGTATTTCGGATCGGTCTTGCCCATCCACTTGGTCGCTGGGGGCCACTCCAGCGCCCCAGAGCGCAAGCTCGAGTAACTGCCGCCGTACATGTCGCCGCTCCAGTTCAGTCCGGCGGCGCCCAGGAAATCGGTCAGGCCGAGACCGACCGTGAAGTTCACCATATGCTGCCAGCTGGCCGGGTTGTTCTTGGGATTCCAGTAGATCGTCTCGGCCTGATCGAGCTGCCCGTTGCCGTCGCTGTCTTCCTCGGTCGTGATCGGGCTGAGGTTGTCGCTCAGCGACGGCGCCAGATCGGTCAGCCAGTAGTAGAAGGCCATGTCGGCCAGGGTGTGCGGCGTGGAGTCAGCGTAGACCTGGGCATAGTCGGCGCTGTTCTTGTAGCGGGTGCCGTCTGGCAGCGTCTGGCCGTTGTTGTCATCGGTATCGTTGGAGTCCTTGTCGTCGTTCCAGATGCCGTCCGTCATCAGTGCGTGATAGTTGCGCCGGCAGCTGAACTGGCCTGAACCGACGCTGCCGGGGCTGTTGGCGTAGGGGCTGTTCGCCGTCGTGGTGTCGCTGAAATAGCGCCCGGCTCGACCCATGGCCTGGCGCAGCGGCGTGTCGCCGGACGTGGGCAGCCTGAACAGCCAGTTGTAGAAGTTCTTGCGGTGCTGGCTCTGGCTGTCGCCGAACTCCTGGATCGCGTTGCTGCCGAACTGACCTATCCAGCCTGAGCAGTTGGGCGTGACCAACTGGTCATTGGCCTTGTCATGGCAGGTATTGAGCGCCTGCCAAGCCACGCGAATCCTGGGACTGAGCTCCGAGAAGGCCAGCGAGGCGCTGCCCTGCGTCGCGAGGTTGCGGGTACGGTAGAAGGAATACCAGTTGGCAAAATTCTGCCGCTCGTCGCTGCCGTTGGGGCCCGAGGTGGAACCGACCCGCACATAGCGGTAGCAGCTGTTGTTCTTCTTCTGCGCGACCGGGTCGGCGCAGCCGGACTGGCTCGGATCGAACAGATAGTAATAGGCCGGCACACCGCCGAACGCGCTGGTCGGCTCCCCGCTCTGGCTTGACGCCGATACCTTGAGGCGAACGACCACAGCCGCACCACTGTTGTTTTCATTGAAGCACAGGCGCAGGGTGTTGCTGTTGATGAGCCTGCTCCTGAAGCGTCCGTCTGCGGGTTGGACGCTGGGATTGCAATTGTCCCTGACGGAGTTGCCGTCGCCGCTGAACGCGACGCCGTTGACGCTCACGCTGATCAGATTGCTGCCGGGGTCGACACCCTTTACGCTGCCGTCCACATCGACAAAACCGGTGATGTCGAAGTAGGGTACCTCTTGGTTGTTCTTGTTGCCCAGCATCACGCCACTGACTTCCCGCTCGCTGTTCTGGCCGGTGAAATGCCCCATATAGCATTCGTAGTCGCCATCGCTACCGCCGCCTGCTGCACAGGATGTATAGCCTGTCATGTCGAGTGCTGCGGTAGGCCGGTAATTGCTCGACAGGTCGACTGTCTGGTTGAAGGTGGAGGTCCGGTAGTAGCCGTTGCGCCAGGCGGCATCGAACTGGGTGTCGAGCGTCTTTCGGTCAGCGCCCACTGGCGCCGAATAGAGCACCTGGGGGTTGTAGTAGAGCCCGTTGCCTTGCGCGGATTTGGCCCAGCGGTTGTCGAGCGCGGCGCAGTCGCTGCTGTCGCCGCAAAGCTCGGGCACATAGGCCCGCCTCATGCTGCCTGAATCATCGAGCGTCAGGATCAGGTTGGGGTCGACCTGGTTCGACAGGAACAGTGGCACATGCTCGATGTCGAAGCTGTCTGCCGGGCCAGACAGCAGCAGCACGCTTGTCAGGGCCAGTTTCAGGCTGATGCGCTTCATGGTGGATTCCCTCTGGGCATGTCGGTGGGGGCAGCTGGCTTCAGCTGGCTTCCAGGCACAAGCGGTATTCGCTCTGCAGCAGCACCCGGGTGTCGGCCTGCTTGCGCAACCCGGTCGAGGCCCCAACCGCCAGTGCGGTGATGCGGTAGCGGTAGTGCGTCTGAGGCAACGTGCAGTCCACTGAAGGTGCGGCCGTGCCCAGGTACTCGATCGCGAATCTCGGCTGCTGATCCACGCCCTCGATGGCATGGCTGGTCGCGATCGACTTGCTGGTGTCGATCGCTCCGTTGGCGTCGAACCAGCCGTAGCCGTCCGCACCAGCGGGGCTGACCCAGTAATCGGCCTTCGATGCCTTGACAATGATCCCGGTCTTGGCGCTGCCACTGAGGGCGCTGCGGTTGAGCAGGCCGGCCGCCACGTTTTCCACGTTGCTGTTGGTGCTGTCCGTGAACAGGGCGTGGTACTCGAACGCCAGCCTTTCCTCGGCGTCCACCAGCGCGGCTTCGGCCGCCTGGAAGGCCAGGTCACGGTCGCGCGTGTTGCTGCTCATGACGGCCTGCAGGCGTCCGCTGCGCGAGGCCGCCAGCACGACCAGCGTGATCAGCACCAGCAGCAGCAGTCCGGTGATCAGCACGATGCCGCGCTGGCCACGGCGGGCTTGGGGGCGATGGTGGTAGGCGTTCATGACAGTCGCTTGCGCAGGCCGAAGGTCATCGTGTAGCTGCGACGCAGCCGGCGGTCGGTGATGACGGTCCCGTTGCCGAGCGTGAAGCTGCTGCTTGCGGTGCTCACGTTGTCGTCCTGGGATTCGAGCATCACGGTCACGCGCACCGCCAGCACCCTGGTCCAGTCGGTCACGTTCCTTGCCTCGACATAGGCACTGATGACCAGGGTACCGTCGGCGTTGGGTGTTCCCATGCCATAAAGAATTTGCAGGTCCGTGACGCCGCTGACCAGTTCCTCGGCCGAGGTGGCAGGGGCATTGCTGCTGGTAGTCAAGGTCTGACGGTAGAGCGACGGGATTAAGCTGTTGCTGCGGCTGTACTTGCGGCCACTGTTGCGCAGGTAGTAGGCGTTGGCAGAGAGCGGCAGCAGCTTGGCTCCGGTCATGTCCTGGCTGGAGCCGGTGGTCAGTGCTGTGCTGTGCTGGATGCCGCCTGTATTACCCGTCATCTGGAACAGCGAGGCCGTCGTTTGGCAGTCGGTCAGCAGCAGCAGGCTGCCGATATTGAAACTGCCGCTGCTCAAGGCGATCGGGTTGGTGGAGCCGGTGCTGTAACTGGAAACGACACCAGGTGCTGTGTCGTCAGCGTTGGCGCGCAGCACGATCAGGGTGTCGCCTCGGAGCGCGTTAGGCCCGTAGCCGCCCGGTGCGGTCTGGGGGAAGTTGGCATCGCCCACCGCGTTGCTGTCTGCGGTTTCGTCCTGTCCGAACAGCGGCCGGTCGGTGTTGCTCCACCATTGGGCGGCGTAGTTGTTGATGAAGTTGCTGGGGTTGGCCTGGCCCGGTATCTGGCAAGTCATGTTGCCCGCCATCCGGATGTCGTAGCCCATGATCTCGAACACATAACGCGCATTCGACTGCAGTTGACTCAGTGCCTCGAGCTGACGGTAGCTGCGGGCCGTACTCAGGTAGAGGGCCACCAGGGCGCCGACGACGACCAGTCCGATGCTGATACTGACCAGCAGTTCGACCAGGGTCAGCCCGCGGGCATGGCGACGCAATTTCATACCCCCCCCTCGGTCTTGAAGCAGGCGGGCCTGGTCTCGGTGCAGCTGCAGCCTTCTTGGCAGTCAGGCGCGCCTGATCGGCGGTCGTTCCATTCGATCCAGATGCTGGCGGTGCGGGAGTCTGCGTCAAACTCGACATGACCGTCGCCGTCCGGCAGCGCCTGCGCGATCCGATCCTTCCAAGCGCTGACATCTTCAATTGCCACGCCGCTGGGGCCGGCGGCTGCCGAACTGCCACCGGGAGCCACCACGTAAGCCGCCGACTGGTCGTGATTGATGTTGTTGAGCACGCGCATGCTGTCGAGGATGTCGTTGGCCAGGAAGGTGGCTTCTGCGCGGTGCAGGGTGCTTTGGTTGTTGTGCAGGTTGCTGACCTGCAGCTTGGCCAGACCCAGCAGTCCGATCGTCATGATCACGATCGTGACCAAGACTTCTAGCAGGGAACTGCCGCGCGCGGGGTAGGAGTGGCGGGTCATGGGCTCTCGCAGTTCTGCAGATTGCTGCCGTCGCCTTTTTCGGGGATGCCGTTGTCATCGCTGTCGGTCGCCAGCACCGATCGGGTCGCGATCACCAGGATGGCCTGGGACTGGTTGAGCTCCCTGTTGGCGCAAACCGCGAAGGTTCCGCTTCCCAGCCCCCAGACCAGGCCTGTGCGCAGGAAGGTGATTCCGTTCGTGAAGTTGCTGTTCGGGCGCACGGTGACTCCAGTCGGCAGGTCTTGTCTGGTCTGCAGCAGTAACTCATTGCTGTCGCGTGCGGGCGCTGCCCCCTCGCTGATGCCGTCCTCGTTGACAAAGGCGATCCATCCGCTGTCCCAGCCCGTGCCCGTGGATGAGCAGCTGCTGCCATCGCTGCTGCGGCATACGCTGACCGGCTGGCTGCGGCGCGCCGCCTCGGAGCGGGCCAGATTCAACATGCCCATCAACTCGCTGGCTACGGTTCGGGTCCGGTTGGCCTGGATCATGGTCTTGAAGGAAGGGGTGGCGAGTGCGCCGAGAATTGCCACGATCGCGACCGTCACCATCAGCTCCAGCAGGGTCAAGCCACGCTGGCGCCTGGCAGGCCAGCTGCCTTGTGGCGAGGAGGATAGGGATCGCAGCATGTTTCGGTATGTCAATGAAAGCAATGTGTAACCATGTATTCATGCTGGTATGTCCTTGTTGGATATCTCAGCATTTCGTTTTCTGTCAGTTTAATTCGAAAAGACCGGAAAGTGGTTGATTCAGTGCGCGCTGGCTGACTGGCCGCTGGCGCGTGCATGTCGGGTTGCTTTTTCGCCCAGGCGGTCCAGGCCCTCGAAAGGGAATTCGGTCGCGACGAATTCCTGCACTGGCACGGCCATGACGATGGCGTCGACACGGGACGACAGCGCGAGCGCGCTTGCGCGCGGGTAGCTGCCTGTCAGCGCCATGTGGCAGCGCGCGCCCGAGGGCTCGAGCGTGAGTTCGGGGCCGGTCAGGTAGGCGCGCAGGCCATCCGCCAGCAAGGCCTGCCAGCGCTGGCTGGCCGCAGTCCAGGCGGCTTCGCCGCCGACGAATACCTCGATCGGTATCCGGCCCCGGTCCTGGATCAGCAAGTCCAGCAGGACCGGGATCTGGCGGCGCGAGATCTCGCCGCCGCCCAGTTGCGGTGCGTGGTTGACCTCGTTGAGGATGGCGCCGTTCTCGAACCAGGGGCGAGTGATGTCGGGTGTGATCAGGTCGATGCCGGCGATGTCGAGCCCGAACAGCCGGCTGGCATCAAGGGCGATCCTGAGATTTTCCGGGTGGACGATGGCGCTGACATCTTCGTCGACGCCGCCCCAGGCGGTCGACTCGATCCGGCGCAGGGCTACCCATGTTCCTGCGGGGGGTACCGAGTCGGCGCTGTAGCCGGCCGCCGCGAGCGCGCTCAGCGCCAGTGCGTCGAGTGGCTGGATCTTCGAGCGTTGCCAGGGCGGCAGGCGCCGTTGCGCCTCCAGCTCGGCCTGCACGAGTTCAGCGACCGGACGCTGGCCGTCAGCCAGGACCGACATGGGCAGGCGCTTGACGGCATACAGCAGCCGCCCCCTGTCGATGAAGAGTCGGTGACAGCAGCCAGCGACCTGCCGCTCGACGATCACCTGCCTCGATGGCGACAGGCCTTGCGCCGCGGCGAAGGCGGCCTGCAGCGCGGCCCCATCGGCGACATCGACCGTCACGCCCTCGCCCCGGTCCCGATCCAGCGGCTTGACCACCACCGGCCAGCCCAGTCGCTGCGCCGTCGCCAGCGCAGTCGCCGCATCGGTCACGACCTGGTGTTGTGGTGCCGGCAGTCCCGCCCCCTGCAGCAGTCTGGCGGTCAGCGCCTTGTTTTGCGCCAGTCTGGCGCCGATGGCCGAGTCGAGCTCGGTCGCGCTGCGATCGATCCGGTGCGACTTGCTGCCCCAGCCGAGCTGGAAGACCCCGCCGCCCAGATGCATGAAGGGAATGCCCTTGTCATGGGCGGCCTGCAGCACCGGCAGGGTGGACTTGCCGGGTGGCATCAGGTGGGTCAGCCGGCTGACCACGCGCTGGGCTTCAGCGTAGAAACCTTCGAGGCTGGCTTCGGTCAGCGTCTGGCTGGCGGCCAGCTCGCAGAGCCTGAGCGCTGCTGTCAGGGCTTCGCTGTAGAGCGCAAGGGGCAGCTGCTGGACCAGCGCCAGCCCGACCTGCGCCTGCCAGTGGCCCGTTGTGGGGTCAGGCCCGCCGAGCGCGAGGATTTGCGGTGGGTCGAACACCGGGATCCGGCTCGCCTGCAGCAACTGGCGGGCGAGCAGCAGGGCGCGCCACAGCCATTGGCGAGCGCCTTCCTGCTGCGCTGAGGGTGGCGACTGCGGCAAGCCCGCTGAATCGATGGTCTCGATCGGTGACTGCAGGACCTGGCTCAGCCAGCAGTCCAGTGCGGGCAGGTCCACCGGTGCGGGCAGGGTGAAGACCTGCTCGAAGCGCTGCAGACGCTGTCGACGCTGTCGACGCTGGCTGGCTGCTGGCGCCGGCTTTTGACCCTGCGAATCGGTCGGCGCGCCAGGCGCGAGCAGCCGGGTGCCGATCAGTCGCAGCAGCTCGGCGCGCATGAGCTTGCCTTCCGGATTGCGCGGGATCGCCTCGACAATCAGCACCCGATAAGGGCCGCGCGCACCGAGCTGGCTGCTGGCATGGTCGAGCAGGGCCTGTTCCGAGAGGGTCGCGCCAGCCCTGAGGGTCAGCGCGCAGACTGGGATGTCTTGGTGCACGCGATGTTGCACCGGCACCACGGCCACATCGGCAACGGCGGGATGGGCGGCCATCAGCTGCTCGATTTCGGCCGGGTAGATGTTGATCCCGTTCATGATCAGCATGTGGTCGGCCCTACCGTAAAACACCAGCTGTCCCTCCCGGGTCAGCAGGCCGAGGTCGCCGGGCAGGAACCAGCCGTCCTGGAAGCTCGCCTGCGAGGCCTCCGCGTCGCCAAGGTAGCCATCGACCAGCGCCGGTGTCCTGATCCGGACCAGGCCGACCGTGCCGGGCGGCAGCGCCTGGCCGCGTCGGTCGACCAGCTCGATCTCGACCCCGGCGGGCGGGCTGCCGACCGTTCCCGCGATCTGATAGACCTCGGGCGGTGCCGCGATCGCGACCGGTCCGGCCTCGTTGATGCCGTAGCGCACATAGAGCTGCGGGGTCAGCGCCTGCCTGAAGCGCTGGCGCAGGTCGTCGCTGACGGTCGAGGCCGTGAGCTCGAACGCCCGCAGCATCGGCAGGGCCGGCAGGGCCGGCAGGGTCTCTTGGCTACCCGTCGGCAGTGCGGCGATCAGCTTTTCGGCATGGAATACGGTGCCGTAGAGCACCGAGAGCCTGTCGCTGGCGCAGCGCTGCAGCAACTGGGGGGCCTCGCCCCATAGCTCCAGCGCGCAGGCAGCCCCGGCCCAAAGGGCCTCGTGCAGGCGGAACTTCGAGGTCGAGAAGTCGAAATGGCTCAGCGCCGCTACCCGGTCCGACGCGGTCAGTCCGAGCGCCTTGGCACCCAGTTCCGACCTGGCGCGCCCCTGGGCGTGACTGACCGGAATCAGCTTGGGCCGGCCGGTCGAACCCGAGCCCGTGATCAGCAGCCAGGGGGCGTCCGGCGCCGGCTCCAGTAGGCGCTTGTCGATCCGGGCCGGGCTGGCTTCGATCGCCTGGCGCTCCAGCCGCAGGCTGGCCACGCCAGATTCGAAGCGCTCGGGCTGGTCGCTTGCGAGCCAGGCGATGGCGGCCTGATCGGCCAGCTGCCGGCGTTGGCTGGGGGTCGCGCTGCGTGGGATCGAGTAGGCGGTCGCCCCGAGGCGCGCGAGCGCCAGCAGCGTCAGCACCAGGCCGAGCTCCTCGACGAAGCTCAAGCCGACGACCTGGCCGGCCCGCACGCCCTGGGCGTGGAGCGCGGCTGCGTATTGCCAGACCTTCTGGTCGAGTTCGCGAAAACTTATCGTCCTGTGGGGCAGCAGCAGGGCTGCAGCATCCGGGCGCGCCTGGGCATGCCCGATCAGGTCAAAAGTGATATTTCTCTGCACGGCGACCTCCGCCGTGCAGTCTAGTCCTGGGCTGATGCCCAGGCTAGTGCTGATTTATATCGATTCGAGTCGCAGTTGGTCTTCGACCGATTCGCGGGCGCGCACCAGTCGCGCCTGATCGCCATCGACCAGCACCTCGGCGGCCCGGCCGCGACTGTTGTAGTTGCTCGACATGCTCATGCAGTAGGCACCTGCCGAGCAGACCGCCAGTAGGTCGCCGGCTTGTACTGCCAGCTGGCGGTCGCGTCCGAGCCAGTCGCCGCTCTCGCAGACCGGGCCGACCACGTCCCAGCTCTGGATTTCGCCATTGGCCTCGCGCGGCTGCACCGGCACGATCGCGTGGTAGGCCTCGTACATGGCGGGTCGCGGCAGGTCGTTCATCGCCGCATCGACGATCAGGAAGTTTTTCTGCTCGCCGGGCTTGAGGAACACCGCCTCGGTCAGGCAGATGCCGGCGTTGCCGATCAGCGAACGGCCCGGCTCGATCACGAGCTTGCGCTGACCGTAGCCGCGCGCGTCGAGCTTGGCCAGCAGCAGTTGCCACAGCGCGTCGGCTGCCGGTGGGGTCTCGCCGTGGTAGTTGATGCCCAGGCCGCCGCCGAAGTCGATGTGCTCGAGCGTGATGCCGCCGGCCTCGATCGCATCGACCAGGTCGAGCACGCGGTCCATCGCGTCGAGGTAGGGCGAGGTCTCGGTGATCTGCGAGCCGATATGGCAGTCGATGCCGGTGACTTTCAGTCCAGGCAGCGCGGCGGCATGGCGGTAGGCCGCCAGCGCATCGGTGTGCGCGATGCCGAACTTGTTGCCTTTCAGTCCGGTCGAGATATAGGGATGGGTCTTGGCGTCGACATCGGGGTTGACGCGCAGGCTGACCGGTGCACGCAGGCCCATGTCCGCGGCGACTTCGCTCAGCACGTCGAGCTCGGGCAGGCTCTCGACGTTGAAGCAGCCGATGCCGGCTTCGAGGGCCAGGCGCATCTCGGCGCGGGTCTTGCCCACGCCCGAGAAGATCACCTTGGCCGGCTCCACGCCAGCGCGCAGCGCGCGCTCGAGCTCGCCGCCCGAGACGATGTCGAGGCCACAGCCGGCCTGCACGAAGGTGCGCAGCACGGCCAGCGTCGAGTTGGCCTTCATCGCGTAGCAGATCAGTGCCTGGCGGCCGGCGAAGCCGCGCTGGTAGGCCGCGAGCGCGTCCAGCATCACAGCCTGGGAATAGACGAACAGCGGCGTGCCATGCGCGCGCGCGAGCTCGGCGGCCGACACGCCCTCGACCATCAGCTGGCCGTCGCGGTAATCGATGAAGGGACGTGCCGGCAGATCGGTCCGGGCTTGTTCGAGTGAAGACATGGTGGGCTTATCGGAGAGGCTTGGCAGTGGAGGGGGCTGTGGCGGGCGAGGTGGACGCCTGGTGCCCAGGCAGATAGAGCGGGCCCTTCTGGCCGCAGCCGCTCAAGACCAGCAGGGCGGCGCTGCAACAGCCGACCAGTGCCAGTCGTCCCGGGCGGGTCAAGGCCCTGGCCCTGATGGGGCCAAGGGCTGGGAGGCCGCGCAGGCCTAAAATTCGGCGAATTTCAAACATCCGGGAATTGTAATGACCGACCTCGAATACATGGATCGCGCCGAAGCGGTGCTCCAGGCCATCGAACTGGCTTGCGACCGCATCAACGACGAGAGCGATGCCGACATCGACAACCAGCGCGTCGGTGGCATGATCACGCTGACCTTCGCCAATCGCAGCCAGATCGTGATCAACCTGCAGAAACCGCTGCAGGAGATCTGGCTCGCCGCACGCTCGGGCGGTTACCACTACCAGTTCGACGGCAGCCAGTGGCAGGACACCAAGGGCCAGGGCGAGTTCTTCGCCCATCTCACGCGCGAGGTCAGCGCGCAAGCGGGCCAGCCGCTGGTCTTCAGTTCCTGAACAGGTCGAGGATGCTGCGCTTCTCGTCCGATTCGACCGGTGCGGCTTCGCCTTCGCCGCCGCCGATCCTGGCCATGCCGCTGCCGGGCGCATAGTTGTCGTAATACCACTCGCCGGCGACATTCACCACGCCGGCAGGAGCGGGCAGCTCCATTACCGGTGTGTCGCGCAGCGCCTCGGACATGAAGCTGATCCAGATCGGCAGCGAAAGGCCGCCGCCGGTCTCGCGGCTGCCCAGGTTGCGCGGGTTGTCGTAGCCGACCCAGACCGCACCGACCAGGGTCGGCTGATAGCCCACGAACCAGGCATCGACGGCGTCGTTGGTGGTGCCGGTCTTGCCATAGAGATCGCGCCGCTTGAGCGTGGCCTGTGCGCGCGCTGCGGTGCCCGAGCGCGCGACCTCGTTGAGCAGCTGGCTCATGATGAAGGCGTTGCGCGGCTCGATCACCTGTGGCATCTCTTGCACTGACGGCGACCGGTATTCCTGCAGCACGCGGCCCTTGTGGTCGTCGATGCGGCTGATGAAGCGCGGCGCGGCATAGTGCCCGCCATTGGCGAACACGCCGTAACCGGCCGCCATCTGCAGCGGCGTGACCGAGCCCGCGCCCAGCGCCATCGTCAGGTAGGGCGGATGCCTGTCGGCGTCGAAGCCGAAGCGGGTGGCCCATTGTTGCGCTTCGTTGGCGCCTACGATCTGCAGGATGCGGATCGATGCCATGTTCTTGGACTTGGCCAGTGCGGTGCGCACGCTCATCGGGCCTTCGAACTTGCCGTCGTAGTTCTTGGGCTCCCAGGGTTGGCCGCCCGTGACGCCAGCGCTGAAATACAGCGGCGCATCGTTGACCATGGTTGCCGGCGTCACGCCATGTTCGAGCGCCGCCGAATAGATGAAGGGCTTGAAGCTCGAGCCCGGCTGGCGCCAGGCCTGGGTCACATGGTTGAACTTGTTCTTCTCGAAGTCGAAGCCGCCGACCAGCGCGCGGATCTCGCCACTGCGCGGATCGAGCGCAACGAAGGCGGCCTCGACCTCGGGCAGCTGGGTCAGCTCCCAGTTGCTGGCACCCCTGACCACGCGCACCACGGCGCCCGGACGCAGCTTGAGGTTGGGCGGCGCCTTGGCCGACAGGCCCGATTGGACCGGCTTCAGGCCTTCGCCCGTGATCTCGATCGGTTCGTCATCGCCGCGCAGCACCACCACCTTGCGCGGTCCGGCCTCCAGCACCACCGCCGTGCGCAGTTCGCCGCTGTCGGGGTGGCTGGCAATCACCTCGTCGATGGCATCGGCGCGCGCCTTGGGGTCGGCTGGCAAGGTGATGAATTTCTCCGGTCCGCGGTAATGCTGGCGGCGTTCGAAGTCGAGCACGCCCCGACGCAGTGCCTGGTAGGCGGCGCGCTGCGCCGCTGCGTCGAGTGTCGTGTGCACCGTCAGGCCCCGGGTGTAGGTTTCCGGACCGTATTGCTCGAACACCGCCTGGCGCACCATCTCGGCCAGATGCTCGGCATGCAGCGGCAGCTTGCCATTGTCGCGGCGCAATACCAGCGGCTCTTCCTTGGCCAGGCGGGCCTGCTCGGCGCTGATGAAGCCGTTTTCCTGCATGCGCTCGATGATGTATTGCTGGCGGATGCGGGCGCGCTTGGGGTTGGTGATCGGGTTGTAGGCCGAAGGTGCCTTGGGCAGACCGGCCAGCATCGCGGCTTCGGCAACAGTGAGGTCCTTGAGCGGCTTGCCGAAGTAGACCTGTGACGCGGCGGCGAAACCATAGGCGCGATGACCCAGGAAGATCTGGTTCATGTAGATCTCGAGGATCTGGTCCTTGCTCAGCAGGGCCTCGAGCTTGAAGGTCAGCAGCACCTCGTAGATCTTGCGCAGGTAGCTCTTCTCGCTCGAGAGATAGACGTTGCGTGCCACCTGCATCGTGATGGTCGAGGCGCCCTGGCTCTTGGACTGCCCCAGGTTGGCCAGCGCCGCGCGCAGCATGCCGATGTAGTCGACCCCGCTGTGCTCGTAGAAGCGTGCATCCTCGATCGCCAGCACGGCGTTGATCATGACCGGAGGAATGTCCTCGATCGGCGTCAGGTTGCGGCGCTCCTCGCCGAACTCGGCGATCGTTTCGCCATCGGCGCTCAGCACGCGCAGCGGCAACTTGGGCCGGTAGTCAGCCAGCGCTGCCACGTCGGGCAGCTTGGGGAAGGCCAGGGCGAGCGCAATGCCCGCCGTCAGCAGCAAGGCCAGCACGCCAGCGACAGTCGCTCCGAGCAGCCACTTGAGCCAACGCCAGCCCGAGGAGGCTTGCTGGCCGCGGGGGGAGGAGGGATCCTCCTGCGAGTACGAGTGTGGTGGGCGAGCAGGCATGGATGTCCGTCTGAAGGTAGTGCTGGATTATAGAAATCCGGCAGTTCTTTCGCCTTGCCTGTTTCTTGTTGCTACAAATCAATTGACATTTATGAAAACAAATAAGACTTCAAACAGTCTTGTTGCCTTTGATGTCTTGCTGCTAGTATGCAAGTAACAAAAAGATACGCCATGCAGGCACCTTTCGAAGGAGAGAGGAATTGATCTCATTCGGGACACTCATCAGTCGTGGACCAGCGCCCATGCTCGGTATCGACATCAGTGCATCCACCGTCAAGCTGGTTGAGCTGGGGCGCAATCCGGACGGCCAGCTGGTGTTGGAACACTGCGCCATGGAGCCGCTCGAGCGTGGCTGGATCAATGAAGGCAATGTCGAGCGCTTTGACGAGGTGGCGGACGCCCTGCGCCGTCTGTTGCAGCGCAGCGGCAGCAAGACCCGCAATGCCGCACTGGCGTTGCCGGGTTCGGCGGTCATCACCAAGAGGATCGTGCTCGCGGCCGGCCTGAGCGACCTCGAGCTCGAATCGCTGGTCGAGGTCGAGGCCTCCCAGTGCATCCCCTTTCCCCTGCCTGAAGTCAGTCTGGACTTTTGCGTGATCGGGCCTTCGGCCGGCTCGGCCGAGATGGTCGATGTGCTGCTGGCTGCCTCGCGCAAGGAAAAGGTCTCGGATCGCCAGGCCCTGGCCGAGGCGGTCGGCCTGTTGCCCGTGGTCATGGATGTCGAGTCCTATGCCATGCGTCTGGCGGCTGGTCGCGTCATGGACGCGCTGCCCAATCAGGGCCGCGATGCGCTGATTGCGCTGATCGAGGTCGGCTCGCACAGCACCAGCTTGCAGGTCATACGCAACGACGACATGCTCTACGAGCGCGATCAGGTCTTTGGTGGCGCTGTCCTGAGCCAGCAGATCGCGCGCCAGTACGGCCTGAGCTTCGAGGAGGCCGATGCGAGAAAGAAGAGCGGCGACCTGCCGCCCGACTATGCGGATCAGGTGCTGCGCCCCTTCATGGACAGCCTGGCGCAGGAGATCGGGCGCGCGCTGCAGTTCTTCTTCACCAGCACGCCGCACAACAAGGTCGACCATATCCTGCTTTCGGGCGGCTGCGCGGCCCTGCCCGGGGTGGTCGAGACCGTGGCCGCCCAGACCGCCTTTCCCTGCAAGCTTGTCAATCCCTTTGACGGCATGTTGCTCGGGCCCGAGGTCAGGTCAGCCGGGCTGGCGCTCGAGTCGACCTCTTACCTGGTTGCCACCGGGCTGGCATTGCGGAGGTTCTACCCATGATCCTGATCAACCTGCTGCCGCATCGCGAAGCGGCGCGCAAGCGGCGTCGCGAGCTGTTCCTGTTTCAGCTCCTGTTCGCCCTGCTGGTCGGCCTGCTGCTGGTCGGCGCCGTGGCGCTGTCCTACCAGGCGCGCATCGATTCCCAGCGTGATCGCAACGACCTGTTCCGGGCCGAGATCGCCCTGCTCGATGCGCAGATCAAGGAAGTCGCCAGCCTCAAGACCCAGGTCGAAGCCCTCAAGGCGCGCCAGCAAGCGGTCGAGCGGTTGCAGGCGGATCGCAACCTGCCGGTCCATTTGCTGGAGGAAATGGTCAAGCAGGTGCCCGATGGCGTCTACCTGAGCTCGCTCAAGCAGGAAGGTTCCAGCATCGTGATCGCAGGCATGGCCCAGTCGCAGGAGCGGGTTTCGGAGTTGCTGCGCAACCTGGGCAACCACAGCGCCTGGCTGCGTCAGCCGCAACTGGTCGAGATCGTGGCGGGCGAGGTCAACGTGCCCCAGCGCGGGACCCGACGGGTGTCCAACTTCTCGATCCGCGTCGCGCTCGTGCGCAGCCAGGAAGCCGAGGCCAACCCGTCTGTTGCCAAGCCGGATAACGTTCCGGCCGGCAAGGTCTGAGGAGAAAGCGACCATGGCCCAATCCAAGTCCCAGCCGTCCGTCGATTTCTCCGCCTGGCGCCATCGGCTGCGTCAGGATTTCACGAATCTCGACCGCAGCGACCCGTCGCGCTGGCCCTCGCTGCCGCGTTACCTGCTGCTGTGCGTCGCAGTGGCGCTGGTCTTCGTGGCGCTCTGGTACGGCTGGCTCAACGGTCGGGCCGAAGAGCTCGAAGCCGAGCGGCGCCAGGAAATCGAGCTGCGCGCGACCTATACCAGCAAGCTGGCCCAGGCCGTCAACCTCGAGGTGCTCAAGCTCCAGCTCGAACAGGTCCAGGTCTATGTCAACCAGCTCGAAAAGCAGCTGCCGAGCAAGGCCGAGATGGATGCGCTGCTGTCCGACATCAACCAGGCCGGTCTCGGGCGCAGCCTGCAGTTCGAGCTGTTCCGCCCCGGCAGCGTGAACGTGCAGGAATACTACGCCGAGCAGCCGATCGCCCTGCGCGTCAGCGGCGGCTACCACGACATCGCGCTGTTTGCGGCCGACATCGCCGGGCTGTCGCGCATCGTCACGCTCAACGACCTGACGATCGCTCCGGTAGCCAACAAGCCCAACCTGCTGACACTGGAAGCCGTGGCCAAGACTTTCCGCTACCTGGACCCCGACGAGGTCCTGGTCCAGCAGGCGGCAGCCAAGGCCGCCGAGAAAAAGGGGAAGCAGAAATGAAGCCCATCCATCCCGCTCCGCTCAGCGTGACCTTGGGCCTGATCCTGCTGCTGGCGGCTTGCGGCCAGGCCGATCAGGACGAAATCCGGCAATGGATGGCCGAGCAGCGTCAAGCCGTTTCGCCCCAGGTCGAACCCATACCCGAGCCCACCCGTTTCGTGCCGCAGGCCTATGGGTCCGAGTCGGCTCTGGCGCCCTTCAGTTCCGAGAAGCTTTTCGTCGCGCTGCGCAGCGACAGCGCATCGGGCAGCGGTGGCGCCCTGATCCGGGCCGAGCTCAATCGGCGCAAGGAAGCGCTCGAGTTCATCCCGCTCGACGCCATGTCCATGGTTGGCTTGCTGGACCGACGCGGCCGCAAGGTGGCCCTGGTCCGGGTGGACAAGCTGCTCTACCAGGTCGGCATCGGACAGTATCTGGGACAGAACTTTGGCCGCGTCATGAAGATCAGCGAGCACGAAATCGCCTTGCGCGAGATTGTTCAGGACGCCGCCGGCGACTGGGTCGAGCGCCCGGTCACGCTGCAGCTACAGGAGGAGACCCGCAAATGAAGCATATCCAGAAATCGACCGCGGGCCGGATCGGCTGGCGTCGCCTGCCCTTATTGCTGCTGCCCCTGCTGGCATCCGGGCTGGTAGAGGCCAAGCTCGCGATCGAGTCGGTCACGGCCTCGACGCAGAACGGCTCCGAGGTGTTGCGCATCCAGACCAGCGAGCCCTTGTCGCAGCTGCCAACCAGCTTCGCGATTCAGTCGCCCGCGCGCATTGCGCTCGACTTGCCTGCTGCGAGCAACGCTACCGGGCGTAACTCGTTCGATATCCAGCAGGGCAAGCTGCGCTCGGTCAATCTGGTCCAGTCCGGTGACCGGACCCGGGTCATGCTGAACCTCAGCCGCGCCGCCACGCACCAGACCCGGATCGAGGGCAATACCCTGATCGTGCAGCTTGACCCCGGTGCGGCTCCCGCGGTGGTCAAGCCGGTCTTCCCTGAAGGTCCTGGCAACGCCGTGCTGCCGCTGCAGGATGTGGATTTCCGCCGTGGCCCCGATGGCGTCGGTCGCGTGCTCGTGAGCCTTTCGAGCAGCCAGGTCGGAGTCGATGTGCGCCAGCAGGGCAACAAGTTGGTGGTCGATTTCCTCAAGACCGCGCTGTCCGAAGGGCTGCGCCGCCGTCTCGATGTCAGCGACTTCGGCACCCCGGTCCAGACCGTCAGCACGACCCAGGTCGGTGACCGCGTGCGCATGGTGGTCGAGGCCCGGGGGCGCTGGGAACACAGCGTCTATCAGAGCGACAAGCAGTTCGTGCTCGAGGTGCGTGAGCCCAAGGTCGATCCGAACAAGCTGACCCAGGGACCGGGCTATGCCGGCGAAAAGCTCACGCTCAACTTCCAGAACATCGAGGTGCGGTCGCTGTTGCAGGTGATCGCGGACTTCACCAACTTCAACATCGTGACCTCGGACACCGTGACCGGCAACGTCACGCTGCGACTCAAGGACGTGCCCTGGGACCAGGCACTCGACATCATCCTGCAGGCCAAGGGCCTGGGCATGCGCAAGACCGGCAACGTGATCTGGGTCGCGCCCAAGGACGAGATCGCGGCGCGCGAGAAGCAGGAATTCGAGGCCAAGGCAGCGATGCACACGCTCGAGCCGGTGCGTACCCAGTCCTTCCAGATGAACTATGCCAAGGCGATCGACATTGCCGCGCAACTGCGTGGCGAGGTGACCGGGCAGCAGGGCTCGACCAGCGTTTCCACCGGCGGCGCGCGCTTGCTGTCGCCGCGCGGCAGTGCCGTGCCAGAGCCGCGCACCAATCAGCTGTTCGTGACCGATATTCCGTCGCGGCTAGAGGCGGTGCAGGAGTTGATCAAGAAGCTCGACATTCCGGTGCGTCAGGTCATGATCGAGGCCCGCATCGTCGAGGCCAGCGACACCTTCGGCCGCTCGCTCGGCGTCAAGCTCGGTGGCAGCGACCTGCGCGGCATCCGTGGCGGTGATGCCGGCTATTCGATTGGCGGCGGCAACCGGGCTGCCTTCGGTGGCAGCTACGACGCGGTCTCGGCGACCACGCTCGAGCGGGCCAATACCCTGACCTCGGCCAACACCCAGTTCGTCAACCTGCCCGCGATCGGGATCGGAACCACCAGTCCGCCCGCATTCGCGCTCTCGCTGTTCAGCCCGACTGCCAACCGCTTCCTCGACCTCGAGATCTCGGCGCTGCAGGCCGACGGCAAGGGCAAGGTGGTCGCGAGCCCGCGCGTCATCACCGCCGACCAGACCCAGGCCGAAATCGAGCAGGGTGTGGACATCCCGTACCAGGCGGCGGCTGGCGTGACCGGCGCGACGACGGTGCAGTTCCGCAAGGCCAGCCTGCGGCTGACGGTGACGCCGCAGATCACGCCCGACGGCGGCATCATCCTGAACGTCGAAGTGGCCAAGGACACGCCCGGCACCGTTTACAACGGCGGCGTCGCGATCAACACCAAGCGCGTCAAGACCAATGTGCTGGTCGAGAACGGTGGCACCGTGGTCATCGGCGGCATCTTCAGCTCGACCGAGCAGGAAGACGTCAACAAGGTGCCCTTGCTCGGTGACATTCCGTTTGCCGGCAACCTGTTCAAGAACCGCACGATCAAGACCGAGAAGACCGAGCTGCTGGTGTTCCTGACGCCGCGCACGCTGTCCGACGTCATCACCTCGGCGCGCTGAGCCAGCCATAAAGGGGAAAAAACATGAAGATGCTTCGATGGGTTGTTGCGCCTCTCATGGTGGCTGCGTTGGCCGCTTGTGGTGGTGGTGGTGGCAGTGCGGGGACCCAGGTGGTCGGGTCGGGCACGGATACCGGCACAGGGACGGGGACCGGCTCCGTGACGAGTTCTGCCATGACCCTGCAGCTGGTGGATTCGACCGGCGCAATCCTGGCGTCGCCGACCCTGTCGCAGACGGAAGCGCGCAATCTGAAGGTCACGCTCAAGAACGCTGCCGGGGCGGTACAGGCGTTCAAGCGGGTTGTCGTCACGCTCGACAGCCCATTGGCGGTCTTGACCCCCCAGTCCGGCACTCAGCTGACCGACGCCGCTGGCGTAGCGGTATTCGCGATCGCGCCAGCTTCTGTCACCTCAAGTGGTGCTGTCACCGCCACCGCCAAGGCCAGCATTGATGGGGCCGAAGTCTCCAAGACGCTGGACTTGCAGATCACGGCCGGCAATGTGGCCCTTTCGGGCTTGAGCGTCAATCCGACTTCAGCCCAGCTTGGTCAGTCGGTGAACGTCAGCGTCAATGCCAGCGTCAATGGTCAGCCTGCCGCTTCCAACTCGGTGACGGTGGCGATCACCAGCACCTGCGGCACCGTTTCGCCCGCTTCGGCTCAGGTCGACAGCAGCGGCAAGGCATCGGCGGTGATCCAGACCACGGTTTCCGGCAGTTGTTCGGTCGCGGCCACCACTGCAGGGGTCGCATCGCCCGCGACGGCCAGCTACACGGTGACCACGGCACCCGTGACCGGCATCCAGTTCGTGCAGGTCAGTCCTGCCGTCATCTATCAGCAGGATTCGGTCGGGGCCAACAGTTCGATCGTGAAGTTCAAGGTCATCGACTCCAACGGCAATCCAGTCAGTGGTCAGACCGTCAATGCCGTTTTGATCAACCCGACCGGAGGCGTGCATTTCTGCGACGCGGCG
The DNA here is from genome assembly GCF_002980625.1 of Malikia spinosa. Taxonomy (GTDB): domain Bacteria; phylum Pseudomonadota; class Gammaproteobacteria; order Burkholderiales; family Burkholderiaceae_C; genus Malikia; species Malikia spinosa. The sequence goes on along the minus strand of NZ_PVLR01000015.1, from coordinate 39,086 downwards.
GCCTCTGCCGGCTCGGCGGTGTCGGCGGCTCCGAGCGGTGAGGTCAGCTTCTCGATCTGTTCGGGCACGCAGCCTGAGACCGTGCAGGTGCGCGCGACCCTGGCCGGTGCCACCGGCATCTTTACCGATTCGAACATCTTGACGGTCCAGACTGGGTTGCCGACACAGCGGTTCTTTGACATCGCGGCGGATCGCTGGAATTTCTATGCTGGAGGCCTATTCACGAGCCAGTACAGCGGCGATAGCGTCAATATTACCGTCCGTTTGGCCGATCGCCAGGGTAATCCGGTGCCCAATGGCACGCCAGTCGTGTTCGTGACAGAGGGCGGGCAGATCAACAAGTCCAATATCAGCAGTTGCATCGTCAGCGATGGGAATGGGGGCTGCTCGGTGCCGCTGATCGGTCAAGAGTACCGACCGCTAGGCTCCATGAACGTCGATGGCAGCCCGCTTGGCGATCCGCGCCCGGGTCGGGTCACCGTGCTGGCGATGGCCGATGGCGAGGAGTCCTTCGTCGACAAGAACAACAATAACCGTTACGACCCTGGCGAACTGTTCGAGGATCTCGGCGTGCCCTTCATGGACAAGAACGAGGACGGTGTCCTTACGCTGACCTACAAGAACCGGGTTCGCAATACCGACGAAGGCGAGGTGTCCTATCCGATAGCCGTAGAGGCGAAAGGAAGTGCAGCCTGTCCTGATAATTCGAACGTGTGGCTGTCGCAGGTGGGCACTTGCAACGCCTCATGGAACGGCAGTGGTACCAAGCCGGACGGCAGCCGCTACACGCCAACCAAGGTCAGGCGTTCCATCGTCGTAGTGTTTTCCGGCGGCGAGATCGGGCAGCCCGGTCAGTACCATGCCAGCATCCCGTTGGCCAGCCAGACGGCCGTGCTTGACAGTTCAAAGAGTTCCATCATCGTCAGGCTGGCAGACTTGAACGGTAATCCATTGGCAGCCGACGCCACGATCAGCGTGTCGGTACGTCCTGAAACGAGCGAGTGCACGGCCAAGCTGCTGGGCTCGGTCATCGGCAACAGCACCGAGCCGACCGTGCATGAGGCGATTCTTGAGAAATGCAAGGGTGGCGAGATCATTGAGTTCACCGTTGTGACCACTGCTGGAACCCTTAGCAAGACCAGCATGTTCACTGTGACGGTGCCTTGATCAGCAACGTCATGTGCTACGGGGCATCGGGTTACACTCACAAGCCGTGATCCCGGTGCCCGGTTCTGCTGCTTGAGCAGGCCGGCCGCGTTCAATTGCCCACCCATCAGACCTTGCTCTCTTGACCATCGTCCTCGTCGGCCTGCCCGGTTCAGGCAAATCCACTGTCGGACGCCAGCTTGCCCGGCGCTTGGCCATTCCCTTCGTCGATTCGGACCAGGTGATCGAGCAGCGCCTGGGCTGCTCGATCCGCGAGTTCTTCGAGCGCGAGGGCGAGGCACGCTTTCGCGACATCGAGCAGGACACGCTCGATGACCTGACCCGGGGCCAGGATGTGGTGCTGTCGACCGGCGGCGGCTCCTGCATGCGTGAGGCCACGCGGGCTTTCCTGCACGAACGCGGCCAGGTGATCTACCTGCGCTCGACGCCCGAGGATATCTACCGCCGCATCAAGCACGATCGCGGCCGTCCGCTGCTGCTGGTGGCCGATCCGCTTCAGCGCCTGCGCGACCTGCACGAGGCGCGCGATCCGCAGTACCGCGAGTGTGCGCACTACGTGATCGAGACTGGAAGGCCTTCGGTGGCGACCCTGGTCAACATGATCGTGATGCAGCTGGAGCTGGCCGGCAACCTACCGGTGCCTGCCCCCCGCTAAACTAGCGGGATGATCCCAGCTACCCACCAGCCGTCCGCAGGCGGACAAGTCCATGCTCGCGTCGAGATCGACCTGGGCGAGCGCAGCTACCCGATCCTGATCGGTTCCTCGCTGCTCGATGATCCTGCCACCTGGTCCGGCCTGCCCAAGGCCGCCAGCGCGCTGATCGTGACCAACGAGACTGTCGGTCCGCTCTATGCCGCCCGGCTGCAGCAGGCCCTGAGCCAGCAATATCCGCAGATCCATCTCGTGACCCTGCCCGATGGCGAGGCCTACAAGACCTGGGATTCGCTGAACCTGATCTTCGACGCCTTGCTGTCGAAAGGCTGCGACCGCAAGACGGTGCTGTTCGCGCTTGGCGGCGGCGTGGTGGGCGACATGACCGGTTTCGCTGCCGCCTGCTACATGCGCGGCGTGCCCTTCGTCCAGGTGCCGACCACGCTGCTGGCCCAGGTCGATTCGTCGGTCGGCGGCAAGACCGCGATCAACCACCCGCTGGGCAAGAACATGATCGGCGCCTTCTACCAGCCGGTGCGGGTGGTCTGCGACCTCGACACGCTGCAGACCCTGCCCGAGCGCGAGCTCAGCGCGGGCCTGGCCGAGGTGATCAAGTACGGACCGATCCACGACCTGGCCTTCCTGGACTGGATCGAGGCCAATCTGCTGGCGCTGCGCGCGCGCGACCCGAAGGCGCTGGCGCATGCGGTGCAGCGCAGCTGCGAGATCAAGGCCGATGTCGTCGGTCAGGACGAGCGCGAGGCGGGCCTGCGCGCGATCCTGAACTTCGGCCATACCTTCGGTCATGCGATCGAGGCCGGCCTGGGCTATGGCGAGTGGCTGCACGGCGAGGGCGTGGGTTGCGGCATGGTGATGGCGGCGCGCCTGTCGCAGCGCCTGGGCCTGCTGGCCGAGGACAAGGTCGAGCGGCTGGTGCGGCTGGTCGAGGCTGCTGGCCTGCCGGTGCGCGGGCCGCAGCTCAAGGTCGGCCATGGCGAGGGCTGTGCGGACTTGAGCAACGCGCAGCGCTATCTGCAGCTGATGCGGGTCGACAAGAAGGCCGAGGCCGGCGAGATCAAGTTCGTGCTGGTCGAGGATGCTGGCCGTGCCGTGGTGCGCGGCGCGCCCGATGCGCTGGTGGCCGAGGTCATCGATGCCTGCTGCGCCTGAGGCGCAGGGCCTCCAGTCCTATGCGTGCGATCCTGCACGCACCCAGGGCCGGCGCTTTGCCGAAGGCCCGGCGCCGACGCGCAACGACTTCCAGCGCGACCGCGACCGCATCGTCCATTCGAGTGCGTTCCGGCGCCTGGTCTACAAGACCCAGGTCTTCCTGAACCACGAGGGCGACCTGTTCCGTACCCGCTTGACCCATTCGCTCGAGGTGGCGCAGCTGGCGCGCAGCATCGCGCGCAGCCTGGGTCTGCACGAGGATCTGGTCGAGGCGATCGCGCTCGCACATGACCTGGGACATACCCCCTTCGGTCACGCCGGCCAGGATGCGCTCAACGCCTGCCTGCAAGGTGACGAGGCGCAGGCCGCTGCCCCGGGGCCGGACGAGCCGCGCGGCGGCTTCGAACACAATATGCAGAGCCTGCGCGTGGTCGATGCGCTCGAACAGCGCTATCCGTCCTTCGACGGGCTCAATCTCTGTTTCGAGACGCGCGAGGGCATCCTCAAGCATTGTTCGCGTGCCAATGCCGAATGGCTGGAGTCGCGCGAGCCGGCTGGGGTCGGCCAGCGTTTCCTGAGCGGGCGCTCGCCCTCGCTCGAGGCGCAGCTGGCCAACCTGGCAGACGAGATCGCCTATAACGCGCACGATATCGACGACGGGGTGCGCTCGGGCCTGCTGAGCCTGGAGCAGCTTGAGGCGGTGCCGCTGTTCGATTGCCACCGGCGCGAGGTGCTGGCCGAGTTTCCCGCGCTGCAGGGCCGGCGCCTGCTGTACGAGGCGATCCGGCGCATGCTGAGCGTGCAGATCTACGACGTGATCGATGCGACTCGGGCCGCGGTGCAGGCGGCGGGAGTGGATTCGCTCGCGGCAGTCAGGGCGGCCCCGGTGCTGGTGCAGTTCTCACCCGCCATGCGCGAGCAGTCCGCGCTGCTCAAGCGCTTCCTGTTTCGCAACCTCTATCGCCATCCGCAGGTGCTCGAAACCACCGGCCGCGGTTGCCAGGTGGTCAGCGAGCTGTATGCGGCCTACTGTGCCGAGCCGGCGCAGATGCCCGATTCGGCGCGTCGCGCGGGCATGGGGCTGCGGCGCCAGGCGGCCGACTACATCGCCGGCATGACCGACCGCTTCGCAATCCGCGAGCACCAGCGGCTGACCAGCGCCAGCCCCTTTTCCTGAAATTCCATGCGCCCTTCGCCTGACAGTCCTGCTGCCGCTCCACTCCACGCCGACCGGGTCGCGCACGCGTTGGATAGCCGTGCGGCCTGGCTGGTGATCGTCGCTGGCGTGGTGGCAGCCCTGCATGTGGGCAAGCTGCCGCCAGGCATCCCGATCCTGCGCGCCGAGCTGGGCCTGACCCTGGTCCAGGCGGGCTTCCTGCTGTCGGTGATGCAGGTCGCCGGCATGCTGCTGGGGGCATTGGCCGGCTTGCTGGCCGACCGGATGGGGCTGCGCCGCACCATGCTGCTGGGCCTTGGCCTGCTGGCTCTGGGTTGTGCGCTGGGTGCCATGGCATCCCGGGTCTCGCTGCTGTTGGCCGCGCGCATGCTGGAGGGAATCGGCTTGTTGCTGGCCGTCTTGCCGGCGCCGGGCCTGATCCGGCGCCTGGTGCAGGGGCCGCAGGCGCTGAGCCGGCTGCTGGGTGCCTGGGGCGCCTACATGCCGACCGGGGCGGCCACGGCGATGCTGCTGGGCCCCGGGCTCTATGCGGCGCTGGGCTGGCGCTGGGCCTGGCTGTTGCTGTCCGGGCTGACCCTGTGCTGGGCGGTCGTGGTCTGGCTGAAGGTGCCGCCCGATCCCGCGCGCTCGACCGCATTGCCGGGTCCTGGCTGGGGCGGGCGCCTGCGGCAGACCTTGTCTTCGTCGGGTCCCTGGCTGGTGGCGCTGGCTTTCTGCGTCTATTCGGGGCAGTGGCTGGCGGTGGTTGGCTTCCTGCCCACGATCCAGACCCAGGCCGGCTGGTCGCTCGGCGTCGCGGGTGTCCTGAGTGCCGCTGCCGCGGGGGCCAATGCAATCGGCAATCTGGCCGCCGGCCGGCTGCTGGCGCGTCACTGGCCACCGGGTCATCTGCTGGCCATCGGTTATGGCGCCATGGGCCTGGCCTGCTGGATCGCGTTCAGTGGTCTGGTCGGGCCGGTCGGGCAGTTCATCGCGGTGCTGGTCTTTTCATCGGTCGGCGGCCTGATACCGGGCACCTTGTTCAGCCTGGCGGTGCGGCTGGCGCCGAGCGGGCACACGGTGTCGACCACGGTCGGCTGGGTGCAGCAGCTGTCCTCGCTGGGCCAGTTTGCCGGTCCGCCGGTGGTGGCCTGGCTGGTCGCGCGCCAGGGGGGCGATTGGTCGCCGGCCTGGTGGTTCACGGCTTTTTGCTGTGCCATCGGGCTCGGGCTGGCGTTCCTGCTGCAGCGCCGCCTGTACTGAAGGAATTGGCATGGCCCGCTTGCCCCGACTGTCTGTCACCGGCGTTCCCCATCATGTGATCCTGCGCGGCAACAACCGGCAGCCGGTCTTCGTCGATCGCGAGGACCGCGAGTTCTTCCTGGCCCAGCTGGCCGAGCTGGCGCAGCGCGAGCGGGTACAGGTCCATGCCTATGTGCTGATGGACAACCACCTGCACCTGCTGTTGACGCCGCAGCAGGAGGGGGGCTTGTCGCGCCTGATGCAGTCGCTCGGGCGCAGCTATGTGCGGCGCTTCAACCTGCGCCACGGCCGCAGCGGCACGCTCTGGGAGGGGCGCTACCGTTCGACCGTGATCGACAGCGAGCGCTATCTGCTGGCCTGCATGGTCTACATCGACCTCAATCCGGTCCGGGCTGGCATGGTTCCTGCTGCCGAGCTGTACCCCTGGTCCAGCCATGCCCATTACATCGGCTTGCGCCACGACAAATGGCTGACGCCGCATCCGCTGGTGTGGTCCTTGGGCAACACCCCCTTCGCGCGCGAGGCGGCCTATGCCGAATTGGTGCGTCAGGGCCTCAGTACCGCCCGCCAGCGTGAGCTGTCCGAGTCGGCGCTGCAGGGCTGGCCGCTCGGTGGGGCGGGTTTCCTGGCCCGGCTGCGCGAGCAGACCGCCCGTCGCCTTGAGAAGGGGCGTGCCGGTCGTCCGCGTGCCCCGGCCGCAGCACCAGGCGAGAGCGGCTGATCCGGCGGGCTGGGCTGCTGGCCGTCTTTACTCTGTCCCCAATTTATTTTCCCTCTGTTTGTGGCTTGAATAAATTGGTCTCTGACCCCAATTTTTCTGCTTGCTTGTGCTGGGGGAATCGTCTATCCTCTTAGGGTTAATGCTTAATTGAGGAGTTTGGCGTGACCCGTCCTACCGAAATCGCTCAGCTGCAGCAGCAAGGTCTGTACAGCTCTGCCCAAGAACATGACGCCTGCGGCGTCGGCTTCGTGGCCCATATCAAGGGCCAGAAGAGCCATGCCATCGTCGGCCAGGCCCTCAAGATCCTCGAGAACCTGGATCACCGGGGCGCCGTCGGTGCCGATCCGCTGATGGGCGATGGCGCCGGTCTGCTGATCCAGATCCCGGACCAGCTGTATCGCGAAGAGATGGCCAAGCAGGGCGTAGCCCTGCCGCCGGCTGGCGAGTACGGCGTCGGCTTCGTCTTCCTGCCCAAGGAACACGCTTCCCGCCTGGCTTGCGAGCAGGAAATGGAGCGCGCGATCAAGGCCGAGGGCCAGGTCCTGCTGGGCTGGCGCGATGTGCCGGTCAACCTCGAGATGCCGATGTCTCCCGCCGTGCGCGAGAAGGAGCCGGTCATGCGCCAGGTCTTCATCGGCCGCGGCGCCGATGTGATCGTGCAGGACGCGCTCGAGCGCAAGCTCTACGTGATCCGCAAGACCGCCAGTGCCAATATCCAGGCGCTCAAGCTCAAGCACAGCAACGAGTACTACATCCCCTCGATGTCGAGCCGTACCGTGGTGTACAAGGGCCTGCTGCTGGCTGACCAGGTCGGTACCTACTACCTCGACCTGCAGGACCCGCGCTGCATTTCGGCGCTGGGCCTGGTGCACCAGCGTTTCTCGACCAACACCTTCCCCGAGTGGCCGCTGGCCCACCCCTACCGCTATGTCGCCCACAACGGCGAGATCAACACGGTCAAGGGCAACTACAACTGGATGAAGGCGCGCGAAGGCGTGATGTCGTCGCCGGTTCTGGGCGAGGACCTGAGCAAGCTGTACCCGATCAGCTTCGCCGGCCAGTCCGACACCGCGACCTTCGACAACTGCCTCGAGCTGCTGACGATGGCCGGCTACCCGATCAGCCAGGCCGTCATGATGATGATCCCCGAGCCGTGGGAGCAGCACAGCACGATGGACCCGCGCCGTCGCGCCTTCTACGAATACCACGCCGCCATGCTCGAGCCGTGGGACGGCCCGGCTTCGGTCGTGTTCACCGATGGCCGCCAGATCGGCGCCACGCTGGACCGCAACGGTCTGCGTCCGGCCCGCTACTGCGTGACCGATGACGATTTCGTCATCATGGGTTCCGAAGCCGGCGTGCTGCCGGTGCCCGACAGCAAGATCGTGCGCAAATGGCGCCTGCAGCCGGGCAAGATGTTCCTGATCGACCTCGAGCAGGGTCGCATGATCGACGACGAGGAGCTGAAAGCCAACCTCGCCAACTCCAAGCCCTACAAGCAGTGGATCGAGAACCTGCGCATCCGTCTCGACGACGTGGTGCAGCCGGTCGCTGGCGAGATCGACGCTCAGACCATGGTCGAGGAGTCCTCGGTCGCCGCGCTCGAGAGCGTCTCGCCGTCGCTGCTGGACCGCCAGCAGGCCTTCGGCATGACCCAGGAAGACATCAAGTTCCTGATGGCGCCGATGGCCCAGAACGGCGAGGAAGGCATCGGCTCGATGGGCAACGACAGCCCGCTGGCCGTGCTCTCGTCGAAGAACAAGCATCTGGCCAACTACTTCAAGCAGTTGTTCGCCCAGGTGACCAACCCGCCGATCGACCCGATCCGCGAGGCGATCGTGATGTCGCTGGTGTCCTTCATCGGCCCCAAGCCCAATCTGCTCGACATCAACCAGGTCAACCCGCCGATGCGGCTTGAGGTCAGCCAGCCCATCCTTGACTTCAAGGACATGGCCAAGCTGCGCAACATCGAAGCCAAGACCCAGGGCAAGTTCAAGAGCGCCACGCTCGACATCACCTACCCCGTCAGCTGGGGCAAGGAAGGCGTCGAGGCCAAGCTGGCTTCCCTGTGCGCCGAGGCCGTCGACGCGATCAAGGGTGGCAACAACATCCTGATCGTCAGCGACCGCAATGTCAGCGCGACCCAGTTCGCGATCCCCGCGCTGCTGGCCCTGTCGGCGATCCACCAGCACCTGGTGCGCGAGGGCCTGCGCACCACCGCCGGCCTGGTGGTCGAGACTGGTTCCGCGCGTGAGATCCATCACTTCGCCGTGCTGGCGGGCTATGGCGCCGAAGCCGTTCACCCCTACCTGGCGATGGAAACCCTGAGCGCGATCCACAAGGATCTGCCGGGCGAGCTGTCGGCCGAGAAGGCGATCTACAACTACGTCAAGGCGATCGGCAAGGGCCTGTCCAAGATCATGTCCAAGATGGGCGTGAGCACCTATATGTCCTACTGCGGCGCGCAGCTGTTCGAGGCCATCGGCCTCAACAGCGAAATCGTGGCCAAGTACTTCACCGGCACCCCGACCCGCGTCGAGGGCATCGGCGTGTTCGACATCGCCGAGGAAGCGATCCGCACCCACAAGGCCGCCTTCAGCGACGATCCGCTGCTGGCCAACATGCTCGACGCTGGCGGCGAATACGCCTGGCGTGCCCGCGGCGAGGACCACATGTGGACCCCGGACGCGATCGCCAAGCTGCAGCATTCGACCCGTGCCAACAACTGGAACACCTACAAGGAATACGCCCAGATCATCAACGACCAGAGCAAGCGCCACCTGACGCTGCGCGGTCTGTTCGAGTTCAAGGTTGATCCGGCCAAGGCGATTCCGGTCGAGGAAGTCGAGTCGGCCAAGGAAATCGTCAAGCGCTTCGCCACCGGTGCGATGTCGCTCGGCTCGATCTCGACCGAGGCGCACGCCACCCTGGCCGTCGCGATGAACCGCATCGGCGGCAAGTCCAACACCGGCGAAGGCGGCGAGGACCCGGCGCGCTACCGCAACGAGCTCAAGGGCATCCCGATCAAGCAGGGCGAGACCCTGGCTTCGGTCATCGGTGCCGAGCAGGTCGAGGCCGACATTCCGCTACTGGCTGGTGACAGCCTGCGTTCGCGCATCAAGCAGGTCGCGTCGGGCCGCTTCGGCGTGACCGCCGAGTACCTGGCCTCTGCCGACCAGATCCAGATCAAGATGGCCCAGGGCGCCAAGCCGGGCGAGGGCGGTCAGCTGCCGGGCGGCAAGGTGTCCGAGTACATCGGCTTCCTGCGTCACTCGGTGCCGGGTGTTGGCCTGATCTCGCCGCCGCCGCACCACGACATCTACTCGATCGAGGATCTGGCTCAGCTGATCCACGACCTGAAGAACGTCGGCACCAGCGCCAGCATCAGCGTCAAGCTGGTGTCCGAAGTCGGCGTCGGCACCATCGCCGCCGGCGTGGCCAAGTGCAAGGCTGACCATGTCGTGATCGCGGGTCATGACGGCGGCACTGGCGCTTCGCCGCTGTCGTCGATCAAGCATTGCGGCGGTCCGTGGGAGATCGGCCTGGCCGAGACCCAGCAGACCCTGGTGCTGAACCGCCTGCGTGGCCGCATCCGCGTCCAGGCCGACGGCCAGATGAAGACCGGCCGCGACGTCGTGATCGGCGCGCTGCTGGGCGCTGACGAGTTCGGCTTCGCGACCGCTCCGCTGGTGGTCGAAGGCTGCATCATGATGCGCAAGTGCCACCTGAACACCTGCCCGGTCGGCGTCGCCACCCAGGACCCCGAGCTGCGCAAGAAGTTCAGCGGCAAGCCCGAGCATGTCGTGAACTATTTCTTCTTCATCGCCGAGGAAGTGCGTCAGATCATGGCCCAGCTGGGCATCCGCAAGTTCGACGAGCTGATCGGCCGCTCCGACCTGCTCGACACCCGCAAGGGCCTGGAGCACTGGAAGGCCCAGGGCCTGGACTTCAGCCGCCTGTTCGCCCAGCCGCAGGTGCCGGCCGATGTGCCGCGTCTGCATGTGGCCGAGCAGGACCACTGCCTGGAGAAGGCGCTCGACAACGTGCTGATCGCCAAGTCCAAGCCGGCGATCGAGAACGGCGAGAAGGTCCAGTTCATGGAAGTGGCGCGCAACGTCAACCGTTCCGTCGGCGCGATGCTGTCGGGCGCGGTGACCAAGGTGCACCCGGAAGGCCTGCCGGATGACACGATCCGCATCCAGCTCGAGGGCACGGGCGGTCAGTCCTTCGGCGCCTTCCTGTGCAAGGGCGTGACCCTGTACCTGATCGGCGAAGCCAACGACTACACCGGCAAGGGTCTGTCGGGCGGCCGCATCGTGGTGCGTCCGAGCCTGGACTTCCGCGGCGTGGCGCAGCAGAACATCATCGTCGGCAACACCGTGATGTACGGTGCGACCACCGGTGAGGCCTTCTTCAGCGGCGTCGGCGGCGAGCGCTTCGCGGTCCGCCTGTCGGGCGCCACTGCAGTGGTCGAAGGCGTGGGCGACCACGGCTGCGAATACATGACCGGCGGCACCGTGGCCGTGCTCGGCAAGACCGGCCGCAACTTCGCGGCCGGCATGAGCGGCGGCATCGCCTATGTCTACGACGAGGACGGCCAGTTCGCCTCGCGCTGCAACACCGCCCAGGTCAGCCTGGACAAGGTGCTGCCGGCGACCGAGCAGCAGGCGATCGGCGACGTCGCGACCTGGCACCGTGGCCAGACCGACGAGGAACAGCTCAAGAAGCTGCTGGAAGACCAGCTGCGCTGGACGGGCAGCAAGCGTGCGCGCGACCTGCTGGACAACTGGAGCGAAGTCCGCGCCAAGTTCGTCAAGGTCTTCCCGACCGAGTACAAGCGCGCGCTGGGCGAGATTCACGCTCGCAAGCAGGCCAAGGCAGCGACCCCGGAAGCCGTCGCCGCCAAGTAATCCGTCAAAATCGATTCAGGGGGCAGGGCGCGAGTCCTGCCCCGCAAAGGAAAGAAAATGGGAAAAGTCACCGGCTTCATGGAATATGAGCGCATCGAGGAGGGCTACAAGCCCGTCGCCGAGCGCGTCAAGCACTACAAGGAATTCGTGATCGGCCTGAGCGATGAGCAGGCCAAGATCCAGGGTGCGCGCTGCATGGACTGCGGCACGCCGTTCTGCAACAACGGCTGCCCGGTCAACAACATCATTCCGGACTTCAACGACCTGGTCTATCACCAGGATTGGCAGAACGCGAGCACGGTGCTGCACAGCACCAACAACTTCCCCGAGTTCACCGGTCGCATCTGCCCGGCGCCCTGCGAAGCTGCCTGCGTGATCAACGTCAACGGCGACCCGGTCGGCATCAAGTCGATCGAGCACGCGATCATCGACAAGGCCTGGGAAAACGGCTGGGTCAAGCCCCAGCCGGCCAAGGTCCAGACTGGCAAGAAGGTCGCCGTCGTCGGCGCCGGCCCGGCCGGCCTGGCCGCGGCCCAGCAGCTGGCGCGCGCCGGTCATGACGTGACCCTGTTCGAGAAGAACGACCGCGTCGGCGGCCTGCTGCGCTACGGCATCCCGGACTTCAAGTTCGAGAAGTCGCACATCGACCGCCGCGTCAAGCAGCTCGAGGCCGAAGGCGTCAAGATCCGCACCGGCGTGCTGATCGGTCAGCTGCCCAAGGATTCCAAGGTCACCAACTGGGCCAAGGAAACCATTGCGCCTGAGCAGCTCAAGCAGGACTTCGATGCCGTGCTGCTGACCGGTGGCTCCGAGCAGTCGCGCGACTTGCCGGTGCCGGGCCGCGAGCTCGACGGCATCCATTTCGCGATGGAGTTCCTGCCGCAGCAGAACAAGGTCAACGCCGACGGCAAGCTCAAGGGTCAGCTGCGCGCCGATGGCAAGCATGTGATCGTGATCGGCGGTGGCGACACCGGCTCCGACTGCGTCGGTACCTCCAACCGCCATGGCGCTGTCAGCGTCACGCAGTTCGAAGTGATGCCGCAGCCGCCCGAGCAGGAGAACAAGCCGCTGGTCTGGCCCTACTGGCCGCTCAAGCTGCGCACCAGCTCCAGCCACCAGGAAGGCTGCGTGCGCGAGTTCGCGATCTCGACCAAGGAATTCATCGGCAAGAACGGCAAGGTCACCGGCCTCAAGACCGTCCATGTCGAGATGAAGGACGGCAAGCTGGTCGAGATCCCGGGCACCGAGAAGGAATACCAGGCTGATCTGGTGCTGCTGGCGATGGGCTTCGTCCATCCGGTTGCGACCATCCTCGACGGCTTCGGCGTCGAGAAGGACGCGCGCGGTAACGCCAAGGCCAGCGAGTCGCTGGTCGGCGGCTACGCGACCAGCGTGCCCAAGGTCTTCGCTGCCGGCGATATCCGCCGCGGCCAGTCGCTGGTGGTGTGGGCGATCCGCGAAGGCCGTCAGGCCGCGCGCGCGGTCGACGAGTTCCTGATGGGCTCGACTCAGCTGCCGCGTTGATACGCGTAGGGGTATGCCCTAATCCAACTTAGGGTTTTCCTGTATCCCTTATCATATGAAGGCCGGTTGATCCGGCCTTCGTCATTTCCGAGCCCATTCCATGCCCACACCGCAGCTGGTTGAAATCCGCGATCTCACCTTCGGGTATGGGGATGGCCGCATCGTGCTCGAGGACATCAGCCTGCATGTGCCGCGCGGCAAGGTCACGGTGCTGATCGGGGCCTCGGGCGGCGGCAAGACCACCTTGCTGCGCCTGATCGGCGGCCAGAACAAGGCGCAAAAAGGCCAGGTGCTGTTCGACGGCCAGGATGTCGGAGCGCTTGACCGCGACGGCCTCTATGCGATGCGCCGCCGCATGGGCATGCTCTACCAGTTCGGTGCCCTGTTCACCGACCAGGACGTCTACGACAACGTGGCTTTTCCGCTGCGCGAGCACAGCGGCCTGCCCGAATCGATGATCCGCGACATCGTGCTGATGAAGCTGCAGGCGGTCGGCCTGCGCGGTGCACGCCACCTGATGCCGAGCGAACTGTCGGGCGGCATGGCGCGGCGCGTCGCGCTGGCGCGCGCGATCGCACTCGACCCCGAGCTGGTCATGTATGACGAGCCCTTCTCGGGCCTGGACCCGATCTCGCTCGGCACCGCCGCGCGCCTGATCCGCCAGCTCAACGACACGCTGGGCCTGACCAGCCTGATGGTCTCGCATGAGCTCGACGCCACCTTCGCGGTCTGCGATCATGTGATCGTGCTGGCCAACGGCAAGGTGGCGCAGCAGGGCACGCCGCAGCAGATCCGCGACAGCGACAACCCCTTGATCCAGCAATACGTGACCGCATCGCCCGAAGGGCCGGTGCGCTTCCATTACCCCGGCCCCTCGGTCGAGGAAGATTTCGGCCTGGCCGCCGGGAGAACCGCATGAAGCGCCTGTCGCCCGCCGAGATCGGCTTTTCCGTGCGCCTGTGGCTGGCCGCGCTCGGCCATGGCGCACGCCTGTTCTTTCGCCTGCTGCTCGGCACTTGGGGCAGTTGGCGCCGCTTCGGCCTGATCCGCGACCAGATCCATTTCCTCGGCAACTATTCGCTCGCGATCATCGGCGTCTCGGGCCTGTTCGTCGGCTTCGTCTTTGCGCTGCAGGGCTACAACATCCTCGAGAAGTTCGGCTCCACCGACGCGCTGGGCCTGATGGTCACGCTGAGCCTGATCCGCGAGCTCGGTCCCGTGGTGACCGCGCTGCTGTTCGCGGGCCGCGCCGGCACCTCGCTGACGGCCGAGATCGGCCTCATGAAGGCCGGCGAACAGATCAGCGTGATGGAGATGATGGCGGTCGATCCGATCGATCGCGTGTTGGCGCCGCGCTTCTGGGCTGGCGTGATCACGATGCCGCTGCTCGGCGCGGTATTCAGCGCCATGGGCATCATTGGCGGCTGGGTCGTCGGCGTGCTGATGATCGGCGTCGACGGCGGTTCGTTCTGGAGCCAGATCCAGGGCGGGGTCGATGTCTGGGCCGATGTCGGCAACAGCCTGATCAAGAGCCTGGTGTTCGGCATCGCGGTGACCTTCATCGCGCTGCAACAGGGTTTCGAGGCCAGCCCGACTCCCGAGGGGGTGTCGCGCGCGACCACCCGCACGGTGGTGATGGCCTCGCTCACTGTCCTGGGTCTGGATTTCATCCTGACCGCCATGATGTTTGCTGTCTGATTCAAGGGAGAGCCAATTGCAACGCTCCAAAGTCGATGTCTGGGTAGGCCTGTTCGTGCTGATCGGTGCGGCCGCCATCCTGTTCCTGGCCCTGCAGTCGGCCAATCTGCTCAACCTGAGCTTCGAGAAGACCTACCAGGTGACGGCCAGGTTCGACAACGCCGGCGGCCTGAAGCCGAAGGCGGCGGTCAAGAGCGCTGGCGTCGTGGTCGGCCGCATCGAGGCGATCCGCTTCGATGACAAGAGCTACCAGGCCAATGTGGTGCTGGCGCTCGAGTCGCGCTATGCTTTCCCGAAGGACAGCTCGCTCAAGGTCTTGACCAGCGGCCTGCTCGGCGAGCAGTATGTCGGTATCGAGCCGGGCGGCGACGAGAAGAACCTGGCCCAGGGCGACGTGATCACCCAGACCCAGTCGGCCGTGGTGCTCGAGAACCTGATCGGCCAGTTCCTCTACAGCAAGGCGGCTGATGCGGGCAACTCTGCCGGCAATGCCCCGGCGCCATGAGCGCCGTCAGCCAACAAGGACCATGGCGATGAGCTCCACTATCAACAGCCTGCTGCGAGTGGCCGGACTGGCCGGCTTGCTGGCCCTTGCCGGTTGCGCCAGCGGACCTGCTGCGGACCCGCGCGATCCGCTCGAGCCGCTCAACCGTAGCCTGTACCAGTTCAACGTCGACGTCGATCGCGCGCTGCTCAAGCCCGTGGCCAACGCCTATGTCGAGGTCACCCCGGCTCCGCTGCGTACCGGCGTCAACAACTTCTTCGACAACCTGCGCGATGGCTGGTCGGCCGTCAACGGCGTGCTGCAGCTGCGCCCGCGCGAAGCGACCGAAAACGGCATGCGCTTTGTCTTCAACAGCACCTTCGGCCTGGCTGGCGTGCTCGATGTCGCTTCGGAAATGGGCCTCGAGCGCACCACGCTGGACTTCGGCATGACGCTGGGTCGCTGGGGGGTGCCCGACGGCCCTTATCTGATGCTGCCGCTGCTCGGACCGTCGACGCTGCGCGATACCGCCGCCCTGCCGGTCGACGGACAGGGCAATGCCGTGGGCCAGATTGGCCATATCCCGACCCGCAACGGACTGCGCGCCCTGAGCATCGTCGACCAGCGCGCTGGGCTGCTGCGTGCGGGCGACATGCTGCAGGAGGCGGCGCTCGATCCCTACAGCTTCCTGCGCGACTCCTACTTGCAGCGTCGCCACAGCCAGATCGGCGTGACGCCGCCCGAGGAACGCTACGACCTCGAATGAAACAATTGCAGTCATTTGTAAGCCGGTCGCGCGCTGTCCTGCCGCCCCGGCTACATTGACCATGGAACGGCCCCGTGGTGGGGCGGTTCTATTGCCGACAGGAAAGAAAAAAATGAGTGTTGTCATCGACCGCCGCACGGCCCTGGCTTGGGCTGTCGCATCTTCACTGGCCGGCTTTGCCGGCAGCGCCGTGGCGCAGGCCAGCGAGAGTCCCGAGGTGCTGATCCAGCGCGTCGCCGCCGAACTGATCGAGGCGGTCAAGTCCGATGCGGCGCTGCGCAACGGTGATACCGGTCGGGTGATCGCGTTGGTCGACAACCGGCTGCTGCCGCATGTGAACTTCACCCGCATGACTGCCTCGTCCGTCGGTCGCTTCTGGCGCCAGGCCACGCCGGAGCAGAAGCAGAAGCTGCAGGCCGAATTCAAGACCCTGCTGGTGCGCACCTATTCGGGCGCCCTGAGCCAGGTCAAGGACCAGACCCTGGTCGTCAAGCCGCTGCGCGCGAACCCGGGCGATACCGAGGTCATCGTGCGCTCCGAGCTGCGCACCCCGGGTCGCGATCCGGTCCAGCTCGACTACCGGGTCGAGAAGACAGAAGCCGGCTGGAAGGTCTATGACCTCAATGTGCTGGGCGTCTGGCTGGTCGAGACCTACCGCGGCCAGTTCGCGCAGGAAATCAATGCCAAGGGCCTGGACGGCCTTATCGCGGCGCTGGCGCAGCGCAACCGTGGCAACGCCACCGAAAAGCCGCCCATCGGCAGCAAGAGCTGATGCCGTGAGTCGCCTGCCTGCCTTGCCCTCCCGCCTGACGCATGCCGAGGCACCCGCCTGCTTGGCCGCCTGCGCGGCCGAGCTGCGCCGCACCGCCGCTGGCGAGCCGGCCGAGCTTGATGCCGGCGCGCTGCAGGATTTCGATTCCTCCGCGGTGGCGCTGCTGCTGGGGCTGGCGCGCGTGGCGCGCGAGCGTGGCGTCGAGCTGCGCCTGCTGGCCTTGCCCCCGCGTTTACGCGAACTGGCCGTACTTTATGGGGTCGGCAGCCTGCTGCCCGGCTAGAATCCCGGGTCCATGCCTGCAGTCTCATTCCAGAACGTTTCTAAGACCTTTGCCACCGCGCGCGGGGAGCTGCACGCCCTCAAGGGCGTGAGCTTCGACATCGAGCCGGGCGAGTTCTTCGGCCTGCTCGGTCCGAACGGTGCGGGCAAGACCACGCTGATCAGCATCCTGGCTGGCCTGTCGCGCGCCAGCAGCGGGCGCGTGCTGGTGCATGGCGCCGATGTGCAGTCCGACTTTGCCCAGGCCCGCCGTAGCCTGGGCGTGGTGCCGCAGGAGCTGGTGTTCGACCCCTTCTTCAATGTGCGCGAGGCGCTGCGCTTCCAGTCGGGCTATTTCGGCATCCAGCGCAACGACGACTGGATCGACGAGCTGCTCGCTGGCCTCGGCCTGGCCGACAAGGCCAATGCCAATATGCGCCAGCTCTCGGGCGGCATGAAGCGGCGCGTGCTGGTGGCGCAGGCGCTGGTGCACAAGCCGCCGGTGATCGTGCTCGACGAGCCGACCGCCGGCGTCGACGTCGAGCTGCGCCAGACGCTGTGGGCCTTTGTCTCCCGGCTCAACAAGCAGGGCAGCACCGTGCTGCTGACTACCCATTACCTCGAGGAAGCCGAGGCCCTGTGCCACCGCATCGCGATGCTCAAGCTCGGCCAGGTGGTGGCGCTCGACAAGACTTCCGAGCTGCTCAAGCGCGCGGTCGCGACCCAGCTCTGCTTCAAGACCGACCAGGCCTTGCCGCCCGCGCTTGCCGCGCAGGCGCGCGTGACCGGGCGCGTGGTGCGCTTGCCGGCGCAGGACGCGGTGGCGGTCGAGCGGCTGCTGGCCCAGTTGCGCGAGCAGGGCATCGCGATCGAGGACATCGAAATCCGCAAGGCCGACCTCGAGGATGTGTTCCTCGATCTGATGTCCGGCCATCAGGAGGCAAGCGCATGAAGGGCTGGACTACCCTGTTCTACAAGGAAGTGCTGCGCTTCTGGAAGGTCGGCTTCCAGACCGTGGCCGCGCCGGTCATGACGGCCATCCTGTACCTGCTGATCTTCGGCCATGTGCTCGAGTCGCATGTGGAGGTCTACGACGGCGTGGGCTATACCGCCTTCCTGCTGCCGGGCCTGATCATGATGAGCGTGCTGCAGAACGCCTTCGCCAACAGCTCGTCGAGCCTGATCCAGAGCAAGATCATGGGCAACCTGGTCTTCATCCTGCTGAGCCCTCTGTCGCACCGGGCCTGGTTCCTGGCCTATGTCGGCTCCTCGATGGTGCGCGGCATGGTGGTGGGCGCCGGCGTGTTGCTGGCCACCTTCTGGACCGCCCAGCTGAGCTTTGCCGAGCCGCTCTGGATCCTGACCTTCGCGCTGCTGGGCTCGGCCCTGCTGGGCGCGCTGGGCGTGGTCGCCGGGCTCTGGGCCGAGAAGTTCGACCAGATGGCCGCCTTCCAGAACTTCGTCATCGTGCCGATGACCTTCCTGAGCGGCGTCTTCTATTCCATCCACTCGCTTCCCGCCTTCTGGCAGCAGCTCAGCCGCTTCAATCCCTTCTTCTACATGATCGACGGCTTCCGCCACGGCTTTTTCGGCCGCGGCGACGTCTCGCCCTGGCTCAGCCTGGGGGTGGTGGGAGGGGCTTTCGCCCTGGTCGCGGGCCTGGCCCTGCACCTGCTCAAGACCGGCTACAAGATCCGACACTGAACATGACTTCCGACGAACTGCAATCCATCATCGCCGCCGGCCTGAGCTGCGAGCACCTGGAGGTCTCGGGCGACGGCCGCCACTGGGCCGCCGTGGTCGTGTCCGCTGCCTTCGAGGGCAAGCGCCTGATCGCGCGCCACCAGCAGGTCTACGCGACTCTGGGCGCACGCATCCACAATGACGAGGTGCACGCACTCTCGATCAAGGCCTACACGCCGGCCGAATGGGCCGCTGCCCAGGGCTGAAGATGGACAAGTTACTGATCCGCGGTGGCCGCCGCCTGAACGGCGAGGTGGCGGTTTCGGGCGCCAAGAATGCGGCCTTGCCCGAGCTTTGTGCCGCCTTGCTGACCGACCAGCCCGTGATGCTGCGCAACGTGCCGCGCCTGCGCGATGTCGCGACCATGCGCCAGCTGCTCGAGAACATGGGCGTGCAGACCCAGACCCATGGCGAGCGCGGCGGTTTCACGCTGCAGGCGGCCGATCCGATCCAGCCCGAGGCTCCCTACGAGCTGGTCAAGACCATGCGCGCTTCAGTGCTGGTGCTGGGTCCGCTGCTGGCGCGCTTTGGCCAGGCCAAGGTGTCGCTGCCGGGTGGCTGCGCGATCGGCTCGCGCCCGGTGGACCAGCATATCAAGGGCCTGCAGGCCATGGGCGCCGAGATCGAGGTCGAGCATGGCTACATGATCGCGCGCCTGCCCGCAGGTCGGACCCGGCTCAAGGGCGCCCGCATCACGACCGACATGGTCACGGTCACCGGGACCGAGAACTTCCTGATGGCCGCCACCCTGGCCGAAGGCGAAACCATCCTCGAGAACGCGGCGCAGGAGCCCGAGATCACCGATCTGGCCGAGATGCTGATCAAGATGGGCGCCCGGATCGAGGGCCATGGCACCAGCCGCATCCGCATTCAGGGCGTCGAGAAACTGGACGGCTGTGATCACGCGGTGGTGGCCGACCGGATCGAGGCCGGCACATTCCTGTGCGCGGTCGCGGCGACCGGCGGCGAGGCGCTGCTGCGGCATGCGCGTGCCGACCACCTCGACGCGGTGATCGACAAGCTGCGCGACGCCGGCGTGACGGTCGAGGCCGTCGACGGCGGCCTGCGCGTGGCCTCGCCCGGCGCGGCCCAGCTCAAGGCTCAGACCTTCCGCACCACCGAGCACCCGGGTTTCCCGACCGACATGCAGGCCCAGTTCATGGCGCTCAACGTGGTGGCGCAGGGCAGCAGCAGCGTGACCGAGACCATCTTCGAGAACCGCTTCATGCATGTGCAGGAGCTGCAGCGCCTGGGCGCGCGCATCCACACCGACGGTCGCGTCGCGTTGGTTGAAGGCCTGGGCGAATCCGGCCGCCTGTCGGGCGCGACCGTGATGGCGACCGACCTGCGCGCCTCCGCCAGCCTGGTGATCGCCGGCCTGGTGGCCGCGGGCGAGACCGTGGTCGACCGCATCTACCATCTGGACCGCGGCTACGACCAGATGGAAGTCAAACTGCGCGCCCTCGGCGCCGACATCGAAAGAATCCAATGAGCCAGGCCAAACTGACCCTGGCCCTGTCCAAGGGCCGCATCTTCGAGGAGACCCTGCCGCTGCTGCGTGCCGCCGGCATCGAGGTGCTGGAAGATCCCGAGAAGTCGCGCAAGCTGATCCTGCCGACCAACCGGCCCGATGTGCAGGTGGTGCTGGTGCGTGCCAGCGACGTGCCGACCTATGTCCAGTACGGCGGCGCCGACCTGGGCGTCTGCGGCCGCGACACGCTGATCGAGCACGAGGCCGAGTGGGGCGGTGCCGGCAGCGTCGGTCTCTACCAGCCGCTTGACCTCAAGATCGCCAAATGCCGCATGAGCGTGGCGGTGCGCGCCGATTTCGACTACGCCAGCGCGGTGCGCCAGGGCGCGCGCCTGAAGGTTGCGACCAAGTATGTGGCGATCGCGCGCGAGTTCTTCGCCAGCAAGGGCGTGCACGTCGACCTGATCAAGCTCTACGGCAGCATGGAGCTGGCGCCGCTGACCGGCATGGCCGACGCCATCGTCGACCTGGTCTCGACCGGCAACACGCTGAAGGCCAACCATCTGGTCGAGGTCGAGCCGATCATGGACATTTCCTCGCGTCTGGTCGTCAATCCGGCCGCGCTCAAGGTCAAGCGCGAGCTGATCCGCCCGATCCTCGATGCCTTTGCCCAGGCCACGGCCTGAAACCCGGAACTGTGAAAAGATGAAAGCCACCCCGCTGCTGCTGTGCACCACTGACGCCGATTTCGAAGCCCGCTTCCAGCAGC
Organism: Malikia spinosa; assembly: GCF_002980625.1. Lineage (GTDB taxonomy): Bacteria > Pseudomonadota > Gammaproteobacteria > Burkholderiales > Burkholderiaceae_C > Malikia > Malikia spinosa. The sequence continues at coordinate 18,559 of NZ_PVLR01000015.1, read as the reverse complement.
GCCTGCACTGGTCGGCTGCCACCGATGCCGCGATCGAGCAGCGCGTGGCCGAGATCCTGGCCGATGTGCGCGCGCGTGGCGACGCGGCGGTGATCGAGTACACCCAGCGCTTCGATGGACTGCAGGTCGAGGGCATGGCCGGGCTCGAATTGAAGCAGGACGAGCTCAAGGCGGCCTTTGACGGCCTGCCCGAAGTCCAGCGCGAGGCGCTGCAGGCCGCGGCCGCGCGCGTGCGCCGCTACCACGAGGCGCAAAAGCGCGCCAGCGGCGAGAGCTGGAGCTACCGCGACGAGGACGGCACGCTGCTGGGCCAGAAGGTCACGCCGCTGGACCGGGTTGGCATCTATGTGCCGGGCGGCAAGGCGGCCTATCCGTCTTCCGTGCTGATGAATGCGCTGCCGGCCCATGTCGCCGGTGTCGGCGAGATCATCATGGTGGTGCCGACGCCCCGGGGCGAGCGCAATGCGCTGGTGCTGGCCGCTGCCTATGTGGCGGGCGTCACGCGCGCCTTCACGATCGGCGGTGCGCAGGCCGTGGCCGCGCTGGCCTATGGCACAGCGACCATCCCGAAGGTCGACAAGATCACCGGCCCCGGCAACGCCTATGTCGCCAGCGCCAAGAAGCATGTGTTCGGCACGGTGGGCATTGACATGATCGCCGGCCCGAGCGAGATCCTGGTGCTGGCCGACGGCAGCACGCCGCCCGACTGGGTTGCGATGGATCTGTTCAGCCAGGCCGAGCATGACGAGCTGGCGCAGAGCATCCTGCTCTGTCCGGATGCGGCCTATATCGAGGCGGTCCAGGCCTCGATCGACCGCCTGCTGCCCGAGATGCCGCGCGCCGAGATCATCGCCAAGAGCCTGAACGGGCGCGGCGCGCTGATCCTGACGCGCAGCATGGAAGAGGCCTGCGCGATCAGCAACCGGATCGCGCCCGAGCACCTGGAAGTGTCGTCGAGCGAGCCGATGCGCTGGGAGCCGTTGCTCAGGCATGCGGGTGCCATCTTCCTGGGTGCCTACACCAGCGAATCGCTGGGCGACTACTGCGCCGGTCCGAACCATGTGCTGCCGACCAGCGGCACCGCACGCTTTTCCAGCCCGCTGGGCGTCTACGATTTCCAGAAGCGCAGCAGCCTGATCGAGGTCAGCGAGCAGGGCGCACAGACGCTGGGCCGGATCGCCTCGGTGATCGCGCATGGCGAAGGCCTGCAGGCGCATGCGCGTGCGGCCGAAATGCGGCTGGCGTCTTCCTGAGCCAGCATCGGTCTGGTATCGATGCCGATGTCGGAGCATCAATGCCCGCATCATTCGCTGCACCGGCTGGAGTGGTGCTGAACCAGGCTCATGGCCTGGCGGTTTGTGCCGGTGAGGCGGCCTACCACCACTGTCTCAGCCGCTTCCTCGAGCGTTACCAGGCCAGCGCCGCTGAACTGCAGTCGTCACCGGCGGACCTGGGACGGCTCCTGCATCTGGTGCACCAGCTCAAGAGCACCGCCAGCTATCTGGGGCTGGAGCAAGTCGTTGCCGTGGCGCGTGAGGCGGACGACGCAGTCAGCTCGCCAGAGCAGCTCGACGTCCTGCGCTGGCGACTGCATGTTGCGCTGATCGAGGCATTTGCCGCGATCACCGCCTTGCTGGCGCGTCAGTTTGATGCCAATTCCGGCTAATTCAGGACAAAACCCAGACTCACGGCAGTTTGTCGTGGCGCAGTTCCTGGCGGAATTGGCCAGGCGTCAAGCCGAATCGGGTCTTGAACGCCGCAGTGAAGTTGGCGCCGCTCGTATATCCGAGTTCCCGTGCGATGGACTGGATCTCCAGCAGCGTTTCGGCCAGCAACTGGCGCGCTTTCTTCATGCGCTCTTCGCGCAGGTATTCGAACACGGTCATGCCGACGCAATGCTTGAATGAATTATTCAGTCGACTGACATTTGTACCGGCTGCTCGTGCCACCTGGTCCAGCTTGGGCGTGCGGCCCAGATTGGAGCGCAGATACGAGCGCGCGGCCTCGAAGACCAGGCCATCCAAGGTGGACGAGGGACGGCTTTGCATTCCAACCACGGGCTCAGCTCTTGGGGTGGATTTTCCTTGCAGATGCAGCGTCAGGCGCAAGCCCACTTCCTCGAAGTTGAAGGGCTTCAGGATGTAGTCAACCGCCCCTGCCAGCAGTCCCTGGACACGGTCGTCGGGCGCCGTGTTGGCGCTCATGAACAGGATGTCGATCGCACCTGTCCTGTGATCCGACTTCAGCATGCGGCAGGCGGTCAGACCGTCATAGACCGGCATGTTCACGTCCATCAAGACCAGCTCGGGCTGCAAGCGCTGCGCCTGAGCGATTGCTGCTGCTCCGTCGCCCGCGAGGTAGACATGGCAGCCTTGTCTGCGCAGATAGTTCGCCAGCAGTTCGCGCTGGATTTCCTCGTCTTCCGCGATCAGCAGGCGCCGTCCGCGCAGTCGGTCCAATCCCAACCGCTGGATTTCTGGGCTTGTCGATTCATGCATTGTTTGACCGGGCGGACATTGAAACATTGGTTTCCAGCAATGGCCGCACCTGCTTGGGCAACGCTGAACTAGGTTCGAAAAACTAGACTGGCGCCAAGAATAACTCGACGTGTCCAAAGATGAGCCTCAATACCTCGACTATTCAGGGGGAGTTTGATTACGATCAAAGGCTGACGCTAATGTCGGTCACTGATACCCAGAGTCATATCAGTTACGCGAATGCCGCTTTCGTGGAAGTCAGCGGCTACGACTACGAGGAACTCCAGGGGCAGCCGCACAAGGTGGTCCGACATCCGGACATGCCGGCCGAGGCCTTTGCCGACATGTGGTCGACCATGAAGGCAGGCATGTCCTGGACTGCCCTGGTCAAGAACCGGCGCAAGAATGGTGACCATTACTGGGTGCGCGCGAACGCGGCGCCCATGGTGCGTGCCGGGCGGATCGCGGGCTATATCTCGGTGCGCACCAAGCCCCTGCGTGAGGAAGTCGCCGCAGCCGAGCAGCTGTATGGCGATTTCCGTGCGGCCCGTGCCGGATCGCGCCGGTTTTACCGCGGGTTGATCGTCCGTACCGGGATCTGGTCCTGGCTCTCCTGGTTCCAGTTGATCTCGGTGGCAGCTCGCATGCGCTTGGTGCTGGCCTTGCTTGCCTTGGGCAATCTGGGGCTGCTGGCCTCGCTCGGGCTCGGTGCCGTTCAGTTGGCCATCGCCGCGGCGGTGACCTTGCTGCTGACCGGCCTGGGTGACTGCCTGCTGCAAGCGCAGATCAGTCGTCCGCTCACCAAGCTGGCCCAACAGGCCCAGTCCGTGGCGGCGGGAAATCCGGGTCGGCCGCAACACCTGAACCGGGTCGATGACATCGGCATGATCATGCGGTCGGTCAACCAGGCCGGGTTGAACCTGCGCGCGCTGGTCGATGATGTCCATGTCCAGGTCGACGGCATCCAGGGTGTTGGCGAGCAGATCAAGCAGGCCGGCAATGACCTGTCGGTGCGTACCGAGCAGTCGGCCTCCGGGCTTGAGCAGACTTCGGCCTCGATGGAGGAACTCACTTCCACCGTGATGCAGAACGCCGATGGCGCGTGCCAGGCCACTCAGCTGGCTCAAGAGGCCAGCCAGGCTGCCGTTCGCGGTGGCGAGGTGGTCGGTCAGGTGGTCGATGTGATGCAGCGCATCACGAGCAGCTCGCAGAGGATCGCCGACATCATTGGCCTGATCGATGGCATCGCCTTCCAGACCAATATCCTCGCGCTCAACGCTGCGGTGGAAGCGGCTCGCGCGGGTGAGCAGGGGCGGGGTTTTGCCGTCGTGGCCAGCGAAGTGCGCAGCCTGGCGCAGCGCAGCGCAGCTGCGGCACAAGAGATCAAGTCACTGATCGGACAAAGTGTCGCCGAGGTGAGGGGCGGATCAGCCCTGGTTCAGCAGGCCGGCGAGACGATGGGAGTCATCGTGCGCGAGGTCCAGCGCGTCAGCCAGCTGATCAGCGAGATCACTACCTCCAGCAGCGAGCAGGCCAATGGCATAGCGCAGGTCAGCGTGGCGGTGGTCGAGCTCGACCGGGCGACGCAGGAGAACGCCGTCATGGTGCAAGGCAGCGTGAATGCCTCGCATGAGCTGATGGCCCGGGCCGAGCGGCTGGACAGTGCGGTCGCTGTCTACCGGAATATGCAGGATTAGTCGGGCTTGCTTCTGGGGTGGGGCTGTCTGGCGTTCACCAGGGAATCGACTGCCCGGCGTGGTCGACGAACTGCGCGCGTCCGGTCGGCGCGAGCGCATCGAGCACGCGCAGCAGCCTGCCGGCTGACTCGAGCGGGTCTTGCGCCTGCTCGCCGACGAAGGGCTGGCTCAGGCTTGAGCGCACGGTGCCGGGCTGAAGCGCGGCGATCACGGCCAACGGGCGCCGGCGCGCGATCTCGATCGCGGCGGTCTGCAGCAGCATGTTGAGCGCCGCCTTGGACGCGCGGTAGCCGTACCAGCCGCCCTTGCGGTTGTCCTCGAGGCTGCCGACCCGGGCCGACAGCTTGGCCCAGATCACGCGCTCGCCGCTGGCGAGCCGGCTCAGCAGCTGCTTGAGCAGCAGTGCCGGGCCGATCGCGTTGACGCTCATCGCAGCGAGCAGCGCCTGCGCATCGAGTTCGTCCAGTCGCTTTTCCGGGCCGCGCCCGTCCAGGGTCAGCGCGCCGGTGGCGTCGATCACGAGTTGGAACTTGCCGGCATCGGCCAGGGCCAGCGCCAGCCGCTCCAGGCTGGCCGGGTCGCTGAGGTCGAAGCCGGGCTGGCTGCTGCGCGACAGCGCGGTCACGCTGGCGCAGCGCGGATCGGATTGCAGCAGCGTCACGAAGGCCTGGCCGATGGCGCCGCTGGCACCCAGCACCAGGGCCGAATAGCCCGCGCGCAGGCTCTGCATCGAGGGGGCGGGGAGGGTGGTCTGGTCTTGCATTTCGTCTCTTGCCTGGGGTGGAGGATCGGCTGGATCAAGCAGATCAGCCACGGGCCGCGCGCCAGCGCGCCAGGCCGGTATTGACCTGAGCGTCGTTGACCACGGGCAGCACGCCCTTGGGCAGACGGCGCCGGTTGGCGCTGGCCCAGGCGCCGCCGACCCAGAGTCCGACCTCGGCTGGCAGCTGCTGGCGCAGCAAGGCCAGCTGATCTGCGATCTCGCGCACCGAGGCGTGCAGGCTGATGCTGAGCGCGACGATGTCGACCTGGAAATGTTCGACCGCAGACAGGATTTCGCTCGGCGGCAGCCGGGGGCCGAGCGCGACGCGCTCGCAGCGCGCGAGCGCGAAATAGCATTCGGCCATCAGCAGGCCCAGCGTGTGCTGCTCCTGCGGCAGCGTGGTCAGCAGCACGCGTGGTGGGCGGCTGCTGCCGTTGCTGGCGTCCAGGTTGGCGATGGCTTCGCGCAGCACCGACTGCAGGGTTTCGCTGAACAGGTGTTCCTGGTGGATCGAGAGCCGGTCGGCCAGCCAGGCCTGGCCGATCCGGTGGCCCAGCGGCACCAGCAACTGCTCGATCGCCTGCGACAGGCCCAGCTGCTGCAGCTGTTGTTGCAGGGCTGCCCGCAGTTGCGCTGGCTGGCCTTGCTCGAGCAGGTTGAGCCAGTCGTCCAGGTCGGCCGACGCGTCGGACTGGTCAGCCGGAGCGCAGCTGGCCTGCAACATGGCTTCGAGCACCGGCAGCGACAGCGGCACCACCTTGCCCGGTCGATGGCCCGAGTCGAGCAGCTGCTTGATCCGCAGCAGGCGTTGCAGCTGTGGCTGGTCGTACAGCCGGTCGCCACGCGCGTCGCGCAGCGGGGTCGGAAAACCGTAGCGGCGTTCCCAGATCCGCAAGGTGTCCTTGCCCAGCCCGGTGTCGCGCTCGATCTCGGCGATGCTCCAGAGGTTGGGCGCTTGGCTGCAGTCGGCGGTCTGATTCATGTTCGCGGGTGATGAGGCGGGCAAGGCGATGGGGTTCCGGGTTTATCCTGACTGTCGCACGCGACTCGGATAAATAGAGCATACTTGTCTTTGTCCAAGACAAATAGAGGGCGTCATGAAATTCCTGCATTTGAGCCTCCCTTTCGCCGCTGGCGCGATGCTGGCCCTCAGCGGCGCCTCCGTGCAGGCCGCCGAGCCGGCTGCCAGCTGCCCGGCCCTGTTGCAGCACAGCTTCCCGCGCCTGCAGGACGAGAAGCCGCAGTCGCTGTGTCAGTACAGCGGCAAGGTGCTGCTGGTGGTCAATACCGCCAGCTACTGCGGCTTCACCGGCCAGTACGAGGGCCTGGAGCAACTCCATGCGCGCTACCGCGACAAGGGCCTGGTCGTGCTGGGCTTTCCGTCCAACGATTTCGCCCAGGAGTCGGGCAACAACCAGCAGATTGCCGAATTCTGCAGCAACACCTACGGCGTCAAGTTCCCGATGTTCGCCAAGAGTTCGGTCGTCGGCGCCCAGGCCTCGCCCTTCTTTCGCCAGCTGGCCGAGGCCACCGGCCAGAAGCCGCGCTGGAATTTCTACAAATACCTGATCGGTCGCGACGGCAAGCCGGTCGCGTCCTACTCCAGCATGACCAGCCCTGACAGCAAGGGCCTGTTGCGTGAGGTCGAACGCCTGCTGGCCCAGCCGGCGCCGGCCACACGCTGAAAGAAGATACCGATGAAGATTGCGATTGTCGGCTCCGGCATCTCGGGCTTGGCCGTGGCCCATGCGCTCAAGGGACAGGCGGCGTTGACCCTGTTCGAGGCGGGTGACTATTTCGGCGGCCATACCCACACGGTCGACGTGACCCTGCCCGACGCCAGCGGGCGCCCCGTCACCCGGGGCGTCGATACCGGTTTCCTGGTCTACAACGAGCGGACCTACCCGCAGCTGATCGCGCTGTTTGCCGAGCTTGGTGTCCAGACCGTCCAGTCCGACATGTCGTTCTCGGTCCAGGTGCCGGATGCCGGCCGCGGGCGCGCGCTCGAGTGGAGCGGCTGCAACCTGGCCTCGCTGTTCGCGCAAAAGCGCAATCTGCTCAATCCGCGCTTCCTCGGCATGCTGGCCGACCTGCTGCGCTTCAATGCGCTGTGCCACCGCATCGCCGCGGCCGGGCGTGACGCTGAGCTGATGCAGCCGCTGGGCGAGTTCCTGCTGCAGCACCGCTTCGGCGCGGCGTTCCGCGACTGGTATTTCCTGCCGATGCTGGGCTGCATCTGGAGCTGCCCGACCGACCAGATGCTGCAGTTCCCGGTCGCGACCATGATCCGCTTCTGCCACAACCACGGCCTGATCCAGATCACCAACCGGCCGCAGTGGCACACGGTCGCCGGCGGCGCGCGCCATTATGTCGACAAGATCCTGGCCGGCATCGCCGACAAGCGGCTGAACACGCCGGTGCGGCTGATCGAGCGCGACGCGGCCGGCGTGCGCCTCGTGACCGACCGCGGCGCCGAGCGCTTCGACCAGGTGGTGCTGGCGACCCATTCGGACCAGGCGCTGGCGCTGCTGCGCCAGCCCAGCGCGCAAGAGCGCGAGCTGTTGGGCGCGATCCGCTACCAACCGAACCGGGCCGTGCTGCACACCGATGTGGCGGTGATGCCGCAGCGCAAGCGCGCCTGGGCGGCCTGGAACTACGAACGCGCCGCCGATGACGGTCGTGAATCGGCCCGGGTCTGCCTGCATTACTGGCTCAACCTGCTGCAGCCGCTGCCGTTCGCGCAGGATGTGATGGTGTCGCTCAATCCGGTGCGCGAGATCGATCCGGCCCGCATCATCGGCGAATACGAGTATGCGCACCCGGTGTTCGACCTGGCCGCGATCCGCGCCCAGCAGCGGCTGGGCGAACTGCAGGGTCAGCAGCACAGCTGGTTCTGCGGTGCCTGGACCGGCTACGGTTTCCACGAGGACGGACTCAAGTCCGGGCTGGCGGTGGCGGCCGGGCTCAAGCAGCAGCTGCAGGCCTGGCGGGAGGCGGCATGAGCCTGTCGGCCGCGCCAGCCGCTTTGGCCTCCTCGGCTCCAGCAGCGGCGCTCGAGCCGGCTGGCTGGCCTGGCGCCGGGCCGCTGATCGGTTTCGGCCAGGTGCACCACAGCCGGCTGCGGCCGAGCCGCAACGACTTCACCTATCCGACCTGGTTCCTGCTGCTGCCGATGCGCCGCCTGGCGGCCGACCCGTCGAGCGCCGGTGCGCTGGCGCTGAACCGCCCGGGGCTGATCAGCTTCTTCGATGCCGACCATGGCGACGGCCGTGGGCCGCAGCAGGGCGGTGCGCTGGCCTGGCTCGACGAGCTGCTGCGCGCCGAGGGCATCGGCGATGCCGATGGCGAGGTCTGGCTGCATGCCTATCCGCGCGTGCTCGGCCACAGCTTCAAGCCGGTCAGCTTCTGGTATTGCGAGCGTGCCGACGGCAGCCTGCGCGCGATCGTGGCCGAGGTCAACAACACCTTCGGCGAGCGCCATGGCTATCTGCTCGAGCACCCGCGCTACGGCGTCGAGCTGCAGACCGAGAAGGTCTTTCACGTCTCGCCCTTCTGTGCAGTGGCGGGGCGCTATCGCTTCCGTTTCCTGCGCCAGCAGCAGGCCGGCAGCCTGCAGACCCTGGTGCGGGTCGACCACGACGACGAGGCCGGCCCGCTGTTGCGCACCAGCGTCGGCGGGCGGCTCGAGGCCGTCACCCGCGCCAGCCTGCGGCGTGCGCTGCTGGGCTATCCGGCCATGACGCTGATGATCGTGTGGCGCATCCACTGGCAGGCGCTCAAGCTCTGGGCCAAGCGCGTGCGCTTCCATGCCAAGCCCACTCCCCCCGACCGATTCCTGACCCGCTGATCCGCGGGAGGCTTCATCCATGAACAGTTCCACAGTTCCCCAAGGCGTCTCTGGCCTGCAGCCCTTGCCGGCCGATCTGCCCGCTTCGGCCCGTACCCTGTTCGGCCTGCTGCAGCGCCTGCCCCACGGCACGCTGACCCTGCAGCTGCCCGATGGCCAGCTGCAGCATTTCGGCCAGGCCGAGTCGGGCGCGCCCTGCGCGGTGATCCACCTGCACAACTGGAAGCCCTGCGCGGCCGCGCTCAAGTCGGGCGACATCGGCTTTGCCGAGAGCTATATCGCCGGTGATTGGAGCACGCCGCACCTGGCCGAGCTGCTCGGCCTGCTGGCCGCGAACCGGCAGGCGCTCGATGCGGTGATCTTCGGCCACTGGGCCGGCCGGCTGCTGTACCGGATCAAGCATTTGCTGAACCGCAACACGCGCGCCAACAGTCGCAAGAACATCCATGCCCATTACGACCTCGGCAACGCGTTCTACCGGCTCTGGCTCGATCCGAGCATGAACTATTCATCGGCCTGGTTCGAGGGTCGTCCGGACGGCGACCTGAACCAGGCCCAGCATGCCAAGGTGGCGCGCGCGTTGCGCCAGGTCGGGTTGCAGCCGGGCCAGCGCCTGCTCGAGATCGGCTGCGGCTGGGGTGCGCTGGCGGAAAAGGCCACGCTCGAGTTCGGTGCCTCGGTGACTGGCGTGACCCTGTCGACCGAGCAGCTTGATTTCGCGCGCCAGCGGCTGGCCGACCAGGGCCAGTCGGAGCGGGTCGATCTGCGGTTGCAGGACTACCGCGATATCGATGACGGGCCCTATGACGCGATCTGCTCGATCGAGATGATCGAGGCCGTGGGCCAGGAATACTGGTCGACCTATTTCCAGGCCGTGCAGCGCCTGCTCAAACCCGGCGGCAAGGCCTGCATCCAGAGCATCGTGATCGATGACAGTCTGTTCGCGCGCTATCTGCGCTCGACCGATTTCATCCAGCAGTACATCTTTCCGGGCGGCTGCCTGCCTTGTCCGCAGGAATTCAAGCGCCAGGCCGAGGCTGCCGGCCTGCGCGTGGTCGACCAGTTTGGCTTCGGCCTCGACTATGCCGAGACCTGCCGGCGCTGGCGCGAGTCCTTCCTGGCTCGGCGCGAGGAGGTGCTGCAGCTCGGCTTCGACGAGCGCTTCATCCGGGTCTGGGAGTTCTACCTGGCCTATTGCGAGGCTGGCTTTCGGGCCGGCGACATTGACGTGCGTCAGTACACGCTGCAAAAGCCATGAGCCCTGCCGCCCGGCGCCGCATCGGTCCGCTGCTGCTGTGCGTCGGGCTGGCCATGTCCTGCTCGGGCAGTGCCCAGGCACAGGGCCAGGCGCTGGCGGCAACCGAGCCGGTGCCCGCGACGGCCGCGCTGGCGGACAGCGGTCGCCTGGCGCCGCTGGCGGGGACCCGGCTCGCGGGCCAGGGCCTGCTGCGCTTCTGGGGCCTCGAGGTCTACCAGGCCAGTCTCTGGGTCGGGCCCGGTTTCCGGCCCGAGTCCTTTGCCAGCCAGCCGTTCGCGCTCGAGCTTGAATACCGGCGCGCCTTCAAGGCCGGCGCGATCGCCGACCGCTCGATCCAGGAGATGCGCCGCCTGGGCACCTTCAGCGATTCCCAGGCCCAGCGCTGGCAGCGTGCCCTGCAGGCGGCGCTGCCCGATGTCAGGCCGGGCGACCGGATCGTCGGTCTGCATCGGCCGGGCCTGGGCGCGCGCTTCGAGCAGGGCGGACGCTTGCTGGGCGAGGTGGCCGATCCCGAGTTCGCGCGCCTGTTCTTTGCCATCTGGCTCTCGCCCGCGACTTCCGAGCCGACGCTGCGCGAGGCGCTGCTGGCTGGCGTCGGCCCGGGCTGAGGCAGGACTGCCATGCCTGCCGTACTCGGTTCCGAATCCGATCAACCGGTCGCCGCTGCGCCGGTCGCAGGACCAGCGCCGCGCAGCGTGAGCCTGAACGCCCGCCAGAGTCTGGCCTACGGCCTGCTCGGGCTGCCGCTGGCGTTTGTCTCGCTGCCGCTGTATGTGCTGCTGCCGCATCACTATGCGCGCGAGTTCGGCCTGCCGCTGGCGACGCTGGGTGCCTTGCTGCTGGCTGCGCGGCTGGCCGATGCGCTGATCGATCCTTTTCTGGGGCGCTGGATCGACCGCTGCTTTCGTCGCTCGGCGCGCAGCGTGCAGCGGCTGGGGCTGCTGGCCGCGCTGCTGCTGGCGCTGGGCCTGACCGGCCTGTTCCTGCCACCGCTGCGCGCTGCCAATGCCTTGCTGCTCTGGGCCGGCGCCGCCTTGCTGCTGACCTATGCCGCCTACAGCCTGCTGGCCATCGCGCATCAGGCCTGGGGCGCGCGGCTCGGCGGCGGCGAGGTCGAGCGCGGCCGCATCGTGGCCTGGCGCGAGGGCGCGGGCCTGTTCGGGGTTGTGCTGGCCTCCGTGCTGCCGGCCTGGCAGGGCATCGGTGCCATGCTGGCCGTGTTCGCCATCAGCCTGGCGCTGGGCTGCCTGGCCTGGTGGCATTCGCCGCTGCCGCACGCACCGCACGCGCCGCACGCGCCGCAGGGGGTGGTCGATCCGGGGCGGGTGCCGGTCTCGTTCTGGCAGCCCTGGCGCCAGCCGGCGTTTCGGGGCCTGCTCGGGGTGTTCGTGCTCAACGGCATCGCCACTGCGATTCCGGCCACGCTGGTGCTGTTCTTCATCGAGGACCGGTTGCAGGCCCCGGCGGCCCAGCAGCCGCTGTTCCTGCTGACCTATTTCCTGGCGGCGGCGCTCGGTTTGCCGCTGTGGCTGCGCCTGGTGCGGATCTGGGGGCTGGCGCGCAGCTGGCTGCTCGGCATGGGGCTGTCGGTGGCGGTGTTCAGCTGGGCCGCAGCGCTGGGCGCGGGCGACCTGATCCCGTTCGGCCTGGTCTGCCTGCTGGCCGGTCTGGCTCTCGGTGCCGACCTGGCATTGCCGAGCGCCTTGCTGGCGGGTCTGCTGGCTGAGTCGGGTCAGCGCGACCAGCATGCCGCGACCTATTTCGGCTGGTGGAATTTCGCCACCAAGCTCAACCTCGCACTGGCTGCCGGTCTGGCGCTGCCGCTGCTGGCCTGGTGGGGTTACGAGCCGGGCAGCCGCAGCGCGCAGGGCTTGCTGGCCCTGAGCTGGGCCTATGCCGTGCTGCCCTGTGTCCTCAAACTGTTGGCGGCGGCGGCGCTCTGGCGCTGGAGCCGTCTGCATCATCCCTGGAGTTCCCGATGAAACCGAAACTTCTGCTGCTGTCGCTGGCGGCCGGCCTGGCGATCTTGACTGGTTGTGCCGGCCCGCAGGTCACCGACTACGCCGCCGAGCAACCCGCGCTCGATCTGCGGCGCTATTTCGACGGCCCGGTTGAGGCCCATGGCATGTTCCAGGACCGTGGCGGCGCGGTCGTCAAGCGCTTCACGGTCCGCATGGAGGGGCGCTGGGAAGGCGAGCAGGGCGTGCTCGACGAGCATTTCCTCTATTCGGACGGCACGCGCGAGCGCCGCATCTGGCGCCTGACCCATCACGGCAACGGCCGCTACACCGGGCGCGCCGATGACGTGGTCGGCGAGGCCAACGGCCAGGTCGCGGGCAACGCCTTTCGCTGGGCCTACACGCTCAAGCTGCCGGTCGACGGCAAGACCTACGAGGTCCAGTTCGATGACTGGATGTACCTGATCGACCAGCAGGTCATGCTGAACCGCGCCACCATGAGCAAGTTCGGCCTGCGCCTGGGCGAGGTCACGCTGAGCTTTTACAAGCCGGTTTCGCTGGCCGCTGCCCAGGCGGAACCCGCCGCTGCGGCCGCACCGACCGGAGTGGCGCGATGAGCCTGAACCCACGCATCGACCGCTGGCAGGGTCGGCGCGTCTGGCTGATCGGGGCTTCCAGCGGCATCGGCCGCGCCACCGCCAGCCTGTTGCATGGGCGCGGTGCCCGCGTGATCGTGTCGGCACGCCAGGCCGCCGCGCTCGACGACTTCGTCGCCGCCCATCCGGGCAGCCAGGCGCTGGCGCTCGACATCACCGACCGCGCGGCGCTGCAGCAGGCCTCCGATCAGCTGCTGGCCGCCGGCCCGCTCGATCTGGTCTGCTACCTCGCGGGTCACTACCAGCCGATGCGCGCGATGGACATCGACCTCGACGACGCGTTGCGCCATCAGCAGGTCAACCTGACCGGGGTCTGGCATCTGCTGGCGGCCTTGCTGCCGGCGCTGCTGGCGCAGGGCCATGGTCATGTCAGCCTGGTCAGCAGCGTGGCGGGTTTTCGCGGCCTGCCCAGGAGCCTGGCCTACGGCCCGACCAAGGCCGCGCTGATCAACCTTGCCGAATCGCTCTACCTCGACCTGCAGCCGCGGGGCCTGGGCGTCAGCGTGATCACGCCCGGCTTCGTCGCGACGCCGCTGACCGCCGGCAACGACTTCCCGATGCCGGCGCTGCTGACGCCCGAACAGGCTGCCGCCGAGATCGTGCGCGGCTGGGAGCGCGGCGAATTCATGATCCATTTCCCCAAGCGCTTCAGCCGCTTCCTGCTGCTGCTGCGACTGCTGCCCTACCGCGCCTATTTCGCGCTGGTGCGGCGCCTGACCGGGCTCTGAGCCATGCCACCGGACGCCATTTCCCGCTTCGCCCGTTATTTCGAGCAACTGCAGCCGGCCGATATCGCGCGGCTCGGCCAGTATTACGCCGCCGACGCACGCTTCAAGGACCCGTTCAACGACGTGCGCGGCGTGCCGGCGATCGCGCGCATCTTCCAGCACATGTTCGACTCGCTCGACCAGCCGCGCTTCGTCGTCACCCAGCAGCTGCAGCAGGGCAGCGACGCCTTCCTGAGCTGGGACTTCACCTTCCGCTTCAAGAACTTCAGGCGCGGCGAGCTGCAGCGCATCGAGGGCGCAACGCACCTGAAGCTCGATGACGCCGGGCTGGTGACGCTGCACCGCGACTACTGGGATGCGGCCGAGGAGCTCTATGAAAAGCTGCCGCTGGTCGGCGGCCTGATGCGCTGGCTGAAAGCGCGCGCCAACGCCTGAGCATGAGCTACCGCGTCGTCTGGTTCAAGCGCGACCTGCGCCTGTGCGACCATGCGCCGCTGGCCGAGGCGGCACGCCTGGGTCCGGTGCTGTGCCTGTATGTGATCGAGCCCGGGCTCTGGGCCCAGCCCGACGCCGCGACCCAGCATTACCGCTTCGCGCTCGAGGGGCTGGCCGATCTGGCGGCCGAACTGCAGCGCCTGGGTGGGCGGCTGCTGGTGCGAGTCGGCGAGGCGGTCGAGGTGCTGGATCAGCTGTACCGCGCCGCGCCCTTTCTGGCACTGCACGCGCACGAGGAGACCGGCAACGGCTGGACCTATGTGCGCGACCTGGCAGTCGGGCGTTGGTGTCGCGCGCGCGGCGTGGCCTGGCGCGAGTGGCCGCAGTTCGGTGTCGTGCGCCGGCTGGCGGACCGCAAGCACTGGCAGCGCGAATGGGAGGCGCTGATGGCCCAGCCGCAGGCTGGTTTGCCTGCACTGCGCTGCTTCGAGCCGCCCTGGTCCAGCGACCTGCCGCCCCAGCCGGCGCAGCTGGGGCTGGACCCCTGGCAGCCGCCGCAGCGCCAGCGGGGCGGCCGGCGGCGCGCGCTGGCGCTGCTCGACGACTTCCTCGACCAGCGCTGCGAGCGCTACCGGGGCCATATCTCGTCGCCGCTGTCGGCACCGACCGCCTGTTCGCGCCTGTCGCCCTATCTGGCGCAGGGCAGCGTCAGCCTGCGCGAAGTGGTGCAGGCCACGCGCGCGCAGATCGCCCGGTTGCCCGATTCGCAGGCGCGGGCCCGCCAGGGCTTGCAGGCCTTCCTGAGCCGGCTCTACTGGCATTGCCATTTCATCCAGAAGCTCGAGAGCGAGCCGGCGCTCGAATCGTGCAATCTGCACCGCGGCTACGATGGCCTGCGCGAGCCCGACTGGAACCCGGCCCATTTCGAGGCTCTGGTGCAGGGCCGCACCGGCTGGCCGCTGGTCGATGCCTGCGTCGCGATGCTGCACCAGACCGGCTGGCTCAATTTCCGCATGCGCGCGATGCTGGTCTCGGTCGCGGCCTATCCGCTCTGGTTGCACTGGCGCGAGGTCGGCCTGTGGCTGGCCAGGGAGTTCCTCGACTACGAACCCGGCATCCACTGGAGCCAGTTGCAGATGCAGTCGGGCACCACCGGCATCAACACCACCCGGGTCTACAACCCGATCAAGCAGGCGCGCGACCAGGACCCGCAGGGCGTGTTCGTGCGGCGCTGGCTGCCGGCCTTGCGCCGCGTGCCCGACAGCTGGATCTTCGAGCCCTGGCGCCTGCCGCCCGAGCTGCAGCAGCGTTGTGGCCTGCGGGTCGGCGTCGATATCGCGCTGCCGCTGGTCGATCTCGAAGTCGCCACCCGTGAGTCCAAGCAAAGACTCTACGCGCGCCGCGCCCAGCCCGAGGTGCGCGCCGCCAAGGCCGCCATCGTCGACAAGCATGGCTCGCGCAAGGGCATGCCGGGGCGAGTTTCTGATCGCGGCACCCGCGTCACCCGTCGCAACGCAGCAGCGCCCGACGCGGCGCAACTGAGCCTGGATTTTTGAGAGCGATCCGCATGAAGATGAAGAAGAAAACCGATCTGCCGAGCAAGACCTGCCTCTGCTGCGGCCTGCCCTTTACCTGGCGCAAGAAATGGGAGCGCGACTGGGATCAGGTCAAGTACTGCTCCGAGCGCTGCCGCCGCAGCGCGCCCAAGTCCCAGCAGGCGCAACGATGAGCACCGGCGTGATCTACTGGCTGCGCAACGACCTGCGCCTGCACGACAACCTGGCCTTGCTGCTGGCGGCAAGGCGGGCACGCGAGCAGGGCGGCTGGTTGCTGCCGGTCTATCTGCACGACCCGCAGCAGCAGCGCGACACGCGCTGGGGCTTTGCGCGCATGGGGTCGCACCGGCGCGCCTTCCTGGCACAGGCGCTTGATGACCTGAAGCCACGGCTGCAGGCGCTGGGCAGCGATCTGATCGAGTTGCAGGGCAGTCCGGCTTTGCTGCTGCCCGGATTGATGCGCCAGCTTGGCGCCAGCCGGCTGGTCTGCGAGGCCATCGCCGCGCCCGAGGAACAGGACGCGGTGCAGGCGCTGCGCGCGGCCGGGCTGCAGGTCGAGACGGTCTGGCAATCCAGCCTGATCGATCCGGCTGACCTGCCTTTCCGTCCCGAGGCTGTGCCCGATACCTTCACCACTTTCCGCCAGAAACTCGAACGCGCTGGTGTGCTGGAAGCCCTGCCAAGGCCGGCGCCCGATGCGCTGCCACCGCTGCCGGCTGCAGTCGCGGCAATGGTTCCCGGCGCGGCGGGCGATTCCGCTGCGGAGGGCGCACCGGCGCTGCGCGCCTGGCTGGCGGCTGCGACCGCACGCCCCGCCATCCCGCCTGCTGCTGCCGATCCGCGCAGCTCCTTCCCTTATGCCGAAGCCTGCTGCCATGGTGGCGAGCGCGCCGCGCTGGCCCATCTGCGCCAGTATTGCGCGCGCGGCCTGCCGCACAGCTACAAGGACACCCGCAACGGCCTGGCGGGGCTCGACTACTCGAGCAAGTTCTCGCCCTGGCTCGCGACCGGCGCGCTGTCGCCACGCCAGGCCATGGCTGCCATCCGCGCCTTCGAGGCCGAGCGCGGCGCCAACGACGGCAGCTACTGGCTCTGGTTCGAGCTGCTCTGGCGCGACCATTTCCGTTGGATGCAGTGCAAGCATGGGCGCCGTCTCTACGGCCCGCGCGGCCTGTCCGACTTGCCCTTGCCGGCGCACAACGCCCGCGGTTTCGAGCGCTGGACCCAGGGCCGCACCGGCAACCCGCTGGTCGATGCCGGCATGCGCGAACTCATCTGCACCGGCTATCTGTCGAACCGGCTGCGCCAGAACGTGGCCAGCTATCTGGTGCACGACCTCGGCGGTGACTGGCGCGCCGGTGCCGCCTGGTTCGAGTCCCAGCTGCTCGACTACGATGTCCAGAGCAACCAGGGCAACTGGCTCTATGTCGCCGGGCGCGGCACCGACCCGCGCGGTGGTCGCCGTTTCAACACCCACAAGCAGGCGCAGGACTACGACCGCGACGGCGCCTATCGCCGGCTCTGGGGCCAGCCATGAGCGCCATCGAACCCACTGCTGCCCAAGCCATCGGCCCAGCCGCTGCCGCCACCAGCGCGCCGGCCGGCCCGACGCTGTGCCTGATCCTGGGCGACCAGCTCAATCCGCTGCATTCCTGGTTCGCCCGCCCCGATCCGCAGCGGGTCCATGTCCTGCTGGAGCTGCGCCAGGAAACCGACTATGTCGTGCACCACGCACAGAAGGTGATCGCGATCTTTGCCGCCATGCGCGACTTCGCGCGCCAGCTCAAGGCCGCCGGCCACCGCGTGCGCCATGTCGCGATCGACGATGCCTCGAACCGCCAGTCGCTGACTGCCAACCTCGATGCGCTGATCAGCCATTACGGTGCCAGCGCGGTCGAGTGGCAGCAACCCGACGAATGGCGGCTCGACGCGCAGCTGAACGACTGGGCCGCGCGCCAGCCGATTGCCTGCCAGGCCGTCGACAGCGAGCATTTCTATACCGCGCGCGGCGAGGCGGCCGAGCTCTTTGCCGACCGCAAGCAGTGGCTGCTCGAGCATTTCTACCGCACGCTACGGCGGCGCCACGGCGTGCTGCTCGACGCCGACGGCCAGCCGGAGGGCGGCCAGTGGAACTTCGATGCCGACAATCGCAAGTCCTGGCCCGGCAATCCGCCCGAACCCGCTGACCGCCGGCCGCGGCATGACCATTCGGCGCTATGGCGCCAGATCGAGGCTGCCGGCATCGTCACCCTGGGCCAGCCGCAGGCGGCTGATTTCCGCTGGCCGCTGAACCGCGCCGAGGCCTTGCAGCAGCTCGACGACTTCATCGAGCAGGCACTGCCGCATTTCGGTGACTACCAGGATGCGCTCTCCAGCAAGAGCTGGCGCCTGTTTCACTCGCTGTTGTCGTTCGCGCTCAATGTCAAGATGCTGAACCCGCAGGAGGTGGTGCAGCGCGTCGAGCAGGCCTGGCGCGAGGGCAGGGCGCCGCTGGCCGCTACCGAGGGCTTCATCCGTCAGATCCTGGGTTGGCGCGAATATGTGCGCGGCGTCTACTGGGCCCGCATGCCGGGCTACACCGAATCCAACGCGCTGGGGCACCAGCGCCCGTTGCCGCACTGGTTCTGGAACGGCGACACCGGCATGGCCTGCCTGGCGGCGGCGATCCGGGCTTCACTGCAGCAGGCCTATGCGCACCATATCCAGCGCCTGATGGTGATTGGCAACTTCGCGCTGCTGGCCGGGCTCGACCCGCAGCCGCTGCACCGCTGGTACCTGGGCATCTACATCGACGCCTTCGAATGGGTCGAGGCGCCCAATACCCTCGGCATGAGCCAGTTCGCCGATGGCGGCCAGCTCGCGACCAAGCCCTATGTGTCCAGCGCCGCCTACCTGGACCGCATGGGCGACCACTGCAAGGGCTGCCGTTACGACAAGAAGCCGAAAACCGGCGAGCGCGCCTGCCCGTTCAACGCGCTCTACTGGGACTTCTTCGAGCGCCAGGCCGAGCGCCTGCGCGGCAACCACCGGCTGGCCATGGTCTACAAGAACCTCGACAAGATGACGCCCGAGGCGCGAGCCGCTCTCAGCGAACAGGCTGCAGCCACGCTGGCGCGCATCGAGACGCTCTGACCGCATTCAGCCATCGGCAGGCTCGGCAGGGCCCGCGGGGGGGGGGCCCCCC
>NZ_PVLR01000014.1 GCF_002980625.1 Malikia spinosa | reverse complement strand
CCGTCAGGAGGTCGGCTGCCAGCACGCCGGTGATGACGGGACTGTCATCCTCGACCGTGACAGTGATTGTGCTGTCATCGGCCGGGTTCACACCATCCGAGATTCTCACCGTCAGGCTCAGGCTGGCGGTGTCTTCGCCAGCCGTACCCTGACCCGGCAGCGAGTGACTGACAGGCTGGGACAAGACCACGCTATAGGGTACGGAACTGCCCGAAGCTCCGATGGCCGTGGTTCCGCCATTGAGCGTCACCCGGATGACTTCGCCACTGGCGTCAGAGCCGATCAGCACTGCCTGGCTGGTGCCGTAAGCCCAGGTGAGGTTGGTCGCGCCCAGCACCGACGAACCAGGATTGATCAGTTCAATCGTCAGAGGTGCGCTACCGTTGCGGCTGATGGGCAAGGCACCGCTCGAGTCGGTGGCGGAATCAGTCAGGTCGTTGCCGGGGCTGGAGCCGAGACCATCCGGAATACCCGCAGGCAGGCCCTCTTCGGAGACCCGGGATTGAGCATCCTCTATGAGCGGGGTAGTGTCGTCGTCGACGATCGTGCCCGTGGCAACGTCAGCTGTCGGGCTGATGGTCGCCCCAATGGCCGCCGTAATTGTCGCCACCACCGTCTCGCTGGACTCGTCGATGCTGTCGACCACCGGGTCCGCCACGAAGCTCACGCTCAACTGCCCAGCGGGTATCGTCACCTGGCGTGTCGCCCCCGCACCCAGTCCCGTCACCGCGTAATCCGCACTCTCGGTCGCCGTCCCGCTCAGCGCGATCGTCACCACGGTGTCCGTTACCGACACCCGGTCCAGACTGACCTGATAGGTCAGGTTGGTCGCACCGTCCTCGGCCACGCTCGGCGGAGCCACTGCAATCGAGACCACCGGTGCGTCATCATCGACGATCTGTGTCGCCACGCTGCCCGTCCCGATCGCTCCACCCACCACGTTGCTCAGGTTGACCGTGTATTCCTCGGCACCTTCGACCAAGGCATCGTCCAGCGTCACCACCGACAGCCTGACCGGCCCTTGCGCTGCAGTCGTGAAGGTCAGTGTTTGCGTCAGCGGGTTGTAGTCCACGCCAGAAGTCGCATCAGGCACCAGCGTCGTACCCGGCCCGGTCGCTACCTGCACGCTCAACTGCTGGTCGTTGACCAGCGTGCCACCCGCCAGGCTGACCGTGTAGCCCGCCGTCGCGCCCTCGGCGACGGTCGCATCGCCCACCAGATTGACCGTCAACAGGGTAGCATCAAGGATCGTCGTATCGACGGCACTGGCGGTCGGATTGACCTCGAAGCGTTCGAAATTGCCGCCCGTGATGGATTCGATCCGGATGTTGTAGAGCTCGCTGCCCTCGGCCAGCTGGTCGATCAGGGTCTGGATCGTGAAGGTCTGGCTGGACTGGCCCGCCGGTATCGTGACCGACGCGACACCGGTGAAATCGACACCGTTCTGAGCGACGCCGCTGTATTGGAAAGTCACTACCACGGGGGTCTGACCCGGGCGCTCCAGGGTCACGGTGTAGGGGGCAGTAATGTCGCCCTCACGCACGGAATCCGGCCCGATGATGCCGACCTGGGTCAGATCCTGGTCGTCGACCACCGTGATGGCCGTCGACTGATCGACATCGAGCTGGTCGTAGCCGCCGCCATTGGCACCCGTGACGCCAATGTCGATCACTTCCCGACCCTGGATATACGGATCATCCGGTCGAATGCTGACCTCCACCAGCCCGCTGCCAGCCCCGACCGGGATCGTGATGCTCTGGCCATTGCTCAGATTGATGACCAGGTCGGTTCCGGTGGGCGGGTTGCTGACGGTCGCATACAGGCCGACCCGGGTGCCTTCGACCACATCGCGGCCGTCGAGGAACACCAGGCCTCCGTTCTGCCGCAACGGCTGACCACTGTCGTCGAGCTGGATGTAGCGCAAGGTGATCAAGTCTGCTGCGACCGGCTCGGCGCCCAGCGGCACGTCTTCGATCGTGGGCGGAGGGCCCAGCGTGTAGTCGTAGGCCAGCGGCTCGACCCCTTCGACGATGCGCAACAAGCGCACGAAGCTGCTGCCGCCACCGGCGTCACCACCGGCCGTCAGACCGGCCGCCGGGGCCTCAAGTGCGGCAAACGGGTCAGCCCCGAGTTGCAGCGCTTGCAGCACGGCTGCGGGCGTCGCCGCCTGGACCGCCGCCTCCTGCGCCGTGGGCGTGGCATCGGTCTGCATCAGACTGTCTTCCACGCGCACGCTTTGTTCAGGTGCAATGGTCAGAACCTGACCGTCCGCCATCTGCAGCTCGACACGCGCGCCGGCAAACGTACGCAGGGTTTCGCTGCGCTCGATGACATCACCGACCTTGAGGACACGCGCCTGGCCGTCAAGGCCGACTGCGACGGCATTTCCGGTGATAGCGACTACTTTTGCGATCTGGGCCACTGCAACTCTCCTATTTGACTCTGGTTGCAGGTTAGCGAGCCGGGAGAGGACTGACCATTGGACTTAAGTCCACTTCTCTATCGTTTTTAGCGCAGGACAAGACCAGGAGGCATGGCAGACCAAGGCAGCGATCCGGGACAGGCAGGCGGCTGGTCGGGCTGGGACGGCCCCGGCAATCACTAGGCGTAGGATTTCACTTGTGCCAGATGCAATACGAGTTGCACCCGGTCGCGCAAGCCGAGCTTCTCGAATACGGCTCCCAGATGGGCCTTGACGGTGCGCTCGGTGATATGAAGCTGCTCGGCGACTTCCCGGTTCGATTGGCCTTCGGCCACGGCATGTGCCACCTGGAGCTCGCGTTCGGACAGGACTGACAGATCGATTGCCGGCCGCACGGCGTCAGGACTGCGCTGCAGCAACTCGCGCGTGGCCGCCATCAGGCGCTGCACCAGGTCAGGGCCGACCCAGAGCCCGCCCAGACTCACCACCTGGGCGACTTCCTGCAACAGCCCAGGCGCCGCCAGCAAATGGCAATAACCACGCGCGCCGGCATTGAGGGCGCGCAGTCCCTCGACCTGATCAGGCACGGAACTGAGCACGATCACCTGGCAATCCGGCTGTGACTGCAGGAGCGCTGCAACCTTGAGCCGCCAGTCGTCGAGCATGACCGGAACCCAGACCATATCGCCAGCAGCCACCGTCTGCTGCAACTCGAGCCAGTGACCCGGTTGTCCATCCGGGAAAGCCTGCTGCCAGCGCTCGCGCGCAATGACGGGCCATGATGGTGCGACGGCTTGAACCAGAAAATGACGAGCATTCATATCAGCGCTCCGACAAGGCATTGGCCTTGGCGCGCAAGACCGGCTTGAGCAGATAGGACAGCACCGACTTCTTGCCAGTCAGGATATCGACCTGTGCCACCATGCCCGGGATGATGGGCAGCTTATCGTCCAGCAAGGCCTTGTCGGTGCGCAAGCGAACGAGATAGAAGGCATTGCCCTTCTGGTCGACCACCGAATCGGCGCTGATGTTCTCGACCACGGCATCCAGCCCGCCATAGATCGCGAAGTCATAGGCCGTGAACTTGACCGTGGCCTTGAGCCCGGGGCGCAGGAAGGCGATGTCCCTGGGCGTGATCTGGGCCTCGAGAATCAGCGCCTCATCGAGCGGAACGACCTCGACCACCTCCTTGCCAGGCTGGACCACGCCGCCCACGGTGTTGACCAGCAGGCGCTTGATGGTGCCACGCACCGGTGACTTGATGTCGGCCTTGGCCACCTTGTCGGCCAGCGCCCGGTCACCCTCGTTGAGGGCGGACAGCCGGCTCATGGTCTCGGACAGTTCGGCGCTCATCAGGTTGCGCGCATTGAGCTGGACTTCCTCGATCCGGCGCTGCGCTTCAGAAATGGACGCCTGCACGCGCGAGATCTGGGCACTGGCCTGGTCGCGGTCCCCACGCAGACGCGACTGCTCACGCTCGAGCTTGAGCACCTCGACCTCGGACACGGCACCGGTGCGCACCAGCGGCCGGGTCGCGTTGAGTTCCTTCTGCAGCGATGCCAGCCCTTGCTCGGCCTGCGCCTTGCGCGCGCGCACCTCGTTGAGTTCCTGTTGCCGCTGCGACAACTGATTCTGTGCCATCGAGACCTGGGTCGAGATTTCATCGCGCTTGGACTCATAGAGCCGGCGCTCGTGCGCGACGATGTCGGGCGCATCGCGCATCAGTTCGTCGGATGGATTGAAGGCGCCGCCACGGGTCAGCGCCTTCAGGCGCAAGGCCTTGGCCTGCAAGGCCAGCTGGCTGGCACGGCTCTCGCCCAGATTGGACTTGAACCGGGTCGGATCGACGCGCAACAAGACCTGGCCGAGTTCGACCACCTGGCCTTCGCGCACCAGGATCTCGTCGACCACGCCGCCATCGACGCTCTGGATCACCTGGACCTGGCGCGTCGGCACCACCTTGCCCTCGCCGCGCGCGACCTCGTCCACCTGGGCCAGTGCGGCCCAGATCAGCAGCAGCACCACCAGCAGGACAGCCAGGCGCAGCAGGGCGCGCGCGCGCAGCGGCTCCTGCTGCAACTGGGCCCAGTCGGCGTCCGCCGCCCAGTCGGTGGTCTCGCGCCGCGTCTCGGGCGTCAGGCGACCGACCCAGCCACCCAGCCAGCGGTCGCCGAAGCGGCGCAGCGGAGCCATCCAGCGGGACAGGCCCAGAAAGGTTTTTTCGTTGAGATCAGCCATCATGCCCCCTTGCCGACCTGGCCCTGGCGCAAGGCCGCCACGACCTGGTCCCTGGGACCATCAGCCACGACCTGACCGGCGTCGAGCACGATCAGGCGCTCGACCATATCGAGCAGCGAGGCGCGATGGCTGACCACCAGCAAGGTCTTGCCGCGGGCGAAATTGGCCAGGCGGTTCTTGACCGCCGCCTCGCTCGAGTGATCCATGGCGGCAGTCGGCTCGTCGAGCAGCAGGATCGGCGGATCGTGCAGCACCGCGCGCGCAATCGCGACGCCCTGACGCTGGCCACCCGACAGCGACTCGCCGCGCTCGCCGACCAGCATGTCAAAGCCCTTGGGATGGGAATTGACCAGATCGACGATGCCACCGATGGCGGCGGCCTTCAGCACATCGGCATCATCGGCCAGCGGATTCGCCAGTGTGATGTTCTCGCGCAACGAGCCGTAGAACAGCATCACATCCTGCTGGACATAGCCGATGTGGCGCCGCAGCTCGGCCGGGTCCAGCTGACGCTGGTCGATGCCGTCGATCAGGACCGCGCCGCCTGTCGGCCGGTACAGGCCCAGCACCAGCTTCTCAAGCGTGGTCTTGCCCGAACCGATGCGCCCCAGGATGCCGACCTTTTCGCCGGGCCGGATCTTGAAGCTGACATGGCTCAGCACTGGCGTAGACTGACCAGGATAGGTGAAGCTGACATCGCGAAACTCGATCGAGCCCTGCAGGCTGCTGCGCGCGATGAAGTTGGCGTCATGCGGGCGCTCGACTTCGCGCTTCATCATTTCGTCGAGCGAAGTCAGCGCGGTAGCCGCCGTATGGTATTGCACCAGCAGCGCCGCGACCTGCGAGATCGGGGTCAGCGCGCGCGAGGCCAGCATCGAGCAGGCAATCAAGCCGCCCATGGTCAGCATGCGCTCGCCAATCAGCCAGACGCCCAGGATCACGATCGCGAGGTTGACGGTCTGCTGCACGAAAGCCGCGCCGTTGCTCGTGCTCGACGACAGCAAGCGCAGCTGGGCACCGACACGGGCCAGCAGCGCCGCGCTGTGCTCCCATTTGCGCTGGATCGGTGCCTCGGCGCCCATGGCCTTGAGGGTCTCGAAGCCGACCAGCCCCTCGATCAGCGTCGCGTTGCGCTGCGCGCTGGCACGGTAGGTGGTTTCGGCGAGTGAATGCATGCGACCCTGCACCACCAGGGCGTACAGCAGCAGGACCAGTGCGCCCAGCAGCAGCGGAATCAGCATCGGCCAGGCAATCCAGCCCATCACGACCAGGAAGATCAAGGCAAATGGCAGATCGATGAAGGCAATCACCGTGGCCGAACCGATGAAGTCGCGCACCGACTCGAAAGCCCGCAGGTTGGAGGCGAAGGAGCCGGCCGACACCGGGCGCTGCTCCATGCGCATGCCCAGCACCCGCTCCATGATGTGGGCCGACAGCTTGACGTCGGCCCGGCTGCTCGCGAGGTCGACGAAATAACCGCGCAACAGGCGCAGCACGAGATCGCCGACCAGCACCAGCAACAGGCCGACCGACAGCGCCGCCAGGGTCTCGAACGCCTGATTGGGTACCACGCGGTCATACACGTTCATCGTGAACATGGGCATGGCGAGCGCAAACAGATTGGTCAGGAAGGCGGCCAGCAACACGTCGCGGTAGAGCGCACGGTTCTCGGCGATCACGCTCCAGAACCAGTGCCCGTCCCGGGGCGCACGGACCTCGGGGCTGCGGGCATCGAAGCGCAGGCGCGGTCGAGCGTAGATGGCGCGGCCCGTGTATTGCGCTTCGACCTGGGCCAGCGGCAGCGCCACCGGCGCGTCACCAAGCTCGGGGTAGACCAGCTGCAAGGTCCGGCCGTCTTCCGAGCGGCCGACCAGCAGGCAAGCCTTGCTGTTCTGCAGCAAGAGCAAGACCGGAAACAAGTCCGCCTTGAGCAGCGTCAGCGGCTGACGCACCACCCGGCTCGCCAGACCGACCCGGCGCGCGGCACGCTCGAACAGCGCAGGAGTCAGGCGGCCCTGCTCGAGTGGCAGACCGGCCAGCGCAGCATCACGCGTGGCGGCTTCGCCATGGCTACGGGCCAGAATCAGCAGACAGGATAAAAGTTCATCGTTCTCGGCGACCGACGCAGACCGCTCCTCCAGCGGCGGCTGACTAACTGTTGACATGAATCTCCCCAGACGGCTTGGACCGGTCAGCCTACGGGCGGGCAGCCGGACAACCCTCCTGGCAAAATACCAGGATTGGCAGATTCAGTGTAACAAAATCTTGCCAATTAGCCAGTCATATGACCGGCTGGATCTTCGCTGGCGACGACTTCCTGGGCCCAGCTGCGCAATTTGCGCGTATCGGCGCGCAGGATCTGCTGTTTGACTGCCAGGATCTGTGACGGATGCATGGAGAAGCTGCGCAGCCCCAGGCCCAGCAGCAGTCGGGTCATGGCCGGATCGCCCGCCATCTCGCCGCAGACGCTGACCGACTTGCCTTGGGCGCGGCATTCGGCGATGGTGCCGGCCACCAATTGCAGCACGGCCGGGTGCAGCGGGTCATAGAGGTGGGACACGCTCTCGTCGACCCGGTCGATCGCCAGCGTGTACTGGATCAGGTCGTTGGTGCCGATCGACAGGAAGTCGAAATGGCGCAGGAACATCGGCACCGTCAACGCGGCGGCCGGCACTTCGATCATCGCACCCAGGCGTACGGGACCGTAGACCTCGCCGCGCAGATCGAGCTGCTGGCGCGCCTTGGCCAGCATGTCCTTGACCTGCAGGATCTCGTGCCGGTGCGCGACCAGGGGCAGCAGCAAATTGACCTTGCCGTGGGCGGCGGCGCGCAGAATGGCGCGCAGCTGGGTCAGGAACATCGCCGGCTCGGCCAGGCTCCAGCGGATCGCACGCAAGCCCAGCGCCGGGTTCAGGTGGTCGTCGCGCGTGCTGCGATCGAGTGGCTTGTCGGCACCGACATCGACCGTGCGGATCGTGACCGGCAGGCCATGCATGCCCTCGACGGCGGCTCGATAAGCCTGGTACTGCTCAGCCTCGTCAGGCAGCTTGCCATCCCGGCCCATGAAGAGGAATTCGGTCCGGAACAGGCCGACGCCGACCGCGCTGACCGACAGCGCCGGCACCGTATCGGCCGGCTGCTCGATATTGGCCAGCAACTCGATCCGCTCGCCGTCCAGCGTCACCGCTGGCGTATTCTTGATGTGGGACAGGCGCCCGCGCTGCAGCTCGATCTCGCGCTGGCGGAACTCGTATTCGGCCTGCACCGCAGGCGAAGGGTTGACGATGATCAGTCCGGCATCGCCATCGATGATGACCCAGTCGTCCTGCTGCACCAGATGGCTCGCCGCACGGGCACCGACCACGGCCGGGATGTCCATGCTGCGCGCAACGATCGCGGTGTGCGAGGTCTTGCCGCCGACATCGGTGACAAAGCCGGCAAAGACGCTCTGCTTGAACTGCAGCATGTCGGCCGGCGACAGGTCATGCGCGACCAGCACCAGCGGGGCATCCTGGCTGGAGGCCGCCGGCGCCTGGCTGGCCACCGGCGAAGCGACACCGCGCAACTGGCGCAGCAGGCGCTCGGTCAGCTGCTCGAGGTCGGACTTGCGTTCGCGCAGATAGGGGTCTTCCATCTCGTCGAACTGCTTGGCGATCTGCTCGAGGTGCGAGGTCAGCGCCCATTCGGCGTTGTAATGCCGCTCCTGCACCCAGCAGGCCACACCTTCGTGCAGTTGCTTGTCGGCCAGCAGCATCAGATGCACTTCAAGCAGCGCATTGAGCTCCTGTTGCGCCTCCCGGGCTTCGGCCTTCTGCAGGGTCAGCTGCATGCGCTGCAGCTCGTCGATCACCAGGTCACGCGCGCCGCGCAGGCGCTGCAACTCGCCCTCGACCTGCTCGGGAGCGACGAAGTAATGCGCCACGTCGAGCCGGCTGGAGGCGACCAGCACGGCGCGGCCAATCGCAATGCCGCGCGAAACCGCCTGACCATGAACCGAAAACGTCACTCGCCTTCTCCGAACTTGTCCTGGATCAGGGCCAGCAGGGCGTCCATCGCCTCGCGCTCGCGCTCGCCGTCGGTCTCGAGTTCGATCTCGCTGCCGAGACCAGCGGCCAGCATCATGACACCCATGATGCTCTTGGCGTTGATGCGGCGCTCGCCGCGACTGAGCCAGACCTCGCAGGGAAAGCTGCCGGCGAGCTTGGTCAGCTTGGCCGATGCCCTGGCGTGCAGCCCCAGCTTATTGCTGATGGTCGTGCTGGTCTTGATCATGAGAGGTCCTGCGTGACTGGTTTTGCGGCGCCGTCGCCGCGACGGACACGACACCCTGGGTAGCTCCCATCATAGCCCGGCTAGCCAGCGATTCGAGCGACTCATGACGATAGGAGATAGCACGCATCAGCATCGGCAGATTGACTCCCGTCAACAGGCGGCTGTGTATGCCATCGACCAGCTTGGCCGCCACATTGCTGGGCGTGGCGCCGAACAGGTCGGCCAGGACCAGGGTCTGCGGCATGCCCAGCTGCTGCAGCAGCTTTCTGGCTTGCTCGAGCGTCTCCTCGGGCGCGGTCTGGGCCTCGACGTCGAGCGCGACCAGCGCGCTGCCCGCATCCGGGAACACATGCAGGGCGCACTGGCGCAGGGCGCTGGCCAGCGGCGCATGGGCGATGATCAATATGCCGTTCATGGCACAGGATTATCGGGGCGGATCGATAATCCGAGGCAGAACGCCCTATCCTTGTCCGAATATGAATCTTGTCTCAACCCGCCGCCGCACCCTGGCCTTGACCGCGCTGGCCTGCGCCACCCTGGGACTGGGCAGCCTGGCCGGCTGCACCAGCCGGGAACCAGCGCCCGAATCCCGCTTCCTGCTGCTCGACGGCAGCACGCTCGCCAGCAGCGCGCTCAAGGGCAAGGTAACCTTGGTGAACTTCTGGGCCACGACCTGCACCACCTGCGTCGCGGAAATGCCCGAGCTGGTCCATACCTTCCAGAAATACCAGGCGCGCGGCTTCGAAACCGTCGCGGTCGCGATGAGCTATGACCCGGTGGAATGGGTGCTCAACTTCAGCAACAGTCGCCAGCTGCCGTTCAAGGTCGCGCTCGACCGCAACGGCGAACTGGCCCGGCAATGGGGCGACGTGAAACTGACTCCCACCACCTTCCTGGTTGACCAGCAGGGACAGATCGTCAAGCGCTATGTCGGACAGCCCGACTTTGTCGCGCTGCACCAGCTGATCGAACAGCTGCTGGGCCAGGGCTGATGGACCGGATGCCCGGCCAGATCCTGGTCGTCAGCAGCGCCGCTGAAGTCGGGCTGGTGCGCGAGCTGTTTCGCGAATACCAGCGCAGCCTGGATCTGGACCTGAGCTTCCAGGATTTCGAGCAGGAACTGCACAACCTGCCCGGCGAGTACCAGGCCCCTTACGGCGCCCTGCTGCTGGCACTGGCCAACGGCGAGCCTGCCGGCTGCTGCGCCTTGCGTCCCCTGCTATCAAGCGACTACACGAACGCCTGCGAAATGAAGCGGCTCTATGTGCGGCCCGGGTTCCGGGGACTCAGGCTGGGACGCCAGCTGGTCGAACAGACCCTGCTGCTGGCGCAGCAGGCCGGCTTCGACAGCATGCTGCTCGACACCTTGAGCGACATGGAGGCAGCGCGCGAGCTGTATCAGGATTGCGGCTTCGTCGAGGTTGCCCCCTACTACCACAACCCGCTGCCAGGGGCGCACTACCTGCGGGTCGAGCTCTGAGGCTTCAGGCAGCCTTGGCCTGGGCCAGCAGCGTGGCGGCGTCGCTGACGGCGAACTGGCCCGGGCCTTCGACGTTGAGCGTCGTCACCACGCCATCCTTGACCAGCATCGAGTAACGGTTGCTGCGCAGGCCCAGGCCCTTGCCGTTGAGGTCCAGCGTCAGGCCGGTGGCCTGGGCAAAGGCGGCGTCGCCGTCGGCCAGCATGCGGACCTTGCCAGCCGTCTGCTGGTCCTTGGCCCAGGCGCCCATCACGAAGGCGTCGTTGACGCTGACACACCAGATCTCGTCGACACCGGCGGCCTTGAACGCCTCGGCTTGCTCGACATAGCCCGGCACATGCTTGGCCGAGCAGGTCGGCGTGAAGGCGCCGGGAACCGCGAACAAGGCGATCGTCTTGCCGGCACTGGCCTGCAGCACGTCGACCGGATTCGGGCCCAGGCTGCAGCCCTCGGTTTCGACTGCGATGAACTCCATCAGGGTGCTGGCGGGCAGCTTGTCGCCGACTTGGATCATGGGAACTTCCTTGCAATGGGACCCTTGGGTCCCGGGTGTTGAGCCCGGCGCGACCGGAAAGCGGCGCGCAGGGACGAAAAAAAACGACCGAGTGGATTCTCGGTCGTTTTTTTGGTTCGCGCCCGCAGGCAGCGAATAAGGCTTACACCAGGGCAGCCTTTTGGACCAGGCGGGTCACGACCCAGTTCTTGGTCTTGGACAGCGGACGGCTTTCCGAGATCTCGACGATGTCGCCGAGCTTGAATTCGCCGTTTTCGTCGTGCGCGTGGTACTTGCTCGACTTGGTCACGATCTTGCCGTACAGCTCGTGCTTGACAGCACGTTCGATCAGCACGGTCACGGTCTTGGCACGCTTGTCGCTAACGACCTTGCCGATCAAGGTGCGCTTGAGGGAGGTTTTGGCTTCCGTCATGGTCACTCCTTACTTGGCGGCTTGCTTTTCAGCAAGGATGGTCTTCGCACGAGCGATGGCACGACGGGTGCTACGCAGCGTGGCGAGGTTGGACAGTTGTTGCGTGGCTTTCTGCATGCGCAGGTTGAAGTGCGCCTTTTGCAGCGACTTCACTTCGGCTTCCAGAGCCGCAACATCTTTTTGGCGCAGTTCAGCAGTTTTCATCTCTTGTTCTCCTGAATTACTGGCCCAGCAGGCGGGTCACGAAGGTCGTGCGCAGCGGCAGCTTGGCTGCGGCGAGCGTGAACGCTTCGCGAGCCAGTTGCTCGGGAACGCCAAGGATCTCGTACAGCACCTTGCCAGGCTGGATCTCGGCGACGTAGTACTCCACGCCACCCTTACCGTTACCCATACGGACTTCGGCAGGCTTCTTCGAGATCGGCTTGTCCGGGAACACGCGGATCCAGATGCGGCCGCCACGCTTGACGTGACGGGAGATCGCACGACGTGCGGCTTCGATCTGTCGAGCCGTCAGACGGCCACGGTCGGTGGACTTCAGGCCGAAATCGCCAAAGGCCACGGTGTTGCCGGTGGTGGCAACGCCCGTGTTGCGGCCTTTTTGCTCTTTACGGTATTTACGGCGAGCAGGTTGCAACATTGTTCAATTCTCCTTAAGCCTGGGGCTTGTCGCTGCCGTCGGCCGGGGCGGCATTGCTGCCACCACGACGCGGGCCGCCACGACCCGGACGGTCGGTGCGGGCACCATCACGGCGCGGACCGCGCGGACGACGCTCGTCATCAGGACGCGGGGTGCTGTCCAGCGACGGAGCATCGGCGCGACCCAGGTTGTCGCCCTTGTAGACCCAGACCTTGACACCGATGATGCCGTAGGTGGTCAGAGCTTCAGACGTGCCGTAGTCGATGTCGGCGCGCAGGGTGTGCAGCGGCACACGACCTTCGCGATACCATTCGACGCGGGCGATTTCGGCACCGTTCAGACGGCCCGAGGACATGATCTTGATACCCTGGGCGCCCAGACGCATGGCGTTCTGCATCGCACGCTTCATGGCGCGACGGAACATGATGCGCTTTTCGAGCTGCTGGGTGATCGAGTCAGCGATCAGCTTGGCATCGACTTCAGGCTTGCGCACTTCTTCGATGTTGACGGCGACCGGAACGCCCAGCTGGGCGGCCAGTTCCTTCTTCAGCTTCTCGATGTCTTCGCCCTTCTTGCCGATCACCACGCCCGGACGTGCCGAGAAAATGGTGATGCGGGCGTTCTTGGCGGGACGCTCGATGATGACGCGCGACACCGAAGCGTTCTTCAGCTTGGCCTTCAGGTACTCACGAACCTTGATGTCTTCAGCCAGCATGCCGGCGAAATCACGGTTGCTGGCGTACCAACGGCTGGTCCAGTTACGGCTAACCGCCAGGCGGAAGCCGGTAGGATGGATTTTCTGTCCCATAGTCTTCCTTCAGGCTCAGTTACCAACCGTCACGTAGATGTGACAGGTAGGTTTGCTGATGCGGTTGCCACGACCCTTTGCGCGGGCCGAGAAGCGCTTGAGCGTAGTACCTTGCTCGACGTAGATGGTCTTGACCTTCAGTTCGTCGATGTCGGCACCGTCATTGTGTTCAGCGTTGGCGATGGCGGAGAGCAGAGCCTTCTTGACGATGCCAGCAGCTTTTTTCTGCGTGAACGTCAGGATGTTCAGGGCCTGATCCACCTTCTTGCCGCGGATCAGGTCAGCCACCAGGCGACCTTTGTCGACCGACAGGCGAACGCCGCGAACGATAGCGGAGGTTTCCATGGTGTGTCCTTACTTCTTGGCTTTCTTGTCGCCGGGGTGACCCTTGAACGTGCGCGTCAGCGAGAACTCGCCGAGCTTGTGGCCGACCATCTGGTCGGTCACATAGACGGGCACGTGCTGCTTGCCGTTGTGCACGGCAATGGTCAGGCCGATGAAGTCGGGCAGGATCATGGAACGACGCGACCAGGTCTTGACCGGCTTCTTGTCCTTGGTGGCCACAGCCTTCTCGACCTTGGCCAGCAGGTGGTGGTCTACGAAGGGACCTTTTTTGAGCGAACGAGTCATTTACGTAACCCCTTACTTCTTGCGACGCGAAACAATCATGTTCTGCGTGCGGCGGTTGTTGCGGGTACGGTAACCCTTGGTCAGGTTGCCCCACGGATCGACCGGCGGCATACCGGTACCGGTACGGCCTTCACCACCACCATGCGGGTGGTCAACCGGGTTCATTGCCACACCGCGAACGGTCGGGCGGATACCCATGTGACGCTTGACACCGGCCTTGCCCAGCTGACGCAGGCTGTTCTCGGAGTTCGAGACTTCACCCAGGGTAGCGCGGCAGTCGACGTGCACCTTGCGCACTTCGCCCGAACGCATACGGACCTGAGCGTAGATGCCTTCGCGAGCCAGCAGCACAGCGGATGCACCAGCGGAACGTGCGATCTGCGCGCCCTTGCCGATTTGCAGCTCGATGCAGTGAATGGTCGAACCCACCGGGATGTTGCGGATCGGCAGGGTGTTGCCGGCGCGGATCGGGGACTCGGAACCGCTCAGCAGCGTCGCACCGACTTCCACGTTACGCGGAGCGATGATGTAGCGACGCTCGCCGTCTGCGTAGCACAGCAGAGCGATGTGCGCGGTACGGTTCGGGTCGTATTCCAGGCGTTCCACCTTGGCCGGGATGCCGTCCTTGTCGCGACGGAAGTCGACGACGCGGTAGTGGTGCTTGTTACCGCCGCCCTTGTGGCGAACGGTGATGTGACCGTTGTTGTTGCGACCGGCCTTCTGGAACTGCGGCTCCAGCAGGGGTGCGTAACCGGAACCCTTGTGCAGGGTTTCACGGGTGACTTTCACCATGCCACGACGGCCCGGCGAAGTCGGCTTCATCTTGATGACTGCCATGATTAGACTGCCTCCCCGCCGAAGTTCAGCTCCTGGCCTGCGGCCAGGGTTACGTAGGCTTTACGGACATGGTCGCGGCGACCGACGGTCTTGCCGAAACGCTTGGCCTTGCCCTTTTGGTTCAGGACGTTGACGGCTGCAACTTTGACGTTGAACAGCAGTTCCACGGCGGCCTTGATTTCAGGCTTGGTGGCGTCTTGCAGGACCTTGAACAGCACGGCATTGGACTTCTCCGCCGCCTGGGTGGCCTTCTCGGTCACCATCGGGGCGACCAGCACCTGCATCAGGCGGCCTTCGTCAAACTGGACGTTGCTCATGCGAACATCTCCTTGAGTGTGTCGATGGCACCCTTGGTGACGATCACTTTCTTGTAGTGAACCAGCGACAGCGGATCGGCGTAACGCGGCTCAACCACCAGCACGTGGGGCAGGTTGCGCGAGGCCAGGTACAGGTTCTCGTCAACTTCGTTGGCGATGACCAGCACGGACTTCAGGTTCATGGCCTTGAACTTGTCGGCCAGCAGCTTGGTCTTCGGGGCTTCCAGCGACAGGCTGTCAACCACGGCCAGACGGCCTTCACGAACCAGCTGCGAGAAGATCGAAGCCATACCGGCGCGGTACATCTTCTTGTTCAGCTTCTGGCTGAAGTTCTCGTCCGGGCTGTTCGGGAAGATACGACCGCCTCCGCGCCACAGCGGGGAGGAAGTCATACCGGCACGGGCGTTGCCCGTACCCTTTTGACGGAACGGCTTCTTGGTGCTGTGCTTGACCATTTCGCGGTCTTTTTGAGCACGGGTGCCCTGACGCGCGTTGGCTTGATAAGCGACAACCAGCTGATGGATCAGCGATTCGTTGTAGTCGCGACCGAAGACGGTTTCCGGCACTTCCACGGTGGAAGCGGCTTGACCCTGGTCGTTCAGGAGTTCAACTTGCATCAGTTAGCCCCTTTGCTGGCAGCTTTGACGGCGGGACGCACGGTGACGAAGCCACCCTTCGAACCCGGCACGGCACCCTTGATCAGCAGCAGCTGACGGGCTTCGTCGACACGGACCACATCCAGGTTCTGGGTGGTCACGGTTTCGTCGCCCATGTGGCCGGTCATCTTCTTGCCCGGGAACACGCGACCCGGATCCTGCGCCATCGAGATGGAGCCAGGAACGTTGTGCGAACGGCTGTTACCGTGCGACGCACGCTGCGAAGCGAAGTTGTGGCGCTTGATGGTACCGGCGAAACCCTTACCGATCGAGGTGCCTTGCACGTCGACCTTGGCGCCGGCTGCGAACAGCTCGGCCACGGGCAGCACGGAACCGGCAGCGTACTTGGCTGCGGTTTCGGCGCTGACGCGGAATTCCTTCAGGATCTCACCAGCTTCGACGCCAGCCTTGGCCAGGTGACCGGCTGCGGGCTTGGTCACGCGGGAAGCGCGACGCTGACCGAAGGTCACTTGCAGGGCATCGTAGCCATCGTTGGCCTGGGTTTTGACTTGTGCCACGCGGTTGTTGGACACGTCGACCACCGTGACGGGCACTGCATCCCCGTCATCGGTGAACAGACGCATCATGCCCACCTTGCGGCCCAACAACCCGAGAGAGTTGGACAGACTCATTGTTTTCTCCGTTCCCGACTTCAATTGGCCGGGGCTGATTGCATCGCATGAGACATGCGGTGCGGGTTAAAACACCACAGGTGCGCGCCCAGCCGCTGATCGAAACCAGCAACAAGGCAGCACACCCATGCTGCGAAGACCGCAATTCTAGACTGCGGTCCAATTTTTTGCAAGCCCTTGTGGTTTTAACAACCGGGGCCTGCTCAAGTCTGCTTACTGCAGCTTGATTTCGACGTCGACGCCAGCCGGCAGGTCGAGCTTCATCAGCGCGTCGACGGTCTTGTCGGTCGGGTCGACGATGTCCATCAGACGCTGGTGGGTGCGGATCTCGAACTGGTCGCGCGAGGTCTTGTTGACGTGCGGCGAACGCAGGATGTCGAAACGCTTCATGCGGGTCGGCAGGGGCACCGGGCCCTTGACGATCGCGCCGGTGCGCTTGGCGGTGTCAACGATTTCGGCGGCCGAAGCGTCGATCAGTTTGTAGTCGAAGGCCTTCAGGCGGATGCGGATCTTTTGCTTGTTCATGACTGTTTCCTGGTTTGTGTGTGTGGGGCACTGAACGGCACCGGAGCAAGGCTCCGGCGCCAGTCAGGATGATCAGTCGATGATCTTGGCAACGACGCCGGCGCCGACGGTACGGCCGCCTTCGCGGATGGCGAAGCGCAGACCTTCTTCCATGGCGATCGGGGCGATCAGCTTGACGGTGATCGACACGTTGTCACCCGGCATGACCATTTCCTTGCCTTCCGGCAGCTCGATGGAACCGGTCACGTCCGTGGTACGGAAGTAGAACTGCGGGCGGTAGTTGTTGAAGAACGGGGTGTGACGACCGCCTTCGTCCTTCGACAGCACGTAGACCTCACCGGTGAAGTGGGTGTGCGGCTTGATCGAACCCGGCTTGCACAGCACTTGGCCGCGCTGGACGTCTTCGCGCTTGGTGCCGCGCAGCAGGATGCCGACGTTGTCGCCAGCCTGGCCCTGGTCCAGCAGCTTGCGGAACATTTCCACGCCGGTGCAGGTGGTCTTCTGGGTGGTGGAGATACCGACGATTTCGATTTCTTCACCGACCTTGACGATGCCGCGCTCGATACGGCCGGTCACCACGGTGCCGCGACCCGAGATCGAGAACACGTCTTCGACCGGCATCAGGAAGGCGCCGTCCACGGCGCGCTCAGGCGTCGGGATGTAGGTGTCGAGTGCGTCAGCCAGCTTCATGATGGCTTCTTCACCCAGCGGGCCGGTGTCGCCTTCGAGGGCCAGCTTGGCCGAACCCTTGATGATCGGGGTGTCGTCGCCCGGGAAGTCGTACTTGGAGAGCAGCTCGCGCACTTCCATTTCGACCAGTTCCAGCAGCTCTTCGTCGTCCACCATGTCGGCCTTGTTCAGGAAGACGATGATGTAAGGCACGCCGACCTGACGCGACAGCAGGATGTGCTCGCGGGTCTGGGGCATCGGGCCGTCAGCGGCCGAGCAGACCAGGATCGCGCCGTCCATCTGGGCGGCACCGGTGATCATGTTCTTGACGTAGTCGGCGTGGCCGGGGCAGTCAACGTGAGCGTAGTGGCGGTTGGCCGTCTCGTACTCGACGTGGGCGGTGTTGATGGTGATGCCGCGGGCCTTCTCTTCCGGAGCCGCGTCGATCTGGTCGTAAGCCTTGGCGGAGCCGCCGAACTTCTTGGCCAGCACGGTGGTGATGGCGGCCGTCAGCGTGGTCTTGCCGTGGTCAACGTGACCGATGGTGCCGACGTTGACGTGCGGCTTGGTCCGTTCGAATTTCTCTTTTGCCAT
>NZ_PVLR01000013.1 GCF_002980625.1 Malikia spinosa | reverse complement strand
ACTTGTGTTAGCGGCTGTAAGGCTTATGCTTTAGCAGCTTGACCTGAGCAGAAACCGCTGGGTCAATACACGCATGGACAGCCACATTCGACTAACGGGGTAGTTAATAATGTCTATTGACCAGGCTTTTTCGTTAAAAAATCTAAATAAATTGCTTAATGAAGACCGCGAAAAGGGCGGCGATTTAGAAGAGCGGTACATCCCGGAAGCATACACCTTACGCACGCGTATTTATGAGTTAAAAAAATATAAGTCTCTCGTCCGTTACAAATATCGAACAGGTGTGGCAACAGCTCAACTTTACGAGCTTCGCACCGACCGATTAAATAAAGTCATAAAAGGGCGAAAAGAATCTCACTCTACGCTTGTGGATACCGTGCTGCAAAGAATTTCTGGCCAAATTTCGTCAAAAAATTTCAGGGTAGAACTTAATGTATTGCCAGCACCTATTAGAGACAAGACAGTATATGGGGTTGGCAGAGATCTAGCGCAAATTCTTGCTATAAGATTCGTGCAGAAAATTCTTAAGGATGTCTATCATATCGAGATGCCGCCTAGAGATATTTTAGTAGCCCAAGTCAAATCGCTGGCTATGGACGGTGCGCCAAAGATTATTCTGCGTGCGGACATAGAATCGTTTTATGAGTCTGTGCAGCATAAAGATTTGTTAGAAAGCATTCATCAATCACCCCAGCTCTCCGTATTTGTTAAGAGAATCATAACTCGGCTTTTAAGCGATTACTTAAAACTATCAGGTACAGATAGAGGATTACCTAGAGGGGTCGGGATAAGCGCATATCTATCGGAGATCTACCTAGCATATATAGACACCGAAGTCAGAAGGAATAATGAGATTTTTTATTATGCTAGATATGTGGATGACATGATAATTATGTTCGCACCCAAGAATAAGAACAAAGTCAATGAATATCTAACTTCCTTCGGCGAACTTCTCGCCAAGAAAGGCTTATCTCTGAATGATAAGACTAAAGTGTTAAATTTAATGGATGAACAGCAAGGAAAATTTACGTATCTTGGTTATGAATTTGACGTTTCCCCAAGCAACCGTGGCGTAAGAATGAGCACTGCTAAGCTCAAGAAGTATCGGGAGCGCATAGAAAAATCTTTTAACGACTATCATGCTAAAGTAGCGTTTATTCCCAAAAAGGCAGCCAGAGAACTTATCACAAGGAGCCTATTCTTAACGGGAAATATGCGGCTTTTTAATAGAAAAAGTAATGCGTTTATTGGCATATACTATAGCAACAAGCATATAACCGAACTTTCTCAACTGAGAGGTTTGGATGGTTTTTTTCTAGCCAAGATCAATTTATTAACGGATACTGCGCTAAAAAGGAAACTCTCTCGATTATCTTTTGAAAATGGATTTATCAAAAAAGAGTTTAGAAACCTCAGCACAAAAAATCTCTCAGAAATATCTCGAGGATGGAAGCATGCCTAAGAAAGCACTATCAATAAATTTTCCAATTCAGAGAGTGGTGCTTTCTGATGTTCTACCATATGAAGTACCTATTGTATTCTCAAACAAGTACTTCTATAGATTTCTTTGTGAGCACGACATAAGGTTCTTAGGCTCAAAAATAGAGTGGGAATCCAAGGATAGTGTTCTCGATAAACTGGTTAAGATATTACTGAGCATTCCACCAGATGTTATTGTGAAACGTGACACCACTAGCATCCGAGAGAAATCTTACGTTGATGTTTCTCAAACGAAAACGGATTATCACAGCGTTCCGTTTGCTTTCTTCACAACGCATAAGCAAGATCAGCTGCGACAACTTTCTCTTATGCATCCTAAAGCCCAACTATTGGTCGTGGAATTTTATGATCAATATAAAGACCTTATTATTTACTTTGCTGGAAAAAGTAATTTTAGCTTGCGATCCCCTAAGAGGGTTGCAGGTTGTACGTTCATAGATAGCAGAACCCTAATAGAAAAACAGGATCAACTTGATTCCTTGGTCGAGGTTTCTGGCGAAAACTACGAAAATTTAAGATCTTTTTTTGTTTACGAGAAGTTCAGTAATGTCTTTAAGTTTTATGAGTCTTCGGAGCATCTTCAGTGCGAGCGCGATTTTAAGTTTCTAACAAAGTATGATATCTCTGGTTGTTTTGATGGCATCTACACTCATTCTCTTCCGTGGGCTATATATGGAAAGAGCTACTCAAAGGTATACATGACGCCTTTGAAAGAATCTTTTGGCAGTAAATTTGATTC
This sequence comes from Malikia spinosa, assembly GCF_002980625.1. GTDB lineage: Bacteria > Pseudomonadota > Gammaproteobacteria > Burkholderiales > Burkholderiaceae_C > Malikia > Malikia spinosa. Next base: position 43,293 of record NZ_PVLR01000013.1, on the reverse strand, counting down.
TTTGATGCAAAGGATAAATTACAACGAAACAAATGGCATCCTAATTGGCCCCGAAGTATCTCGGATATTCGCTGAAATTATTTCACAAGCTGTAGATGCAGAGGTGTCGGCTTGCCTCATGGAAAAAGGATGGAGGCTTAACCAAGACTTTAAAATCTACAGATATGTGGATGATTATTTCGTTTTTTACAATAGCGAGGAGTGCTGCCATCAAGCTAAAATGCTACTTCAAGAGATTTTAAAACGATTCAAGCTGTCTCTAAACAAAGGTAAGGAAGAAACCTTGTCGAGACCCATAATCACTCCAATATCAATTGCCAAGAAAAAAATATCAGACTTGCTTGACAAGTCGCTTACCTGGAACATTGCAAGCGATTTAAAAGATGGTGAGAGTCGTCCTCGAGGAGAGATCTATATAAGGCGATCAACCTTAGTTACCGACTTTAAGTCAATTCTTTCAGCCTCCGGTGTTGGGTACGGCGACGTGCTCAACTATTCGCTTTCCGTGGTTGAAAGGAAGGTAGGCGCATTAATTGATTCTTATGCCAAAATAGAAAAACTACCAGACCTTGATAAGGGATTATCTAAGGCGCTAGAGTCTCTATTGTGGTTTGTTTTTTTCGTTTACGCTGTCTCACCCAAGGTAAACACAACTATGAAGCTGTGCAGAATCTGTCAGCGAATATTGGCGTTTTACAGTGAGAATCCGATTGGACTTAACTATGGGGCTCTAATCTCACAAGTTATACATAAAAGATGCACTAGCATCATTGATAAGTATTCGGATGGCAAAGGTGCTCGGATTGAAATTATGTATCTATTGGTACTGATGGGGCAACTTGGAAAAAACTATCGCGTAAGCGAGAGCCTTCTTGCTCGTTGTTTCGGATTCGAGAAAATTGATGGGGTTTATACAGTAAAAAATGAAATAGATTACTTCTCCATAATCACATTATTATTCTATATAGGCAAGAAAGTTAGATATTCCGGGATTAGATCAGCATTGGAAACCTGTATTCTCCAACGCTTCTCTCAAAATCGCGGATCTTTGATTGGTAACTCAGAGATGACTCATCTGGCATTAGATCTTTTGGTGTGCCCATACGTTAGAAGAGAAACGAAAGAGTCCATACTGAGTTATTATGGAATGCCCGGCTCAGATCTTTCGCGACTCCAATCTTATAATGACTACTGGTTTACTAAATGGGCTAACTTCGATTTTTCCAAAGAGCTGGACGCCAAGGTTAGCCAGGAGGTATACTGATACTACGCGCTGCATGCACTACGAAGACCGTTTGCGGTCGCACACACCAGCGTTTTGGGCGAGTTGTTCTATGTACGAAAGCTTGCTCTCCTAAGGTCCGCATGCATCTTGGGGTCTTGACTCCTCGCCACCTCTCAGGAAGCCTAGGCTGACTGAAGAGGTGGCAGGGGGCTAGATTGTGAAATCCTCAGTTTTACTGCCCCGCCAAGCGGCGCGGTATCTTTTCACCCTCTTTACTAGGCTTCTTGTGGCCGCTTTATTGGCGCCTGCGCGGCGTGTCAGCAGCAGGCATGCCCCGAAAATGGGGTAAATTTGTCGCGCAGGTCACCAAACTGGCCAGCGGGCCGTCAAAGAACGCCGCTCTGGCTCACTGAAGAATTTTTCCGGGACGACTAGGTATCGGCTTCCACGCGGAACCAGACCCTGAGCCAGAACACTGTGCGCCCGTAGTGCTAGCATCCCCCCTCCATGCAGATCCAAGACATCAGGCAGCGCCTGCGCGCGCTCGCCGCCCGCCCCGTCCACGAAGACCGCATCCTGCGTGCCTGGCTGCAGGCGCGCCCGCTCGACCAGGGCCGGCGCCAGGCCGAGCATTTCTTTCCGCTACCGCTGCGCGAAGGCCTGCCGGCGCTGTCGGCCGATCTCGACGGGCTGGCGCGCGTCAACAGCGTGCACCCAGGCTCTGACGGCTCGGCGCGGCTGCTGGTCGAACTGTCAGATGGCCAGACGGTCGAGAGCGTGCTGCTGCCGCGCGGCGGCGTCTGCGTCTCGACCCAGGTCGGCTGCGCGGTCGGCTGCCAGTTCTGCATGACGGGCCAGAGCGGCCTGCTGCGCCAGATCAGCTCGGCCGAGATCGTGGCCCAGGTCGTGCTCGCGCGCCGGCTGCGCCCGGTCAAGAAGGTGGTGTTCATGGGCATGGGCGAGCCCTCGCACAACCTGGACAATGTGCTCGAAGCGATCGAACTGCTCGCCAGCCATGGCGCGATCGGCCACAAGAGCCTGGTGTTCTCGACCGTTGGCGACCCGCGCGCCTTCGAGCGCCTGCCGCAGGGCCGCGTCAAGCCCGCGCTCGCCGTGTCGCTGCACACGACCGATGCCGCACTGCGCGCGCGCCTGCTGCCGCGCGCGCATCGCATCAGCCCGGTGGAACTGGTCGAACGCGCCGAGGCCTACGCGCGCGCCACGGGTTATCCGATCCAGTACCAGTGGACGCTGCTCGAAGGCATCAACGACAGCGACGAGGAACTCGAGCGCCTGGTGCCGCTGCTGAAGGGCAAGCTGGCGATGATGAACTTCATCCCGTTCAACTCGGTCGAGGGTTCGGGCTTCAACCGTCCTTCCGAGCAGCGCGCCTGGGAGATGACCCAGCATCTGCGCCGCCACGGCATCATCGCCTGTCTGCGCGATTCGGCCGGGCAGGATGTGGATGGCGGTTGCGGCCAGCTGCGCGCGCGGGCGCTGGGCCAGCAGCCGGATCAGGAGACGGCTGGCAAGCCCATGACCGAAGCCCCGCTGAACTTCATGAAGCGGGAAAAGACCCCGGCGACCCCGACCTGTTGACCGCCCCTTGCAGCGGGAGGTTTACCGCGCGATTGATCAGGATCTCGATCAGGCGTTGCCCGAGGCGATGCCCCAGCGCGCCAGCGCGGCGTCGTCGCTGACGCGCGCATCGACCCAGCGCGCGCCCGCTGGCGTGACTTCCTTCTTCCAGAACGGGGCCTGAGTCTTCAGGTAGTCCATCAGGAATTCGCAGGCCTGGAAGCTTTCTCCGCGATGCATCGAGCTGACCGCCACCAGCACGATCTGGTCGAGCGGCTGCAGCAGGCCGACCCGGTGCACCACGCGCGCGCCCAGGATGTCGAAGCGCTCGAAGGCCTGCTCCATCATGGCCTCGATTGATCGCTCGGTCATGCCGGGGTAATGCTCGAGCTCCATCGTCGCGACCGACGCGCCCTCGTTGCGGTCGCGCACGGTGCCAACGAAGCTGCAGACCGCGCCGACGGCCGGCATGCCTTGGCGCAAGGCCGCGACTTCTGCGCTCAGGTCGAAGTCCTCGTGCCGGATGCTGACGCTGGCGCGGCGTGCACCCAAGCCGGCCCCTCCCCCTTCGGCGTTGTGGGATACTGCCAACGGCGTACCCATATTAGCCCCCCGTCACGGGCGGAAAGAAGGCCAGCTCGGCGCCTGGGCGCAGGGCAGCTTCGTCGCTGACCATGACCTGATCGAGCGAGGCCCGCACCGCGCGGCCACGCGCCAGCACCTCGGCCCAGACGCCACCGCGTGCGATCAGCTCATCGCGCAGCGCGCCGACGGTCGCGGCCTCGGTCTGCCAGCTCAGGCTGGAACTGCCGAGCGCCTCGCGGATGGAGGCAAAGAATCGGATCTCGATCTGCATGCGGTTTCAGCCCAGCAGGGCCGCCATGGGAATGAAGGGCACGCTGTCGCCGCGCGCGATGGTGCGCCCGGCCGGCAGGTCGACCAGGCCATCGCACCAGGCCACCGAGGTCAGCACGCCCGAACTCTGGTTCGGGAACAGGTCGAGCCCGCCCGCGGCATTGAGCCGCGCGCGCAGGAACTCGCGCCGGCGATCGGCACGCGGCCAGTCGAAATGCGCCGGCAGGAAAATGGCGGGCGGCAGCCCATCGGCCGCCACCGGTACGATCCCGAGGCCGGACGACACGCCCTGCAGCCGCTGCAGCAAGGGCCGCACCAGCAACAGGAAGGTCACGAAGCTAGAGACCGGATTGCCCGGCAGGCCGACGAAATGGCAGCGGCCGGCCGTATTGCCCGCCTCGCCTACCTTGCCCGCCTCGGCCGACTCGGTCGCTTGGCCGACCTGACCCGCGCGCGCGATCCAGCCATGGGCAAACGGCTTGCCGGGCTTGATCGCGATCTGCCACAGGTCCAGCCCGCCGAGTTGCTGCACGGCCGGCTTGACATGGTCTTCCTCGCCGACCGAGACGCCGCCGCTGGTCACGATCAGGTCATGCGATTCGGCAGCCTGGCGCAGCGCCTCCAGCGTGGCCTCGCGCCGGTCCGGCACGATGCCCAGATCGCTGACCTCGCAGCCCAGGCGCTTGAGCAGCACAGCCAGGAAATAACGGTTCGAGTTGTAGATGGCACCCGGCGCCATCTGCTCGGGCGCGACCTCGCCCGGCATGACCAGCTCGTCGCCGGTCGAAAACAGCGCCACGCGCAGGCGCGGGCGCACCGGCAGCTCGGCCAGGCCCAGGCTGGCGGCCAGGCCCAGCTCGGCCGGTCCGAGGCGTGTACCAGCCGGCAGCACCGTGTCGCCCAGGCGGATATCCTCGCCGCGGCGGCGGATGAAGGCACCCGGCTCGGGCACGCTGGAGAAACGTGCCAGGCCCTGGCCCTGCTCGTCGAGGCTGGCCTCGACCTCCTCCTGCATCACCACCGCGTCGGCCCCCGCGGGCAGCGGTGCGCCGGTGAAGATGCGCGCGACGCTGCCCGCCTGCAGCGCCGGGCCGAAATGGCCGGCCGGGATGCGCTGCGACACCGCCAGCGCCTGGCCGGCGGCCACGGCGGCCGCCAGCTCGGCGCGGTTGACCGCGTAGCCGTCCATCGACGAGTTGTCGAAGCCCGGCACGTCAAGCGCCGAGCGGATGTCCTGCGCCAGCACGCGGCCGTCGGCCTCGAGCGTGGCCACCGTCTGCTGACCGCCGAGCGGCTGCGCGGCGCCCAGCAGCTGCTCGAGCGCCTGCTCCAGGCTCATCAGGCCGGGACGGCGCGGGACTGGAACTGCAGGAACTTCATGACTCATGGCGGCAACCGGACTGGTGAAGGGACAGGCAAGCGAACGGTGACAGGCCGGAAGGCCTCAGTCGGCGCAATGAGCGACGATATAGGCCTTGACCTGCGCGACATCGGCCGGCATCACCAGCACGCGCTTCGGGAGCGCCTCGATGCCGTCGAACTTGGCCGGACGGCTCGGTTCCTGGCCCAGCGCCTCGACGATGGTGCCGGCAAACTTGATCGGCAGCGCGGTCTCGAGCACGATCATCGGCACGCCCGCGCTCAGATGCTCGCGCGCCACCTTGACGCCGTCGGCGGTGTGGGTGTCGATCATCTGGCCGAAACGCTGGTAGGTGTCGCGGATGGTGTCCAGTCGATTCGCGTGCGTGCTCTTGCCGCTGACGAAGCCGTAGCGGGCAGCAGCCTGCGCGAACTGCGGGTCGGCGCTCAGGTCGAAGCGGCCGTCGCGGTTCAGTGCGTCGCCGAACAGCGCCTTGACGCGCGCGCCATCGCGGCCCAGCAGGTCGAACACGAAGCGCTCGAAATTGCTGGCCTTGGAGATGTCCATCGACGGGCTCGAGGTCTCGAAGGTATCGGCGCTGCCACGCACGCGGTAGATGCCGGTGCGGAAGAACTCGTCGAGCACATCGTTCTCGTTGGTCGCGACCACCAGCTGGTCGATCGGCAGGCCCATCATGCGCGCGACATGGCCGGCGCAGACGTTGCCGAAGTTGCCGCTCGGGACCGTGAAGCTGACCTTCTGCGCGTTGCTCTCGGTCGCGTACAGGTAGCCGGCAAAGTAGTAGACCACCTGGGCCAGCAGACGGGCCCAGTTGATCGAGTTGACGGTACCGATCTTGTACTGGCGCTTGAACTCGAGGTCGTTGCTGACCGCCTTGACGATGTCCTGGCAATCATCGAACACGCCATCGATCGCGATGTTGTGGATGTTGGCGTCGAGCAGGCTGAACATCTGCGCCTGCTGGAACGGGCTCATGCGACCGTTCGGGCTGGTCATGAAGACGCGCACGCCCTGCTTGCCGCGCATCGCGTACTCGGCTGCGCTGCCGGTGTCACCAGAGGTCGCGCCCAGGATGTTGAGCTGCTCGCCGCGGCGCGCCAGTTCGTATTCGAACAGGTTGCCCAGCAGCTGCATCGCCATGTCCTTGAAGGCCAGGGTCGGGCCGTTGGACAGGGCTTCGATCAGCAGGCCGTCTTCGAGCTTACGCAGCGGGACGATTTCCTGGGTGCCGAACACCTGCTCGGTGTAGGTCTTGGCGCACAGCGCGCGCAGGTCGTCAGCCGGGATGTCGTCGATGTAGAGCGACAGCACTTGATAAGCGAGTGCAGCATAGCCCTGCTCGCGCAGGATCTTGCGCCAGGCGTCGAGCGTAGCGCCGTCGACCTGCGGGTAGGACTCGGGCAGATACAGGCCGCCGTCGGGCGCCAGGCCCTCGAGAAGGATTTCGCAAAAGCGCTTGCGCTCGGCGTGGCCGCGGGTGGAGAGGTAGCGCATCAGGCCAGTTCCTCCTTGCGGATGCGGGCGATCGGCGCCAGCACCGTCGGCAGCGCCTGCATCTGGGCCAGCGCGTCGTTCATCGTGCCTTCGCGCGTGTCATGGGTCAGGATGATCAGGTCGGTCTGGGCCGCGCCCTCGCCGGCCACCTCGTCGGCCTCGCGCTGCAGCACCGCGTCGATGCTGATGCCCAGGCCGGCCAGGATGCCGGTCACCTGGGCCAGCACGCCTGCCTTGTCGGCCACGCGCAGGCGCAGGTAGTAGCTGGTCACGACTTCGCTCATCGGCAGCACCGGCAGGTCGCTGAGCTCGCTGGGCTGGAAGGCCAGGTGCGGCACGCGATTCAGCGGGTCAGCGGTGTGCAGGCGGGTGATGTCGACCAGGTCAGCGATCACGGCGCTGGCGGTCGGCTCGGAGCCGGCACCCTTGCCGTAGTAGAGCGTGGTGCCGACGGCATCGCCCTGCACCACGACGGCATTCATCGCGCCTTCGACGTTGGCGATCAGGCGCTTGGCCGGCACCAGGGTCGGGTGCACGCGCAGCTCGACGCCGCCCTCGACGCGCTTGGTGATGCCCAGCAGCTTGATGCGGTAGCCCAGTTGCTCGGCGTACTTGATGTCGGCCGCGCCGAGCTTGGTGATGCCTTCGACATAGGCCTTGTCGAACTGGACCGGGATGCCGTAGGCGATCGCGCTCATGATCGTGGCCTTGTGCGCCGCGTCCACGCCCTCGATGTCGAAGGTCGGGTCGGCTTCGGCATAGCCCAGGCGCTGCGCTTCCTTCAGCACCACCTCGAAGTCCAGGCCCTTGTCGCGCATCTCGGACAGGATGAAGTTGGTGGTGCCGTTGATGATGCCGGCCACCCACTGGATGCGGTTGGCGGTCAGGCCTTCGCGCAGCGCCTTGATGATCGGGATGCCACCGGCCACCGCCGCTTCGAACGCCACCATCACGCCTTTGGCCTGCGCCGCGGCGAAGATCTCGGTACCGTGCACGGCCAGCAGCGCCTTGTTGGCGGTGACCACATGCTTGCCGGCGGCGATGGCTTCGAGCACCAGCGCCTTGGCGATGCCGTAGCCGCCGATCAGCTCGACCACGATGTCGATCTCGGGGTTGGCGATCACGGCGCGCGCGTCGTTGACGACCTGCACGCCCTCGCCCACTGCCGCCCGGGCACGCTCGACGTCGAGGTCGGCGACCATGGTGATCTGGATGCTGCGGCCGGCACGGCGGGTGATTTCTTCCTGGTTGCGCTTGAGCACGTTGAACGTGCCGCTGCCCACGGTGCCTATGCCCAGCAGGCCGACTTGGATCGGTTTCATCGGATGTTTTCCAGTTGCAAAAATTGAAAGGGAGGTCAGGCGCGGTCGGTACCGTGGCGCTTGCGGAAGTTGGCCAGGAAGCGCGCGATACGACCGACCGCATCGGCCAGGTCGTTCTCGTGCGGCAGATAGACCAGGCGGAAGTGATCCGGCGTCGGGTAGTTGAAGCCCGTGCCCTGCACGATCAGCACCTTCTCCTCGGCCAGCAGTTCGTAGGCGAACTGCTGATCGTCGGCAATCGGATAGATCTCGGGGTCCAGGCGCGGGAACATGTAGAGCGCCGCCTTGGGCTTGACGCAGGTCACGCCCGGGATCTCGGTCAGCAGCTTGTAGGCGAGGTCGCGCTGGCGGCACAGACGCCCGCTCGGCGCCACCAGGTCGTCGATGCTCTGGTAGCCGCCCAGCGCGGTCTGGATCGCGAGCTGGCCCGGCGTGTTGGCGCACAGGCGCATCGAGGCCAGCATGTTCAGGCCCTCGATGTAGTCGCTGATGCGGCGCTTGTCGCCCGAGACGATCATCCAGCCGGCACGGTAGCCACAGCTGCGGTAGTTCTTCGACAGGCCGTTGAAGGTGATGAAGGGCACGTCATCGGCCAGCGAGGCGATCGAGGTGTGGACATTGCCGTCGTACAGCACCTTGTCGTAGATCTCGTCGGCAAACACGATCAGGCCGTGACGGCGCGCGATCGCGACGATCTGCAGCAGCACCGCGTCCGGATACAGCGCGCCGGTCGGGTTGTTCGGGTTGATGATCACGATGCCCTTGGTGCGGGGCGTGATCTTGCGCTCGATGTCGGCCAGGTCCGGGTTCCAGTCCGACTGCTCGTCGCAGATGTAATGCACCGGCGTGCCGCCCGACAGCGAAATCGAGGCCGTCCAGAGCGGGTAGTCGGGCGCGGGCACCAGGATCTCGTCGCCCGGATTGAGCAGCGCGTTCATCGACATCGCGATCAGCTCGCTGGCGCCGTTGCCCAGATAGACATCCTCGACCGTGACGCCGGCGATGCGCTTTTCCTGACAGTAATGCACGACCGACTTGCGCGGCGCGAACAGGCCCTTGCTGTCGGTGTAGCCGGCGGCCTGCGGCAGGTTGCGGATCATGTCCTGCACGATCTCCTCGGGCGGCTCCAGCCCGAACACCGCCAGGTTGCCGATGTTGAGCTTGATGATCTTGTGGCCGTCTTCCTCCATCGCCCGCGCTTTGTCCAGCACGGGTCCACGGATGTCGTAGCAGACGTTGTCCAGCTTGGCGGATTTATGGATGATGGGGGCTGGCATGGTCTCAACCTCGGTGAAACCTATAATTTCACCACACTTTTGAGCTCACGCCATGAAACTCCAGCCCGACCGCTTCGACACCCTGTTCATCAATGCCTATGCAGAGGACTGGATCGCCGTCAGCGGCGAGAAAAAACACCACAGCCTGGTCGTGAGCTCGCAGGGCCGCTGCAGCGACTGGGGCTGCCAGAGCTTCGCCGAGCTGAGCGCCGCGCATTTCGCCCGCCTGGCCGACGAGGCGCCCGAGGTGGTGATCTTCGGCAGCGGCGCCAAGCTGCGCTTTGTCTCGCCCGCGCTGCTGCGCGGCCTGATCGAGCGCGGCATCGGCGTCGAAACCATGGACACGGCAGCAGCCTGCCGCACTTACAACATTTTGGCCCAGGAGGGTCGCCGGGTGGTTGCCGCGCTGCTGCTGGAGACCTCCTGAGCCAACGCGCAGCCGCCCGCCTGGGAGATGGGCGCGCTTCGGGGTAAAATAGCAGGCTGATTCCCGTAGCCATGCGCGCATGGACGGCCCTTGACAAGGTCGTCAAATGTCGTGCACGGCGGCATATTACCTTACCCGATCCGAGCAGGGAGCCGAACAATGGCCGTTGTCGTCAATAAACTTATTCCTGAATTTGAAGCCAATGCGACCGGGGGTGTCAAGGTCAGCAACCAGTCGCATCACGGCCAAGTCGTGGTGCTGTACTTCTATCCCAAGGACAACACCCCGGGCTGCACCACTGAAGCGCTGCAGTTCCGCGAGTATTTCAAGCATTTCGTCGAGGAAGGCGCTGTCGTCTTCGGCGTCTCGCGCGACAACATGAAGTCGCACGACGAGTTCAAGCTCAAACTCGAACTGCCGTTCGAGCTGATCGCCGACACCGAAGAAAAGATGTGCCACATGTTCGGCGTGGTCAAGAACAAGATCATGTACGGCAAGAAGGTCAAGGGCATCGAGCGCAGCACCTTCCTGATCGGCGCCGACGGCCAGCTCAAGCAGGAGTGGCGCGGCCTCAAGGTTCCCGGCCATGTCGAGGAAGTGCTGGCTGCGGTCAAGGCGCTCAAGCAGGCCGCCTGAGTTTCAGCCAGGCCGGACCCTGCGCCTGGTCGCAGCAGACCCGGCAGGCAGCAGCGGCCTCTTGCCGCCGACAGGCATGGTGCTGATGCATAATGGTTCGCATGTCACAAGGCATTGAAACGAACCCCTTTGCCACCCCATCATCCCTAGCCGCCCGGTGATCCTGGCGGCTTTTTGCTTTCTGGTCAGCCCATGCCCCTGCCCCCCGCCCCCTCCCGCAAAGCCGCACGAGTCCCGACCGAGGCCTTCGAGGTCAAGGCCAGCCGCAAGACCGTGGCAAGCCAGCCAGTCGCCGATGCCGACAGCTCGAGCCCGGACTTGTCGCTGGCATTGCCCGTGACGGTCGCGAGCGCCCCGGCTCCGGCCAAGACCGTGCGCCGCCGCCGCGCAGCCGCGCCTGCCGCTGAAGTCGTGCTGGCGGCGGAGACCGGGACCGCCGCAGTCGGCACGCTGGTGGCCGCCCAGGCGACAGCCGAGCCGCAGATCGGCACGGCAAGCGGGACCGCCACCCAGGCCAGCCCGGCAGTCAAGCCGGCGCGCAAGGCTGCTGCACGCAAGAAGGTCGCCGCGGCCAGCGCGGTCGCACTGCCCAGCGCACAGCCGCTGCCTGTTGCGGCTGCTGCTGTTGTGGTCACCGACGCCGTGGCGCCAGCCAAGCCACGGGTCGAAGCCGTGACCAGCGCCAAGGTCGCCAAGGTCGCGGCTGCAGCAAGCGCCGCCCTCCCCGCCGAGGAAGCGGTCCAGCCGACGCGCAAGGCCAAGGCGGCTATCAGGCCGCGCAGCCATCAGGCGCGCGCCGCCTCCTGCCTGTTCGTGCTCGACACCAATGTGCTGATGCATGACCCGATGTCGCTGTTCCGCTTCGAGGAGCATGACATCTACCTGCCGATGATCGTGCTCGAGGAGCTCGACGGTCACAAGAAGGGCATGACCGAGGTCGCGCGCAACGCGCGCCAGGTCAGCCGCTCGCTCGACCAGCTCGCAGCCAAGAGCGGCGGCGACATCACGCAAGGCCTGCCGCTGGCGGCGATCGGACACAAGGAGGCCACCGGCCTGCTGCTGTTCCAGACCGAACCGCTCGACGTCACGCTGCCGGCCCTGCCCCAGGGCAAGGCCGACAACCAGATCCTCGGCGTCGTCAAGGCCTTGACCGAACGCTACCCCGGGCGCGGCGTGGTGCTGGTGTCCAAGGACATCAACATGCGGGTCAAGGCGCGCGCGCTCGGCCTGCAGGCCGAGGACTATGAAAACGACAAGGCGCTGGCCGACGACGAACTGCTCTACCCGGGCTGGCTGGCACTGCCGGCCGACTTCTGGACCCACCAGAGCCAGAAGATCGAGAGCTGGACCCAGGGCCCGCATACCTTCTACCGCATCAGCGGCCCGATGGCCGAGCAGATGAACCTGAACCAGTTCGTCTACTTCGAGGCACCGGGCGAACCCGCGCTGCACGCACGCGTGACCGAGGTGCGCGGCAAGACCGCCGTGCTCAAGACGCTCAAGGACTACAGCCACCTGAAGAACGCGGTCTGGGGCGTCAGCAGCCGCAACCGCGAGCAGAACTTCGCGCTCAACCTGCTGATGGACCCGGAAGTCGACTTCGTGACGCTGGCTGGCACGGCCGGCACCGGCAAGACGCTGATGGCGCTGGCCGCCGGCCTGACCCAGGTGCTCGACGAGCGCCGCTACACCGAGATCATCATGACGCGCGCCACCGTCAGCGTCGGCGAGGACATCGGCTTCCTGCCCGGTACCGAGGAAGAGAAGATGGGCCCCTGGATGGGCGCGCTCGACGACAACCTCGAGTTCCTGGCCAAGGGCGAAGGCGGCAATGCCGGCGAATGGGGCCGCGCGGCCACCAACGAGCTGATCCGCAGCCGCATCAAGATCAAGAGCCTGAACTTCATGCGCGGGCGCACCTTCATGAACAAGTACGTCATCATCGACGAGGCGCAGAACCTGACGCCCAAGCAGATGAAGACGCTGATCACGCGCGCCGGCCCCGGCACCAAGATCATCTGCATGGGCAACCTGGCGCAGATCGACACGCCCTATCTGACCGAAGGCAGCTCGGGCCTGACCTATGCGGTCGACCGCTTCAAGGGCTGGCCGCATGGCGGCCACATCACGCTGGCGCGCGGCGAACGCTCGCGCCTGGCCGACTACGCCAGCGACGTGCTGTAAGCCATCACCCCCTCTCAATCAGCGCCCGCCTCGTGCGGGCTTTTTCATGAGCGAAGATCGCGTGCCAGACCTGCTTGTTGCCTATTTCTCGACCGATGATGCGCTGCGCAGCCGAAGCGTCAGCGACCGCTTGCTGACGGGACTATTGGAGCTGCCAGCGCCCCCGGCAAGACTGAGCGCCGATTGGCAGCGCGAGACCTTGCGCCTGGGCCTGGAAGCGGGCGATGTCGAGCCGCTGTCGCTGGCCAGGTCGCGCACGCGCTGGCCGGACTACCGGCTGTGCCTGCAGGCGATCAGCGACTGGATGGATTCACTCGGCCTGCCAGGGCTGCTGGAGCACTCCGAGTTGGCCTTGATGGCCTGCCGCGGCGCGCGCTATCACCATGACGCGGCACAGTACGGATCGGCGGCCTTTTGCAACCTGTTCCTGAGCGAGGACCGGGGGCAGGACCTGCATTTTCCGGCCACGGGGCAGCGCATACCGCTGCAAAGGGGCCGGGTGGTGATCTTCGACACCGCCCAGCCGCATGCCGTGATCAACCGGCACCAGGATGGCTTCGATCCGGACGATTTCCCGGCCGAATCGGACTGCAGCCAGGTGTTCCTGAGCTGGGAGCTGCCGATCGAGCAGGCCGGACTGGCACGCGCACTGGGAATCGACTTCGACATCGACCCGACGACCGCCGCACGACTGGATCAGCAGCAGGTCTGGCTCGACGGCGCGCCAGCCGAGCCATGCCCGGAAACGGGGCGCTGGCGCCAGATCGACGCCAGGCAGTCGGCTCAGAAATCGTCCGAGTAGCTCGCCAGACTCTCGAAGCGGGTCAGCATGTTCATGAAGGCGAGCTTGACGGTGCCGGTCGGGCCGTTACGCTGCTTGGCGATGATGATCTCGGCCACGCCGGGCTCCTTGCAGGCCTCTTTCGTGTAGTACTCGTCGCGGTAGATGAACATGATGATGTCGGCGTCCTGCTCGATCGCACCCGATTCGCGCAGGTCGGACATCATGGGCCGCTTGTCGGCACGCTGCTCGACCGAGCGGTTCAGCTGCGACAGCGCAATCACCGGACATTGCAGTTCCTTGGCCAGCATCTTGAGGCCGCGCGATATCTCGCCGAGCTCGGTGGCGCGGTTGTCGTTGTCCGAACTGCTGCCGCTCATGAGCTGCAGGTAGTCGACCACGATCAGGCCGAGCTTGCCGCACTGGCGCGCCAGGCGCCTGGCGTTGGCGCGCAGCTCGCTCGGCTTCAAGCCTGGCGTCTCGTCGATGTGCAGCGAGACGGTGCGCAGGCGCTCGATCGCCTCGGTCAGGCGCGGCCATTCGTCATCGGTCAGCTTGCCGGTGCGCAAGTGGCCCTGGTTGATGCGGCCGATCGAGCCCACGATACGCACCGCGAGCTGGGCGGCGCCCATTTCCATCGAGAAGATCGCAACCGGCAGGCCTTCGTTCAAGGCCACATGCTCGGCGATGTTGACGGCGAAAGCGGTGTTGTGCGTGACGACATCGCCGTCGGTGATGTAGAGCCGGTCCGGATGGCTGACCGCGATGCACTGGCAATCCGCCTCGCGGCTGGGCATGATCGACTGAACAGTCAGCAGCTTGCGGCGTTGCCGCGTCTCGGGCAGGCGCGCCAGCTTGTCGGACAGCAGGAACAGCGACCGGGGTTGCGGATGCGCGATGTTGCAGACATAGGCCGGCAAGCCAGCGATCCGCATGCCAGCCAGGTTGCGGCAATGGGGCTGCTTTTCGTTGATCGAGCACCAGCCACCCAGCGAACGCACCAGCTCGGCCATGTCCTCGGCGAGTTGGCGGCTCGCAGTGGAAAAGCGCACGCTGCCCCAGCGCTCGACCCAGCCATCGGTGTCGAGCAGGCCGCGCAGCAGGTCCAGTCTTGCCTCGCGTCCGGCTTCCAGGTAGAGGCGCGGAATGAACTTCTCGTCGCTGGCCAGCCCGGACAGGCGCAAGCTGTCGAGCGCCGTGCGCAGCGGATTGGGCTGCGAGCCCTTGATCCCGGTCGGATGGCCCCGGTCCTCGCGCACGATCCGGTAGTCGTAGCGGTCGGCATGGGTGATTTCCATGCCGGCGCCGACGCGCGCCTCCAGCGTGGCCAGGATCTCGGTCGAGGCGGTGGCAAAGCGCACCGTTCCGGTCCCCGTCAGGTTGCCGTCGCCCAGCAAGGCGCCGAGCACCCAGGGATCAACCGGCAGGGCTTCCTGGTGGCCGAACTGACCGTCATGCGGCTCGATCCAGAGCCGATCCTGGTAGCGCTGGCGGGTCAGCAACTGACGGATCTCGGCCGTCGCAAGCACGCGCGGCGCCTCCCAGTGTCGGCAATTGACGCGCCAGAGATGCTCGTCGCAGCACTCGGCCGAGCGCCCGTCGGACAAGGTCACGCGCCAGACCGCCTTGCGGCCCTGCGGAAAAATGCCGGTCACGATCGAGGGCCGGCCATCGACCGAGGCCAGCGCCATGCCGATCTCGAGTTCGCCCATGGTTTTCCAGCCCGTCAGCGTGCGAACCCGGGCATCAAGCGGCTGCGCCTTGCCCATCGAGGGTCTGGCCGCCAGCACCACCATGTCGCCGGCCTGCAGGCCCGAGGTCATGCGGTCGAGGTCGACGAAGCCGGTCGGCACTCCGGTGACATCGTTCGGGTTGTCGGCCATCTCGTTGACGCGGTCAAGCAGGTCGACCACCAGCGTATCCATCGACTGGAAGCCCTGCTTCATGCGGGTGCCCTCCTCGCCGATGTTGAACACCTTCTGTTCAGCCTCGTCGAGGATCTCGGCGACCTTGGAGCCCTTCGGGTTGAAGGCGCGGGTCGCGATGTCGTCGCTGACCTTGATCAGCTTGCGCAGGATCGAGCGCTCGCGCACGATCTCGGCATAGCGTCGGATATTGGCCGCGCTCGGCACATACTGGGCCAGCTGGTTCAGGTAGCCCAGCCCCCCGATCTTGTCGGCCTGCCCCTCGCTCTCGAGCTGCTCGAACACCGTGATCACGTCGGCCGGCTTGTTGGCGTTGATCAGCTTGGCGATCGCGCCGTGGACCAGTTGGTGCTCGAAGCGGTAGTAGTCAGAGTTCTGCAGCAGATCGCCGACGCGGTCCCAGGCGCTGTTGTCGAGCAGCAAGCCGCCGAGCACACTGGACTCGGCTTCGATCGAGTGCGGCGGCACGCGCAGCTGGGCGACCTGTCGGTCCTCGGAGGGCGCAGACAGGAATGCATCGTCGGGCGGAAAAACGTCTGACACGGGGGGTCCTTTCGAGCCTGGATCTTAAGTCCTGCGCATGACGCAGACGAAGGCAGAAACAAAAACAGCCGGCATCAGCCGGCTGCTCTTGTTGCGCGAAGGCAGGTATCAGGCAGTTTCGCCCAGCACCGCAACGTTCACGTCAACGACCACATCGGTGTGCAGGCCAACGGAGACGGTGTACTCGCCGACGTTCTTCAGCAGGCCGTTGGGCATGCGGACTTGAGCCTTGGCGACAGCGAAGCCTTCCTTGTTCAGGGCGTCTGCGATGTCGTGGTTGGTCACGGAGCCAAACAGGCGACCGTCGACGCCGGCCTTCTGCGACAGCTTGACGGTGAAGCCAGCCAGCTTCTCGCCGACGGCTTGCGCCTCGGCCAGCTTGGCAGCGGCTGCCTTTTCGAGTTCGGCGCGGCGAGCTTCGAATTCGGCAATCGCGTTCTTGGTGGCGCGACGGGCGCGGCCGGACGGGATCAGGAAGTTACGGGCGTAACCGTCCTTGACCTTGACGATATCGCCCAGGCCACCCAGGTTGACAACTTTGTCGAGCAGAATGATTTGCATGGTATTCGCTCCTATCAGACGCGGTGCTGGTCGCTGTAGGGCAGCATGGCCAGGAAGCGCGAACGCTTGATGGCGGTGGTGACCTGACGCTGGTAGATCGCGCGGGTGCCAGTCAGGCGAGCCGGGATGATCTTGCCATTCTCGGAGATGAAGTCACGCAGGACATCGACGTCCTTGTAGTCGACTTCCTCGACGCCTGCCACGGTGAAGCGGCAGAACTTCTTGCGCTTGAACAGCAGCGATTGGGTGTTGCGCTTGGGGCGCTTGTCTTTGTTGAAACGCTTGGGTGCAGCCATGATGGTGCTTCCTTAACTGAGAGGTGTGAAATCCTGGATCTGGAGAACGACGCCTTTGCCGTTGCGCGAATTGACGAGGAACCCGGAGAACTCGAAACCCTTGCCCAGCGTTTGCCGGGCCAGTGACTCGGCTTGGTGACCGAAGGCGGTGGCCCTCAGCTCCAGCCTGACTTGGCGGGCTTGCCCCAGTTGCTCGGCCTGTGACTGGTGTTCGAGCACCATGTCCAAGGCGGGCAGTCCGACTGGCGTATGACGCAGGGGGTAGACCTGCGCGATGACGGCAGCCAGTACGAGGCGGTTCACTTCATCCTGTGCGCGCGGCAAAAATTAGGCGGCGTTTTCCTGCTGCTGGGACTTGCGAGCTTCTTCGCGCTCGACAGCCTTCATCATCGAAGACGGGCCGGTTTCAGCCTTCTTCTTCTGGATCGTCAGGTGACGCAGGACGGCGTCGTTGAACTTGAAGGCGTGCTCCAGCTCGGACATCACAGCCTGATCGGCTTCGATGTTCACGCACAGGTAATGTGCCTTGGACAGCTTGTTGATCTGGTAAGCCAGTTGACGGCGACCCCAGTCTTCCACGCGATGGATCTGACCGCCACCGGTGGTGATCATGCCCTTGTAGCGCTCCAGCATGGCCGGAACTTGTTCGCTTTGATCCGGATGGATCAGCAGAACGATTTCGTAGTGACGCATGGTCTCTCCTTTTGGTTGAAACAGCCGCCCCCAGCGTCAACAGGGGTACGGCAAGGCAAGCCTGCGATTATAAGCCGAAACCAGCTCTGTCGCAAAGGCTGAGGCACTGGTCAGGCCTGGCCCGGGCTGCGCAGGCGCTCGACCAGGGCCTGCGCCTCGGGCGGCGGCGGCGGGGTCAGCCAGCTCACCAGCAGGATGACGGCAAAGCCCAGCGGCACGCCGAAGACACCGGCCGAGATCGGCTCGATGCCCCACCAGAGCTGGACCGGTCCGTCCAGCCCGAACAGCGAGCGCAGCCAGGGCTGGGTGGTCGCGACGTAGTAGACGGTCAGGCCCAGGCCGGCCAGCATGCCGGCGGCGGCGGCCGGACCGGTCGCGCGCTTCCAGAAGATGCCCAGCACCAGCGCCGGAAAGAAGGCCGAAGCCGCGAGCGAAAAGGCGGCCGAGACCAGGAACAAGATGTCGGCCGGCTTGAGCGCGGCGATATAGGCCGCGATCAGCGCCATCATCAGCAGCACGACCTTGGTCAGCGTGACGCGGCGCGCGGTCGAGGCGCTCGGGTCCACCATCTTGAAATAGAGGTCGTGGCTCAGCGCATTGGCCATGGTCAGCAGCAGCCCGTCGGCGGTCGACAGCGCGGCGGCCAGCGCACCGGCGGCGACCAGGCCCGAGATCACGAACGGCAGGCCAGCGATCTCGGCCGAGGCCAGCATGATCACGTCGCTGCCCAGGCTGAGTTCGTTGAACTGCAGCAGGCCGTCGGCATTGATGTCCTTGAAGTGGATCAGGCCGGCATCGACCCGGCTCCAGGCCGAGACCCAGGCCGGCAGCTGGTCGATCCGGGTGCCGACCAGCTGATACAGGATCTCGTGCTTGACCAGCACGGCCAGCGCGGGTGCGGTGAAATAGACCAGCGCGATGAAGAACAGCGTCCAGGCGACCGAGTTGCGCGCAGCCTTGACGCTGGGCACGGTGTAGTAGCGCGCCAGCACATGCGGCAGGCTGGCCGTGCCGACCATCAGGCAGAACACCAGCGCCAGGAAGTTCAGCCGCGAGGACTGGAAATCGAGCTGCTGGGCGGCGCTACCGGCCGGATCGCCCGCATAGGGCTGCGCATGCGGCGGCATGCCGCCCAGCGGCAGCATCTTGGACTCAGCCTCCTCGAGCTCGCGGCTCCAGAGCCGGCGCGCCCCGGCCTCGTCGCGCGGCAGCTGATAGAGCGCGCGCTCGGCGGTCGCGATGTCCTCGGGCGTCGCTGGCAGCTGGCGCAGGTCGTCGAGCCAGAGCTGGGCCAGCGCGCGGTCCTGGGCCAGGGCCAGGGACGGGTTCTCGAGCTTGGAGCGCAGCAGGTCAGCCCGGTGGCGATACAGGCTCATGACCTCGCGCTCGCGCGGGTCGCGCGCCAGTTCGCGCTCGCGCTCGCTGACACGCTCGAGCTGCTGGCCGTAGACCAGCTGCGGCAGCGGCGAGCCGGTCTGCTTGACCGAGAGCCAGGCCACCGGCAACAGGAAGGCCACCAGCATCACCAGGTACTGCGCGACCTGGGTCCAGGTGATGGCACGCATGCCGCCCAGGAAGGAGCAGATCAGCATGCCGCCCAGGCCGAGGAAGACGCCGAGCTCGAAGGCCAGGCCGGTCAGGCGCGAGGCGATCAGGCCGACCCCGTACAGCTGCGCCACCACATAGGTGAAGGAACACAGAACCGAGGCAAGCACGCCCATCATGCGCGGCCAGTGGCCGCCGTAACGCTCGCCCAGGAAGTCGGGAATCGTGAAGCCGCCAAAGCGGCGCAGATAGGGCGCCAGCAGCAGGCTGACCAGGCAATAGCCGCCGGTCCAGCCGAGCACGAAGGCCAGCCCGTTGTAGCCCTGCAGGTAGAGCGTGCCGGCCAGGCCGATGAAGGAGGCCGCCGACATCCAGTCGGCCGCGGTGGCCATGCCGTTGTAGAGCGCCGGTATACGGCGGCCGGCGACATAGTATTCGACCGGATCAGTAGTGCGGCTGATGATGCCGATGCCGGCATACAGCGCCACCGTCGAGAGCAGGAAGATCAGGCCGATGGCCTCGCGCGACAGGCCCAGGCTCTCCAACCAGGACAGGCTCAGGATGAAGACGACGAAGCAGGCCACATAGGCGCGGTAGACGCGATTGAGCTGGCGGCCGTAGCCCGGCTCACCAGCGCCAGCTGGCCTCATGCCGGAGGCCGCCCGGGGGCATCGAGCTGGCGGTCATCGAGCCGGTTCATGATCCAGGCGTAGCCGGTCACGATCAGCAGATAGACCAGCAGCGCGCCCTGGGCCGCGAGCCAGAAGTTGAAGCCCCAGCCTAGGAAGATGAAGTCGAGCTCGCGCGCGAACCAGCCCAGGCCGAAGGTCACGACAAAGCCCAGCAGCAGGCCGGCAGCGATCAGCCAGCGGTTCAGGCGCCAGTAGCGTTCGGGGCTCAGGGGTGTTGACATCGGAGGGCGAATATAGCAGCAGCGTCAATCCCGACCGCGGGCACGACTGTCACGCTATTGTCGTGTGTACTTCCCTACGCGATCCTGACAGCAAGAAACAGCAGGAAAATGGTCCCTGAATCAGATTTCACCCCATGCATTGATTCAGAAAACCATTCCCATCTACTCGAATCGAGCGCCGTCAGTCGCCGCGAAAGCCGCTGTTGCGCACGACCTCGGCCCAGCGCACGGTCTCGGCCTGCACCATCTTGCGCGCCTCGGCCTGGCTGCTGCCCGAGACGGTGAAGCCAGCCTCCTCCAACCTCTTGCGCGTCTCGGGGGTCTGCACGGCCTTGACCATCTCGCGCTGGACCAGGTCCATGACTGGCTGGCTGGTGCCAGCCGGCACGAAGATCACGAACCAGGCCGAGAAGTCCGCCTTGGGATAGCCGCTTTCAATGAAGGTCGGCACTTCGGGCAGCAGCGCTGAGCGCTTGGCGGCCGTGGTGGCGAGCGCGCGCATCTTGCCGCCCTTGACCTGGGCCATTGCCAGCGGGGTGGACATCAGGGCGCCTTGCACCTCGGCGCTGCCGAGCGCCGTGATCACGTCAGCGGTCTGGCGGTAGTGGATCACCTCCGTCTTGTAGCCGGCCATCTCGGCCAGCATCACGGCACCGAAATGGCCCGGAGTGCCGGCACCGAAGGTGGCGAAGTTGACCTTGCCGCCCTGGGCCTTGGCCAAGCGGGCGAACTCGTCCATATTCCTGGCCGGCGAACTGGCCGGGACCACCAGCACAAAGTCGGTGCGGGCGATTTCCGTCACTGGAATCAGCTGCTTTTGCGGGTCGTAAGGCAGCTTGGAGAAGGCCGCGGGCGCGATGCTGATGGATGACAGGTCGGCCAGCAGCAGGTTGTAGCCGTCGGCCGGGCTCTTGGCTGTCGCGGCAGCGGCGATCTGGCCGCCAGCGCCGGAGCGGTTGTCGACCACGACCGACTGCTTGATCAGGTCGGCGAATTGCTGGCCGGCGGTGCGGGCCAGCAGGTCGGGGCCGGTGCCGGGCGCAAAGCCGACCGCCAGCTTGACCGGCTTGTCGGGATAGACCTGGGCCCAGGCCGTTGGCAGGGCGGAGCCCAGTGTCAAGGCGATGCTGCCGGCCAGCAGGTGGCGGCGGGTGACGTGGCTGTTCTTCATGGTGTCTCCTCTTTTTCTCTGTGGGTGATGAAATCAAACTGAGGCAGGTCTAGAGCGGCGGCATTCCGAGGCTTTGCGGCTCGATGCCCACCGAGCTGTCCCAGACCCGGGCGATGTCCTCGGCGCTCCAGCCGCCTTCGCGGTAGGCCGAGCGCAGCTCCTGCGGGTGCGACCACAGGCTCAGCTTGTCGCCGCCCAGGCCGATGCACTGGCCCGTGATGTGGCGTGCCTGCTCCGAGGCCAGGAAGACCAGCAACGGAGCGACATCGGCGGACGTGCCCAGGCCCATGCGCTGGCGCAGCTCGGTCGGCAGCGGCTCGCCGCGCGCCACCGCTTCGGCATAAGGCGCGAACGCCGGCATCGAGACCACCATCTGGGTATAGGCCACCGGCACGATGGCGTTGACCGTGATGGCGGACTTGGCGCATTCCATGGCCCAGGTGCGCGCGAAGCCCGCGATGCCGGCCTTGGCCGCCGAGTAGCTGGTCTGGCCGAAGTTGCCACGCTGGCCGGCCGGCGAGGCGATCAGCAGCAAGCGCCCGCCTTGTCCCTGCTCGCGCATGCGGCGCACAGCCGAGCGGGCACAGGTGAAGGTGCCGCGCAGGTGGGTGTGGATGACGGCGTCGAAGTCCTCGTCGCTCATGTTCCACAGCACGCGGTCGCGCAGGATGCCGGCATTGGCGCACAGGATGTCGAGCCGGCCCCAGGTGTCGACGGCCTTGCTGACCAGGCGATCGGCCGCTTCGGCCGTGCCCACCGGCACGACCTCGTGCACCGCCTGGCCCCCCTCGGCCAGGATGGAGGCGACGGCGGCCTCGGCCGTGGCGGGATCGATGTCGTTGACCACGACGCGGGCTCCGGCGCGGGCCAGGGCCTGCGCGAAGGCCAGTCCCAGGCCGCGGCCACTGCCGGTGACGATGGCCACCTGGCCGCTCAGGCTGATGGGTTTCGATGGATGGTTCATGTCGTCCTTCAACGGCCGCGGTAATGCGGCGCACGTTTTTCCATGAAGGCGCGCGGTCCCTCGCGCGCGTCTTCGCTACCCAGCACGATGCGCTTGGTTTCGTCCTCCAGCGCGAAGCCCTCGGCCAGCGACCGGCCGCTGGCTTCGGTCACGGTCTGCTTGAGCCGGCGCACCGCCAGCGGACCGTTCTGTGCGATGCGCTCGGCCAGTTGCAGGGCACGGGTCATCACCTCGGCGGCCGGCAGCACATGGTTGACCAGCCCGATGGCGAGTGCCTCACGGGCGTCGATCGGGTCGCCGGTCAGCATCAGCTCCATGGCCTTGGCATAGGGAATCTGCCGCGGCAGGCGCACCATCGAGCCGGCAAACGGCACAACGGCCCGCTTGACCTCGGGCAGGCAGAAGGTCGCATGTTCGGCGGCGATGCGGATGTCGGTCCCGAGCATGAGCTCGAAGCCGGCGGCAAAGCAGGCGCCGTTGATCGCGGCAATCACGGGCTTGTGCAAGGGATAGTCACGCAGCGAGGAGGCTCGCATGACCTCGGGGTCCTCGAGCACGCGGTGATCCCAGGGGTCGGCGGGCGCGCGCTCGCCGCTCATGAGCGGGAGGGTGCGAGCCAGGTCACCACCGGCGCAGAAAGCCTGCTCACCGGCCGCGCCAATCACCAGCACCTGCAAGCCGTCGTCACGCTCGAAATCGATCACGGCATCGGCCAGGCGGCAGAGCATCTCGGGCGTGAGCGCGTTGCGCGCGGCAGGACGGTTCAAGGTGAGCACGGCCACCGCGCCCTGGCGGCGGTACAACAAGGGGGAATCCATATAGGTCCTGTTCAGTCAAGAGATCGTTGCCAGCCCCGCTTCGATGCGGTAGCGCAGGGCAAAGGGCGCCATGATCCGGCGCACGGCCTCGGCCAAGGCCTGCGGGGAGGCATCCGGGGAAGCGTGTGGCTGCAGCATGAAGATCACCGTGGTGACGCCAGCCTCGTCGCGCACCTCGACCTGGGCCTGCTCGGACAGGCCGGCGCGCTCGAGGCGCTCGCGCAAGCCGCGGCCGATCGCGGCCTGGCGCAGCGCTGGCTTGTAGATCTTGCCGATGGCGGTCTGAGGCAGCGCGGCCACCCGCTCGATGCGCTTGGGACAGGCCGGGCGCTCCGGGATGTACTGCTGGGTGAACCGGAGCAGCTCGGCCGGTTCGATGTCGGCACCGTCCTTGAGCACCACATAGGCGACCGGCAGTTCGCCGGCGTATTCGTCGGGCTCACCGACGGCGGCGGCCATCAGCACGGCGGGGTGGCGCATCAGGGCATCCTCGATCAGGTGCGGATCAATGTTGTGGCCACCACGCACGATCACGTCCTTGGCCCGGCCGGTGATGAAAACCCGGCCGTCGTGGTCGACATGGCCGATATCGCCCGTGATCAGCCAGCCGTCGTGGAAGGTGCCGGCATTGCGTTCGGCCTCGGTGTAGCCCGGCCCGACCGCGGGCCCCTGGACGCACAGCACGCCGGTGGCGCCCGCTGGCAAGGGCTGGCCCGCGCCATCGATGCTGCGCACCCGGGTATAGGGCAATGGCAAGCCGCAGGACCCCGGAACGCGCACACCGGCCACTGGCTCGATCGAGATCACGCCTGCGCATTCGGTCATGCCCAGGATGTTGCGCACCGGGATCGAGAACTGGCGCTCGAAGCCGGCGGCCACTTCGTCTGGCAACGGAGAGCCGCCGGTCAGCATGGCGCGCACCCGCGCGGCTTGGCCCGGCGCCGGCAGCGGCCCGGCCATCAGGCCGGACATCACGGTCGGCACCCCTGCCAGCAGCGTGATGCGGTGGCGCGCGACGAAGTCCCAGTAGCGCGCGACGAAGGCCTTGTTGCGCATGCCCAGCAGCGTCGGCAGCACCAGCTCGGCACCAGCCATCAGCGTGGACAGCCCATAGACGAAGGAGCCCGCGACATGGAACAGGGGAAAGCCGTTGAGCATCACGTCTTCATGGCCCATGCCGTACATCTGGGTCGCCCCCAGGGCCACATGCAGCTGGTTGCCATGCGTGTGCTGCGCCAGCTTGGGGCGGCCGGTCGTGCCGCCGGTGTGGAACAGCGCCGCCAGGCGGTCGCGCTCCAGCGGAACCTCGAATTCGAGCCGGTCGCCGCGCATGCGGGCCAGCGCGGCGTCGAAATCCTGTGCGCCGTCGGCAGCGCCCACCACCAGCACCTGCTTGAGCAGGGGGCAGCGCCGACTGATCTCGGTCACGCGCGACCAGATGTCGAGCTCGGGATGAGGGCCCAATGCGACCAGGATGTTGGCACCGGTGGCATGCACCAGCTCGGCCACATGCTCGGCGTCGAGCTGGTAGTTGACCGGACACAGCACGCCGGCGGTCTCGGCGCCGAGCAGAGTGAACCAGGCTTGCGGGATGTTGGGCAGCAGCGTCGCGACACGCGCGGGCTTGCCATCCGACAGCTGGCGAAACAGGTTGGCAGCGCGCCGGACCTCGGTCGCGAATTCCGCGTAGCTCCAGCGCCTGGCCGGCCGCTCAGGGTCGGGCGCTTCGATATAGGTCAGGGCCGTGCGCTCTGGCCAGTCACGGGTCGCCTGCTCCAGCGCCTCGAGAACGGAGCGATGGGGCTGATAGCTTTCGTAGGGCTGGCTTTCCAGCCTGGCGATGTCGATCGGAGCGGCAATGGCGGCGGTCATGGACGGGGGTCTCCTCGGGTCATGGCCGGCGGTCCGGCCTCTTGTTCTGGACCGGATGGAGATTAGAATCTGCGCGCGCTTCTGTCTGTCCACCCAGAAGAGGACAGGGAAACCCCCTGCACCTCCTTACACCCCATGCAGCTCATCGAATTGCCCCGTTCCCACGGTCTCCAGGCGGGCGGCTTGTCGGCGCTGGCTGGGGTGATCGGCCATGTCGGCAACCCGCATTTCGGCCAGCAGGCACTGGCCGACCTCAACCGCTGGATGCCGCTGGCCTGGTGGTCGGTCTACACCCTGTACCAGGATGCACCGCCCAGCCTGCACGCCCACGGCAGCATCCAGGCCTTTCCCGATGGCACGGCGGCTTCCTGGCGGGTGTATCGCGACTCGCTCTACCGGCGCGATGCCACCTTTGCCGTGGCGCGCGACCGGGTCGCGCCTGGCACGACGGCCATGGTGCACTGGAACGCCAGCGAGATTCCGATCGAGCACCGCTCGGCCATCTACAGCGCGCACGGCCTGCAGGAGCGCTTGTCGATCGTCACGCCCAGCGAGCGCCACGGGCTGCTCGCGATCAACTTCTACCGCCATGAGCATCAGCCGGTCTTCTGTGCCGACGCGATCGATGCGGTGGCCGACATGGCGCCGCCGCTGCTGGCCTGCGTGCAGCGCCATGTCACGCTGAATGCCAGCCTGCCGGCACAGTCTGACGCGCTCGAGGGTCTGACCGCGCGCGAGCGCGATGTCTGCCAGCGCCTGCTCAAGGGCTGGACCCAGGATGGCATCGCGGCCGACCTGGGCTTGACCGCGCCCACCGTCAAGACCTATCGCGACCGCGCGTTCAACAAGCTGGGGATCCGCTACCGGCACGAGTTGTTCGCGCGCGTGGCAGCCGCCCCCCAGGAACGCTAGCCGCGTCCAGTCCAGTCCGGCAGGGCTGGCGCTGGCGCTGGCGCTGGCGAGTCTTGCCACAATAGACGCATGACAACGAAACCCCCTACCCGCCTCGACTGGAAACTGCTGCTGCGCATGACCCGGCCCGGCTTCCTGACCATCACCGCGGTCGCCTGCCTGCTGGGCATCGCATCGGCCGCCAGCAGCAACGGGTCGACCGACTGGCGGCTGGCCCTGCTGACGCTGGTGCTGGCGCTGGCAGCGCATGCCGGCGCCAATGTGCTCAACGACTACCACGATGCGCTCAACGGCGCCGATGCGGCCAACCAGAGCGGGCTGTTTCCGTTCACGGGCGGCTCGCGGCTGATCCAGCAGGGCCAGGTCACGCCGGAGCAAACCCGTGCGCTGGCCTGGGGGCTGCTGGCCGGCGTGGCGCTGGGCGGACTGCTGCTGGCCTGGGTCACGGGTGGCGGGCTGCTGCTGCTCGGGCTGGCCGGGCTGGCACTGGGCTGGGCCTATTCGGCCCCGCCGCTCAAGCTGATGTCGCGCGGCCTGGGCGAGCTGGCCGTGGCGCTGGCCTGGGGGCTGATCGTGGTCGGCGCCGACCAGGTGCAGCGGCGCGACTGGCTGCTGCTGCCGGGAATCGCGGCATTCGGCTTTGCGCTGCTGATGGCCAATATCCTGCTGATCAACGGCTACCCCGATGCCGCCTCGGACGCGGCAGTCGGCAAGCGCACGCTGGTGGTCAGGCTCGGCGCTCGAGCCAGCGCCCGGCTCTATCTGCTGATGGCGCTGCTGGCGCATGGCTGGGTGGTGGGCGCGGCATGGCTGGGCTGGCTGCCGGCTCCGGCACTCGCGGGTCTGGCCTCGTTGCCGCTTTCGCTCGCAGCCAGCGGGCTGCTGTGGCTGCGCGCCGATCGGCCCTCAACGCTGCAACCGGCCATCCTGCTGACGATCGCGGCCGGAACGGTGCACGGGCTGGGGCTGGCAGCGGGACTGGCCTGGGTCGCCGGCTGAAGACCGGGCCAAGCCGGGACAGGCGGTCTGGGCGGTCTGGGCGGTCTGGGCGGTCTGGGCGGTCTGGGCCAAGACAGGATAGAGCAGGACAGGCCACGGATCAGTACGCCGGCCGGCTGCAGCAATAATCTCAGTCAATGAAGATCCTGCACACCTCCGACTGGCACCTGGGGCAGACGCTGCACCAGTACGAGCGCGGCTACGAACACGCCCGCTTCCTGGACTGGCTGCTCGAGCAGCTGGAGGCCGAACAGGTCGATGCGCTGCTGATCGCGGGCGACCTGTTCGACCACACCAACCCCTCGGCGGCCTCGCAGCGCCAGCTCTACGATTTCCTGACCCGGGCGCGCGCGCGGGTGCCGCAGCTGGCGATCGTGATGATCGCGGGCAACCACGATTCGCCAGGCCGGATCGAGGCGCCCGGGCCGCTGCTGTCGCTGTTCGACGCCAGCGCGATCGGTGCGATCGGTGCGGTCGGCAGACCGGCTGACGGCGCCAGCGACGCGAACGACGAAGATTCGGCAGCCCAGCTGGACCGGCTGATCCTGCCGCTCAAGGACCGCAGCGGCGCCGTCGCGGCCTGGTGCATCGCGATGCCCTTCCTGCGTCCGGCCGATCTGCCGCGCCTCGCCGCCAGCGAGACAGAAGCGCTCGACAGCTACCAAGCCGGCATGGCGCAGCTGTATCGCCAGGCCTGGCAGCGGGTGCAGGCGCGACGCCAGCCCGGCCAGGCCGTGGTCGCGATGGGCCACTGCCACATGCGCGGCGGCCAGGTGTCCGAGGAATCCGAGCGCCGGCTCGTGATCGGCGGCGCCGAGGCGCTGCCCAGCGCGCTGTTCGATCCCGGCATCGCCTATGTCGCGCTGGGACACCTGCATCTGGCGCAGCGCGTCGGCGGCGACCCGACGCGGCGCTATTGCGGCAGCCCGCTGCCGCTGTCCTTTTCCGAGGTCGACTACCCGCATCAGGTGCTACTGGTCGAACTCTCAGGCGAGGCAGTGACCGAGGTCAGGGAGCTGCGCATCCCGCGCGCGGTCGAGCTGCTGCGCCTGCCGCGGCAGCCGGCGCCACTCGAGCAGGTGCTGAAACAGCTCGAAGCGCTCGAGCTGCCGCAGCGGCCCGAGGCCGAGCAGCCCTATCTGCTGGTGCGGGTGCAGCTGGAACAGCCCGAGCCCGGACTGCGCGCCAGCATCGAGGCCGCGTTGGCCGGCAAGCCGGTGCGGCTGGTGCGGATCGAGACCAGCCATGTCCGGGCGGCCGAACTGTCCGAGGCCAACCCAGCACCCAAGGTCTCGGTCGAGGAGCTCGCCTCCCTGGAGCCGGCCGACTTCTTTGGCCGGCTCTACCGGCACCGCTTCGGCGCCGAGCCGGCACATGAGCTGCTGCAGGCCTTCGATGAACTGCTGCTCCAGGCGCAGGAGACAGCATGAAGATACTCGCGATCCGGGGCCGGAATCTGGCCTCGCTGTCGAGCGAATTCGCGCTCGACTTCACGGTCGAACCGCTGGCCTCGGCCGGCCTGTTCGCCATCACAGGTCCGACTGGCGCGGGCAAGAGCACCCTGCTCGATGCCCTGTGCCTGGCGCTCTATGAACGCACGCCGCGGCTGGCACGCGCGACTTCGCGCAGCGAAAGCGTGCCCGATGTCGGCGCCCATGCCGTCGGCAGCGCCGACCCGCGCAACCTGCTGCGGCGCGGCGCAGCCGAGGGCTGGGCCGAGGTCGACTTCATCGGCAGCGACGGCACCGGCTACCGCTCGCGCTGGAGCGTGCGGCGCGCGCACGGCAAGCACAGCGGCAAGCTGCAGGCCAGCGAGATCCGCTTCAGCCGGATCGCGGGCGACCAGGTGCTGGGCGACCACCGCAAGACCGAGACGCTGCGCCAGATCGAGGCCGTGATCGGACTGAACTTCGAGCAGTTCACGCGCGCGGTGCTGCTGGCGCAGAACGACTTCGCGACCTTCCTGAAGGCCAGCGACGACGAGCGCGCCGAGCTGCTGCAGACCCTGACCGGGACCGAGACCTTCTCGCGCCTGTCGACCCTGGCCTATGAGCGCATGAAGTCCGAGAAGACGGCACTCGAACGGCTGCAACTGCAATTGCAGGACTGCCAGCCACTGGAGCCGGCCGAGCGGACGCACCAGGAAACCGAGCTACAGGAGGTCAAGCGCCAGCTCGAAGCACTGGAGCGGGACCGATCGGCGCTGGCCGAGCGCCAGCGCTGGCAGCTGCAGCTTGAGCAACTGCAAGGCCAGCAGGCCGAGGCCGAGCGACTGCTGGCGCATGACCAGGCGGCCTGCGAGGCGGCACGACCACGCCGCGCCCAGCTGCAGCGCGTCGAGCGGGTCGAGGCAGCGCGACCGCTGCTGGTCGAGCTCGATCGCGTCGGGCAGGCGCTGGCCGGCGAACAGGCGCTGCTGGCAGACAGCCAGCTCAAGGCCGGACAGCTCGGGCAAGAGGTCGAGCAACTGACGGCCGCGCATGAGCAGGCCGGACTGGCGCTGCAGGTGCTAGAGCGCGAACAGGCCGCCGCACAGCCGCTGCTCGAGCAGGCCCGAGCGCTGGACGGGCGCATCGCCCTGACCCGGCCGCGCCTGGAGTCGGCGCGGCAGTCGCACCAGCAAGCGGCCGACGAGCTGGCACAGGCGCTGACGCGCCAGCAGCAGGCCCAGGCACGCCAGCAGCGCGAAGCCGCCGAACGGCAACACCTGCTGGCCTGGCTCGAACAGCACGAGGGCTGGCGTGCGCTGGCACAGGGCTGGCCGCGCTGGGAAGCCCTGCTGGCCCAGGCCGGTGGCTTGCGCGAACAGCAGCAAGACCTGCTGGCCGAAGAAGCCGAACAGGATTTGCAGGCCAGGCAGATCGCAGACGCATTGGCCCAGGCCAGCAGCCGGCAAGCCGATGCGGTAGCCGCCAGCGCGGCCGCAGCGGCCAGCCTGCAGGCGGCCGTCCAGGCCTGCGCGGCATTCGATCCGGAGCAGCTGGCGCGTGACAAGACCGCCTGGCAGGCCCGGCGCGAGTCGCTGCAAGCGCTGGCGCAGCTCTGGAGCCGGCGCCAGGAACTCGAGGCGCGCGCCGCCAGCCTGGCCGCACAGCAGGCGCAACAGGCGCAGGCCTTGAGCCAGGCCCGGGAAGCGCTGGCGGCCAGCGCCAACGGACGGGTGCTGGCCGAAGCCGAACTGCGCTCGGCCGAACAGGCCTGGCAGGCAGCCAGCCTGGCCGCGAGCGACAGCGCCGAGGCACTGCGCGCCAGCCTGCAGCCGGGCCAGCCCTGCCCGGTCTGCGGCGCCACCGAGCATCCGCAGAGCTCGCCGGTGGCCGATGCGGTGCTCGAGGCGCTGCGCGCCCATGCGCAAAGTCGCCGACTGGCGCTCGACGGACTGCTGCAGCGCCAGGCCGGCGCGCAAGCCGAACAGACGCTGGCCGAACAGGCGCTGCAGCAGATCGATACCGAGCGCTCGACGCTGGCGAGCCAGCAGCAGGTGCTACAGACCGATTGGAATGCACATCCGCTCCATGCAGAATGCTCAAGCCAGCCAGCCGAAACCATTCCAGGCTGGCTGGAGCAAAGCCAGGCCGAGACGCTCGCAGCCCTGCAGCACGCCAACGAACAAGAAGCCGGCCAGCGCGAAGCCTTGCGCGCCAGCGAACAGGCGCGGCTGGCGTTTGATGCCGCCAAGGCGCGCCAGGATCAGACGCGGCACAGCCAGCAACAGCTCGAGCAACAAGCCGCCCAGCTGGCACAGCAGGGACAGTCCCGCCAGCAACAGCTGGCACGGCTCGAACAAGCGCTCGAATCGGTGCTGGCCCAGCTCGATCAGGCCTTCACCCGATCGGCCTGGCGCGAGCAATGGCTGGCCGACCCCGAGGGCCATGGTGCCCGCCTGCGGCAATCGGCGCAGGACTGGTCCGGCGCCAGCGCGCAAGCCGAGGCGCTGCAGGCCAGCCTGCAGCTGCTGGCACAGGAAGCCGACAGCCGGCAGGAGGCCAGCGCCCTCGCGCAGCGCCAGCAGCAAAGCCAGGCCGAGGCACTGCAGCAGATCGAAAACGAACTGGCGGACTGCGAGTCCGGGCGCGCCGCACTGTTCGGCGGCCAGGCGGTGCAGGCCATCGACGCCGCGATGACGGCGGCGCTGGAGCAGGCCAGGACCAGGCTGGCCGGGCAGCTGGAGGCATTGAACCAGCTCCGCCAGCAACAGGCCCGGCTGCAAGAAGCGCTGCATCAGGCCGGATTCAGGCGCCAGCGCGAGCAGGACGCGCAGCGACAGGCGCAGCAGGCGCTGCAGGACTGGCTGGCCGGCTTCAACCGGGAAGCCCGGGAATCGAAACCATCCCAGCCGCCCGAGCAGGCTGAGCAGGCTGAGCAGGCTGAGCAGGCTGAGCAGGCCGATGCTGCCGCGCTGACGCTCGAAGGCCTGCAGCAGCTGCTGGCCACACCCGCCGCCTGGCTGGCGCGCGAGCGCGATCAGCTGCAGCAACTCGAACGGGCGGTGCAACAGGCGCAAGCCGTGCTGCAGGACCGCCGCGAGACGCTGGCGCGGCATGAGGCCAGCCGCCCCATGCCCGAATCGACCGATCAGGCAGATCAGGCAGATCAGGCAGATCAGGCAGATCAGGCAGATCAGGCCGGGAAGATAGCGAAGGAGCCGCAGGCAGCCGACCTGGCGCTGGCCGATCTCGAGCGACAGCGGCTGACGCTCGATCAGGCCTGTGACGCGGCGACGGCGCTGCAAGCCGGGCTCAGGCTCGCGCTTGCGCAGGACGATCAGCGGCTGGCGCAATCGGCCGGACTGCGCCAGCAGATCGAGACCCAGTCGGCACGGACCCGGACCTGGGAGCAGCTAGGCGAGCTGATCGGCTCGGCCGACGGCAAGAAGTTCCGCAACTTCGCGCAGCAGCTCACGCTCGACTTGCTGCTGGACTATGCCAATGCGCACCTGCAGGGGCTCACACGCCGCTACCGGATCGAACGGCAACGCGACAGCCTCGGACTGCTGGTGGTGGACCAGGACATGGGCGACGAGCTGCGCTCGGTGCATTCGCTCTCGGGTGGCGAATCCTTCCTGGTCTCGCTGGCACTCGCGCTCGGGCTGGCCTCGCTGTCGTCGCACCGGGTCAAGGTCGAGTCGCTGTTCATCGACGAAGGCTTCGGCAGCCTGGACGCCGAATCGCTCAATGTCGCGCTCGACGCGCTCGATCGGCTGCAGGCGCTCGGGCGCAAGGTCGGCGTGATCTCGCATGTGCAGGAGATGACCGAGCGCATCGGCACCAGGGTCCGGGTCAGCCGCCTCAACGGCGGCGCCAGCCGGGTCGCGGTCGAAGGCCCCTGATCAGCCCGCCAGCAGCCGCAGCCCGGGCGGCAGCGCCTCGCCATAGCTCAGGCGCTGTTCGGCCGCGTCGGGTTCGACCCGCTCGCGCAGCATGCGGCACCAGAGCTCGGGCGCCTTGATCTCGACCAGGCGCTGCAATACACGATCGCGCCATTCGGGCGCCAGGTCGCGCGCGCGGTCACCACTGACGCGCGCGATATGCACCGCGGCAAAGGCGGCCGGCTCGACCCGACGCCAGTCCAGCGCCAGCAGCGCCTGCAGCCAGGCGGTCGCAACCTCGGGCGAAACCAGGTTCTGCGCCTGGCCGTAGAGCGAGACCCGCGCCCCCAGCCGGCCGACCACCCACCAGGCGCTGGCTGGCTCGGTCGGCTTGCCGCCCGATTTAGCTCCTGCCTTGCCTTCACGGGCCGAAGCGCCGGCAGCGCTGGCGCCACTGGCCTGGGCGGTTTTCTGCAGCCGTCCGACCAGCCACTGACCCAGTTCGGCACGATAGGCCTGCGGCACCCGCTCGAGCGCGGCCACCAGCCGCAGCATGTCGTCATAGCTGCCCTTGAGCGGATGGGAGGCCTGGCGGCTCGTGACGATCTGCTCCAGCGTCGCCCCGACGGTCTGCAGCAGCTCGAGCTGTTGCGCCTCGCCCAGGCCGCCAGCGGCCCGGCGCCAGAGCGTCCACCATTCGGACCAGTTATTGCTCTCGGCACCGAACTGCAGGCCTTGCGGATAGAGTTCCCACAGCTGGGCCACGCGCCAGTCATCGAGCGGCGCGCCGGTTCCCGGGCGCAGGCAGTAGCCGGCCAGGTTCAGCCAGGCGCGCTCATGCTCGGCCGAACGGCGCCGGCGCTGGGCCCGCGCCAGCAGCGCATCGAACAGCGCGCGCAGCAACGCCAGCTCCCAGGCCTCGCGCGGCCCCAGCAGTCGCTCCAGACCGGCGCGCAGCTGGCGCACCTCCTTGGCCTCGACCCGCTGCGAGCCCTCGCCAAAGACGCGCTCGAGCAGCGCCAGCGCCTCGGCCAGCCGGGGATGTGCAGTCGGCCCGGTATCGGCCCCACCAGTCCCACCAGTCCCGTCAGTGGCATCAGCCGCGTCCGATTCGGCAGCACCGGCGCCGCGCAGCTGGAATGCCAGCTGCCAGCGCTGGGTCGGGTCATCACAGGCCACGCAATGCACCTCGAGCGTGCCGACCTCGGTCATGCGGGTCAGCAGCTCGACCGTGACCTCGGCGCGGCGCTGCCCCTGCCCTTGCCCTTGCGTAGGCGCGAGCACGGCCGCGAGCGCGGGCAGGCGAACGAAGCGCTCGGCATCGAGTTCGACCAGCTCGCCGGCCTGCCAGGCGCCGTCACCCGAGGCCGATACCAGATGGAAGCGCACCGCCTGGCCCAGCCGCAGCGCAAAGCGCCGGCCCGGCAAGGCCAGCTCGCTGCCCTCGGGCGTGCCGCGCGGCAGCAGGCACAGGCCCTGGGTGCGGCCCTGCTGCTCGAGCAGCAGGAAATAACTGCGCGCCGCGCCGCCGCCAATACTTGGGCCCAGTCCGGGCAGGCGGCTGGCGCGCAGCAGCGCCTGCGCCACCGCACCGCGCGCGACCGCGAGGTCGGGGTCGGCGTTGTGCAGCAGGCGCAGCGGCTGGCCACGCCAGGACTCGAGCAGCTGGCACAACCGGCGCGCCAGTGCCGGGGCGCGGAACACGCCGCCATTGAGCAGCAGCGTATCGGGCAGCGGAAAACCGCCAACGCCATCCGGCACGCCAGGCCCCAAGGCCTCGCGCGCGGCGGCGGCATGGCGCTGCAGGAATTCAGCCAGATGATGCGTGATCGCCGGATCGGCCGGATAAGGCAAGCCGAACTCGACCAGGCCGGCACGCCGCTTGCGCGGGCGTTCGGAGGCCGGCGCTAGCGGCAGGAAGCCATCGACCACCAGCCGCTCGACCTCGTCGCGCGCCAGATCGACCGAACGCGCGCTGCCGACCAGGCGCGAACCGCTGCCCAGCAACGTGACCGACACCGATTCGGGCGCCTGGTCCGACAACAGCAGCTCCTTGGCGGCGCGGCAGCGCTGGACCAGCTGCGACAGGCCGGCCGCCGGCAGCGGCGCGCTGCCAGCCAGGCGACGCTCGACCTGATGCGCCAGCGCCAGGTCCATGTTGTCGCCCCCGAGCATCAGGTGGTCGCCGACACCGACGCGGGTCAGCTGTGGCGGGCCGCCCGCGGCATCGGGCTCGACCCGCACCAGCGTCAGGTCGGTGGTGCCACCGCCGACATCGACCACCAGCACCAGCCGGGAGTCCGCCAGTTCAGCGGCCAGCCGGTCGCGATGGCGCAGCAGCCAGTCATGAAAGGCCGCCTGCGGCTCCTCGAGCAAGCGCAGCGCACCGAGTCCGGCCAGCCGCGCGGCTTCGAGCGTGAGCGCGCGCGCGCCCTCGTCGAACGAGGCCGGCACCGTCAGCGTGAGCGCCTGTTGTTCGAGCGGATGGTCGGGAAAGCGCGCCTGCCAGGCCGTGCGCACATGGGCCAGATAGCTCGCGCTGGCCGCGACCGGCGAGACCTTGGCCACCTCGTCGCCAGCGCCCCAGGGCAGGATGGCCGCGCTGCGGTCGACGCCCGGGTGCGACAGCCAGCTCTTGGCGCTCGCCACCAGCCGCCCCGGCCGCTGCGCGCCGAGCTGCTGGGCCCAGCGCCCGATCACCGCTGGCGGCCACTGGACAGCAGCTTCGCGACCGCCACCGGCATCGGCATCGGCATCGGCATCGGCACCATCGTCGTGCCCGATCAAGGCCGAAGCCGAGGCCAAGACGGGATCAGGCCAGGGCAGCTGCAAGTCGGACTCAGCCAGCTCGCCCGGCGCCGGGTGGTAGCGCAGCGAAGGCAGCAGCGCCAGCGCCGCGACCTGGCCCGACGCGACCAGCTGCTCGATCTCGAGCAGCCGGACCTCGGGCTGGTCCGCCGCCAGATCGGCCCAGGCCACCACCACATGGCTGGTGCCCAGGTCGACGCCGACCGCGTAGCGCGGGCTCAACTCGGGACCTGCCACCTCAGGCCGGCACCTGGGCCAACGCCTCGGCTCGCACGTCGAGCTCGACCTTCCAGCGCTCGTGGCCACCGACCGGCAGCGCCTCGAGCTCGATGGTGCCGGTCTCGGTCACGCGCGCCTGCAGCCGCACCGCGACCACCTCGCCCGGCGCGCGGCCCTCGGCCGGCAGGCTGACCTCGATCTCCTGCAGCTCCTGCAGCTCGTCCGGGCTCCAGAAGTCGAGCAGCGCGCCGACCGGGTCCTGGCGCCGCACGCTCGAGCCGAAGAAACGAAAACGCACCGGCTCGCCGACCACCAGGCCGAACTGCTGCTCGGGCAGCGGCGCCTCGGTCCCCTCCTCCATGCCGAACGGCGCCAGGCACAGCGCCTGCAGCGGCGGCTCGAAGCCCGGGATCGCCGGCATCGATGACTCGACACCGACGTAATAGGACTGGGCCGTGCCGCCACGAATGCGCACGCCACGGCCGCGCCGCACATAGCCGTAGTAGGCCGCGCCGCGCGCGACCGCCAGGTCGAGGTCGGCGCCCGGCAGCAGGCGTGCCGGCGGCGCGCCGTCGGCGACCAGCCAGCCATTGAGCGTCTCGAGCAGGCGCTCGGCAATCAGCCCCGACTTGAGCACGCCGCCGTTGAACAGCACCGCGGTCGGGTGCAGGAAGGTCGCGGCATAGGGCTGCGGCACGCCAAAGCCTTCCAGCGACTCGGTCGCGCCGAGCTGGCGGCTCAGGAAGGCCGCCAGGTGGCGCGTGACCGCCGCATCCTGCGCGTAAGGCAGGCCGAGCTGGGTCAGGCCGGCGCGCGCGCGGCTGACCGGCTGGTCGCTGGCCTGTGCCGGCGGGAAGAAGCCTTCGAGCAGCAACTTGCTGAGCTCGGCGCGCGTGACCTCGGTCCGGATGCTGCCGCCGATCAGCTTCGAGCCGCGGCTCGGCACCACCACCGGCACCGCGTCGAGCGTCGCGTCATTGAGCAGCGCCTCCTTGGCGCCGCGGCAGGCATGGGCCAGCGCGCGCGTCTGCCAGGCGTCGAGCCGGCTGCCCTGCTGCGCCAGCTTGGCAGTCACGCCATAGGCCAGCGCCAGGTCCATGTTGTCGCCGCCAAGCAGGATATGCTCACCGACCGCGACCCGGTGCAGCTCGAGTTCGCCGTCGCGCTCGAGCACCGCGATCAGCGACAGGTCGGTGGTGCCGCCGCCGACGTCAACCACCAGGATCAGGTCGCCGCGCCGGACCGACTGGCGCCAGCCGCCCGCGCTCTGCTGAATCCAGCTGTAGAGCGCGGCCTGCGGCTCCTCGAGCAGGGTCAGCTGTTGGAAGCCCGCCGCCTGCGCCGCCTCGGCGGTGAGCTCGCGCGCGACCGGATCAAACGAGGCCGGAATCGTGACCGTGACCTGCTGCTGCTCGAAAGGCGCTTCCGGATGCGCCTGGTTCCAGGCCGCCTTCAGGTGCGACAAATAGCGCACCGAGGCTTCCAGCGGCGAGACCCGCTCGACCTCGGCCGGCGCCTCGGCCGGCAGGATAGTCCCGCGCCGGTCCACGCCCGGGTGGCAGAGCCAGCTCTTGGCGCTCGCGACCAGCCGGATCGGCGTGGCCGCGCCGCGCGTGCGGGCAAATTCGCCCACCGCGTAAGCCTGGCCAGCCGCCCAGGGCAGGCCCAGGTCGCCCGGCGCGAGTTCGCTCTCGTGCGGCAGATAGAGGAAGGACGGCAGCAGCGGCTTGTCCTCGACCGAGCCAGGGCCGGTCAGCTGCGGGATCGGCAGCACGCCCTGCACCACCTTTTCTCCGTCGCTGGCCTCGGTATCGACCCAGGACAGCGCGCAATGCGTGGTGCCCAGGTCCAGACCCAGGCTGTAGCGCGGCTGCGCGGCTGGCTGATCCGCTGCGGGATTCTGATTCGGAGTCTGGTTCACAGCTCGACCTCCGCCTGCGCCAGCACGCTCGCATCATGACCCTGGCCCAGCTTGGGCAGATGAGTCTCGGTCGCGCGCCAGCCACGGTGGCCCAGCGTGCCGGTGAAGGGCGGCTGGCCGACCACATGGCCCGTGACGCGCACGGCAGCGGCATCGAAGCCGGGCTGCAACGTCAGGCGGCTGCCCTCGGCCTCGGCGCGCACCGGCTCGAAAGTGAAATGCTCGCGCAGCACCTTGCGGCAGCCCTCGTGCACGACGCGGGCGGCGGCGCCGATCTCGGCATCGCCATAGGCCTGGACATCTTCCTGCACGAAATCGATGAAGCGGGCCTCGCGTTGCAGCAGGCCCAGCAGTTGCAGCGCGGCAGTCTCGGGCGCGAGCTGGGGCTGCGGGATGGGCGCAGGCGGCGCTGCCACCGGCGCGACAGGCGCCACAGGGGCAACGGGCGCGACCACAGGAGCCGGTGCGACCGGCGCGGGCCAGCCCTCGCGGCGCAGGCGCTCGACATCGGCGGCGAAGCCGGGCCGTGACAGGATGGAGAAGAAGCTGGCCAAGGCCAGCGACAGGCGGCTCAGCAGATTGGGGCTGTGGGTGCTCATGAAAAAGTAAATCCGGTTCGAGATAGGGGGGCCAGCCCGGCAAGGCGGCCCTTGGCGGTGACCTGTCTGGTGCAGGCCCTCTGGCTCTGGGTGGCTGCGATATTACTAAATGGTGACTGGCGCGCTAACATGAAACATTTTTGACCCAGGTCCGGGCATCGGACCCGATCTCAGGCATAATAGAGCCTCTGACGCGCGGTGGAGCAGCCTGGTAGCTCGTTGGGCTCATAACCCAAAGGTCGCAAGTTCAAATCTTGCCCGCGCAACCAAACATCATACGCCCAGCAGTTTCGACTGCTGGGCGTTTTGGTTTTTGTCGCCTCAGCCCGGCTATAGTCGGCCCATGTCGTCAGATCCCGGCCCAGGGCAGTTCCAGTTCACCCCGATGGCGGGCGCAGCCTGCCTGCGGCTGAGCGGCGACTGGACCCTGGCCCACCATGGCGCGCTGGCGCAGCAGCTGCAGACCCTGCAGCCGCCGCTGGCGGCAGACTGCCAGATCGACTGCAGCGAACTCGGCGCGCTCGACACCGCAGGCGCCAGCCTGCTGCTGCAACTGCTCGGCAGCGAACGGCTGCAGCAACTGAGCCAGGACACCAGCGCCTTGACACCCGAACGACGCGCCCTGCTCGGCGCGGTCGCGCGCGCCATGCAGGCGACGGAGGCCCAAGCAACGCCAGCGCCGGCAGGCAGCGCGATCGGCGACCTGCTTGAGCAAGCCGGCCGGGCGATGCAGGGCTTCTGGCACCACGGCGTGGGCCTGTCGGGCTTCATCGGACTCACGCTCGAAACCGGACTGCGCCTGCTACC
The DNA here is from genome assembly GCF_002980625.1 of Malikia spinosa. Lineage (GTDB taxonomy): Bacteria > Pseudomonadota > Gammaproteobacteria > Burkholderiales > Burkholderiaceae_C > Malikia > Malikia spinosa. The sequence goes on along the minus strand of NZ_PVLR01000013.1, from coordinate 5,259 downwards.
GCGCCCGCGGCGCTGGCGCCTGACCGCCTTCGCGGCCCAGCTCGAAAGCACCGGACTCCATGCCTTGCCGATCGTCGCGCTGCTGACCTTCCTGGTCGGCGCGGTGGTCGCCTTCCTGGGCGCGACCGTGCTGCAGACCTTCGGCGCCAGTCTCTATACGGTGCACCTGGTCGCATTCGCCTTCCTGCGCGAGCTCGGCGTGCTGCTGGCCGCGATCCTGGTCGCGGGCCGCACCGCCAGCGCCTTCGCGGCCCAGATCGGCTCGATGCGCGCCGACGAGGAAATCGACGCACTGCGTGTGATGGGGCTCGATCCGGTCGAGCTGCTGGTGCTGCCGCGCGTGCTGGCGCTGCTGGTCGCGCTGCCGATCCTGGGGCTGGTCGCAATGGCCTCGGGCGTCGCGGGCGGCATGCTGGTCTGCGCACTGCAGCTCGACATCTCGCCGGCGATGTTCTTTTCCGTGATCGAACAGCAGATCGGCCTGCGCCACTTTGTCGTCGGCCTGAGCAAGGCGCCGGTGTTCGCCTTCCTGATCGCCGTGATCGGCTGCCTCGAGGGCTTCAAGGTCGCGGGCAGCGCGCAGTCGGTCGGCGAGCACACCACCTCGGCCGTGGTGCAATCGATCTTCGTCGTGATCGTGGTCGATGCGGTCGCCGCGCTGTTCTTCATGGAGATGGGCTGGTGAGCGCCGTGATCGAGGTGCGCGGGCTGCGCAACCAGTTTGGCAGCCAGATCGTGCACGAGAACCTGGAGCTGGATCTGCTGCGCGGCGAGATCCTTGGCGTGGTCGGCGGCTCCGGGACCGGCAAGTCGGTGCTGCTGCGCACCCTGGTCGGGCTGAACCGACCCCAGGCCGGCAGCGTGCACCTGTTCGGCCAAGACCTGCTGACGCTGGCTGGCGAGCCGCGCCTGGCGCTGGCGCGGCGCCTGGGCGTGCTGTTCCAGCAAGGTGCGCTGTTCTCCTCGCTGACGGTGAGCGAGAACATCGCGCTGCCGCTGATCGAGCACGCCGGCCTGTCGCGCCCTGATGCCAGCCGGCTCGCCGCACTCAAGATCGCGCTCGTTGGCCTGCCGGCAAGCGCCGGTGCCAAATACCCGTCCGAGCTCTCGGGCGGCATGATCAAGCGCGCGGCCTTGGCGCGCGCGCTCGCGCTCGACCCCGCCATCCTGCTGCTCGACGAACCCACCGCCGGGCTCGATCCAATCAGCGCGGCGGCGTTCGACGCACTGATCCTGACCCTGCGCGACGCGCTCGGGCTCACGGTCTTCATGGTCACGCACGACCTCGACACCCTGCACGCGATCAGCGACCGGATCGCGGTGCTGGCCGGCCGGCGCGTCCTGGTCAGCGGCACGCTGGCACAGGTCGCCGCGACCGATGACCCCTGGGTGCGCGACTATTTTCACGGCCCACGCGGGCGCGCTGCCGCCAGCGGCCAGCCGCCGCCACGAACCCACCCGACTTGAATGCCATGGAAACCCGAGCCCACCATATCCTGATCGGCCTGTTCACGCTGCTGGCCGCCGTCGCCCTGCTGGCGATTACGCTCTGGCTCGGCAAGGCCGGCGGCGAGCGTGCCAGCGACCTGTACGACATCTGGTTCGAGGAAGCCGTCTCCGGCCTGTCGCGCGGCAGCAAGGTCGAGTTCAACGGCATCCGCATCGGCGAGGTCTCGGACCTGCGGCTCGACCCCAAGGACCCCCAGCGCGTCTACGCCCGCGTCAGCGTCGAGCACAGCGCCCCGATCCGCAGCGACACCCACGCGCGGCTGGTGCTCGCTGGCGTGACCGGCACCTCCTTCATCCGCCTGAGCAGCGGCAGCGATCCGGACAGCCGCCCACTGCAACCGCAGGGCGGGCAGGTGCCCGTCATCGTCGCGACACCGTCCCAGATCAGCAAGCTGATGGACCAGGGCGAGGACGCGGCGCTCAACGTCAACGAACTGCTGATCCAGACCCGGGCCATCGTCTCGGCGGAGAACGCCGAGAGCCTGCGCCGCACGCTCAAGCATGTCGAGCAAGCCAGCGCCACGGTGGCCGAACAGCGCGAGGAACTGGCGCGGGCCATGCGCGCGCTGGCCCAGGCCAGCGAGCGCGCCAACGCCGCGCTCGAGCAGGCGACCCGACTGCTGGCGACCAGCAACCGGCTGCTCGATGAACAGGGCAGCCAGACCCTGCAGGGCGCCCAGCGCTCGCTGGCGGCGGTCGAACAAACCATGACCACGGTCCAGCAGCTGGTCGCCGACAACCGCGGCTCGCTCGACAGCGGCGCGCGCGGACTCAGCGAAATCGGCCCGGCGCTGGCCGAGCTGCGCGCCACCCTGGCCTCGCTGCGCCAGATCAGCCGCCAACTCGAAGACAGGCCCGCCGATTTCCTGCTGGGCCTGGAACCGATCAAGGAGTTCCAGCCGTGATGCCGACCCGATCCTCCCCCTTGAACGCAAGCCGCCGCCAGGCGCCGCAACCGCTGTGCCGCCCTGCCCTGGCCCGCACCTTGGCCCTGGCACCGCTGCTGGGACTGCTGCTGGCGGGCTGCTCGTTGCTGCCCAAGTCGGCACCGGTCGATCTCTACCAGCTGCCGTCGGCGCTGCCGCTGCAGGCGCCTAGCGCAAGCAGCACTGCGCAACGACCGGAATCGCTGCGCGTGACGCGGCCGACCGCCGGTACCCTGCTGGCCGGGCAACGCATCATCGTGCTGCCCGAAGGCGACCGGGTCAGCTATTACAAGGGCGCGCAGTGGAGCGAGCCGGCACCGCTGCTGCTGCGCAACCGCCTGCTCGACGCGCTGCGCCACGACGGACGCCTCACAACGCTCAGCAGCGACGACCGCATGCTGCAGGCCGATTTCGAGCTCGACGGCGAGCTGCGCGCCTTCCAGAGCGTCTACCAGGGCGGCTCGCCGCAGGTGCTGCTGCAGCTGGACCTGCGGCTGGTGCAGCCCGCCACGCAGCGCATCGTCGCCAGCCGCCGCTTCGAGCAGCGGCAGCCCGCCGCGGATAGCGCGCTGCCCGCGGTGGTCAGTGCCTTTGGCCAGGCCAGCGACCGGCTCGCGCTGCAGGTCGTGGACTGGAGCGTCGAGCAGATCGCCCAGACACCGCGCCCAGACGACCGGCCCGCAACGGCGACGGCAGTCGAACAAAAATAAACACCACCGGGGCAAGAAAAGCTTTGCCAGACTCGGCCGGTCCCCTTAGAATGAGCTCATGTTGCAGTGCAACATAAATAATCGCACTTCCCTTCTACTACCGCTACCAAAGGCCCGAGTCATGCTGAACAACGAACAATTCTTCGCCAACTACAAGAACACCATCGAGCAAATGCTCGCCAGCAACCCGGCCGCTCCCGAAAGCGTCAAGAAGCTGGTCGAACTGAACCTGCAGACGGCCGAATCCGCCGTTGAAGATGCCAGCAAGCTGGCCCAAGCCATGACCGGCGCCAAGAACCCGCAAGAAGTGATGGACCTGCAGACTTCGATGCTGAAGTCGGTCACCGAGCGCACCATGTCCTACAGCCAGAAGCTGGTCGAGATCGTCTCGAGCACCGCGGCTGACGTCAACCTGGGCAAGTTTGCTCAAGGCTTCGCCGGCAACGGCCAGCAGCCCTTCATGGCTGCCTTCGAGAACATGACCAAGTCGGCACCGGCCGGCACCGAGCCGATGGTCGCCGCCATGAAGAACGCCATGTCCGCCGCCACCAGCGCGATGGAATCGATGCAGAAGGCCATGACCCAGGCCAGCTCGCAAGCTCAAGCCAGCTTCGGCGCCATGACCGGTGCTGCCAAGGGCGGCAAGAACGCCTGAGGCCTGACCGGGCCCGAGCGCCGCGACAGCCGCGCTAGCTTCTGCTGCGTGGCCTGTCACAGGCGCCAGACCAAAAACCCCGCCCAGCGAGCCTGGCGCGGGGTTTTTTGTTGGCGCTGCCGATTCCGGGCACCCAGTTCCTGGCGCATGAACCCGCCCGCGCCTCGCTGCTGTTGCCTTTCTTGTTGGATGACTGCATTGATGGGTGCAGAATAGCTTCAATCTACGACAGCATGCCTTGGGCAAGGAGCAGGATGAACAAGAAGATCGGGACATGGCGCTGGCGCGCTGCGGCTGTGGCAGCCATGGCGGGCACAGCGCTGCTGCTGGGCGGCTGTGCGCTGGAGTTCGGCAATTCCAAGCCCGCGCGGGCAGTGGCGCGCTGGTTGCAGCCCACCGGATCGGTCTACAGCGGCTGGCGGGTCTATCAGAGCCGCTGTGCGAGCTGCCATGGCACGGCCGCTACCGGCACCGAGCTCGGTCCCGACCTGATGCCGCTGATGCGCACCATGGGACCACGCCGCTTCGTCGGACTGGTGCTGCAGCGCTATGACTGGGCCCGTCCCGTGGGCCAGAGCCCGGAGAGCTGGATCGACCAGGCGGTGCAGCGGCGCGAACACCCGGTCGCGATGCCGGCCTGGCAGGAAGAGCCGGCCGTCAACGCCCACATCATGGACCTCTATGCCTACCTGTCGGCACGCGCCGACGGCAGGCAGAACGGCGACCGGCCGACGCCCTGAAACCGGCCCGCCATCAGCCGCCCTGCACTGCTGGGCAGAGCGGCCTGGTGCTCGCCGACCGTCAGATGGCGCGGCGGATCATGAGTTCCTTGATCTTGCCGATGGCCTTGGTGGGATTCAGGCTCTTGGGGCAGACGTCGACACAGTTCATGATCGTGTGGCAACGGAACAGGCGGTACGGGTCCTCGAGGTTGTCGAGGCGCTCGGCCGTCGCGTCATCGCGGCTGTCGGCGATGAAGCGGTAGGCCTGCAGCAGACCGGCCGGGCCGACGAACTTGTCCGGGTTCCACCAGAAGCTCGGGCAGGAGGTCGAGCAGCTCGCGCACAGGATGCACTCGTACAGGCCGTTGAGCTCCTCGCGCTCCTCGGGCGACTGCAGTCGCTCCTTTTCCAGCGCCGGCGTCTGGTTGATCAGGTAGGGCTTGACCGAGTGGTACTGCTTGAAGAACAGCGTCATGTCCACGATCACGTCGCGGATCACCGGCAGGCCCGGCAGGGGCTTGAGGGTGATCACGCCCGGCAGCGTGTTCATGTTGGTCAGGCAGGCCAGGCCGTTCTTGCCGTTGATGTTCATCGCGTCCGAGCCGCAGACGCCTTCGCGGCAGCTGCGACGGAAGGAGATCGAGGGGTCGACCGCCTTCAGCTTCATCAGCGCGTCCAGCAGCATGCGCTCATGGCCGTCGAGTTCGACCTCGATGGTCTGCATGTAGGGCTTGGCG
>NZ_PVLR01000012.1 GCF_002980625.1 Malikia spinosa | reverse complement strand
CGCCAAGCCCTACATGCAGACGATCGAGGTCGAACTCGACGGCCATGAGCGCATGCTGCTCGACGCGCTGATGAAGCTGAAGGCGGTCGACCCGTCGATCTCCTTCCGTCGCAGCTGCCGCGAAGGCGTCTGCGGCTCGGACGCGATGAACATCAACGGCAAGAACGGCCTGGCCTGTCTGACCAACATGAACACGCTGCCGGGCGTGATCACCCTGAAGCCCCTGCCGGGCCTGCCGGTAATCCGCGACGTGATCGTGGACATGACGCTGTTCTTCAAGCAGTACCACTCGGTCAAGCCCTACCTGATCAACCAGACCCCGGCGCTGGAAAAGGAGCGGCTGCAGTCGCCCGAGGAGCGCGAGGAGCTCAACGGCCTGTACGAGTGCATCCTGTGCGCGAGCTGCTCGACCTCCTGCCCGAGCTTCTGGTGGAACCCGGACAAGTTCGTCGGCCCGGCCGGTCTGCTGCAGGCCTACCGCTTCATCGCCGACAGCCGCGATGACGCGACGGCCGAACGCCTCGACAACCTCGAGGACCCGTATCGTCTGTTCCGTTGCCACACGATCATGAACTGTGTCGACGTCTGCCCCAAGAGCCTGAACCCCACCAAGGCCATCGGCAAGATCAAGGAACTCATGATCCGCCGCGCCATCTGACGCCTCAACCACGCACGAACCATGAACGACACCGACCTGCTAGACGAACGTGCTCTGAGCAAACTGCGCTGGCGCTGCCGGCGCGGACTGCTCGAGAACGACCTGTTCATCGAACGTTTCTTCGCTGAGCACGAATCTTGCATCACGGTGCGTCAGGCTCGTGCGATGACTGCACTGATGGACCTGTCGGATAACGACCTGCTCGATCTGTTGCTGCAGCGCAAAGAGCCACAGGACGAACTTGCCTGTGACGAAGTCGTCGAACTGCTGGGTGTCATGCGCATCCGGCATTGAACGCAGAGCCCCACCCACAACAGTGCCCTTAGGAGAAGCTATGAAACTCGTTGACAACAAAGCCACCTTGTCGTTCAGCAACGGCGCGCCCAGCGTCGATCTCCCGGTCTACGCCGGCAACATCGGTCCGGACGTGATCGACATCCGCAAGCTGTACGCACAGACCGGCATGTTCACCTACGACCCGGGCTTCCTGTCGACCGCTTCCTGCCAGTCGGCCATCACCTACATCGACGGTGACAAGGGCGAACTGCTGTATCGCGGCTACCCGATCGAGCAGCTCGCGACCAACTGCGACTACCTCGACACCTGCTACCTGCTGCTCAACGGCAACCTGCCCAACGAAGGCGAGCGCAAGGACTTCCACAAGCTTGTGATCAACCACACGATGGTGCACGAGCAGATGCAGAGCTTCCTGAAGGGCTTCCGCCGCGACGCGCACCCGATGGCTGTGCTGACCGGCCTGGTCGGCGCGATGTCGGCCTTCTACCACGACAGCACCGACATCAACAATCCGGAGCATCGCCAGATCGCCGCGATCCGCCTGATTGCCAAGATGCCGACCCTGGTCGCCATGGCCTACAAGTACGGCATCGGCCAGCCCTTCGTCTACCCGCGCAACGACCTGTCCTACGCCGGTAACTTCCTGCGCATGATGTTCGCCAACCCGTGCGAGGATTACGTGGTCAACCCCGTGATCGAGCGCGCTGTCGACCGCATCTTCACGCTGCACGCCGACCACGAGCAGAACGCCTCGACCTCGACCGTGCGCCTGTGCGGTTCGTCGGGCACCAACCCGTTCGCCGCCATCGCGGCTGGCGTGGCCTGCCTGTGGGGTCCGGCTCACGGCGGCGCCAACGAAGCCTGCCTGAACATGCTCGAAGAGATCCAGGCCAGCGGTGGCGTCTCCAAGGTCGGCGAGTTCATGGAGAAGGTCAAGGACAAGAACTCCGGCGTCAAGCTGATGGGCTTCGGTCACCGCGTCTACAAGAACTACGACCCGCGCGCCAAGCTGATGCAGGAAACCTGCAACGAAGTGCTGGCCGAACTGGGCCTCGAGAACGATCCGCTGTTCAAGCTGGCCAAGGAACTCGAGAAGATCGCGCTGGAAGACGACTACTTCGTGCAGCGCAAGCTCTACCCGAACGTCGACTTCTACTCCGGCATCGTGCAGCGCGCGATCGGCATCCCGGTCAATCTGTTCACCGGCATCTTCGCGCTGGCCCGCACCGTCGGCTGGATCGCCCAGCTCAACGAGATGATCAGCGACCCCGAGTACAAGATCGGCCGTCCGCGTCAGCTGTTCACCGGCTCCGTCAAGCGCGACGTGCCGCCGCTGGCACAGCGCTGATGCGCCGTCCTGCCTGAACGCATCCGCGATCAAAAGCCCGCCCCGTGCGGGCTTTTTTGTTCCGGTCCGGCCACTGGGCCTAAAATCTGAAGTTTGGCCACAACGAGTCACGAGAGATTCACGCATGGGACGCACCCTTTACGACAAGATCTGGGACGAGCATGTCGTCCACGTCGAGGAAGACGGCACCGCGGTGCTGTACATCGACCGCCACCTGGTTCATGAAGTGACGAGCCCGCAGGCCTTCGAGGGCCTGCGCGAAGCGGGCCGCAAGCTCTGGCGCGTCAGCTCGGTCGTGGCCACCGCCGACCACAACACGCCGACCACCGGCTGGGAGCTCGGCTATGACGGCATCGCCGACCCGATCAGCAAGGAACAGATCACCACGCTGAACAGCAACATCGCGGAATTCGGCTCGGCAGCCTTCTTCCCCTTCATGTCGCAGCGTCAGGGCATCGTGCATGTGGTCGGCCCCGAGAACGGCGCCACCCTGCCCGGCATGACCGTGGTCTGCGGCGACTCGCACACCTCGACCCACGGCGCGTTTGGCGCGCTGGCGCATGGCATCGGCACCTCCGAGGTCGAGCATGTGATGGCGACCCAGACCCTGCTGGCCAAGAAGGCGAAGAACCTGCTGGTCAAGGTCGAGGGCGACTGCGCCCCCGGCGTCGGCGCCAAGGACATCGTGCTGGCCATCATCGGCCGCATCGGCACCGCCGGCGGCACCGGCTACACGATCGAGTTCGGCGGCAGCGCGATCCGTGCCCTGTCGATGGAAGGCCGCATGACGGTCTGCAACATGGCGATCGAAGCCGGCGCGCGCGCCGGCCTGGTCGCGGTCGACGACAAGACCATCGCCTACGTCAAGGGCCGTCCGCTGGCACCGACCGGCGCCGAATGGGAAGCCGCCGTTGCCTACTGGCAGACGCTGCACTCCGACGCCGATGCGGTATTCGACACTGTGGTCGAGCTCGACGCGACGCAGATCGAGCCACAGCTCACCTGGGGCACCTCGCCCGAAATGGTGCTGCCGATCACCGCCGTGGTGCCGAATCCGGCCGACGAGCAGGACCCGAACAAGCGTGGCGCGATCGAGCGCGCGCTGGCCTACATGGACCTCAAGGCTGGCACCCCGCTGAGCCAGATCCCGGTCGACAAGGTCTTCATCGGCTCCTGCACCAACAGCCGGATCGAGGACATGCGCGAAGCCGCTGCCCTGGTGCAAAAGCTCGGCCGCCAGGTCGCTGCCAACGTCAAGCAGGCGCTGGTGGTGCCGGGCTCGGGCCTGGTCAAGGCGCAGGCCGAGGCCGAAGGCCTGGACCAGGTCTTCAAGGCCGCCGGCTTTGAGTGGCGCGAGCCGGGTTGCTCGATGTGTCTGGCGATGAACGCCGATCGGCTCGAGCCGGGCGAGCGCTGCGCCTCGACCAGCAACCGCAACTTCGAAGGCCGGCAGGGCGCGGGTGGCCGCACTCACCTGGTCAGCCCCGCGATGGCTGCTGCCGCCGCAATCGAAGGCCATTTCGTCGACATCCGCACATTCGCCTGAGCCCCAAGGAGACCGAGATGCGCTTGTTCACTGCCCTGATCGCCCTGTCCGGCCTGCTGGCCCTGGGCGGCTGCAATACCGTGCGCGGCATCGGCCAGGACATCGGCCAGGCCGGCTCCGTGATCCAGAAGGCCGCCCAGTAAGCGGGATTCCCCATGAAAAAATTCACCCTTCTCAAGGGGCTCGTCGCCCCGATGGACCGCGAGAACGTCGACACCGACGCGATCATTCCCAAGCAGTTCCTCAAGTCGATCCGCAAGACCGGCTTCGGCCCGAACCTCTTCGACGAATGGCGCTACCTGGACGCGGGCTATCCCGGCCAGGACCCGGCCAGCCGCCAGCCAAACCCGGACTTCGTGCTGAACCAGCCGCGCTATGCCGGCGCCTCGGTGCTGCTGGCGCGCAAGAACTTCGGCTGCGGCTCCTCGCGCGAGCATGCGCCCTGGGCGATCGACCAGTACGGCTTTCGCGCCGTCATCGCGCCGAGCTTTGCCGACATCTTCTTCAACAACTGCTTCAAGAACGGTCTGCTACCCATAGTGCTGCCGGATGCCACGGTGGCGCAGTTGTTCGACGAGGTGGCTGCCAACCCGGGCTATGAACTGACGATCGATCTCGAGCGCCAGGTCATCGTCAAGCCTGACGGCAGCGAGATCGCCTTCGAGGTGCAGGCGTTTCGCAAGTACTGCCTGCTCAACGGCCTCGACGACATCGGCCTGACGCTGCGTCACGCCGACAAGATCAAGGCCTTCGAGACCGCGCGCCTGCAGGCCAAGCCCTGGCTGGCCCACAGCATGAACGGCTGAAACTGGCCGGCCAATTTTGAATGACGGCGACCGCCCAGGCGGGCGCCAGCAATGGATCACGCATGAAAATCGCAGTTCTTCCCGGTGACGGCATCGGCACCGAAATCGTCGCTGAAGCGGTCAAGGTCCTGAACACCCTCGGCCTCGACCTCCAGATGGAGCAAGCCCTGGTCGGCGGCGCCGCCTACGAGGTGCACGGCCACCCGCTGCCCGAGTCCACGCTCAAGCTGGCCCAGGAATCCGACGCGATCCTGTTCGGCGCCGTCGGCGACTGGAAATACGACAAGCTGGACCGCCCGCTGCGCCCCGAGCAGGCCATCCTGGGCCTGCGCAAGAACCTGGGCCTGTTCGCCAACTTCCGGCCCGCCATCTGCTACGAGGAGCTGGTCGGTGCGTCGAGCCTGAAACCCGAGCTGATCGCGGGCCTCGACATCCTGATCATCCGCGAACTGACCGGCGACATCTACTTCGGCCAGCCGCGTGGACGCCGCATCGCGACCGACGGCCATTTCCCGGGTGCCGAGGAAGCCTTCGACACCATGCGCTACTCGCGCCCCGAGATCGAGCGCATCGCCCATGTCGCCTTCCAGGCCGCACGCAAGCGCAGCAAGAAGGTCACCAGCGTCGACAAGGCCAACGTGCTCGAAACCTTCCAATTCTGGAAGGATGTCGTGACCGAGGTGGCCAAGGAATACCCGGACGTCGCGCTCGAGCACATGTATGTCGACAACGCCGCGATGCAGCTGGTCAAGAAGCCCAAGGCCTTCGACGTGCTGTTCACCGGCAACATGTTCGGCGACATCCTGAGCGACGAGGCCTCGATGCTGACCGGCTCGATCGGCATGCTGCCCTCGGCCAGCCTGAACGCCAAGGGCCAGGGTCTGTATGAACCCAGCCACGGCAGTGCGCCCGACATCGCCGGCCAGGGCATTGCCAACCCCTTGGCTACAATCCTGTCTGCTGCCATGATGTTGCGTTTTTCCCTCAACCAAGCCGAAGCCGCCGATCGAATCGAAGCGGCGGTCAAGGACGTGCTCGCCGCGGGCTACCGCACGGCCGACATCTGGTCGGAAGGCACGAAGCGGGTGAGCACGCGCGAAATGGGCGACGCGGTGGTGGCTGCCATCACCAAGACCACCATTAAGGGCTGATACAGCTCCGGTTCGTCGCGCCCCCACCCGGCCAGACGAGCCGGGCAAAACCAAACGGGGCTTACCGCCCCATCTTTTGAAACTTGAAAGGGTTTGCGATGAGCAAAGTGGGTAATCTGGTCGGCCTCGTGGGCTGGCGCGGCATGGTGGGTTCGGTCCTGATGGACCGCATGGTGGCTGAAGGCGACTTCGACCATATCGAACCGATCTTCTTCTCGACCTCGAACGCCGGCGGCAAGGCTCCGGCGCAGGCCAAGCAGCACACCCAGCTGCAGGACGCCAACGACATCGCGGCGCTCGCCCAGTGCGACATCGTGATCACCTGCCAGGGCGGCGACTACACCAAGGAAGTGTTCCCCAAGCTGCGCGCTGCCGGCTGGCAGGGCCACTGGATCGACGCGGCTTCGTCGCTGCGCATGGAATCCGACGCCGTGATCGTGCTCGACCCGGTCAACGACGAGCTGATCAAGCAGTCGCTGGCCAATGGCGGCAAGAACTGGATCGGCGGCAACTGCACCAACTCGATCCTGCTGATGGGCCTGGGTGGCCTGTTCAAGGCCGGTCTGGTCGAATGGGTCAGCTCGATGACCTACCAGGCGGCTTCGGGCGGCGGCGCCAACCACATGCGCGAACTGCTCAAGGGCATGGGCGTGGTCCATGCCGCCGTCGCTGACGAGCTGGCCACCCCGGCATCGGCCATCCTCGAGATCGACCGCAAGGTCGCCAAGACCATCCGCGAGGACGTGCCGACCGAGTTCTTCGGCGCCCCGCTGGCCGGCGGCCTGATCCCCTGGATCGACGTGCAGCTACCCAACGGCCAGTCCAAGGAAGAGTGGAAGGGCCAGGCCGAGGTCAACAAGATCCTCGGCACCGAAGCCACCATTCCGGTCGACGGCCTGTGCGTGCGCATCGGCGCCATGCGCTGCCACAGCCTGGCGCTGACCCTGAAGCTCAAGAAGGACCTGCCGCTGGAAGAGATCGAGGCCATCATCAAGGGCGGCAATCCCTGGGTCAAGTTCGTCGAGAACGACCGCGCCGTCACCGTCAAGGAACTGACCCCGGCCGCCATCACCGGCGGCTTGGAAGTCGGCGTCGGCCGCGTGCGCAAGCTCAACATGGGCCCCGAGTACCTGTCGGCCTTCGTGATCGGCGACCAGCTGCTGTGGGGCGCGGCCGAGCCGCTGCGCCGCATGCTGCGCATCCTGCTGGCAGCCTGACGTGAAACCGGTCGCCCGCCCCTGCCCTGCAGACCGGCTGGCGACCCAGAGCGCAAACCACCATCCGGCTGCGGCCGGAACCTGGCCCCAGGTGCAACGCCAGCCGCGTACTGTGGCGCGGCCACTGCGCCTGGGCCACAGCCCTTTCTGAGAAAAGACCCATTTTGCGGATTGCACTCGGTATCAGCTATCTCGGCAGCGCCTACCAGGGCTGGCAAAGCCAGCCCAGCGGCCGGACCGTGCAGGACCAGCTCGAAAAGGCGCTGGCGCAATTTGCCGACCGGCCGGTCTCGACCCTGTGCGCCGGCCGCACCGATGCAGGCGTGCACGGCCTGATGCAGGTGGTGCATTTCGACACCGAGGTCGAGCGCGTCATGAACTCCTGGGTGCGTGGCAGCAACCGCTACCTGCCCGACGACATCGCGGTGCAGTGGGCGCACGTGGTGCCCGCCGCCTTTCACTGCCGCGCCAGCGCGATTGCGCGGCGCTATGCCTATGTGCTGCTCGAGTCGCCGGTGCGCCCGAGCCTGGACAGCGGGCGCGTGGGCTGGGTGTTTCGCCCGCTCGACCAGGCCGCGATGGAGGAAGCCGCGCAGCACTTGCTGGGCCAGCATGACTTCAGCAGCTTTCGCGCCGCGCAATGCCAGGCGCTGTCGCCGGTCAAGGACCTGCGCCGGATCGACATCAGCCGCCACGGCGCCTACTGGCGCTTCGAATTCGAGGCCAGCGCCTTCCTGCACCACATGATCCGCAACATCATGGGCTGCCTGCTGGCGGTCGGACAGGGACTGCGCACGCCCGACTGGATGGCCGAGGTGCGCGACGCGCGCAGCCGCGAGATCGCGGCACCGACCTTCTCCCCCGACGGACTCTATTTTCTCGGCCCACGCTATGAGCCGCACTGGGGCCTGCCCGACAGCGTGGCCGGCTTCGACTGGCTGCCAGGATGATGAAACGTACCAGAATCAAGATCTGCGGCCTGACGCGCGAGGCCGATGTGCGGCACGCGGTGCAGGCCGGCGCCGACGCGATCGGCTTCGTGCTCTACCCACCCAGCCCGCGCGCCGTCACGCCAGCGCGCGCCGGCGAACTGGCGCGGCTGCTGCCGCCGTTCGTGACCCCGGTGCTGCTGTTCGTCAATGCCAGCGCGGCCGAGATCGCGGCCGGACTGCAGGCGGTGCCCAACGCGCTGCTGCAGTTCCACGGCGACGAGACGCCCGAGCAATGCCGGGTTAACGCCCGACCCTTCCTGCGCGCGGCCCGGGTGCCGGTCGGTGATGGCGCGCGCAGCTTCGATCTCCTAGAATATGCTCAGGATTACGCCGATGCCCAGGCCATCCTGCTGGACGCCCATGTGCAGGGCTACGGCGGTGGCGGCGTCGCTTTTGACTGGACAGCTTTCAATTGGTCACACCCGCAACTAAACGCCAGCGCTCGCCTCGTTTTGTCTGGTGGACTCACACCTGCAAATGTGATCGATGGCATCCGTCTCGTACGCCCGTGGGCGGTTGACGTGAGCTCGGGCGTGGAGTCCGCCAAGGGCATCAAGAGCCCCGAGCTGATCGACCGCTTCGTCGCTGCCGTGCGCCAAGCCGACGCGACCTGAGATACCCAGGCTGCCATCCATCCGGTACCGGCAGCCCACCCTATTCCCGGACCCCAGGGCGCGCGCCAGGCGTCGCCCGCACCAGATCGGAAACCTGCCATGTTTGACTACCACCAACCCGACGTGAAGGGCCATTTCGGTCCCTACGGCGGCAGTTTTATCAGCGAAACGCTGACGCACGCGATCCAGGAACTCAAGGACGCCTACGCCAAGTACCAGCATGACCCGGCCTTCCTGGCCGAGTTCCACTACGAGCTCAAGCATTTCGTCGGCCGTCCCTCGCCGATCTACCACGCCGCGCGCACCAGCCGCGAGATGGGCGGCGCGCAGATCTTCCTCAAGCGCGAGGACCTGAATCACACCGGCGCACACAAGATCAACAACGTGATCGGCCAGGCCATGCTCGCCAAGCGCATGGGCAAGCCGCGCGTGATCGCCGAGACCGGCGCCGGCCAGCATGGCGTGGCGACCGCGACCATCTGCGCCCGCTACGGCCTCGAGTGCGTGGTCTACATGGGTGCCGAGGACGTCAAGCGCCAGAGCCCCAACGTCTACCGCATGAAGCTGCTCGGCGCCACCGTGGTGCCGGTCGAGTCCGGCAGCAAGACGCTGAAGGACGCGTTGAACGAGGCGATGCGCGACTGGGTCACCAACGTCGAGAACACCTTCTACATCATCGGCACCGTGGCCGGCCCGCACCCCTATCCGATGATGGTGCGCGACTTCCAGAGCGTGATCGGCGAGGAATGCCTGACCCAGATGCCCGAGATGCTGGGCGAGCTGCGCCTGCCGGGCAACGGCACCGAACTGCAGCCCGATGCGGTCGTGGCCTGCGTCGGTGGCGGTAGCAACGCGATGGGCATTTTCCACCCCTATATTTCGCACGACAAGACGCGCCTGATCGGCGTCGAGGCCGCTGGCGAAGGCCTGGAGAGCGGCAAGCACTCGGCCTCGCTGCAGCTGGGCCAGCCCGGCGTGCTGCACGGCAACCGCACCTACATCCTGCAGAACGAGGATGGCCAGATCACCGAGACCCACAGCGTCAGCGCCGGCCTGGACTACCCCGGCGTCGGCCCCGAGCATGCCTACCTGAAGGACATCGGCCGCGCCGAGTATGTCGGCATCACCGACCAGGAAGCGCTCGATGCCTTCCACTACCTGTGCCGCACCGAGGGCATCATCCCCGCGCTCGAGTCCAGCCATGCACTGGCCTACGCGATGAAGCTGGCCAAGACCATGCGCAGCGACCAGACCATCCTGGTCAACCTGTCGGGCCGCGGCGACAAGGACATCGGCACCGTCGCCGACCTGTCCAAGGCCGATTTCTACTGCCGCCCGAGCTGCCGCGGCCAGACCGTCAAGGGCGAGTACGAGCCCGTCACCCTGAGCCCGCGCGCCTGAGGAACCCGACATGAGCCGTATCGAAACCACCTTCCAGCAGCTGCAGGCCCAGGGCCGCAAGGCGCTGATCCCCTATGTCACCGCCGGCTTCCCCTACGCCGACATCACACCCGAACTGCTACATGCCATGGTCAAGGCCGGCTGCGACGTGATCGAGCTCGGCGTGCCGTTCTCGGACCCGATGGCCGACGGCCCGGTGATCCAGAAGGCCGGCGAGAGAGCGCTGGGCTTTGGCATCGGCCTGAGCCAGGTGCTGGCCATGGTGCGCGAATTCCGCCAGCAGGACGCCACGACCCCGGTCGTGCTGATGGGCTATGCGAATCCGGTCGAGCGCTACGAGATCAAGCATGGCCAGCACAGCTTCGCGCGCGATGCGGCAGCGGCCGGCGTCGACGGCATGCTGATCGTCGACTATCCGCCCGAGGAATGCGAGGAATTCGCTGCCACGCTGAAATCCCATGGACTGGACCTGATCTTCCTGCTGGCGCCGACCTCGACCGACGAGCGCATGGCGCAGGTCGGCCGCATCGCCAGCGGCTATGTCTACTATGTCTCGCTCAAGGGCGTGACCGGTGCCGGCCACCTCGACACCGACGCGGTCGAGGCCATGCTGCCGCGCATTCGCCAGCATGTGAACACCCCGGTCGGCGTCGGCTTTGGCATCCGCGACGCGGCGACTGCCTGCGCGGTCGGCCGCAGCGCCGACGCGGTCGTGATCGGCACCAAGCTGATCCAGCTGATCGAGAACGAGCCGCGCGAGCGCGTCGCCCCGGTGGCCGCCGAGTTCCTGGGCGGCATCCGTCAGGCACTCGACAGCTTGCGCGCATAATTACGGCCATTCGCGAGCCCGGTCGCCGTCCAGCGGCCGGGCCCTCAACCGCCATCAAGCAAGGAGAATCCATGTCCTGGCTGGAAAAACTGCTCCCCCCGAAGATTTCCCGCACCGACCCGAGCGAGCGCCGCAGCATGCCCGAGGGCCTGTGGACTAAATGCCCGAGCTGCGACGCCGTGCTCTACAAGACCGACCTGGAAAAGAACCAGAACGTCTGCCCGCATTGCTCGCATCACCACCGGATCGGCGCGCGCGAGCGCCTGAACGCCTTCCTCGACGCAGAGGGACGCTACGAGATCGGCCAGGAAGTCATTCCGGTCGACTCGCTCAAGTTCAAGGACAGCCGCAAATACCCCGAGCGCCTCAAAGAAGCGCTGGAAGCGACCGGCGAGACCGATGCACTGATCGTCCAGGGCGGCGCCATCCACACCATACCGGTCGTGGTGGCCTGCTTCGAATTCGACTTCATGGGCGGCTCGATGGGCTCGGTGGTCGGCGAGCGCTTCGTGCGCGGCGTCGAGACCGCGATCGAGCAGAAGGTGCCCTTCCTCTGCTTCACCGCCACTGGTGGCGCACGCATGCAGGAAGGCCTGCTGTCGCTGATGCAGATGGCCAAGACCAACGCCGCGCTGACCCGACTGGCCAAGAAGGGCCTGCCCTACATCAGCGTGCTGACCGACCCGACCATGGGCGGCGTCTCGGCCGGCTTCGCCTTCATGGGCGATGTCGTGATCGCCGAACCCAAGGCGCTGATCGGCTTTGCCGGTCCGCGCGTGATCGAAAGCACCGTGCGCGTCAAGCTGCCCGAAGGCTTCCAGCGCGCCGAGTTCCTGCAGACCAAGGGCGCGGTCGACTTCATCTGCGACCGGCGTGAACTGCGCGCGACGATTGCCAGCACGCTGGCGATGCTGCAGCGCCAGAGCGCTGACGCGGTGGCCTGAAGCCCCACCCGCCCTGGCAAGCCAGGAACATCGCGTCAAAGTCCCGCTTTCCGCCCAGGAAGCGGGGCTTTTTGCTGACGCTTGCGCTTGCTACCTGCCGCCACCAGGCAGGCTGCGCGATGCAGGCATGGCTGGTCCGGCCTTAGCGGCGCCTGGAGCGGCCGTCGGTGCCGTTGCCGATGACGCCACCGATGGCAGCACCACCCAGGGTGCCCAGGGTGCTGCCGCCGGTCAGGATCGATCCCGCCACGGCACCGACCCCGGCACCGACGGCCGTGTTCTGCTGCCGATGGGACATGGGGGCGCAGGCCATGATGGCGGGCAACAACAGGATAGCGGTCAGGGGCTTGGCCAGGCGGGCGATGTTCTGCATGAAAAGGATACCTATACTGAAATGCGTGGACTCTTCGAGTCCGGATGCTGTATGCCGATTGTCCGGCGCATCGGAGCTTGAGAGTGTTTCAGTCTGCATCCAATGGTTGCGAGTTGTATGCGTGGACTGGCCCGGTGCAGCCAGGATCGGGCATGACTTGCTGAAATGACACTTCTATCAGGGCATACCCTAGCACCCCGGAAAGAAGCATTTCCTTGCTTATGATGCATCTGCCACGGAATGCTGTTCCAGTGGCAACAGATGCAGGTCATCCCCCGTGACCGGCAGTGCTATCCCATAAGAAAATGCCCGAGGAGTCAAAATGAATCTGTTCAAACTGTCGCAAGTGGCCGCAGTGGCTGCCGCCCTGCTGCTGGGTTCGGCGGCGAATTCCCAGACGATAGAGGAACGCACGATCCGCATCGGCCACCCGGTCAATGCGGACCACCCGATCAGCTTCGGCGTCAAGAAGTTCTCCGATCTGGTCGCGGCCAGGAGCGGCGGCAAGCTCAAGGTGCGCGAATTCCCGGCCCTGCAGCTCGGCAACGAGATGCAGCAGCTATCGGCGCTGGCCGGTGGCGTGCAGGAAATGTTCGCTCCCGGCACGCCGCCGATTGCGGGCATGGTGAAGGATTTTGCGCTGCTCGACCTGCCCTTCCTGGTCGACACGCCGGAACAGGCCGATGCCCTGCTCGACGGTCCGTTCGGCCAGGCGCTGCTGGCCAAGTTGCCGGAAAAGGGCCTGGTCGGCCTGGCCTTCTGGGAAAACGGCTTTCGCCATGTCACGAACAGCAAGCGCCCGATCAAGCGCCTGGAGGACCTGGAAGGCCTGAAGATCCGCGTGCAGCAGAATCCGGTCTTCATCGAGACCTTCAAGGCGCTCAAGACCAATCCGGTGCCGATGTCGTTCGCCGAACTCTACGGCGCGCTGGAAAGCAAGGCGCTCGACGCGCAGGAAAACCCCTACCTGATCACGCGCTCGGCCAAGCTGAACGAGACGCAGAAATACCTGAGCTCGACCAGCCATGCCTATGGCGTGATCGCGGTGCTGGTCAGCAAGAAGTTCTGGGACAAGCTCTCAAGCGACGAGCAGAAGATCCTGCGCTCTGCCGCGATCGAAGCCCGTGATTACGAGCGCCAGGTCAGCCGGGCACAGGCCAAGCGGGCCGTCGACGAGTTGACCGCCGGCGGCATGCAGTTCACACCCGTGCCGGCCGCGGAATTGGCACGCATGCGCCAGGCGACCCAGGGCGTGGTCGATCGCGTGCTGCAGACCTACGACCCGGCCATGGTCCAACTGCTGCGCACGGAGCTGGCGCGCGTCAAGGCCTTGAAGTAAGCGCCTGGGCTCGGGTCGGCAGCGCCAGAATGCCATCTGGCGGCCAGGCCTGTCGGACCGAGGCCTCGCCTAAGCACGCAGCTTGGCAGCCAGACTCCCTCATGCGACACTGTCCAGAGGGAGGAAAGTCGATGCAGATGCGTTTCGAAGGCGTGCTGTCGCAGTGGAATGATGAGCGCGGTTTTGGCTTCATCGAGCCCACACAAAGTGGGCAAGAGATCTTTGTCCACATCAAGGCATTTAGGCAACTCGCCGGTCGGCCGCAAGCAGGCCAGGCCGTTTCCTTTGAGGTCGAGACGGGGCCGCAGGGCAAGAAGCGCGCCAAGAATGTCGAGCCCGTCCGCACCTCATACCCTGCTGCGCAAAGAGAGAGGCCACTGCGCTCCCCTGCCCAATGGGGAACCGCGACCTTGTTTGCGATTCCGGGCTTCTTGGTTCTGTACCTCGTGGCAATCCTCGTTTGGCGCCCACCGGCCTGGCTGGCTCTGGTCTATGTGGCGACAAGCGCCTTCACATTCCTGACCTACGCCCTCGACAAGTCAGCCGCCGTGCGTGGCGCTTGGCGGACGCCAGAAAGCACGCTCCACTTCCTCGCTCTGGCCGGAGGCTGGCCGGGCGCACTGCTCGCACAGCAGTTCCTGCGCCACAAGTCCACGAAGGCCGAGTTCCGCTCGGTCTTCTGGGGCACGGTCATCATGAACGTCACGGCCTTCCTGGCGCTGTGCTCGCCCATCGGCCAGCCGCTCTGGGTGGCGCAGTAAGCGCCGCACCTAACCATTGCAGACAACGCCCCAAACCTGTCGGAACGCTCAAGGCAGCAGCGACAGCGCGTGCATATACCTAGGCTCGACCATCAGCTGATCCCACTTGAGTGCCTTGTCCCTGGGCAGCAGCTCTTGCCGGCGCAGTTCGCTGGTCTCGCGCGCGGTCCAGCGGCCCTTGAGCAGCGCCTCGCTCATGCCGGCGAGGAATTCGTCGATCGGAGCGCCGTCCTCGAGCAGTGACTGGTTGCACAGCAGCACCAGATCGCAGCCGGCTTCGAGCGCGGTGATCGCGGCCTCGGTGTAGCTGAGCTCGCGCCCCCCGAGCTGGCGGGCGCCCTTCATCGACAGGTCGTCGCTGAACACCGCACCCGTGAAGCCCAGGCGGCGGCGCAGCACCTCGCCGAGCCAGAGGCTGGAGAAGCCGGCCGGGCGCGTGTCGACCTGCGGGTAGATCACATGGGCCGGCATCACGCTGCTCAAGCTGGCATTGAGCCAGCCGTAGGGCGCGGCGTCATCGGCCAGGATGGCGTCGAGCACCCGTTCGTCGACCGGCATGTCGACATGCGAATCGGCGGTGGCCCAGCCGTGGCCGGGAAAATGCTTGCCGCAGTTGGCCATGCCGGCCTGGCGCAGGCCATGCATCAGCGCCTGCGCCAGCAGGGTCACCATGCGCGGGTCGCGCGCGAAGGCGCGGTCGCCGATCACGCTGCTGCCACCATGGTCGAGGTCGAGCACCGGGGCAAAGCTGAAATCGACCCCGCAGGCGCGCAGCTCGGACGCCAGCACATAGCCGGCCGCGGTCGCGGCATTGCAGGCCGCCAGCGCGGCAGCACCAGTGGCCGAGCCGTCGCCCTCAAGCCAGATATGGCCGAAGGCGCGCATCGGCGGCAGGTGGGTAAAGCCGTCACGGCGAAAGCGCTGCACCCGCCCGCCCTCGTGATCGACGCAGATCAGCAGGTCGGAGCGGACCTTCTTGATCTTGCGGCAAAGCTTGGTCAGCTGCGCACGGTTCTCCCAGTTGCGGGCGAACAGGATCACGCCACCGACCAACGGGTGCGCCAGGCGCTGCTTGTCGGTCTTGCTGAGCTTGGTGCCGGCGATGTCGATGATCAGCGGGGAATGTGGAGTCATATCGTTCCTGATGGCAGGGTTTCGCCGCCTTTGCGCTCCACCACCACGAAGCTGGCGGCGTAATCGGTTTCGTCGGTGACGCTGACATGGGCGTTCAGGCCCTGGCCCTCGAACCAGTCCTTCAGGCCACGGTGCAGCAAGATCACGGGCTGGCCGCTGGGCAGCTTGGCGATCTCGCAATCGCGCCAGGTCATCGGCATGCGCATCCCCATGCCGATCGCCTTGCTGAAGGCTTCCTTGGCCGAGAAGCGGGTCGCCAGGTAGCGCACGCCGCGCTCGGGCCAGCGCTCGCTGCGTGAGCGCCAGGTCGCCAGCTCGGCCTCGCTGAGGATCTTCTCGGCGAAGCGCTCGCCGTGGCGCGAGAGGCTGTCGCGGATGCGGCGCACGTCGCAGATGTCGGTGCCGATGCCGTAGATCATGGTCCGGGCTGCTGGGTTCAGGCGCGTGCGGCCAGGATGCAGTCCAGGTAGGCGCGCACGGTGGCACCGTAGCCGAGTTCGAGCGCATCGGCGATCAGCGCGTGTCCGATCGAGACCTCGGCCACCCCCGGCACCCCGCGCAGGAAATCGGCCAGGTTGTCGCGGTTCAGGTCATGGCCGGCGTTGATGCCGAGGCCGGCGTCGAGCGCGGCCTGGGCCGCGGCGCGGTAGCGCTCGAGCTGCTCGGCCTGGGTCGCATGGCCCCAGGCGGCCGCGTAGGGCTCGGTGTAGAGCTCGATGCGGTCAGCCCCCAGCGCCCTGACCTGCGCCATCGCCTCGGGCACCGGGTCCATGAACAGGCTGACGCGCACGCCCAGCGTGCGGCATTCAGCGATCAGCGGGCGCAGGCGCTCGCCGTCCTGCGCCAGGTTCCAGCCATGGTCGCTGGTGAACTGGCCTTCGCTGTCGGGCACGAAGGTGGCCTGCTGCGGCCGCACCTGGCGCACGATCTCCATCAGGTTGTGGAACGGATTGCCTTCGATGTTGAACTCGCGCTGCGGCCAGTCCTGCAGCAGGGCCTGCAGGTCGAACACATCCTGCTCGCGGATATGGCGGGCGTCCGGGCGCGGGTGCACGGTGATGCCCTGCGCGCCGGCCTCCAGGCATTGCTGCGCGGCACGCGTGACGCTCGGGATGCCCAGGTGGCGGGTGTTGCGCACCAGCGCGACCTTGTTGACGTTGACGGACAAGGCGGTCGGTAGGCTGGCGGCAGGCTGGACGCTGAGCAGGGAGGCGGTGGGGTTCATGGTGTCGGTAAGGGTTCAGGCGGGTGCAAAGGCCGCAGGCGCCGTACGTCCAGCATCAGCTGGCGGGTCTGGAACACGCGCACGCCGCTATGGTAGTGCAGCAGCTGGCGCAGTGGCTGGCGCAAGGCATTGCCACGCGCGCCATGGCAGACCCGCAGCAGCGCGGCAAAGGGATGGGGGTCGTCCAGCGCCGCCTGCACTGCCAGCCAGGACTCGCCCGGCAAGGCGTGATGGGCTTGGGGCGGCAGGCCACCCGCTGCCGGGACCAGGCGCAGGCCGGCCTCGGGCTCGAGCCGGTAATGGGCGTCGGGTAGCAACTGCGCCAGGCTGGCACACTCGAGGTCGAGCGCCGGCAGTAGGCCGGCCTCGCGCAGGATCAGCAGCTCGAAGGCGCGCACCACGGCGGCCTGCGCTTCCTGGCCCTCGGCCAGCGCCAGCACCGCATCGGCGTAATGGTCGAACAGCTGGGGGTGCGCGTCATCGCGCGCGAGCAGCTTGAGCAGCAGCTCGTTGAGGTAATAGCCCGCCAGCAGCTTGTCGCCCGAGGGCATCACATGCCCGCCCTGCCACTGCGCGCTGCTCAGCGTGCGGACCTCGGCATCGCCGCCCCAGCCCAGGCGCAGCGGCTGCAGCGGCAACAGCACCGGCCGGTACTGGGAGGTCGGACGCTTGACGCCCTTGGCCACCAGCGCGACCCGGCCATGGCGACGGCTGAACACCTCCAGGATCAGGCTGGATTCGCTCCAGTCATGGCGGTGCAGCACATAGGCCGGCTCCTCGTGGACGCGCGGCAGCTTGGGCCTGGGGCTGGCCATCGGCGCGCCAGCGCTTACTCGTAGCCGAAGCTGCGCACGCGGGCGTCGTCGTCGGCCCAGCCGGAGCGCACCTTGACCCAGAGCTCAAGGAAGACCTTGCCGCCCCAGAGCTTTTCCAGCTCCTGGCGCGCCTCGGTGCCGATGCGCTTGAGCTTCTCGCCCTTGTCGCCGATCACCATGCCCTTGTGGCCGTCGCGCTCGACCACGATGGTCGCGGCGATGCGGCGCAGCTTGCCCTCTTCCTCGAACTTGTCGATGATGACGGTCGAGGTGTAGGGCAGCTCGTCACCGGTCAGGCGGAACAGCTTCTCGCGCACCATCTCGGCCGCCATGAAGCGCTCGCTGCGGTCAGTCAGGTCGTCGGCATCGTGTATCCAATCCTGCTCGGGCAGGTATTTCTCGCAGATGGCGTAGAAGCGCTGCACGTCCTTGGCGCTCTTGGCCGACATCGGCACGAATTCGGCAAAGGGATGGCGCTGTTGCATCTCGGCCAGCCAGGGCGCCAGTTCGGCGCGGCGGTGCACCATGTCGAGCTTGTTGGCCAGCAGGATGACCGGGATGTTCTTGGGCAGCAGCTCAAGCACCTTGGCATCGGCCGAATGGAAGTTGCCGGCCTCGACCACGAACACGATCAGGTCGACATCGGTCACCGCGCCGAGCACGGTCTTGTTGAGCGAGCGGTTCAGCGCATTGCCGTGCCGGGTCTGGAAGCCCGGCGTATCGACGAAGACGAACTGGGTCGCGCCCAGCGTGCGCAGGCCGGTGATGCGGTGGCGCGTGGTCTGAGCCTTGCTCGAGGTGATGCTGACCTTCTGGCCCACCAGTGCATTGAGCAGCGTGGACTTGCCGACGTTGGGCTTGCCGACGATCGCGATATAGCCGCAGCGCTTGGGGCCCAGCGGCTCGGCCGGTTCGGCTTCGGGGGCTGTGGCTTGCGCCTTGCTGGACTTGCGCAGCGCGCCGGCCAGCATGGCGTCGAGGTCCTGGTTCGGCATGGACTTGGCGGCGGGATCGGACTTGGGAGTAAGGGGTCGGCTCATTTCGGATTCTTGTTCAGTTGTTGCAGCAGGGCTGCCGCGGCGGCCTGCTCGGCGGCGCGGCGCGAGACGCCGCTGCCGGGTTGGCGCTGGCCGGACTCGATCTCGCACTCGACCTCGAAGGTCTGGCGATGCGCCTCGCCCTTGATTGCGGTCACGCGGTAGGTCGGCAGCTTCATCTTGCGGCTCTGCAGCCATTCCTGCAGGGCAGTCTTGGCATCCTTGCTGCTCGCGCTCATGGCCGGATTGATGTCGACATCCTGGTAGAGC
This sequence comes from Malikia spinosa, assembly GCF_002980625.1. GTDB lineage: Bacteria > Pseudomonadota > Gammaproteobacteria > Burkholderiales > Burkholderiaceae_C > Malikia > Malikia spinosa. Next base: position 188,761 of record NZ_PVLR01000012.1, on the reverse strand, counting down.
CGGCGCACCAGTGCCTCGGCCTGGGCGAAGCCAGCATCGAGGTAGACCGCGCCGATGAGGGCCTCGACCACGTCGGCCAGGATGGAGGGCTTGCGCTGGCCACCCGAGCGCAGTTCGCCCTCGCCCAGGCGCAGCAGGCCCGAGAGGGCCAGCGTGGCGGCGATGCCCGCCAGCGTGTCTTCCTTGACCAGGTTGGCGCGGATGCGCGAGAGCTCGCCCTCGTGCTGGCGGCTCAGTCTTTCATAGAGCAGGCCCGAGACGGCCAGGCTCAGCACCGAGTCGCCCAGGAACTCGAGCCGCTCGTAGTGATCGGCGCAATGGCTGCGGTGGGTCAGCGCCCGCTCAAGCAGCGGGACGGAAGTAAAACGGTATCCCAGGCGCTGTTGCAGCGCCAGCAAATCGGCATTCAAAAGCTGTGTATTCCCTTCAGGCCGGCGCTCACTTCGAGCGGCCGGAATAACGCATGACCAGCCAGGCGGGGCCGGCCAGATGGATCTCGCGTTCGTAGGCGAACTCGACGATCACCCGGTCGTTCTGCTTGCTGATCTCGAGGTCGCGGCCGTCGATCGAGCTGATGTCATCGATGGCGGCCGCCTTGTCGAACAGGCTGCGGACCTCGGCCACGGTGCCGCCCTGTGAGGCGCGCTGGGCGGCGCGCTGGATAGACTGGTACTCGATCACGGTCGGAACGATGCGTACCAGCACCGCTCCGAGCGCCACCACCATCGCGCTGACCAGGATCAGACTGACCAGGCCCAAGCCGCGTTCTCTGGTTTTCATCATCGCCCTCCCGAATGCCATCCTGCCCGCATCTTAATGGCTGGCGGGCGGATTGCCCATCACTCGAAGGCGCCGATGCGGCCCAGGTCGCCGAAATTCATCCAGACGAAGAAGGCCTTGCCAACGATGTTGGCCTCGGGCACGAAGCCCCAGTAGCGCGAGTCGAGCGAATTGTCGCGATTGTCGCCCATCATGAAATAGTGGCCGGCCGGCACCTTGCAGACCACGCCCTCGACGCTGTAGCGGCATTGGTCCTTGTACGGGAAGTCGCTGGCGCCGGGGATGAAGGCCGGACGCTCGTCGTCGTTGAGCGTGTGGTAGGTCTTGCCACCATGGCGCTCCTCGAACTGACGGGCATAGCGCATCGAGTCGGAGTCGAAGAACTCGGGCGCGCTGGCGGTGGGAACGGGCTGGCCGTTGACGGTCAGGCGCTTGTTCAGGTAGGCCACCTCGTCGCCCGGCACACCCACCACGCGCTTGATGTAGTCCAGGCTGGGCTGCGGCGGGTAGCGGAACACCATCACGTCGCCGCGCTGCGGCTCGTTGTTGGCCAGCACCTTGGTGTGGAGCACCGGCAGGCGCACGCCGTAATGGAACTTGTTGACCAGGATCAGGTCGCCCACGCGCAGGGTCGGAATCATCGAGCCCGAGGGAATCTTGAACGGCTCGAACAGGAAGCTGCGCAGCAGGAACACCACCACGATCACCGGGAACAGGCCGGCGGTCCAGTCCAACCACCAGGGCTGGGCCAGCAGCTTGTGCTGCGCATCGGCGATGTCGATGCTGTCGGCCTTGACGCCCATGCGCTCGAGCTCGGCGCTGCGACGCGCCTGTTCGGCCACCAGTTGCTCGGCGGCGGCGCGGCGGCGCGGCAGGAAGATCCGCTTCTCGGCCACCCAGTAGATGCCGGTCACGACCGTGACCAGGAACAGCAGCAACGCGAAGTTGCCCTCGGCCAGACCCAGGTACCAGGCCAGGCCATAGCCGCCGAAAGCCGCCAGCAGGATGCCGGTCAGCGTCGCCATCTTGTCGTCGCTCATCATTCCTCCACCTGCAGGATGGCCAGGAAGGCTTCCTGCGGCACCTCGACCGAGCCGATCTGCTTCATGCGCTTCTTGCCGGCCTTCTGCTTCTCGAGCAGCTTCTTCTTGCGGCTGATGTCGCCACCATAGCACTTGGCCAGCACGTTCTTGCGCAGCGCCTTGACGGTCTCGCGCGCGATGATGTTGGCGCCGATGGCGGCCTGGATCGCGACGTCGAACTGCTGGCGGCTGATGATCTCGCGCATCTTGGCGACCACGGCGCGGGCGCGGTAGGCCGACTGGCTGCGGTGGACGATGATCGACAGCGCATCGACCTTCTCGCCGTTGAGCAGGATGTCGACCTTGACCACGTCGGAGGCGCGGTACTCCTTGAACTCGTAGTCCATCGAGGCGTAGCCGCGGCTGACGGATTTCAGCTTGTCGAAGAAGTCGAGCACGATCTCGCCCAGCGGCAGTTCGTAGGTCAGCATGACCTGCTTGCCGTGGTAGGCCATGTTCATCTGCACGCCGCGCTTCTGGTTCGCCAGCGTCATGACGGCGCCGACATATTCCTGCGGCATGTAGAGGTGGACCGTGACGATCGGCTCGCGGATCTCCTGGATCCGGCCCTGGTCGGGCATCTTGGACGGGTTCTCGACCATGATGATCTCGCCGTCGCCCTTGGCGACCTGGTAGACCACGCTCGGCGCGGTCGTGATCAGGTCCTGGTCGAACTCGCGCTCGAGGCGCTCCTGCACGATCTCCATGTGCAGCAGGCCCAGGAAGCCGCAGCGGAAACCGAAGCCCAGCGCCTGCGACACCTCGGGCTCGTAGCGCAGCGCCGCGTCGTTGAGCTGCAGCTTCTCGAGCGCGTCGCGCAGCGAGTCGTATTCGCTGGCCTCGGTCGGGTACAGGCCGGCGAACACCTGGGGCTGGACTTCCTTGAAGCCCGGCAGCGCCTCGGTCGCGAACGGCAGGTTGGCGCCGCTGCTGGTCTTGATGGCGGTGATGGTGTCGCCGACCTTGGCCGCCGTCAGCTCCTTGATGCCGGCGATGATGTAGCCGACCTCGCCCGCCCTGAGCGCCGGACGCGGCTCGTTGTGCGGCGTGAAGACGCCGAGCTTTTCGGCGTTGTAGAGCGCCTCGGTCGCCATCAGCTTGATCTTGTCGCCGCGGTTCAGCGTACCGTCGACCACGCGCACCAGCATCACGACGCCGACATAGGCGTCAAACCAGCTGTCGACGATCATCGCGCGCAGCGGGCCGTCCGGGTTGCCCTTGGGCGGCGGCACCTGGGCCACGACCAGCTCGAGGATCTCGTCGATGCCCATGCCGGTCTTGGCCGAACAGGGGATCGCGTCGGTCGCGTCGATGCCGATCACGTCCTCGATCTCGGCGCGGGCGTTGTCGGGATCGGCGTTGGGCAGATCCATCTTGTTGAGCACCGGCAGCACATGCACGCCGAGGTCGAGCGCGGTGTAGCAGTTGGCCACGGTCTGGGCTTCCACGCCCTGGGACGCATCGACCACCAGCAGCGCGCCTTCACAGGCCGACAGCGAGCGGCTGACTTCGTAGGAGAAGTCGACGTGGCCGGGGGTGTCGATCAGGTTCAGGTTGTAGATCTGGCCATCGCGGGCCTTGTACTGCAGCGCGGCAGTCTGGGCCTTGATCGTGATGCCGCGCTCCTTCTCGAGGTCCATCGAGTCGAGCACCTGCTCGCTCATTTCGCGGTCGCTCAGCCCCCCGCAGCGCGAGATCAGTCGATCGGCCAGGGTGGACTTGCCGTGGTCGATGTGGGCAATGATGGAGAAATTTCGAATGTGGTTCATCGCGGGCGGTCGGACTTGTCCAGCGGGGCGGGCAGGCTGCCCAACAAAAAAACAGGCGCGCCAGGAATTGACGCGCCCAGAGCCGGAGTCTGGCTATACAGAAGCTAAGGCTCGATTGTAGGCAAAAGCCCGTTCAACGCGAATTCGGCCTGATTACGAAGTACTGGACCCAGTCGCCACGGCGCACCAGCAGGTTGACGGCACGCCCCTTGTCGAGGCCAGCCAACGCGGCCTCGAAGTCCTTCAGACCCAGGATTTCGCGGTTCGCGACCGCCAGGATCACGTCGCCGTCGGACAAGCCGGCGCGCGCGGCGGCGCCAGCGGCATCGACCACGACCAGGCCGCCGCGCAGCTTGAGCGCGGCGCGCTCCTCGGCGTCGAGCTCGCGCAGCGCCAGACCGAGCGCCTGCGCCGCGCCCGAGGACTTGGCCGACGGTTTCTCAGCACCCGCCGCCTTGGCAACCTTTTCCTCCTCGAGCGCGACCACGGTCAGGCGCAGCTCCTTGTAGGCGCCGCGGCGCCAGACCGTCAGGCCGACCTTGGCGCCAGGCTTGGTGTTGCCGACCAGGCGCGGCAGGTCGGCCGATTTCTCGACCGCCTTGCCATCGAACTTGACGATGATGTCGCCGGCCTCAACACCGGCCTTGGCCGCCGGCGAGCCTTCCTCGACGCCGCGCACCAGCGCACCCTCGGCCTTCTTCAAGCCGAGCGATTCGGCGATGTCCGGGTCGACGCCGGCAATCGAGACGCCGATGCGCCCGCGCGTGACCTTGCCACTGGCGCGCAACTGGTCCGACACGCGCACCGCCTCGTCGATCGGGATCGCGAACGAGATGCCCTGGAAGCCGCCCGAGCGCGAGTAGATCTGGCTGTTGATGCCGACCACCTCGCCGCGCAGGTTGATCAGCGGCCCGCCCGAGTTGCCGGGGTTGATCGCGACATCGGTCTGAATGAAGGGCAGGTAGTCGCCAGTCTCGCGCTGCTTGGCGCTGACGATGCCGGCGGTGACCGTGCTCTCGAGCCCGAACGGCGAGCCGATCGCCATCACCCACTCACCGACGCGCAGGCGGCCGATGTCGCCGATCCTGACCGGCTGCAGGCCGCGCGCCTCGATTTTGACCACCGCGACATCGCTGCGCTTGTCGGCGCCGATGACCTTGGCCTTGAACTCGCGCTTGTCGGTCAGCGTCACGATGACCTCCTCGGCGCCTTCGACCACATGGGCGTTGGTCATGATGGTGCCATCAGAGCTCAGCACGAAGCCCGAACCGACGCCGCGCGGGCGCTCCTCGGGGGCCGGATTCTGCCGCGGACCGCGCGGGCTGGCGCCGGGCGGCACCGGCAGGCCGAAGCGGCGGAAGAACTCGAGCATCTGCTCTTCCTGGCTGCCGGCCTGGCCTGGCACGACTTTCTCGGTGGTCCGGATATTGACCACCGAAGGGCCGACCTGCTCGGCCAGGTCGGCGAAATCGGGCAGTCCGCGCGGTGCCGCAGAACCGGTGACGGCAGGCGCGCTCGTGGGCTGGGCCAGGCTCAGGCCCGGCTGCCAGAGGACAGTCGCCGTGGTGAAGGCGGCACCCAGCAACAGGGTGCCGGATTTCAGGCGGCGGACCAGCGATTGAGAAATCGGCATGTACAGCTCTCCAGAGTAGCGATGACCGCTTTCAGATGAGGGCGCCACCTGGACAGATCAAGGCCTGGCTCCAGGACCCGGCCGCAAGAAGGCGCAGGCTCAGGGCTCAAGACCCAGCCCTAGCGGGTCACTGGCTGCGACTTGGCCAGCTCGGGGCCGGCTGCCACTTCCTGGTCCAGCAACTGCCAGCCAAAGGCGGCAACTGCGGCGCAGGCGGCCAGGCCCGCGACCCATTTCCAGCGCCAGCTCTCGTCATTGGCGGCCGCGCGCGCCCTGACCTGCGGCGGCATCTCGGCCACCTCGCCCACGCCGGGCAAGGCCTCGGTGGCGAGCCGGGCCATCACGGCGGCAGCAAAGTCGGTCGAGGGCGGGCGCACGTCGTCGCCGGCAGACTGGCGCAAGGCAGCACCGACGGCCAGATAGGAGGTCCAGGCCGCGTCCAGCGCCTGGCGCTGCGGGCCGGCCTGCAGCAGTACCGCAAGCTCATCGGGCCGGCACTCGCCGTCGACCAGGGCGGACAGGGACTCGCGCCCGTCGGCAGATGGTGTCGGCATGGCGTCTAGGTTCTGAGGCGGGTTCATGGGTGACACAAATGAAAAACAAGGGCTGGCCAAATTACCAGCGCTTGCCGCCCTGGCGCTCCAGCAGCGGCTTGATGCGGGCCGAAATCGCCTCGCGGGCACGAAAGATCCGCGACCGGACCGTGCCGATCGGACAGTCGAGCTGGCGCGCGATCGCCTCGTAGCTCAGGCCATCGATTTCGCGCAACGTGATGGCCTGGCACAGCTCGGCTGGCAGGGCCTCCATCGCCGCATTGACCGCCTGCGCGATTTCCTTGCTCGCCAGCAGGGCTTCCGGGGTCGCGTCATCGATCGCCTGCAGCATTAGTTCACGCGTGGCGCCAGAAGTTTCATCCTCGTCAGCGGATTCGAGCGAACTCATGCTGAGCACCGGGTCGCGCCTGAGCTCGGCGAGCTGGCGCTTGGCGGTATTCACAGCGATCCGATAGAGCCAGGTGTAGAAGGCCGATTCGCCACGGAAGCGGCCCAGCGCGCGGTAGGCGCGGATGAAGGTCTCCTGCGCGAGGTCCTCGATCAGGCCGGGGTCGCGCACCAGGCGCCCGATCAGGCGCTCGACCCGGCACTGGTATTTGAGCACCAGCAGCTCGAAGGCCCGCATCTCGCCGGCCAGCGTGCGCTGCACCAGCAGCCAGTCGCTGTGCGCGGAAGAAGTATGGGAGGAACCTGCAAGCATTGAACCGACTCTATCCGTCCCGCCGCCTGGGTGCAAGCCGCATCAATGCGGGCTGGTTCATGCGGGGCGGCTCATGCGCCCTGCCGTGCGGGCCGGCGCTGTGCCTCGCGCCAGGCCACCAGGGCGACCCGCAGCGCCTGCCAGTCGGCGGGTGCGCTGTCGCGCTCGAGCCAGACCCACCAGCCCAGGCCGGCGGCATTGTTGAGCCGCAGCAGCACCCGGCCCTGCAGGTCGAGCGCCCAGTAGAGCCCGGCCAGCTCGGTGCCGTGGCGATAAGCCTCGCTGCGCCAGATCCAGCGGCCTGGCAGGCCAGCCTGACCTGGCAGCGGCGCAGCCTGGGCGCCGGCAGGAGCCCGTGTGGGCTCCCAGCACAGCCGGCCGGCGACTGGCTGGCGCGAGCGCCAGCGCGCGAAGCCCCAGAGCCCCAACCCGAGCAGGCCCGAGAACCACCAGGCACCGGGCAAGGCGGCGCCGCGCAGCGATTGCCACCAGGCCAGCTGCATGGCGACCCAGGCCAGCGCGAGCACCTGCTCGAAGCGGCCCTGGAAAGCAGAACGCCCCGCCGGGTATTCCACCGAAGGGGCGCTGTGCATGGCTCAGAGCGGGATCAGACGCGCTTGAACACCAGGGAACCGTTGGTACCGCCGAAACCGAAGTTGTTCTTCAGCGCCACGTCGATCTTCATCTCGCGCGCCTGGTTGGCGCAGTAGTCCAGGTCGCACTCGGGGTCCTGGTTGAAGATGTTCATGGTCGGCGGGCTGATCTGGTGATGCAGCGCCAGCACCGTGAAGATGCTCTCGATGCCGCCAGCACCACCGAGCAGGTGACCGGTCATCGACTTGGTCGAGTTGACGACGACCTTGCGGGCATGGTCACCCAGCGCGGCCTTGATCGCCTTGGTCTCGTTGATGTCGCCCAGCGGGGTCGAGGTGCCGTGCGCGTTCAGGTAGTTGATCTGGTCGGCATTGACACCGGCATTGCGCAGCGCGTTGAGCATGGCGCGACGCGGGCCGTCCATGCTCGGCGCCGTCATGTGGCCGGCATCGGCACTCATGCCGTAGCCCGACAGTTCGGCGTAGATCTTGGCGCCACGCGCCTTGGCATGCTCGTATTCCTCGAGCACCATCACGCCGGCACCCTCGCCCAGCACGAAGCCGTCGCGGTCCTTGTCCCAGGGACGGGACGCGGTCTTGGGGTCGTCGTTGCGGGTCGACAGGGCACGCATGGCAGCGAAGCCGCCCACGCCCAGCGGCGAGACGGTGGCTTCGGAGCCACCGGCGACGACCACGTCGGCGTCGCCGTATTCGATCATGCGACCGGCTTCACCGATGCAGTGCAGGCCGGTGGTGCAGGCGGTGACCACGGCGAGGTTCGGCCCCTTGAAGCCGAAACGCATGGACACATGGCCCGCGATCATGTTGATGATCGAGGCCGGCACAAAGAAAGGCGAGATGCGGCGCGGGCCGCGGCTCACCAGTTCGTCACGGGTGTTCTCGATCAGGGGCAAGCCGCCGATACCCGAGCCGATCACGCAACCGATGCGTGTGGCTTCTTCCTCACCCAGCGCGTCGCCCGTAGGCAGACCAGCATCGGCGACGGCTTGGGCTGCCGCAACGATGCCGTAATGGATGAAGCTGTCCATGGTCCGCGCTTCCTTGGCGCTGATGTAGGACTCCAGGTCAAAGCCCTTGACCTCACCTGCGATCTTGCAGGCAAAGTTGCTGGCATCGAACTTGGTAATCAGATCGATGCCGGACTGACCAGCGAGCAGGTTGGCCCAGGCCGTCTCCACCGTGTTACCCACGGGGGTGAGGCAGCCCAGACCGGTCACAACGACACGGCGGCGGCTCATGGATGCTTACTTCTGGTTGGCGACTGCGTAGTCGATGGCGTTCTGGACCGTGGTGATCTTCTCGGCGTCTTCGTCCGGAATTTCGATGCTGAAGGCATCTTCCAGGGCCATGACCAGTTCCACGGTATCGAGGGAGTCAGCACCCAGATCGGCCACGAAGGACTTCTCGTTGGTGACCTGGGACTCTTCCACGCCGAGTTGTTCGGCAATGATTTTCTTCACGCGTGCTTCGATATCGCTCATATTTCCCTCTGAGGGTGGTTGAAAACTGTGCCGCCATTTTAGCCGGGCCGGCTTCGCCAGTCCGGAAACTGCGTCGCTGACCGCGATCCAGCCCCTGGCGGCTAGCCGGGGCCGATGTTATCCGATTCGGAGGCCTGGCCCCGATCAGGCCATGAACATGCCGCCGTTGACATGCAGTTCCTGGCCGGTCAGGTAGCCCGCGCGCGGGCTGGCGAGGAAGGACACGGCGTAGGCGACATCGGCCGGCTTGCCCAGATGTCCGAGCGGAATCTGGCTCAGCAGCGCCTGCTGCTGGGCCTCGGGCAGCGAGCCGGTCATGTCGGTCTCGATGAAGCCGGGCGCCACGCAGTTGACCGTGATCTTGCGGCTGCCGAGCTCGCGCGCCAGTGCGCGCGTCATGCCGGCGACGCCAGCCTTGGCAGCGGCGTAGTTGGCCTGGCCGGCATTGCCGGAAGCACCGACCACGCTGGTGATGCTGATGATGCGGCCGTAGCGCTGCTTCATCATCGGACGGATCGCGGCCCGGCTCATGCGGAACACGGCCTTGAGGTTGGTGTCGAGCACTGCGTCCCAGTCCTCGTCCTTCAGGCGCATGGCCAGGGTGTCGCGCGTGATGCCGGCGTTGTTGACCAGCACCTGCAGGCCGCCCTGCTCCTTGACGATGGTGTCGATCAGGGCCTCGCCGGCGGCAACATCGTTGACGTCGAGCTTGGCGCCACGGCAGCCGGCAAAGGCCGACAGGGCGGCGCTGATCTTGCTTGAGCCGTCGTCCGAGGTGGCGGTGCCGATGACCTGATAGCCCTGGCGGGCCAGTTCGAGCGCGATCGCTGCGCCGATGCCGCGCGAGGCGCCAGTGACCAGTGCGACCTGGGCGGGGGTTTGGTTGTCAGACATGGGTTTCCTTCAGGCCAGCAGGGCCTTGACTTCGGCCAGCGAGGCCGGGTCGTTGATGGCGGCGGCGACCAGCTCGGCGTCGATGCGCTTGACCATGCCGGTCAGCGCCTTGCCGGGGCCGCATTCGATGATGTGGCTGATGCCGCGGGCCTTGAGTGCGCGCACGCTCTCGACCCAGCGCACCGGGCCGAAGGCCTGGCGATACAGCGCGTCGCGGATGCGATCGACCTCGGTCTCGACCTCGACGTCGATGTTGTTGAGCACCGGGATCTGCGGCAGGGCGAAGGCGGTCTCGGCCAGCTTCTGCTGCAGGCGTTCGGCCGCCGGCTTCATCAGGCTGGAATGGAACGGCGCCGACACCGGCAGCGGCAGCGCGCGCTTGGCGCCCTTGGCCTTCAGGACCTCGCAGGCCTTGTCGACCGCGGCCTTGCTGCCGGCGATCACGGTCTGCGCCGCGTCGTTGAAGTTGACCGCCTCGACCACTTCCCCGCTGTCAGCCGCGAACAGGGCCTGCGCCTCGGCGCAGCCGAGTTTGACCGCCTCGGGGTCCAGGCCCAGGATGGCGGCCATGGCGCCGACACCGACCGGCACTGCGTCCTGCATCGCCTGGGCACGGAAGCGCACCAGCGGTGCGGCCTGGGCCAGCGTCAGCGAACCGGCAGCGACCAGGGCCGAATACTCGCCCAGCGAGTGGCCGGCGACCGCGGCCGGCAGCGCACCGCCCTCGGCCAGCCAGATGCGCCAGGCCGCGACTGCGCCGACCAGCATCACCGGCTGGGTGTTGGTGGTCAGTGCCAGCGCTTCCTTGGGACCTTGGTGGATCAGGCGGCCGATGTCTTCGCCGAGCGCGTCGGAGGCTTCCTTGAGCGTTTCGAGCAGGACCGGATGGTCGCCCCAGGCGTCGAGCATGCCGACCGACTGGGAACCCTGGCCCGGAAAAACGAATGCGAAGTGGCTCATGTTTGCTTTCTGAACTGTCTTGTCTTGGGAATCACAGACGCAGCAGCACCGCGCCCCAGGTGAAGCCACCGCCCACCCCTTCGAGCATCGCGGTCTGGCCCGGCTGGATGCGGCCGCTGCGCACGCCCTCGTCGAGCGCGAGCGGGATCGAGGCGGCCGAGGTGTTGCCATGCTGGTCGACCGTCACGATCACCTTGTCCATCGACAGCTTGAGCTTGCGCGCCGTGCTCTGGATGATGCGGATATTGGCCTGGTGCGGCACCAGCCAGTCGACGTCGGGCTCGGTCATGCCGGCCTTGGCCAGCGCGGCCTTGGCGGCGCTCTCGAGCAGGCCGACCGCGAGCTTGAACACGGCCTGGCCGTCCATCTTGAGCAGCGGATCGCCCAGCACCTGGCCACCGCTGACCGTGCCCGGCACGCACAGGATGCCGGTGTGGCGGCCGTCGGCGTGGATGTCGCTGGCCAGCACGGCCGGGCCGCTGCCGTCATGCTCGACGGCTTCGAGCACCACGGCACCGGCACCATCGCCAAACAGCACGCAGGTGGTGCGGTCATTGAAGTCGAGGATGCGCGAGAACACCTCGGCGCCGACCACCAGCGCGCGCGTCGCGGCACCGGTCTGGATCATGGCGTCGGCAATCGTCAGCGCGTAGATGAAGCCGCTGCAGACCGCCTGCACGTCGAAGGCGGCGCCACCGGCCGCACCGGGCTGGCCCGACGCCTGCGCCGACTCGGTCAGCTTACGCTGCAGGATCGAGGCGGTCGAGGGAAAGACCATGTCCGGCGTGGAAGTCGCGACGATGATAAGGTCGATGTCACCGATCTGGCAGCCGGCGGCCTCGATCGCCTTCAGGCTGGCCTGCAGGCCGAGATCGCTGGCATTGACACCGTCGTCGGCGTAATGGCGGGCTCGGATGCCGGTGCGGTCGACGATCCAGTCATCGCTGGTCTCGATGCCGCGTTCGGCCAGCAGGCCGACCATGTCGGCGTTCGTCAGTCGGCGTGGCGGCAGGTAGCTACCGGTACCGGAAATGCGGGAATAGCGTCTCATGTTCGGTCTGGGTTGGTCTGGCCCTGAACGCCAGCAGCGTCTCAGGCTGGGGTCGCCGACAAGGCGGCTGCGCCCTTGGCCGCCATCAGCGGCGCCGCATGGGCGATGCGCGCCCGCACGTTGTCGAGCAACTGGTTGTGGGCTGCATCATACGCGCGCACCAGCGCCTGCTCGAAGGCGAAGGCGTCGGCCGAGCCGTGGCTCTTGAACACCAGGCCGCGCAGGCCAAGCAGCGCCGCGCCGTTGTAGCGCCGGTGATCGACCCGTTTCTTGAACGCCGATAGCACCGGATAGGCCACGATGGCGGCCATTTTCGTCAGGATGTTGCGCCCGAACGCCTGCTTGATCAGGGTGCTGACCATGCTGGCCAGGCCCTCGCTGCTCTTGAGCGCGACGTTGCCGACGAAGCCGTCACAGACCACCAGGTCGACCACGCCCTTGAAGATGTCGTTGCCCTCGACGTTGCCCTTGAAGTTGAGGTCGCCGTTGGCGGCGGCGGCGCGCAGCAAGGCGCCGGCCTGCTTGATGACCTCGTTGCCCTTGATCGCTTCCTCGCCGATGTTGAGCAGACCGACCGTGGGCGACTCCTTGCCGCTGACCGCGACCACCAGGGCCGAGCCCATGACGGCGAACTGCAACAGGTGCTCGGCGCTGCAATCGACGTTGGCGCCGAGGTCGAGCATGGTGGTCGCGCCGCCGGTGACATTGGGCATCTGGCCAGCGATCGCGGGCCGGTCGATGCCGTCGAGCGTCTTGAGCACGAAGCGCGCGATCGCCATCAGCGCGCCGGTATTGCCGGCCGAGACGGCGGCCTGGGCGGCGCCGTCCTTGACCTGGTTGATCGCGACGCGCATCGACGAGTCGCGCTTGCGACGCAGCGCGACTTCGAGCGGATCGTCCATCGTGACGACCTCGCTGGCCGCGATGACCTGGATCCGGGCCCGGTCGATCGAGGCCGGCAGCTTGGCCATGGCCTCGGGCAGGCCGACCAGCAGCAGATGGGCGTCGGGGTGAGAAGCGAGAAAGGCGGCACAGGCCGGCAAGGTGACTGCGGGGCCGTAGTCTCCGCCCATGCAATCGACCGCGATGGTGATCATTCCAGCGTCCTCAAGTGGCAGCAACAGGATAAAAAAAGCCCGCAGTGATGCGGGCTTTGCCTCGAACAAACTGTGCGAGGGCGATGGCGCGTCAGCGCCGATCAGGCCTCGGACTTGTTCTTCAGGACCTGGCGGCCACGGTAGAAACCGTTCGGGCTGATGTGGTGACGCAGGTGCACTTCACCGGTGGTGGCTTCCACAGCGATGCCCGGCACGTTCAGGGCATTGTGCGAACGGTGCATACCGCGCTTGGAAGGGGACTTTTTGTTTTGCTGGACGGCCATGATCGGCTCCTATCGAAAAATCAAATGGGTGGATGGCTGCACCAGCCCCTTGAAAATAGATTTTCAGGCCAGCGCGAAACCCTGGATTATAGCGACTTGTCAGACCGGCGGTCAATGGTCGCTTGTACGGCCCTTGAGCGCGCTCAGTGCGGCGAAGGGATTGGGCTTCTTTTCCTCCGGCAGATCGGGCAGTTCGCCCGCGCTCATGCGCACCGGAACCGGGCAGACCTCGTGCATCGGCACCAGGGGCAGCGCCAGCAGCAGCTCGTCCTCGATCAGCGCGGCCAGGTCAAAGCGTGGCTCGAGCGCCAGCAGGTCTTCCTCGCACTCGTCGTCCTCGGCCAGCGCCACCGCCTCGTCGGCGACGAAGCGGAACCAGCGGTCGACCTCGACCGGCTGCGCGTAGGGCGACAGGCAGCGTTGGCAGGTTTGCGGCAGCTCGGCGCTGGCTTGCAGGTGCAGCCAGAGCTGGGGCTCGGGCAGCTCGGTGCGGCCGAGGTCGGCGCCCAGGTCGCCCAAGGGCTGGCGCAGTTCGGCCTGCGCGCTCCAGCGCACCGGAGCGACATCGAGCTCGGGCAGGCCGTCGGCCAGGCGAGCGAAGGCGGACAGCAGCGCCTGGCCGGACAGGGTTTCGGCTTTCTGCGCGCTGGCGCGCAGGTCGAGGGTGGTCGGGGGCATGGCAGCGGTCATGACGGCATTCGAGACAAGGAGGGTCGATTCTACGGCCGCGCCCGGCCCGGGCTGCCTATACTGGCAGCATGAAAATAGCCGACATCCGCAAGAGCTACGAGCGCGCCGAGCTCAACGAACACGCCTCGCACGCCGACCCCATGCTGCAGTTCGACCAGTGGCTGCACGAAGCGATCAAGAGCGAGATCCCCGAACCCAATGCGATGACGGTCGCGACCGTCGGCAGCAACTTGCGTCCGAGCACGCGCGTGGTGCTGATCAAGGGCTACGACGCACGCGGCATCGTCTGGTACACCAACTACGACAGCCGCAAGGGCCGCGAGCTGGCCGGCAACCCGTTTGCCGCGCTGCAGTTCCACTGGGTCGAGCTCGAGCGCGTGGTGCGCATCGAGGGCCGGGTCGAGCGCGTCAGCGCCGAGGAAAGCGACGAGTATTTCCACAGCCGTCCGCTCGACAGCCGGATCGGCGCCTGGGCCAGCCCGCAGAGCCAGGTGATTCCGAACCGCACGCTGCTGGTGACCAATGCGGCCAAGTTCGGCGCCCAGTTCCTGCTCAATCCGCCGCGCCCGCCGCACTGGGGCGGTTTCCGGCTGGTGCCGGACTGCTGGGAATTCTGGCAGGGCCGCAAGAGCCGTCTCCACGACCGGCTGCGCTACCAGCAGCAGGCCGACGGCTGGCTGCGCGAGCGCCTGGCGCCCTGAGCGGGGACCGCCTACGCCAGAACGCGCCGGGGCGCGGGGCCGCCCAACAGCGGCCCGTCCAGCGGATCAGAGCCGCTCGATGGCCTGACCGGCAACCGCCTGCAGCTCGTCGGCCGTGACGAGTGCCGGCGAAATCTCGGCCAGCGGCAGCAGCACGAAGGCGCGCTCGCGCAGGCGCGGATGCGGCACGCTCAGGTCGGGCGTGTCGATAACGGCATCGCCATACAGCAGCAGGTCGAGGTCGAGCGTGCGCGGCGCGTTGCGGTAGGGCCGCTCGCGCCCGGCCTGCAATTCGAGCGCCTGCAAGGCGCGCAGCAGCTCGTGCGCGCCGAGTCCGGTCTCGACCGCTGCCACCGCGTTGATGAAGTCGGGGCCGCTGGCCTCCCAGGGCGCGCTGCGGTAGAGCGCCGACGCCCGCAGCAGCCGGGTCTGCGGCAGCCGATCGAGCGCCGCGATCGCGTCGCTCACCGTGGCGCGCGCGTCGCCCAGGTTGGCGCCCAGCGCGACATGGGCCAGCACAGCCGAGCTCATGGCTGCGGGCCGGAGCCGGCGTCGTCGCCCCCTGCCCCAGCCACACCGCCAGCACCGCCAGCACCGCTGTTGGGCTTGCGACGGCGGCGGCGCTTCTTGGCCGGCGCGGCCTCGCCCGATTCGGACTCGAACGGCGGCGGCTCGTTCGCTGCGCTGTCTTCAGCCTGCTCACCGGAAGGCGGCAGGGTACGGCCTTCGGCCGGTTGGCGGAACACGCGTCCAGCCGGAGCGTCACCGGTCTTGGCGCGCGACTTGGGCTTGGCGCGCTGCTGCTCGAGGCGGATCGCGTCGACCATGTCGTAGCGCACCGCATCGCTGGCGGTGCTGAAGGTCTCCCACCAGTGCGCGATTTCCTCGGGCAGTTCGCCGACCTGGGCCCGCAGGCGCAGGAAGTCGAAGCCGGCGCGGAAACGCGGCTGGTCGGCCAGTGAGAACGGCGCGGTGCCGGTACGCTTGTCGAAGCGCGGCTGCATGAGCCAGATCTCGCGCATGTCGGCACCGAGCTTGCCGCGGCCCGAGACATCGCCGATGCGCGACTCGAACACCTCGTCGACCGCTTCCTGTAGCGCCGGGAAGGCCGGCAGACCGGATTTCTGGCGCTTGTTCCAGCCCGCGCGCACATCGCTCCAGAGCACGCAGGCCAGCAGGAAGCTCGGCGCGACCGGCTTGCCCTCGCCGACACGGCGGTCGGTGTCTTGCAGCGCCGAGCGCACGAAGGGGTCCTCGGCACGCTCGACCACCAGGTCAAGCAGCGGATAGATGCCCTTGGCCAGCCCGGTGGACTTGAGCTGCTCGACGCTGGCCAGCGCATGGCCGGTCTGCAGCAGCTTGAGCATCTCGTCGAACAGGCGGCTCTGCGGCACATCGGCCAGCAGGCCGACCGAAGGCGCAATGGCGGCGCGGGTCTTGGCCTCGAACTGGAAGCCCAGGCCGCTGAGCTTGGCAGCAAAGCGCACCGCGCGGATGATGCGGACCGGGTCCTCGCGGTAGCGTGCGGCCGGGTCGCCGATCATGCGCAGCACGCGCTTGTTGGAGTCGCGGATGCCGTGGTGGAAGTCGACCACGGTCTCGGTCTCCGGGTCGTAGTACATCGCGTTGATCGTGAAGTCGCGCCGCGCCGCATCCTGCTCGATCGGGCCCCAGACGTTGTCACGCAGCACGCGGCCGCTGGCATCGACCGCATGCTTCATGCCGGCCAGCGCGGTCTTGCTGCTGCGTTCGTTGCCGCTGACCTGCTCGGCATCGGCGCTGTCGAGGTGGGCGCGCAGGGTCGAGACCTCGATCACCTCATGCTCGCGGCCGCGGCCGTAGACCACGTGCACGATGCGAAAACGCCGCCCGATGATGAAGGCGCGTCGGAACAGGCCCTTGACCTGCTCGGGCGTGGCGTTGGTCGCGACGTCGAAGTCCTTCGGTCGCAGGCCGAGCAGCAGGTCGCGCACCGCGCCACCGACGACATAGGCCTCGAAGCCGGCGCTCTTGAGCGTGTGCACCACGTCGAGCGCACGGCCATCGACCAGCGAGGGGTCGATGCCGTGCACGGTGGCCGGCACATCCTCGCGCTTGCCGAATTTCGGGCCCTTGCCCGGGGCGCTCTTGCCCAGCAACTTGTCGATGAAGGTCTTGATCATGCGGATTCGGGGAACAGGTCCAGGATGCGCCAGCCACGCTGCTGCGCGATCTCGCGCAGGGCAGCACCGGGATTGGTGGCGACGGGGTGGTGCGCGCGCTCGAGCAGCGGCAGGTCGTTGGTCGAGTCGGAATAGAAGGTCATGTCGCAGTCGTCCCAGCCCAGGCCGCGCGCGGCCAGCCACTGCTGCAGGCGAGCGACCTTACCTTCGCGAAACGATGGCGTGCCGCGGATCTCGCCGCTGTACCAGCCATCCGGGCCGCGCTCGAGCTCGATCGCGATCAGCTCGGTCACGCCGAAGGCCTGGGCGATCGGACGCGTGACGAACTCGTTGGTCGCGGTGATGATCAGCACCTGGTCACCGGCGTCGCGGTGGCGCTGCACCAGCTCGAGCGCCTGCGGCTGCAGGTTCGGGCTGATCACCTCGGCCATGAAGCGCTCGTGCGCGGCAGCGGCCTGGTCGGGGCTGTGGTCGCGTACCGCCTCGGTCGCAAAACGCACATAGTCGTGCACATCGAGCGTGCCGGCCTGGTAGTGGGCGAAGAATTCGTCGTTGCGGCGGGTGAACTCGACCGGATCGGTCCAGCCGATGCGGGTCGTGAACTGGCCCCACGAATAGTCCGAGTCGATCGGCAGCAGCGTGTGGTCCAGGTCAAAGAGGGCCAGTTTCATGGCGGGCAGGTCTTTGTCGGTTGGCCTTACTCGTTTTCGAGCATGGCCTTGATCAAGGGAATGGTGATGGCGCGCTGGGTGCGCAGGGCATAACCGTCCAGCGTCTCGAGCAGCAGCATCAGGCTACTGAGGTCGCGCGAGAAACGGTTGAGCATGAAGTCCATCACCTCGTCGCTCAGGAACACGCCGCGCAGGTCGGCGGCGCGGCGCAGGACGGCTCGGCGCTCGGCGTCGTCCAGGGGAAACAATTGGAACACATCGCCCCAGGCCAGGCGACTGCGCAGGTCCTCGCGCAGCGCGAGGTCGGCCGGCGGGCGGTCAGCGGCAGCCAACACCCAGCGCGCCGCGCCGCGCCGTGGCGACTGGACGTTGATGAACCAGTTGAAGGCCATCGCCTGCTGGACCTCGGTGTAGAGGTGGCAATCATCGAAGATCACCGCGCCCCAGCCCTCGTCGAACTCGGGCGGCGCCATCACGTTCGGGTCGATCCAGCCAACCGGCACGCCGCGCTCGCGCAGCGCCGCGCAGGTGGCCTGCAGCAGATGGCTCTTGCCGCTGCCGGCGCCGCCCCAGATGAAGGTCGGCACCGGCGAGCGCATCGGATTGCGCGACCAGACCCGCAGGTGTTCGAGCAGGCCGGCATTGCGCCCGGCAACGAAATTTTCCAGGGAGGGCACGGGCGCCAGGCCCATGTCCAACACGAGTTGCCGCATGGTCATGGCGTCAGTGAGGGTTGGCGGTCGATGACCGCAAGCAGGCAAAACCGGTCGAAAAATGTTGCCCCACGCCAGCGCCAGGCCGGGAAACGGACTCGGCTGCGGCTCAGTTGCATGGGAACTTGTGGATGGACATGGCGGCTCGGCCGTAAAATCTCGCAAATTCTATCGGGCTTACCCACATGACAACGACTCCTATCTCCTATAAAGACGCCGGCGTGGACATCATCGCGGGCGACGCGCTGGTCGAGCGCATCAAGCCGCTGGCCAAGAAGACGATGCGCGAAGGCGTGCTGGCCGGCATTGGCGGCTTCGGCGCGCTGTTCGAAGTGCCCAAGCGCTACCAGGAGCCGGTGCTGGTTTCCGGCACTGATGGCGTGGGCACCAAGCTCAAGCTGGCCTTCGAGTGGAACATGCACGACACCGTCGGCATCGACCTGGTCGCGATGAGCGTCAACGACGTGCTGGTGCAAGGCGCAGAGCCGCTGTTCTTCCTCGACTACTTCGCCTGCGGCAAGCTCGACGTCGATACCGCAGCGGCCGTGGTCGGCGGCATCGCCAAGGGCTGCGAGCTGTCGGGTTGCGCACTGATCGGCGGCGAAACCGCCGAAATGCCGGGCATGTACCCGGCCGGCGAATACGACCTGGCCGGCTTCGCGGTCGGCGCGGTCGAGAAGTCCAAGATCCTGACCGGCCAGAATGTCAAGCCGGGCGACGTGGTGCTGGGCCTGGCCTCGCACGGCGTGCACTCGAACGGCTTCTCGCTGGTGCGCAAGTGCATCGAGCGCGCCGAGAGCCAGGGCACGGTCCCGGCCACCCTGGACGGCCAGCCGTTCAAGCAGGCCATCATGGCGCCGACCCGCCTGTACGTGAAGAACGTGCTGGCCGCACTGGCCCAGCACCCGATCAAGGCGCTGGCGCACATCACCGGCGGCGGCCTGCTCGAGAACATCCCGCGCGTGCTGCCCGAAGGCACCGCCGCCCAGCTGGTCAAGGGCAGCTGGCCGCAGTCCGAGCTGTTCGCCTGGCTGCAAGCCACGGCCGGCATCGACGACATCGAGATGAACCGCACCTTCAACAACGGCATCGGCATGGTCGTCGTCGTCGCCGCTGAAGCAGCCGCTGCCACCGCAGCGACGCTGCGCGAGCTGGGCGAAAACGTCTACGAGATCGGCCGCATCGCCGAGCAAGGCGCGGGCGAGCAGGTCGTCGTGGCCTGAAGACAGCCCCCTCCCCCACTCACGAAAGGCCCGGCAACGGGCTTTTTTCATGTCCTGGCGACAAGCACGCGCCAGCGGGGTGCGCACTGCCGACCTGGTGACGGTCTGGGGCCACCCCAGGCTCGGAAATCCGACCTCCCGGATCGAGGTCAATGAATTTTCGGTTGGAAATCGGCAGTCAAGAATCCATACAACAACCTTACAGCTGGCACGCTGCTTGCTTCAAGAAAGGCAGCCAAGTCGGCGATCGGCTTCGCCCCGATCCCGGAAACCCGCACCCAGACTGAAGGAAACCCTATCATGAAGCATCATCGTTTGCTGGCGCGTTGCGCCATCGCTGCCACCACCTTGTTCGCCGCGCTCTCGACGGCCTGGGCCGCCGACAAGCCGAACGTGGTCATCCTCGCAACCGGCGGCACGATCGCCGGCGCCGGTGCCGATGCCTCCAAGAGCGCCACCTACCAGGCCGCCAAGGTGCCGGTCGACAAGCTGATCGCCGGTCTTCCGACGCTGTCGGCCGTGGCCCAGGTCAGGGGCGAACAGGTGTTCCAGATCGCCTCGGAGAGCTTCACCAACGAACACCTGCTGACGCTGGGCAAGCGTGTCGCCCAGTTGCTCAAGCAAAGCGATGTCGATGGCGTGGTGGTGACCCACGGCACGGACACGCTGGAGGAGACCGCCTATTTCCTCAACCTGGTCATCCACAGCGACAAGCCGGTGGTCGTGGTCGGCTCGATGCGCCCGGGCACGGCGATGTCGGCCGACGGCATGCTGAACCTGTTCAACGCGGTCAACGTCGCGGCGAGCCAGGACGCGCACGGCAAGGGCGTGCTGGTGACGATGAACGACGAGATCAACAGCGGTCGTGACGTGTCGAAGATGATCAACATCAAGACCGAGGCCTTCAAGAGCCCCTGGGGCCCGCTGGGCATGGTCGTCGAGGGCAAGAACTACTGGTTCCGCCTGCCGGCCAAGCGCCACACGATCAACTCGGAGTTCGACATCGAGAAGATCGAGACCCTGCCGGCAGTCGATATCGCCTATGGCCACGGCAACGTCAGCGACACCGCCTACCGCGCCTTCGCCGGCCAGGGCGCCAAGGCCATCATCCACACCGGCACCGGCAACGGCTCGGTGAGCAACCGGGTGGTGCCGGCGCTGCGCGAGCTGCGCAGCCAGGGCGTGCAGATCATCCGCTCCTCGCATGTCAATGCCGGCGGCTTCGTGCTGCGCAATGCCGAGCAGCCCGACGACCAGTACGACTGGGTGGTCGCGCATGACCTGAACCCGCAAAAGGCCCGCATCCTGGCCGCCGTAGCCCTGACCAAGACCCAGGACAGCAAGGAACTTCAGCGCATCTTCTGGGAGTATTGAGCGCTAGGCCCCACCACCGCGCAGCTGCGCCAGCCGCTGCGCGATCAGGTCGTGGTCGGGCGCATCCTCGGCCTGGAGCAGATAGATCTCGAGATCGGCCCTGGCCTCGTCGATACGCCCCAGGTCGGCCAGCGTCAACCCGCGGTCGCGCCGCTCGCTCCAGTCCTCGGGCAGCAGGATCACCAGCCGCTCGAGCACCTGCAGCAGGCGCGGCCAGTCGCCGGCCTGGCGCTGGATGTCCTTCAGGTTGCGCAGCACCCGGGCCAGGATCTCGCGCTCCGGCGCCGACTGCAGATAGAGCCCGACCGGCGGCTCGAACTCGTCGACCAGGCCATGGCGGCGCCGGAACGGCTCTAGCCGTTCGGACAGGTCCTCGCGGCCCAGTGACTGACCGGTGAAGGGATCGATCACGACCTGGACCTGCACCAGGCTGACCTTGACCAGGAAATGGCCCGGAAAATTGATCCCGCGCGCCTGCAGGCCCAGGCCCTGCGCGAGCTCGAGCCACAACACCCCGAGCGTGATCGGGATGCCGCGCCGGCGCTCGAGCACCCGGTTCAGGTAGCTGTTGTCGGGGTCGTAGTAATGGTTGACATTGCCGCCGAAGGCCAGATCGCCGAAGAAGAACTGATTGAGCCGGCGCAAGCGCTCCAACGGTCCGGCATCGGCCGGCAGGCGGCGCTGCAGCCGCCGCGCCATCTGATCGACCTGGCCCAGCAGCTGCTGGATGTCGAGCTCGGGATACTCGTCCAGCGCGACCGCAGCAGTTGCCTCCAGCAGCGGAAAGCCCGGGTCCTCGCGCACCAGCGTGGCGAAATAACCCAGCGGAGTCGGCAGTTCAAAGGCCGGCAGCATGGCTTATCGGCGCACGAACTGGCGCAGCTTGAGGCCGGTCGCCAGCAGGACAGCGAAATACAGCAGCGCCGAACCGACGACCGCCAGCGCGAGCCAGAGCACGCGCTCGGCCTTGCCCAGCGCCAGCCAATCGAGCGCACTGGCGGCCCAGACCAGATACAGCGCCAGCAAGGCACTGGCGGCAGCGACCTGCAGCAGGAAGCGGCGCCAGCCCGGCTGCGGCTGGTAGGCGCCGCGCCGGCGCAGCCCGATCAGCAGCCAGCCGGCATTGAGCAGCGCACCGAGTCCGATCGAGAGCGCCAGCCCGGCATGTGCCAGGAACGGCACCAGCAGCAGGTTGAACAGCTGGGTGCAAACCAGCACCACCACCGCGATCCGGACCGGGGTGCGGATGTCCTGGCTGGCATAGAAGCCCGGCGCCAGCACCTTGATCGCGATCAGCCCGAGCAGGCCGACGCCATAGCCAGTCAGCGCGAGCTGGGTCTGCTGCACGTCGACGGCCTGGAAGGCGCCATAGTGGTAGAGCACCGCGACCAGCGGCTGACCAAAGCAGAGCAGCGCGACCGCGCAGGGCAGCGCCAGCAGCACGACCCAGCGCAGGCCCCAGTCGAGCAACCCGCTGTAGCGCGCATCATCGCCCGAGGCCCGGGCCGCCGACAGCTGGGGCAGCAGCACCACGCCGAGTGCCACGCCCAGCATCGCAGTCGGGAACTCCATCAAACGGTCGGCATAGGTCAGCCAGCTCACGCTGCCGGTGCGCAGATGGGAGGCGATCTGGGTATTGATCAGCAGCGAGATCTGCGCCACGCCCACGCCCAGCAGCGCCGGCGCCATCAAGGCCAGGATGCGACGCGTGCCCGGATGGGCCCAGGCCGCGCGCAACCCGCCCAGGTTCAGGCGCAGCCGGGGCAGCAGGCCCAGTTTCTTCAAGGCCGGTAGCTGCACGCCCAGCTGCAGCATGCCGCCGCCCAGCACGCCGGCGGCCAGCGCGAAGATCGGCTCGATGCCCAGGCTGGCGAACCAGGGCGCGCCCCAGGCCGCCGCCGCGATCATCGACAGGTTGAGCAGCACTGGCGTCGCCGCCGGCACCGCGAAGCGCTTCCAGGTATTCAGGATGCCAGCGGCCAGCGCGACCCCCGACATGAAGCCGATGTAGGGAAACATCCAGCGCGTCAGCACCACCGCAACGTTGAAACCATGCGGGTCCTGCTGCAGGCCCGAGGCCATCAGCCAGACCAGCACCGGCGCGGCGGCCACGCCCAGGATGCAGGTCAAGGTCAACGCGACCGCCAGCAGGGTCGCGACCTGGTCGATCAGCTGGCGCGTCGCGTCGTCGCCGTCCTTGGCGCGGCTGGCGGCCAGCACCGGCACGAAAGCCTGGCTGAAGGCGCCTTCGGCGAACAGGCGCCGCAGCAGATTGGGAATGCGAAAGGCGACGTTGAAGGCGTCGGTCAGCGCGCTGGCGCCGAAGCTCGAGGCGATCAGCAATTCCCGCGCCAGACCCGTGATGCGCGAGGCCAGGGTCAGCAGGGAGACGAGTGAGGCGGATTTGAACAGTGACACGCCAGCGAGTGTAGCCGTCGCCACCGGCGGCCCTGGCAGCGCACAAGCCCCTGCTGCCAACCCGACCGTCGCAGCGGCGACCGACCCGATGTTGCCATGCAGCACTAAAATGAGCCGGTGACCATCCTCAACGCCGACCTGCATTGCCACTCCACCGTCTCCGACGGCACGCTGGAGCCCGAAATCCTGGCCGAACGCGCCAAGACCCGCGGGGTCGAGCTGTGGTCGTTGACCGACCATGACGAGATCGGCGGCCAGCAGCGCGCCCGCACGGCGGCGCTCGCGCTGGGCCTGCCCTACCTGACCGGAGTCGAGATCTCGGTCACCTTCTGCAACCTGACGGTGCATATCGTCGGCCTGGGCTTCGACCCCGCAAACGACGCACTCGTGCGCGGCCTGGAGCGCACGCGCGGCGGGCGCGGCGAGCGGGCGCAGGAAATGGGTGCAGGGCTGGCCAAGGTCGGCATCCCGGGCGCCTACGAGGGCGCGCTCAAGTACGCCGGCAACCCCGAACTGATCTCGCGCACCCATTTCGCGCGCTTCCTGGTCGAGACCGGGGTCTGCCGCGACAACAACGAGGTGTTCCGCAAATACCTGGCCGACGGCAAGCCCGGCTTCGTGCCGCACCGCTGGGCCGCGTTGGGCGACACGGTGCGCTGGATCCGCGAGGCCGGCGGCGTCGCCGTGATCGCGCACCCGGCGCGCTACGACCAGAGCCCGACCCAGGAATACGCGCTGTTCTCCGAATTCAAGGCCCATGGCGGCCAGGGCGTCGAGGTGGTCTGCGGCAGCCACGCTGCGAGCGAATACCCCAAGTACGCCGAACTCGCGCTCGAGTTCGGCCTGGCCGCCTCGCGCGGCAGCGACTTCCACAGCCCCGACGAAAGCCGGATCGACCTAGGCGACCTGCCGCTGCTCGAAGGCCGGCTGACCCCGGTCTGGGAGCTGCTGGCCGACCGCATCCAGACCGCATGAGCGCCGCCCGACCGCTGCAGGGCATCGCCCTGCTGTTGCTGGCGGTGGCCTGCTTCGCCACGCTCGACTCCTCGGTCAAGTACCTGAGCCTGGGTATCTCGGTGCTGATGGCGATCTGGTTCCGCTACCTGTTCCAGGCCCTGGTCATGAGCGCGGTGGTGCTGCCCACGCGCGGCTGGCGCTCGCTGCAGACCGCCCATCCGCGCCTGCACCTGCTGCGCGCAGCGCTGCTGCTGAGCACCAGCCTGCTGGGCTTCTTCAGCGTCAAGTACATGCCGGTGGGCGAGTTCACCGCCATCATCATGCTGACGCCGATGGTGACGACGCTGCTGGCGGCCACCTTCCTGAAGGAAAAGGTCAGCGCGCTGCGCTGGCTGCTGGTCGCGGGCGGCTTCTGCGGCGCGCTGCTGGTGGCGCAACCGGGCGGCGCCACGGCGGGCTGGACCCTGCTGCTGCCACTGGGCTGCACGCTGGCGAACTCGGTCTACCAGATCCTGACCAGCCGCATGGCGCGCACCGAGCACGCGATGACGCTGAACTTCTATTCCGGCTGGGGCGGAGCGCTGGTGCTGACCGCGGCGCTGCCCTGGATCTGGCAGACGCCGGCCGACGGCCAGACCTGGGCCCTGCTCTGCCTGACGGGTGCCACCGGCACGCTGGGCCATTTCGCGCTCGGCGCGGCCTTCGGTCGCGCGCCGGCCGCCACGCTGGCGCCCTACCTCTACGCCCAGATCGGCTTCGCGATGCTGGCCGGCTGGCTGGTGTTCGCCCATGTGCCGGGCCGGCTCGAAATGGCCGGCATCGCGCTGATCGCGGTCTGCGGCGCCACGGCAGCCTGGCTGGCGGCACGCCTGCCACGACAAGTCTGACCCGGACCGTGAGCTCAAGTGGGACAATCGCCAGATGTCACAGTATTTCGAAGTCCACCCCGAGAACCCGCAAGCCCGGCTGCTCAAGCAGGCGGTGCAATTGCTGGAAAAAGGCGGCGTGCTCGCCGTGCCGACCGACTCCAGCTATGCGCTGGTCTGTCACCTCGACGACAAGTCGGCGGTCGAGCGGCTGCGCCGCATCCGCGGCGTCGATGACAAGCACCACCTGACGCTGCTGTGCCGCGACCTCAGCGAGCTGGCCAGCTACGCACGGGTCGACAACCGGCAGTACCGGCTGCTCAAGCTCGGCACGCCCGGTCCCTACACCTTCATCCTCGAAGCCAGCAAGGAAGTGCCGCGCCGCGTCAGCCACCCCTCGCGCAAGACCATCGGGCTGCGCGTGCCCGAGCACCGGGCGCTGCAGGAGCTGCTCGCGCTGCACGGCGCGCCGCTGCTGGCCAGCACGCTGATTCCCCCCGGCGAGGAAGAGCCGCTGAACGACCCGCAGCAGATCCGCGAACGCCTGCCCGAACTGGCAGCCGTGATCGACGCCGGCGCCTGCTCGCTCGAACCGACCAGCGTGATCGACCTGACCCCGATGGGGTCGGGCGAGGAACCCGAAGTGATCCGGACCGGTCGCGGCCCGCTGGCCGCGCTCGGCCTCTGAGCCCGCCTGCGACAATAAGCGCATGGACTTCGCCCAAATCATCCAGACCGTTGCGATCTACGCCCTGCCGGTGCTGTTCGCGATCACCGTGCACGAGGCCGCGCACGGCTATGCCGCGCGCCATTTCGGCGACAACACGGCCTGGTCCCAGGGCCGAGTGACCCTGAACCCGATCAAGCATATCGACCCGGTCGGCACCCTGCTGATGCCGCTGATCCTCTATTTCGCGACCGGCGGCCACTTCCTGTTCGGCTATGCCAAGCCGGTGCCGGTCAATTTCGGCCGGCTGCGCAATCCCAAGCGCGACATGGTCTGGGTCGCACTGGCCGGACCGGGTTCCAACTTCGTGCAGGCGCTGGCCTGGGGCGCCTTGCTGATGCTGCTGCATGCGCTCGGCGTGCACGAGCGCTTCTTCCTCGGCATGTGCGTGGCCGGCTTCAACGTCAACCTCGTGATGTTCGCCTTCAACCTGTTTCCGCTGCCGCCGCTCGACGGCGGGCGCATCCTGGTCGGCCTGCTGCCCTGGAAACAGGCCGTCGCCGTCTCGCGCATCGAGCCCTGGGGCTTCTTCATCGTGATGGCACTGGTCATCAGCGGCATCGTCGGCAGCCTCTGGCTCGACCCCTTGATCGCGCTGAGCAAGATCGCGATCGGACTGCTGCTCAGTCCGCTGCGCTGGCTGCTGCTCTGATCCGGCCCTCCTCTCCTTCGTTCCAAGCACCGTTTTCCTTCCCATGAGCTCTCCCCTGCGCGTTCTGACCGGCATCACCACTTCGGGCACGCCCCACCTCGGCAACTACGTCGGCGCCGTGCGCCCGACCGTGCGCGCCAGCCGGCTTGGCCATGTCGAAAGCTTCATGTTCCTGGCCGACTACCATGCGCTGATCAAGACCGGCGACCCGGCGCGCGTGCAACGCTCGACGCTCGAGATCGCCGCGACCTGGATCGCCTGCGGCCTCGACCCGGCCAAGGTCACCTTCTACCGCCAGTCCGACATCCCCGAGATCACCGAGCTGACCTGGCTGCTGACCTGCCTGACCGGCAAGGGGCTGCTGAACCGGGCCCATGCCTACAAGGCGATGCTGGACCGCAACGCGGCGGCGGGCGCCGAACCGGACGAAGGCGTGACCGCCGGCCTGTTCATGTACCCGGTGCTGATGGCGGCCGACATCCTGCTGTTCAACGCGCAGCAGGTGCCGGTGGGCCGCGACCAGATCCAGCATATCGAGATGGCGCGCGACATCGCGGCCAGCTTCAACCACCAGTACGGCGAGCATTTCGTGCTGCCCGAAGCAGCGATCGAGGAGTCGGTGGCCACCCTGCCCGGCCTCGACGGCCGCAAGATGAGCAAGAGCTACGACAACACGATCCCGCTGTTCGTGCCGCGTGAACAGCTCAGGAAGCTCATCCTGGGCATCGTGACCGACTCGAAGGCGCCCGGCGAGCCCAAGGACACCGAGGGCTCGGCGCTGTTCCAGATCTACCAGGCCTTCGCGACGCCCGAGGAAAGCTCGGCCTTCGCCCAGGCCTATGCCGACGGCATAGCCTGGGGCGACGCCAAGCAGCGGCTGTTCGAGCGCATCGATGCCGAGATCGCCCCGATGCGCGCGACCTACGAGGAGCTGATGGCCCACCCCGAGCGGGTCGAGGAACTGCTGCAGGCCGGCGCCATCAAGGCACGCGCGGTCGCGACGCCGTTTGCTGCGCGCCTGCGCCATGCGGTCGGCTTGCGCCCGCTGCAGGCCGCGGTCGAGACCAAGGCCAAGGCCGACAAGGCCGCGCTGCCGAGCTTCAAGCAGTACCGCGAGAAGGATGGCCAGTTCTACTTCAAGCTCGCCGATGCCAAGGGCCGCCTGCTGCTGCAAAGCCTGGGCTATGCCTCGCCCAAGGAGTGCGGTGCGGCCATCGCCCAGCTCAAGGCCCAGGGCTGGAGCGCCAGCGCGGCGCTGCACGCGATGGCAGCCGTCGCCGAAGATGCCAGCGCGGCCGAAGCCGATGCAGCTTTGCAAGTCTTGCGCGACGCCGCTTGAAAAACGGCGCGAAATGCTGCTAGAATAGTGGCTTCGACACGGAGAGATGGCAGAGTGGTCGAATGCGCCGGACTCGAAATCCGGTATACGGTTCATACCGTATCTAGGGTTCGAATCCCTATCTCTCCGCCAAATTCAAGGACTTGCAAAGTCCGGAAAAGCCAGCAGAAATGCTGGCTTTTTTGCTTTTTGTCGCCGGCATCGTTATCACAATGGTGCGGGATAATTGATCAGATCAGTCTCTCAAGAGACACCCCCTCCCAGCATCAGAGATCCAGCAGCAGCCATGAATCAGAAGCACAGGCCAGCCACCTCCAGCCACAAAACCGTGTGGAAGCTGCAACCCCTGGTCCGTCACGGCAGGAAGACCGGCCTGGCCGGCAACCAGGCGGCACAGCGGGAATGCGCAGAAGCCGAATATTTCGCCAGCATCAGCGTCTGGGGCGGGCTCAATCATCGCCTGTCCGAGTTCCTCGACAGCAGCGACAACTGACCTCACCCTTTTCAGGTTGGCGGCGCGAACCAGTCCGACTCCCCGAGCCAGGCAGAAACCCGACTCCTGTCATGGACATCGCTTGCGACTTGTCACAGTCAGCGTATAGTGAAAAGCGTCAGGTCCGGAGTGCAAGCGCAAGTGGCAGGCTCCGGTAAAGAAATGGAACCAAACGGTGATTTCTTTCCTGATCGTGCCGTCCACACCAGTGGGGCAGGCTGATGCTGACAGGTTTTGGCAAAGGAGGTCCGCTTCGCAAGTAGTCTCTATCACTGAACCGAACGCCGCAAGGCCCTGCCCCGTCTTGACGGGGATATCCTCCTGCTAGTCAAGCAGTAACAAACCCGCCTCAGTGCGGGTTTGTTGTTTGCGGGCTCGTCATCCAGCCTCAGTTCGACACGAAATGGCGCAGATAGCTGCTGGCCTGGCCGGGGCGATGGACCAGGGTCAGCTGCTGCCTGGCGCGCGAGGCCGCGACATAGAACAGGTTGCGCTCGTCGGCCCGCTCGCCATCGAAATCGCTCCGGTTCAGGTCGGGAATGATGACATGCTCGAACTCCAGTCCCTTGGCCGCCTCGATGCTCGACAGGATGATGCGCTCGCCAGCCCATTTTTCGGCATGGGCATCATAGTCATGCGCCAGCAGGCTACGCAGGAACTCGCTGATCGAGGCATAGGACTGGCTCGCTCGCACCAGTCCTTGCAGCGAGCGCTCGCTGTCCTCGGCAGCCTCGACCTGCACAAAGACCCGGCGCGCGAGCTGGCGGATGTCGAGCGCGGCAATGGCGCGCGGCAGATCCTCGATCCGGTCGGAAGCCGCCAGCCGCATGGCCTGCTGCACCTGCCGGCTCGCGGCCTGGTGCGGGGTCTGTCTGAGCAGGGCGGGCAGCACGAACTCGGCGAAATTGGCCTCGGACGCCTGCTCGACGACCTGGGCGGTCTGGGCCGCGTCGGCATCGAGCACGACGCCGCCGATGAACTCCCAGGCCGCCCGCTTGGCCGGCGCCAGCAGCGCGGAGCGGAATTGATCCGGCAGCCTGACGGCCGCCGCGAACAGCAGGCGCACGAACAGGACTTCCGGTCGCTCCAGGTAGCTGGTGAAGCCGACGCTCTGGTAGCGGATCGCCTGCCGGCGCAAGCCATGCTCGAGTTCGGTCGCAGCACTGGGATGACGCAGCAGCAGCGCCAGTTGCGAACGCGGGGAATCCGGGCGCAAGCCCGGGCGCCGGGTCAGCGCGTCGTTGATCCAGCCGATCAGCTCGGCAGCCGAGCCGGCCTGGCGTATTTCCACCCTGGACTGGAGCGCGGCATGGCTGGGATAGGGCTTGTGCGCCAGGCGGGCCAGGGGCTGCGCGATCCCGGCGCCGAAGCGACGGGTCTCGGTCAGCGGCAGGCGCTGCGGCTCACCGATGAAGGCCGCGAAGCCCGGCCCCATGAAATAGGCATCGGCACCGTCGCGGGCGTGAATGACCTGGTCCCGATCGCCCACGCCCAGGAATTGCACCCCGTCGTTGACGGCCAGCAAGGCCTGCAGCACGGTGAACATGGCCCAGTTGCTGTCGTGCATCTCGTCAAGGATCACCGCATCGAGCTTGAGCCGCAGCGGGTGCCGCTCCCAGCTGAATGACGGGTCATCCGATGCCAGGATGCGTGCCAGGTCGTAGGTGGCGTCGCCGGCATAGCGGAACTTCACGCGCGGCTCGCCGGCAGGATCGACGAAGTGGCAGCGCTGCGACTCGTAGCAATGGTAGACCGCCAGCGTCGTGAAATCGCGCCCCAGTTCGCCCGCGCTGTCCGGGGTGATGCGAAAGCCCTCCTCCTGGCGCAGCAACTGCATCGAACCCTTGATCTGGGCAAATTCGTCGAGCAAGCCCTCGACCGCGAATTCACCGCTGCCGTCGAGCGCGAACTCGCCCGCGTACCGGCCCGAGACCGATTCGCGCGCGCTGGCGATCGCAGCCAGTACCGCGGGACGCACCTGCTCAGCCCGGTTCAGCCGCTCGACCACCCAGTTCTCCAGCCATTTCAGGCGCGCTGCGCAGAAATCCTCCAGCGTGCCGACCCGGATGGCACGGGCCAGTTCGGGCTTGAGCCCCAGCCGCTCGAAGGCCGCCAGATAGGCCTGGACGCCGGGCTCGGTGTAGGACAGCGCCAGAATCCGGGACGGGTTGGCGCCCTGCTCGACCAGGCGGGCGATCTTCATCGCCGCGGTCGTGGTCTTGCCGGCACCCGCATTGGCCTCGACCAGGATACGCGGGTGGGTGCAGGCGCAGATATCGCTCTGCTCGCGGGTCATGACAATCGGGGGAGCCGCGCTCATCGGTGCCTCTGAGTCAATGGTCGGTGAAGTCTTGATTATTGTTGAAGCGCTGCACCAGCCTGCTGGAGGACGGCTGGATCACGACGGGGCATTGACGCAGCGGGCAGGCAGGCGATCGACCTCGACCTTGTTGCGCCCGCCCTCCTTGGCGCGGTACAGCGCAGCATCGGCACGCCGGATCAGTGCTTCGGGCTCGCTCTGCGCATCCAGGGATGGAACGAGGGCGGCGACACCGATGCTGACCGTGACCCGGCCATGCGGCGAGCGGACATGAGCCAGTGCCTGCGCTGCGACGGCACGGCAAATTGCCTGGGCGAGCTGACGGGCCTGCTCGAGATCGGCATCGACCGGCACGACGGCGAACTCCTCGCCACCGTAACGCGCCGCGAGGTCGCCCGCGCGCCTGAGGCTGGTGCGCAGTACGGTTGCGACCTTCATGAGGCAATCATCGCCGGCCTGATGGCCGTAGCAGTCGTTGTAGTCCTTGAAGCAATCGATGTCGATCAGCAGCAGCGCGAGCGGCTTGCCGCCGCGCCGGGCCCTCTCCCATTCGGTGCGCAGCACTTCGTCGAAATGCCTGCGGTTGCCCAGGCCGGTCAGGCTGTCGGTGATCGAAAGCTCGGTCAGGCTGAGGTTGGCAGCCTCGAGCCTGTTGGAATACTGCTGCAACAGCCGGTTCTGCTGCTCAAGCAGTCCGCTCTGGCGCGCGAGCTGCGACTCGCTGCGCTCATGGACCATCAGCGCCAGGCCAGTGCCAAACAGGATCAGCGCGACGATGAGGACCAGAAAGGTTGTGACCTGCACGGGATTGGTCAGCAGGATCGACAGCAGTTCCATATACCCGCTCGCGGCAGCACCGATGCGGAACAGCGAAACCAGCGTCGCCAGGGTGAAGCCAGCCATCAGGAGATACTGGCCTCTGCCGATGGTCTGCTCTCGGCACCGGACCAGGATGACGACGCAGGCCAGCGATTGCGCCGCATAGACCGAGCAGCCGAGCATGACGCGCAGCGGCAGCTTGTCGAGCAGCAAGGGGAAGCTCGCACCGACCAGCAGCACCGGCGCAACGCTGAGCCAGCGCGATGGCTCGCGTTGCTGGAAGCGACAGATGCCCAGGTAAAACAGCACCAGCGTCTGCGCCACCGCGACATTGGCGAGCACGACCGACAACAGATCGCTGACCTGGCCGCGCAGCACAAACAGCACATAGGCCAGCGTATTGGCCCCGAGCGCCCAGGCCCAGGTGCGCAATTCGGGATGCTGGCGCAAGGGTACCAGCGCGACCGGAAGCACCAGGGTCGCACTCATCACGATGATCGCCACCAGCAAACTTGGAACATTGACATCCATCCGGGCATTCTGCCCGCATTCGTGCGCGGCACTCACCCTGGCGCCAGACCTGGGATCGGCACAGACAGAAAAAAGCCCAAGTGACTTGCATCACTTGGGCTTTATCTTGGCGGAGCGGGAGGGATTCGAACCCTCGATGAGGCTCTACACCCCATACTCCCTTAGCAGGGGAGCACCTTCGGCCACTCGGTCACCGCTCCAGAAGCATCTATTATGCCTCAAAAAACGTGATTTTCAGGCCTTGGCCAGAGAATCTTGCGGCTGGTCGAGGTCAAACTCGCGGTGCAGCGCGCGCACGGCCAGCTCCATGTACTTCTCGTCGATCACGACCGAAGTCTTGATCTCGGAGGTCGAGATCATCTGGATGTTGATGTTGTCGTTGCTCAGGCAGCGGAACATGCGGCTGGCGACGCCGACATGGCTGCGCATGCCGATGCCGACGATGCTGACCTTGCAGATCTTGGCGTCGCCGAGCACTTCGGTGGCGCCGAGCTTGGGCACGACCTGTTCCTGCAGCAGGTCCAGCGTCTTGGCCAGGTCGTTGCGGTTGACGGTGAAGCTGAAGTCGGTCTTGCCGTCCTTGCTCACATTCTGGATGATGACGTCGACTTCGATGTTGGCATCGGCGACCGCGCCCAGGATCTGGTAGGCGATGCCGGGGGTGTCGGGCACGCCCAGGACCGAGACCTTGGCCTCGTCGCGGTTGAAGGCAATACCGGAAACGACGGCTTGTTCCATATCTTCGTTGTCCTCGAAAGTGATCAGGGTGCCCGAGCGGGCTTCTTCGTTCAGGTCGATGTCCCAGGGCGTGAAGCTCGAGAGCACGCGCATCGGGACACGGTATTTGCCGGCGAACTCCACCGAGCGGATCTGCAGCACCTTGGAGCCCATGCTGGCCATCTCGAGCATTTCCTCGAAGCTGACACGCTCCATGCGGCGGGCTTGCGGCACCACGCGCGGGTCGGTGGTGTAGACGCCGTCGACGTCGGTGTAGATCAGGCATTCGTCGGCCTTGAGCGCCGCTGCCACGGCCACGGCCGAGGTGTCGGAGCCGCCGCGACCGAGCGTGGTCACGTTACCCAGCGGGTCGACGCCCTGGAAGCCGGTGATGATCACGACCTTGCCGGCATCGAGCTCGGCCTTGACGCGGACATCCTCGATCGACTCGATGCGCGCCTTGGTGTAGCTGCTGTCGGTCTTGATCGGTACCTGCCAGCCCGAGAAGCTGATCGCCTCCAGGCCTTCGGCCTGCAGCGCGATCGCCAGCAGCGCGGACGAGGCCTGCTCGCCGGTGGCGCCGAGCTGGTCGAGTTCGCGGCCATAGGCAGCGCCCGGCTTGGCCGGTGCGAGTTCCTTGGCCAGGCCCAGCAGGCGGTTGGTTTCGCCGCTCATGGCGCTGGGCACGACCACCATCTGGTGACCGGCGCGGTGCCACTTGGCGACACGCTTGGCAACGTTGCGGATGCGCTCGGTCGAGCCCATGCTGGTGCCGCCGTATTTGTGAACGATCAGTGCCATCGTGAAAACGGTGTAGGTAAGGCCGGAATGTGAAACTTTTGCGACGCCGGCTGCCGGACGCAAAACATTTCAATTATATCGGTGGCTGATAGCTCAACCCGGCGCCGGCGCGCAGCAGATAGCCGCTGGCGAGCTTGAGCCGGATCTGATGGCCGCGCGTGGTGCAGGCGGCGATCTGTTCCAGCGCCTGCTCGAGCTGGGCCTCGCTGGGGCCGGCCTGCCAATGCAGGCGCAGCCAGTGGCGCAGGAGATTGGCCTGCCGGGCCCGGCTCAGACGCTGCAGCGCCTT
Organism: Malikia spinosa; assembly: GCF_002980625.1. GTDB lineage: Bacteria > Pseudomonadota > Gammaproteobacteria > Burkholderiales > Burkholderiaceae_C > Malikia > Malikia spinosa. Next base: position 155,399 of record NZ_PVLR01000012.1, on the reverse strand, counting down.
GATGACGGGTGGGTCGCCGACCAGCGCCAGGTCCTGTGCCGCGACCTCGTCGAGCAGGGTCTGCGCCTGCGCGGCGTGGCGCGCACTGCGCGCCAGCGTCTGCGCATAGGCGGAAAACGACTCGGCGAAGGCCGGCAGCAGACGCGCGCGAATGCGGTTGCGGGTGTAGCGCTGATCGGCATTGGTCGGATCGACCACATAGGCAATGCCCTGCCCATCGAGCCAGTCGCGCAAGGCCTGGCCATCGACCGCCAGCAGCGGGCGACCGAAGCGTGCGCCATGGCGCTCGAAGGACTCGGCCATGCCGGCCAGGCCCGGCAGTCCGGCGCCACGGCTCAGCGCCAGCAGCAGGGTCTCGGCCTGGTCCTGCGCATGCTGGCCCAGCAGCACGCAGGCAGCACCGGCATCAAGGGCTGCAGCGGCCAGCGCGCGGTAGCGGGACTGGCGCGCGGCGTCCTCGGGACTCTGACCGGGCGCATGGCGCGCATCGACGCGCAGCACGGTCAGCGGAACATCGAGGCGGGAGCAGGCAGCGCGCGCATGGCGCTCGAAATCATCGCCAGCGGCCTGCAGGCCGTGGTGCACATGCAGCGCCTGCACCCGACCCGGCCACAGCGCCTGCGCAGCCAGCAGCAAGGCGGTCGAATCGGCGCCACCGCTGTAGGCGACGGCCCAGGGCTGGCTGGCGGCAGCCGCCTCGGGCGGCAGCGGATGGCGCGCCGCCCAGGCACCCAGGGCGCCGAGGCAGGGATGGTCAGCCGCGCCGGCCCTTGGCATCCGCCTTGGTGTCGGTGAAGCGGCCGTAGCTGTTGAGGCGGGCGTGGCGACGCTCGATCAGCTCGTCGGTCTTGAGATCGGCCAGCTGGCGCCAGGCGTCGGCCAGCGCGCGCTTGAGGCTGGCGGCCATGGCCTGCGGGTCACGGTGGGCGCCGCCGACCGGCTCGCTGACGATCTTGTCGACCAGGCCCAGCGCCTTCAGGCGGTGCGCGGTGATGCCGAGTGCCTCGGCCGCGTCGCTGGCGCGCTCGCTGGTCTTCCAGAGGATGGAGGCACAGCCTTCCGGGCTGATGACCGAATAGACCGAATACTGCAGCATCAGCACCTGGTCGGCGACCGAGATCGCCAGCGCGCCGCCCGAGCCGCCCTCGCCGATGATGGTCGAGATGATCGGGACTTCGAGCTGCGCCATCTCGAAGATGTTGCGGCCGATCGCCTCCGACTGGCCGCGTTCCTCGGCATCGATGCCGGGGTAGGCGCCCGGGGTGTCGACGAAGGTGAACACCGGCAGCTTGAACTTCTCGGCCAGCTTCATCAGGCGCAGGGCCTTGCGGTAGCCCTCGGGCTTGGTCATGCCGAAGTTGCGCATCGCGCGCTCCTTGGTGTCGCGGCCCTTCTGGTGGCCGATGACCATGCAGGGCTGGCCGTTGAAGCGCGCCAGGCCGCCGACGATCGCCAGATCGTCAGCGAAATGACGGTCGCCGTGCAGCTCGACGAAATGGGTGAAGATGCCGTTCACATAGTCCAGCGTGTAGGGCCGGTCGCTGTGGCGCGCGATCTTGGTGATCTGCCAGGGCGTCAGCTGACTGTAGATGTCCTTGGTCAGCTGCAGGCTCTTCTTGCCAAGCTGCTCGATCTCTTCCGAGATGTCGACCGCGGACTCGCTCTGGACATAGCGCAGTTCTTCGATTTTGTTTTCGAGTTCGGCAATCGGTTGCTCGAAGTCGAGGAAATTCTTTTTCGCCAAGGTTTACTCCTTTGGTCGGTTCTATGGTGCGCGAACGCTTCAGGTCGCCGCCGGCACGGGATCCAACGAGCGCCAAATATACCAAGTCGCGACGCTGCAATAGGGCGACCAGGCCGCGGCGACCTCGCGCGCCTCGCTGCGGCTGACCGGTTCGCCCGAGAAATAGCTTTCGCTGATGCCGCGGATCAGCCCCGCATCATCGAGCGGCAGCACGTTGGGACGCAACAGGTAGAAGATCAGGAACATCTCGGCCGTCCAGCGGCCGATGCCGCGGATCGCGACCAGCTCCTGGATGATGGACTCGTCATCCATGTCGTGCCAGGCCTCGACATGCAAGTCGCCCGAGTCGAAATGGCGCGCGAGGTCGACCAGGTAGTCGATCTTGCGCGCGCTCAGGCCCGCAGCCCGCATGGCCTCGGGCGCCAGCGCCAGCACGCGGGCCGGACTGACTTCGGGCAGCAGCTTGACGAAGCGGTGCCAGGCCGCCTGCGCCGACTTGACCGAGATCTGCTGGCCGATCACGCTGCGCGCCAGCGTCGTGAAGGGATCGGCACGCGATTGCAGCGTCACATCCGGAAACTGCGGGATGAGCTTCTTCATCACGCGGTCGCGCTTCATCAGGTGACGGCAGGCCTCGGCCCAGTAGGGCGGGCGCAACGGTGGCGCTGCACCCGCCGCCGCTTCGGCCAGTGGCAAGGCGGCCGACTCGATCGGGGTCTTGGCCATTTCAGGCCCGTTCCCAGCTCGTGCCGGCGGGACCGTCCTTGAGCAGCACGCCCTGCTCGAGCAGGGCCTTGCGGATACGGTCGGCCTCGGGCCAGTCCTTGGCTGCCTTGGCAGCGGTCCGGGCTTCGATCTGCGCCTGGATCGCTGCTTCATCGAGGCCGCCAGCCACGCTGCCGCCTTGCAGGAAGGCGGTCGGTTCTTCCTGCAGCAGGCCCAGGATCGCGCCGAGCGCCTTCAACAGGCCGGCGCGCTGGGCCGAGCGGCTGCGGTTGACTTCGCTGGCGAGCTCGAACAGCACGGCGACCGCCTCGGGGGTGCCGAAGTCCTCGTCCATCGCGGCCTGAAAGCGCGCGGCGTACTCGTCGTTCCAGTCGATCGCGCCATCGGCCGCCGGGACGGAAGCCAGCGCGGTGTAGAGGCGCTTGAGGGCGTTGCGCGCGTCGTCGAGGTGCGCGTCGCTGTAGTTCAGCGCGCTGCGGTAATGCGCGCGCAGGATGAAGAAGCGCACCGTCTCGGCGTCGTACTTGGCCAGCACCTCGCGAATCGTGAAGAAGTTGCCCAGGCTCTTGGACATCTTCTCGTTGTCGACGCGAACGAAGCCGTTGTGCATCCAGAACCGCGCCAGCGGCTGGCCGGTCGCGCCTTCGCTCTGCGCGATCTCGTTCTCGTGGTGCGGAAACTGCAGGTCGGCGCCGCCGCCGTGGATGTCGAAGCTCTCGCCCAGCATCTCGCAGCTCATGGCCGAGCATTCGATATGCCAGCCCGGTCGTCCCAGGCCGTAGGCGCCGTCCCACTTGGCTTCGGCCGGCTCGTCGGCCTTGGCGGCCTTCCAGAGCACGAAGTCGAGCGGGTCGCGCTTGTCGTCGGCCACGGCCACGCGCTCGCCGGCACGCAGCTCGTCCAGGCTCTTGCCCGACAGCTTGCCGTAGCCCTCGAACTGGCGCACGGCGTAGTTGACGTCGCCGTTGGCGCTGCGGTAGGCCAGGCCTTTCTGTTCCAGCCTGCCGATCAGGTCGAGCATCTGCGGCACATAGTCGGTCGCGCGCGGCTCGAAGGTCGGGCGCTCGATCTTGAGCGCGTCGGCGTCCTGGTGCAGCGCATCGACCATGCGGTCGGTCAGGCCACGGATGGTTTCGCCGTTCTTGAGCGCACGCGCGATGATCTTGTCGTCGATATCGGTGACGTTGCGCACATAAGTGACGCGGTAGCCGCTGGCCTTGAGCCAGCGCTGTACGACATCGAAGGCGACCATCGAGCGGGCATGGCCCAGATGGCAGAGGTCGTAGACCGTCATGCCACAGACGTAGAGGCGCACATGGCCGGGCTCGAGCGGAGAGAAGTCGTCGACGCGGCGCGTCAGCGAGTTATAGATGCGCAAGGTCATGGGGAGCTTGGGGGCAGGACCCCTCAGATACAATCTTTTGCAGTATATCGGCGCAGGCTGACGGGATCGTGCTGGACGGTCCCGCACTGCGCAAGGTCGCGTATTGTGCCCGTTTTGGCGCGCCGCCGGCCCCACCCCTTGCCGCAACGCCACCATGCCACGCTTCCACCACGGTTTCGCCCGCCTCCGGTCCGCCGCCTGCAACACCCTGCTGGGCCTGGGCTGCTGGCTGGCCGTCGGCGCCGCGCAGGCCCAGTCAGCGGCGCATGAGGAAGTCGCGCGACTGCTGCGCGCCGGCCTGGCCGAACAGGCCCAGCAGAAGGCCGAGGCCGGTCTGGCCACGCAGCCGAACGACGCACAGCTGCGCTTTCTCAAGGGCGTGGCGCAAAGCCAGCGCGGCCAGTCCGAGGCCGCGAGCGCCACCTTCAGCGCGCTGACGCAGGATTTTCCCGAGCTGCCCGAGCCGTACAACAACCTCGCGGTGCTGGAGGCAGCCGCCGGCCGGCTCGACGCGGCGCGGGCCGCACTCGAGACCGCCTTGCGCCTGAACCCCGGCTATGCAACCGCGCAGCAGAACCTCGGCGATGTCTACGCCCGCCTCGCGGGCCGGGCCTGGGCGCGCGCGCTCGAGCTCGACCCCGCCAATCCCGCGCTGCAGCCCCGGCTGCAGATCCTGCAGCAGCTGCCGACAACCGGCGCGGCGCGCTGATCCGACCGACATCATCGATTGAGCAAGGACAAGCCATGCACAGAAGAACCCTGACCCGCTGGGTCGCCGGCGCCGCGCTGGCCATCGCCGCCGCCCTGCCCGCCTCGGCCCAGACCGCCGGCCCGGCCACGGCCGCGCCGCGCGTCAAGCTCGAAACCAGCCTGGGCGTGATCACGCTCGAACTCGATGCGCAAAAGGCGCCCAGGACGGTGGCCAACTTCGTCCAGTACGTCAAGGACAAGCATTACGACGGCACGGTGTTCCACCGCGTGATCGACGGCTTCATGATCCAGGGCGGCGGCTTCACGGCCGACATGCAGCAAAAGCCGACCCGGCCCTCGATCCAGAACGAGGCCGACAACGGCCTGAAGAACCTGCCGCTGACGGTCGCGATGGCGCGCACCAACGATCCGCATTCGGCCTCGGCCCAGTTCTTCATCAACGTCGCCGACAACCGCTTCCTCAACCACACCCAGCCGACGCTGAACGGCTGGGGTTATGCGGTGTTCGGCAAGGTCGTTGCCGGCGCCGACGTGGTGGACAAGATCCGCCAGGTCCGCACCGGCAACCGCGGCATGTTCCAGGACCTGCCGACCACCCCCGTCACCATCCTCAAAGCCACATTGGAGAAATGAACATGGCCAAGCCCCAAGTCGAACTGCACATCAAGGACCACGGCGTGATCACGCTCGAACTCGACGACGAGAAGGCGCCGATCTCGGCCGCCAACTTCCTTGAGTACGTCAAGAGCGGTCACTACGACAACACCATCTTCCACCGCGTGATCGACGGCTTCATGATCCAGGGCGGCGGTTTCGAGCCCGGCATGAAGCAAAAGCCCACCGGCGCCGAGATCAAGAACGAAGCCAACAACAAGCTCAAGAACGACAAGTACACGGTCGCGATGGCGCGCACCAACGCCCCGCACTCGGCCACGGCCCAGTTCTTCATCAACGTCGCCGACAACGAGTTCCTGAACTTCAAGAGCGAGACCCCGAGCGGCTGGGGCTATGCCGTGTTCGGCAAGGTCGTCCAGGGCACCGAGATCGTCGACAAGATCCGCGGCGTCAAGACCGGCAACAAGGGCTATCACAGCGATGTGCCGGTGGCCGATGTCGTGATCGAAAAGGCCGTTGCGCTCTGATCCCGAGGCGCCGGCGCGCTGGGGCGAACTGAACGCCCCGGCGCATTGGCGCGCAATCGACTTCATCTCCGACCTGCACCTGCAGGCCGGTGAGCCCGCCACCGCGCAGGCCTTCAGGCGCTACCTGCAGGGCTGCCAGGCGGACGCGCTCTTGATCCTCGGCGACCTGTTCGAGGTCTGGATCGGCGACGACCTGCTCGACGCTGCTCCGGCCGAACGGGCCACCGAACCCGAATATGATTTCCTGGCCGGCATCTGCGCCGATCTGCGCGCATTTTCGGCCCGGCGTGCGCTCTACGTCATGCACGGCAACCGCGACTTCCTGCTCGGATCGCGCTTTGCCGCCGCCAGCGGCGCCACCCTGCTCGACGACCCGACCCTGCTGCACTGGAATAACCAGCGGGTGCTGCTGAGCCATGGCGATGCCTGGTGCCTGGGCGACCGCGACTACCTCGAATTCCGCGCCCAGGTACGCAGCCCCGGCTGGCAGACCGCCTTCCTGCAACGCCCGCTGGCTGAGCGCGCGGCGCTCGCGCGCGGCCTGCGCGCCCAAAGCGAGGCACGCAAGCAGGACCCAAGCCAGGACTGGGCTGATGTCGACCCGGCGACGGCCAGCGACTGGCTGCAGGCCAGTGGCGCCGCGACGCTGGTGCACGGCCATACCCACCAGCCGGCCAGACACGAGCTGGGCGACGGGCGGCAGCGGCTGGTGCTGAGCGACTGGGACCTTGATGCCAGCCCCGCGCGCGCTGAAGCGCTGCGGCTAGAAGCCACAGGCGGCTGGCAGCGGATCGCGCTGGCGGCCTGATTTCAGGCCGAACCCGCTCGAACCCCCACCTGCTGCCATGACACCAACTGGCCGATGAGCACCCCAAGCCGCTGGACCCAGCTGCTGCAACGGCTGCCAGGCTGGGCCCGGCGCTGGCTGGTCCGCCCCGGCCTGCTACTCCCCACCGTCATACCCGATGCGCTCTGGCAACAGGTTCTGCACGACCTGCCCTGCCTGGCCGACCTGAGCCGCGAGGAAAAGGCCAGGCTGCAGGGGCTGTGTGCGCGCTTCCTGGCCGACAAGGAATTCCATGGCGCACAGGACCTGGCGGTCAGCGACGCGATGGCGCTGGCCGTCGCGGCCCAGGCCTGCCTGCCGCTGCTGTACTGGGGCCCCGATGCGCTGGACTGGTATGACGATTTCGTCGGCATCGTGTTGCATGCCGGCGAGGTGCTGGCACCGCGCGAGGCGCTCGACGAGGCCGGCGTGCTGCACCACTGGCGCGAGCCACTGATCGGCGAAACCATGGCCGGCGGTCCGGTGATGCTGGCCTGGTCGCATGTCAGGGGCGACCGGCAGGCACAGACGCAAGGGCACAACCTGGTGATCCACGAGTTCGCGCACAAGCTCGACCTGCGCGGCAAGCCGGCCGGTACGCCAGCCAATGGCTGCCCGCCGCTGCCGGCAGGCTTCATGGGGCTGGGGCCGTCGGCTGCGCGCCAACGCTGGCAGCAGGACTGGAGCGCGGCCTACGCGCATTTTTGCCAACAGCTGGCACTGGCCGAACGCTTCGGCCAGCCGGCGCCCTGGCTCGACCCCTACGCGGCACAGGCGCCGGCCGAGTTCTTCGCCTGCACCTGCGAGGCCTACTGGGTGGCGCGGGAGCGCTTTGGGCTCGAGTTTCCAGCGCTCGCTGCGCTGCTCGACGCCTTCTTCAGGCGACCGCCACGCTGAAAGGCGCGGCCGCCTAAAGTCAAGACCCTTACTTGCGCAGCAGCAGCTTGAGCGCTGCCTGCAGGCGACGGGCCTGGGCTGCGTCATAGCCCGAGGCCAGCACCTGGGCCACGTCCTGGGCCCAGGTCTGGGCCGGAGCCGGGTCGTTGCGGCGGGTCAGCAGCTTGAGCTGCAGCGCGCGACGCGCGTCGAGCTGTTCGGCCGGGGTCGGGACCTCGGCGGCCATCTCGAGACGCAGCAGGCTCTCGGCGGCGGAAGCACCGGCCGGCGCCTGGCCCAGGGCCTGGGCCCAGGTAGCGCGGGCATTGCCGACCCGACCACCCAGGGCCTGTGCGGCCGGCAGGGCGGCAGCGTCACGCTGCTCCCAGGCGCCCAGCAGCTGGGTCATCACTTCGCCATGGGCTTGCGCGGCGAGCTTGCGCAGCGCGGCCTCGGCATGCTCGATCGCCTCGCGCTGAGCGCGGAAAGCGCTGTCGCCCAGGCGCGGACCGCGCGGCTCGAAATCGGCACGGTCGCTGCGCTCGAAACGGCCAGGGCCGTCGCGGCGGCTGTCACGGCTGCCGCCGCGATCGTCGCGGCCACCGGCACGCGGACCCCGGTCGCCCGGGCGGCCTGCGACAGCCGGCTGGGCCTTGACCATGCCGGGACGGTCGTCGCCGCGCACGGCAACGATCTTGCGCGGTGCGGGCGCCGGCTTGGCCGGAGCTGCGGCCGGTTCATCGGCAGCGGCTTCGGTCGCTGCGTCAGCGGCAGCTTCAGCCGCAGGCTCGGCCGGAGCAACAGCGGCCGGCTTGGCCTGCTCGGCGGCGATGGCCGCGGCCTGGCCGCGGATCGCTTCCTGCAGCGCCTGCATGGCCGCGCGGATCTGCTGCGCGTCGCCACCGGCGTTGGCGGCCTCGAGCGCCTTGGCGGCCTCGAGCACGATCTTGTCATGTTCGCTGACGGCCGAGGCCGACTTGCTGCGCTCGGAACCCTTGCGCTCGAAGGCCTCGTCGATCGGCTGGCGGAACGCTTCCCACAGCTTCTGTTCCTGCTTGCGGTCGAGCGGGACGGCATGGGCCTCCTGCTGCCAGCGCTGCTGCAGCGCCTTGACCGCGTCGATGCGCAGGGTCGGGGCGGCGCCCAGCTGCCTGGCTTCGTCGATCAGCGCATGGCGGCGCGCCATGCTTTCGTGCTGGGCCGCTTCCAGGCGCGCATGGGCCGACTGCATCGCGGCTTTCCAGAGCGGCTGCAGTTCGGTGTAGAGCTTCTCGCTGACATGGCCCGACTGGCGCCAGCGCTCGGAGAAGGCGTGCAGCTCGCGCAGCTGGGCCTTCCAGTCGCTGCTGTCGGCCTGTGCCACGGTCCAGGCCTTGAGGTCCTCGATCATGGCCAGGCGCTGGGCGCGGCTGGTCTCGTTCTGTTCCTTGAGCTTGCCGAGCCAGGCTTCGACCAGCTTGTGCGCGGCGGTGCAGGCCTCGTCGAACTTCTTCCACAGCGCGTGGTTCGGGGCGCCGCCCTGGTCGGTCGCCTTCCACTGCTCGCGCAGGGTGCGCAGCGTTTCCTGGATCTTGCGGCCGCCCGGGCGCTGACCTTCGGGGGCCTGGGTCAGCTCGAGCGCCTTGGCCAGCAGCTCCTCGCGCAGCTGGTCGGCGCGCTGGCGCTGGCCACCGGCGAGTTCACCGGCTTGCGCCAGCGTGGCCTGGATCAGAGGCTCGAGTTCGGCCGCGACATGGCGGCCATGCTCCTTGAGCGCGCTGCGCAGCACCGAAACCGCCTTGGGCGTGGCCTTGTTGTGGCCTTCGGCCAGGTTCTGCTGCAGCGCGGCGAGCGCGGCGCCGACGACTTCGGCCGCCTTGGCCTGCAGCAGTGCCAGCTGGGCCGGGTCGATCTCGACTGCAGCAGCGGCAGCCGCCACGGCAGCCACGGCCGCCGGGACTTCACCGCGCGCCAGGCGCAGCTCGTCGGCCCAGACCGGGACCGCCGGCAGCGGGGCCTCGGCGTTCTCGGCGGCAGCGGCGGCCTGCTCGAGCGCGGCGCAGAAGGCTTCCCAGACCAGGGTCAGCTGGTGGCGCGAGGCGTCGAGCTGCTTGGGGAACTTGGGGTCCAGGCTGTTCCAGGCCGAATCGGCATTGAACTGGTCGGCGGCGGCCTGCCACTGCGTGACATCGGCGCGCAGGGCCTCGAGCAAGGCCTGGGCCTCGCGCCAGGGCTTGGTCGAGAGCACCTCGATGCGCTGGGCCAGCAGCAGCGCGGTCTCGCGCTCGACCTGGACCCGATGCTGCAGGTCTTCGACCGCCTTCATGCGCTCGGCCAGCGCGGCCTTGAGGCCGGCCAGCGGCTCGCGCGACAGCGGTGCGCCGGCCTTGGCGGCATCGCGCTGCCAGGCCATCGCATCAGCCAGGTTCAGGCAGGGCTGCTCGATCAGGACGCGTGCCTTGGCGGCCCATTCCTCGGCGATCGCTTCCTGCGCCTTGGCGCGCTTGAGCTCGTCGAGCTTTTCCTTCAGCGCCTTGGCCGCGCCCTTGTCGCGGTGCGACAGCTCGCGGTAGACCTCGGCCATCTGGTCGACCGAAGGCTCGGTCGCCAGCCACTCACGCAGGCGGGCGGCGCGCTCGCCCGAGGTCGGCGCGGTGAAGGCTCCGCCCGTGAGGGCGTCGAGTTGCGAGAGATCGGCGGGCTTGGAGGAAGGCTTGGAGGTATTCACGACGCGAACAGTATTCAGAAATTAGACGCGCGGGGCGGCTTTCGCCCCGGCATGGGTAATGCGCTATTGTCGCCTGTCTTTGCCAGACAGGGAAACCGGATTCAACTGCCTTCGTCGGGCAGGAACAGTTCCTGCAGATCGCTGAGGAAATCGAAGCCGCGTTCGGTCGGGCGCAGCTGGGCCAGATCGCGCTCGATCCAGCCCTTGGCCTCGGCCTGCTGCAGCGCCGGCATGATGCGGCTCAGCGGCAATCCGGTGCGCTCGTTGAACAGCGCCAGCGGGAAGCCCTCGCGCAGGCGCAGTGCGTTGAGCATGAACTCGAACGGCAGCTCGCCGGGCGCGACCTCCTCCTCGCTGGCCATCGGCTGGCCTTTGAGGGCGTTGTCCATGTAGAGCTGCGGGTCGCGCCAGCGCACCTGGCGCAGCACGCGGTGCGCAAAGCTGAGCTTGCCATGCGCGCCGGCGCCGATGCCGAGGTAGTCACCGAACTGCCAGTAGTTCCAGTTGTGAAAGCAACGGTGGCCCGCGCGCGCATAGGCCGAGACCTCGTAGCGCGCCAGCCCGGCTTGTCCCGTGCGCTCGGTGATGCGGTCCAGCATCGCGTAAGCCAGGTCCTCGTCCGGCAAGGCGGGCGGGAACTTGGCGAAATAGGTGTTGGGCTCTAACGTCAGGTGGTAGACCGACAGATGCGGCGGATTGAAGCCCAGCGCGATGTCGAGGTCGCGGTCCAGGTCGGCCAGTGTCTGGCCCGGTAGCGCATACATCAGGTCGATGTTGAAGGTCTCGAAATGGCGCGCGGCCTCGTCGAGCGCGGCCCGGGCCTGGTCGGCGCTGTGGACCCGGCCCAACGCCTGCAGGAAGCGGTCGTCGAAGCTCTGCACGCCCACGCTCAGGCGCGTGACGCCGGCCTCGCGGAAGGCCTTGAAGCGGTCCTTCTCGAAGGTGCCGGGATTGGCCTCGAGCGTGATCTCGGTGTCGGCTTCGAGCCGCAGCAGCGCGCGCACGTCGGACAGCAGGCGGTCGATCGCGTCGGGCGAGAACAGGCTGGGCGTGCCGCCGCCGATGAAGACGCTGTGCACGCTGCGGCCCCAGATCAGCGGCAGGCTGGATTCGAGGTCGGCGCGCAGCGCGTCGAGATAGCGCTGCTCGGGGAATTCGCCCTTGGCCTCGTGCGAGTTGAAGTCGCAATAGGGGCATTTCTTCAGGCACCAGGGCAGGTGGATATAGAGCGACAGCGGCGGCAGGGCCGACAGCTGCAGCTGGCCCAGGCGGTGCAGCTGGATGACGGACTGGTTCATGCGGCAGCGTCCGGATACCAGCGCTCGCGCATCAGCGCCAGCATCGCGCGCGCGGCGCGGCCGCGGTGGCTGTTGGCGTTCTTGACCTCGTTGGGCAGCTGGGCAAAGGTCTGGCCGAACTCGGGGATGTACATCACCGGATCGAAGCCGAAGCCGTTGTCGCCGATCGGTTGCTCGGTGATCAGGCCGGCAACGCGCCCGCTCGCGACCAGCGGCTCGGGGTCGTCAGCGCTGCGCACCGCGACCAGGGTGCTGACCATGGCGGCGCGCCGGTTGCCCTGCCCCTGCAACTGTTCGAGCAAGGCCAGCACATTGTTGGCGTCGCTTTTCTCGTAGCCGAACTGGGTGCAGTAATAGGCGGTATCGACCCCCGGCAGGCCGCCGAAGGCGTCGACGCAAAGGCCGGCGTCATCGGCCATCGCCGGCAGGCCGCTCAGGGCCGCCGCATGGCGCGCCTTGGCCAGCGCGTTCTCGATGAAGGTGCGGTGCGGCTCGGGCGCCTCGGGAATATTAAGCTCGCCCTGGCGGATCAGCTCGACCCCCAGCGACCCGAACATGGCCTGCAACTCGACCAGCTTGCCGGCGTTGTTCGACGCCAGCACCAGTTTTCTACCTGTCATTTCCAGCTCCTCAGATCACGTCGGCGCCGGCCAGCGCGGCTTGCTGCAGCACGATCAGCTCGGCGATGCCCTTTTCGGCCAGCAACAGCAGCTGGTTCATTTCAGCGCGGCTGAACGGCAGGCCCTCGGCCGTGCCCTGGACCTCGACATAGTGGCCGGCACCGGTCATGACCACGTTCATGTCGGTGTCGCAGCCGGAATCCTCGAAATAGTCGAGATCGAGCACCGGCACCCCGCCGACGATGCCGACCGAGATCGCCGCCACCGGATGCAGCAGCGGACTGGAGGTGATCTTGCCCTCGGCCAGCAGCTGATGCACCGCGTCCTGCGCGGCGACGAAGGCGCCCGTGATGGCGGCGGTGCGGGTGCCGCCATCGGCCTGCAGCACATCGCAGTCGAGCGTGAGGGTGCGTTCGCCGAGCGCCTTGAGGTCGAACACCGCGCGCAGCGAGCGGCCGATCAGGCGCTGGATCTCCTGGGTGCGACCGCTCTGCTTGCCCTTGGCGGCCTCGCGGCTGCTGCGGCTGTGGGTGGCGCGCGGCAGCATGCCGTATTCGGCCGTGACCCAGCCCTCGCCGCTGCCGCGCTGATGCGGCGGCACCTTTTCCTCGACCGAGGCGGTACAGAGGACCTTGGTGTTGCCGAACTCGACCAGCACCGAGCCCTCGGCATGCATGGTGTAGTGGCGGGTGAGGCGCACCGGGCGCAGGGCATCGGGGCGGCGGCCATCGGCGCGCAGGGCCGTCGCAGTCAGGGTCGGATCAGTCATGGGGGAGGTGTTGGGCAATGAATGAGGCAGGAGGATAGCCGCCCTGACGCCTGTCGCGCTGGAGCGACCCCGGTCTTTGACATAATCACAATCTCTGCAACCATAAGCCGTTGCTTCCCGACTGCGAGAATTGAAATGCCAGTTTACAGCATGACCGGCTACGCCACGGCCCAGAGCCAGCCTGCCGATACCGACCTCCCCACCCCCGCAGCCTCGGCCATGCTCGGCATGGAAATCCGCTCGGTCAACAGCCGCTTCCTCGACATCAGCCTGCGCCTGTCGGACGAGCTGCGCCCGGCCGAGCCGGCGCTGCGCGAGCTGATCGGCGCGCGCATCAAGCGCGGCAAGGTCGAGGTGCGGGCCTGGATCGAAGGCCGCAGCGACCACGCGCTGCGCCAGCCCAGCATGGCCGAGCTGCAAAAGCTCATCGGCGTGCAGGACCATGTGCTGAGCTGGATGCCGCAGTCGCGCCCGCTCTCGGTGGCCGAAGTGCTGGCCACGCTGGGCCGCAGCACGCCGGCGCCGACCGGGCTGTCCGACCTGCTGCTCGCGCTGGCGCGCCAGACGGTGGACGAGTTCACCGCCTCGCGCGAGCGCGAAGGCGCCAAGCTCAGCCTGATGCTGCTCGACCGCACCGCGCAACTGCGCGCGCTGGCCTCCCAGGCTCAGCCGCTGGTGCCGCGACTGGTCGAGCTGCAGCGCCAGCGCTTCCTCGAGCGCTGGAACGAGGCGCTCGGCGCCGCCCAGACCGACGCTGCCGCCCAGGCCGCACAGGAACGCGCGTTGTCCGAAGCCACCGCATTCGCGATCCGCATCGACGTGGCCGAGGAACTGACCCGGCTGCAGGCCCACCTCGACGAGATCGAGCGCCTGATCGGCAAGGGTGGCGAAGTCGGCAAGCGGCTGGACTTCTTCATCCAGGAACTGCACCGCGAGGCCAACACCCTGGGCAGCAAGTCCTCAAGCCTGGAGCTGACCAAGATCTCGGTCGACATGAAGGTCATGATCGAGCAGATGCGCGAACAGGTACAGAACCTCGAATGAAGCAGCACAAGATGGATTACCCCGGCAACCTCTACGTCGTCGCTGCCCCGAGCGGCACCGGTAAGTCCAGCCTGGTCAAGGCCCTGCTGGAAGTCGACTCGCGCATGGAACTGTCCGTGTCGCACACCACCCGTGCCCCGCGCGGCCAGGAAGTGCACGGGCGCGAATACTATTTCACCAGCCACGAGGAATTCGACCGCATGGTCGACGCCGACGCCTTCGTCGAATGGGCCCAGGTCCATGGCAACCGCTACGGTACCTCGCGCAAGACGATCGAGGACAAGATCGCGGCCGGCGCCGACATCGTGCTCGAGATCGACTTCCAGGGCGCGGTCCAGATCAAGGACCAGTTCCCCAACGCGGTGCTGATCTTCATCCTGCCGCCGAGCTGGCCCGAGCTGCGCGCGCGCCTGATGCGGCGCAACGAGGACTCCGAAGCGACGATCGAGCTGCGCATGAAAAACGCCGCCCAGGAAGTCGCGCAGGTCGACAAGTTCGATTTCGTTATAATCAACGAACTGTTCGAGCGCGCGCTTTTCGACCTGAAAGCCATTGCGCACGCGCAGCGGCTCAAGGTAGCCGCCCAGCGTCGCGCCCGCGCCGAGACCTTCCGCGCTCTCGATATCCCCTAATCTCACGGCCCTGCGCCGCACCGGAGCCCGTCATGGCACGCATCACCGTCGAAGACTGTCTGGAAAAGATCCCCAATCGCTTTCAGCTCGTTCTGGCCGCAACCTACCGCGCCCGCATGCTGCACCAGGGCCACAGCGCCCGGGTCGAAACCAAGAACAAGCCCTGCGTGACCGCCCTGCGCGAGATCGCCGAAGGCAAGGTCGGCCTGGAGATGCTCAAGAAGGTCCCGATCTGAGCCGCTGCCAGATCATCCAGCAAGAAGGCACCGCTTGGCGGTGCTTTCTCGTTTGTGTGTGGCCCGAATCCGACCGTCATGATGGCATCCACGTCAATTTGCTGCATTCAGGCTAAAGTAAAGCCATGAATCAGGACGCGACCTTGACAACTCCCCTGAACCCGGCGCAAGCAGCGGCCCGGGCTTCTGCTGCCAGCTTTGCCGCCCTGGAAGCCGGCCTGGACTACCTGAGCAGCAGCGACATCGAGCTGGTGCGCCGCGCCTACCGCCTGGCCGATGAAGCCCATCTGGGCCAGATGCGCAAGAACGGCGACCCCTACATCACGCACCCGATCGCGGTGGCGCAGATCTGCACCGAATGGAAGCTTGACGCCCAGGCGCTGTCGGCGGCGCTGATGCACGACGTGATGGAGGACTGCGGCATCAGCAAGGCCGACCTGATCGAGCGCTTCGGCATGCCGGTGGCCGAACTGGTCGACGGACTGACCAAGCTCGAGAAGCTCGAATTCCATTCGCGCGAGCACAACCAGGCCGAATCGTTCCGCAAGATGCTGCTGGCGATGGCGCGCGATGTGCGCGTGATCCTGATCAAGCTGGCCGACCGCACCCACAACATGCGCACCATGGGCGACATGCCGCGCAGCAAATGGGGCCGGATCTCGTCCGAGACGCTGGAGATCTACGCACCGATCGCGCACCGGCTCGGGCTCAACCACAGCTACCGCGAACTGCAGGAACTGGCCTTCAAGCACCTGTTTCCCTGGCGCTACGAGATTCTGAGCAAGGCGCTCAACAAGTCGCGCAACCGGCGCAAGGACCTGATCGCGCGCGTGCAGACCGAGGTCGAGAACGCCTTCGGCCAGCAGGGCATCGAGACCCGCATCCGCGGACGGCAGAAGACGCTGTTCTCGATCTACCGCAAGATGCAGCTCAAGCACCTGTCGTTCGCGCAGGTGACCGACATCTACGGCTTTCGCATCGTGCTGCCCGAGCTGATGAACTGCTACACCGCCCTGGGCGTGCTGCACCAGCTCTACAAGCCGCTGCCGGGCAAGTTCCGCGACTACATCGCGATCCCGAAGGCCAACGGCTACCAGTCGCTGCACACTACGCTGGTGGGCCCGTTCGGCACCAACATCGAGTTCCAGCTGCGCACCGAGCCGATGGACGTGGTGGCCGAATCGGGCGTGGCCGCGCACTGGCTCTACAAGGCCAGCGAGCCCGACAGCGCGGCGGCGCAGGACCTCAGCACGCAATGGCTGCAGTCGCTGCTCGACATCCAGCAGGAAACCCATGACGCGGCCGAATTCTGGGACCATGTCAAGATCGACCTGTTCCCCGAGGCGGTCTATGTCTTCACGCCCAAGGGCCGCATCATGGCGATGCCGCGCGGCGCGACCGTGGTCGACTTTGCCTACGCGATCCATACCGACATCGGCTCGCATGCGATCGGCGCGCTGATCAACCGCGAGCAAAGCCCGCTGCACACTGAGCTCAAGAACGGCGACGTGGTCGAGATCGCCACCTCGCAGCATGCCAAGCCGAACCCGGCCTGGCTCAGCTTCGTGCGCACCGGACGGGCGCGCTCCAAGATCCGCCACCACCTCAAGACGATGGAGATCAAGGAGTCGCGCGAGCTCGGCGAGCGGCTGCTGCTGCAGTCGCTGCGCGCCGAGGGTATCGCCAGCCTGCCCGAGACCAGCGGCCCGACCCACGGCCTGTGGGACAAGCTGCTGCGCTTCACCGGCAACAAGAACCGCGACGAGCTGCTGGCCGACATCGGACTGGGCAAGCGCATCGCGACCATGGTGGCGATCAAGCTGGCCGCCCTGCTCGGCGAGTCCGGCCAGAAGCCCGATGTGCTGCTGATGACGCAGGAGCGCTACGCCGGCGGCCATGACCAGATCAGCCAGGGCGTGCTGGCGCTCGACGGCAGCGAGGGCGCCTCGGTGCGCTACGCGACCTGCTGCCACCCGATACCGGGCGACGCGATCGTCGGTTACCTGGGACGCGGCGAAGGCCTGGTAGTGCATACCGACGACTGTCCGGTGATCCGCAAGCAGCTGCTGCGCGACAGCGAGCGCTTCACCGAGGTCGAATGGTCGGACGAGCCGGTGCGCTCGTTCGAGACCCGCCTGCTGGTGACGCTCAACAACGTCAAGGGCGCGCTGGCCAAGGTGGCGGGCGCGCTGGCGGCGGCCGAGGCCGACATCACCCATCTGGAAATGAGCAAGGAACCGGTGCTGTCCGACCTGGACATCCGGTTCACGGTCGCGGTGCGCGACCGCATCCACCTGGCCCATGTGCTGCGCAGCCTCAAGCGCACGCCGACCGTGATGCGGATCGTGCGCGAGCGCCCGGACGACGACAAGGTGACGGCGCACTGAGCCAGCAGCTTAGCTGCCGGCTCGCCCCCTCAGGCGGCTGGCGCCGGGTAGCTGACCTCGAGCAGCTCCAGCGTTTCCCAGCCGACGGGCGTGCGCAGTCGGACCTCGTCGCCCACGCTGGCCTTCAGCAGCGCCTGCGCCACCGGCGAGACCCAGCTGATCTGGCCTTGGGCGCTGTCGACCTCGTCGATGCCGAGGATGGTGACCGTAGTCTCGCTGCCGTCCTCGCGCGCATAGCGCACAGTGGCGCCGAAATAGGCCTGCTCCTTGCCATGGTGCAGCGAAGGGTCGACCACCAGCGCAATGTCGAGACGGCGGGTCAGGAAGCGGATGCGGCGGTCGATCTCGCGCAACCGCTTCTTGCCGTACAGGTAGTCGCCGTTTTCCGAGCGGTCGCCGTTGCTGGCGGCCCAATGCACGATCTCGACCATCTTCGGGCGCTCGACGTCGAGCAACTGCAGCAGTTCGGCGCGCAGCCGGTCGTGGCCGGCACGGGTGATGTAGTTCTTGCTGCCGGCCGGCAGCTTGGGAGCACCGAGATCCTCGTCGTCGTCGGCATCGGTTTCGCGGGTGAAGGCTTTGCTCATGCGCAAAGTCTAAGGGCGAAAAAAAACCTGCAACAAGGACTGTTGCAGGTTTTTTCATTGGTGCGGCTGGCAGGATTCGAACCCACGACCCCTTGGTTCGTAGCCAAGTACTCTATCCAACTGAGCTACAGCCGCTAAACTGTAGTCCGCCTTGCGACGGATGGAACTCTTCTCACGAGATCGCAACCGTTGACGTTGCGATCTTCTTGTATGGTGCGGCTGGCAGGATTCGAACCCACGACCCCTTGGTTCGTAGCCAAGTACTCTATCCAACTGAGCTACAGCCGCTAAACCGTAGTCCGCCTTGCGACGGATGAAACTCTTCTCACGACAATCGCAGCCGTTGGCGCTGCGATTTACATATCTGGTGCGGCTGGCAGGATTCGAACCCACGACCCCTTGGTTCGTAGCCAAGTACTCTATCCAACTGAGCTACAGCCGCCGAGAACGAAATTGTAGCAGGATTTGCCACGCTTTCCGGCTTTTTTTCCGCCAGCGAGCAAAAGTCACAAAATCGCACCAATACCCGGATCAGCAATACGGTTGATAATCAGTCTCATTTACAATCAGACCGCAGATTCCTAGAATCGCTCATCCCCTGACCTTGATCCGGAGCCTCTTCATGTCTATCCGCACTCCCCTGCTCTCCCTGCTGCTGGCCGGCACCGCCCTGGGCGCCCAGGCCGCCGAACCGGTGCTCAACCTCTACTCGGCACGCCACTACCAGACCGACGAGGCGCTCTACAGCGACTTCACCAAGCAGACCGGCATCAAGATCAACCGGATCGAAGGCAAGGAAGAGGAGCTGCTTGAGCGCATCAAGAACGAGGGCGCGAACAGCCCGGCCGATGTGCTGCTGACCGTCGATGCAGCGCGACTGGCGCAGGCGCATGATCTGGGCCTGTTCGCTCCGGTCAAGTCCAAGCTGCTCGAAAGCCGGATTCCGGGCTATCTGCGCACCGACGACTGGTTCTCGTTCTCGACCCGGGCCCGCGTGATCGTCTACAACAAGCTCGACGTCAAGCCGGATCAGGTGCGCAACTACGCCGACCTGGCGCTGCCGGCGCTCAAGGGCAAGTTCTGCTCGCGTTCGGGCTCGCACCCCTACAACATCTCGCTGCTGGCTTCGGTGATCTCGCACGAGGGCGAAGCAAAGGCCGAGCAATGGGCCAAGGGCCTGGTGGCCAACTTCGCGCGCGCCCCCAAGGGCGGCGATACCGACCAGATCAAGGCCGTGGCGGCTGGCGAATGCGGCGTCACGATCGCTAACTCGTACTACGTCGCGCGACTGATGCGCTCGACCGATCCGGCCGATCGCAAGGTGATGGAGAGCGTGGGCGTGATCGCACCGGACCAGAAGGGCAACGGCACCCATGTCAACGTCTCGGGTGGCGGCATGCTCAAGCACGCGCCGAATCCGCAGGCCGCGGTCAAGTTCCTCGAATACCTGGCCAGCGACCAGGCCCAGCGCTACCTGGCCGACGGCAACAACGAGTGGCCGGTGGTCAGCAGCGTCAAGACCAGCAACCCGGCGCTGAAGGCGCTGGGCGCCTTCAAGGTCGACCAGCTGCCGATCGGTCAGCTGGCGATGTACCGCACCAAGGCACAGATGGTGTTCGACCGCGCCGGCTTCCGTTGAAGCCGGAACGGGGCCTCAGCGCGGCTGCTGCCGCGGGCCCTTGCCGTCCATCGGACGGCCATCGGCCTGGCGCGCGTCGAGCTGCTTGAGCTGCTCGGGCGTCAGCAGCGCGCGCAGCTGGGACTGGAGCTGAACGCGCTGGAACAGATGCTGGGCCATCTGCTGGCCCTGCTCGTCGGCCAGGGCACGCGCCTTGGCAGCGTCGAAGCTGGGCGCGCGTGACAGCTGGTCGAGCTGCTCATGGCGGGCGCGGCTCTGGCTCATCTGCTCCTGCATCGTCTTGGCCTGGGCCTGGGTGAGCTCGGTCACCTGGGCGCGCTGGGCATCGCTGAGCTGGAGCGACTGCAGCATTCTGGGCGACAGGCCGCCCATGTGAGCGCCCATGCGGCCCCCCATATGGCCGCTCATCTGACCTTCCCCAGCCCCCATCGGGCCATGGCCCATGCGACCGCCGTGATGGCCTTCGGTACCCGCCATGCCATGCATGCCAGGCCGGCCCTGATGTTCGCAACCATCACCGGCGGCCGGGGCAGCGGCCATTGCCGTCAGGCTCAGGGCGGCCAGCAGGCCGAGGGCGGTATGGCGCAGGATCGGGAGTGATTTCATGGTGAACCTCTGTAAGTGAAAGACAGCCTCATTGTTGCGGCCGAACGCGTTAACGGGTGTTAAGCCGGGGTAAATCCGCGTAAAGAGGGCTGCGGCAGCGACCCGGCGGGCCTAAGATCGGCAGCCATGCCACTCTCCCCCTTCCCTGCCATGAATGCCCAGGTGCTGCTGGTCGACGACGACATCGAGCTGGCCGGCCTGCTGCGCGACTACCTCGCGCGCGACGGCTTCGCGGTCGACTGCGCCCATGACGGCGAGTCCGGCGCCAGCGCGGCGATTTCAGGCCGCTATGACATCGTGGTGCTCGACGTCACGATGCCGGGGCTCAACGGCATCCAGGCGCTGAGCCGCATCCGCGCCAGCAGCCAGGTACCGGTGCTGATGCTGACCGCGCGCGGCGACGATGCCGACCGCATCGTCGGGCTCGAACTCGGCGCCGATGACTATGTGCCCAAGCCCTGCACCCCGCGCGAACTGGCGGCACGGCTGCGCGCCATCCTCAAGCGGGTGCAGGCCGGCAAGGGCGCTGGCACCGAGACCGCGCAGGAACGGGTGGTCGGCCAGCTGCAGCTCTGGCCCGGCAAGCGCCGCGCCGCCTGGCGCGGCCAGGCGCTCGAGCTGACCAGCACCGAGTTCAGCCTGCTGGATCTGCTGGCGCGCCATGCCGGCCAACCGGTCAGCAAGGAGACCCTGTCGCAGGAAGCGCTCGGGCGGCCACTGACGCGCTTTGACCGCAGCATCGATGTCCACATCAGCGGCATCCGACAGAAGCTCGGTCAGCTGCCCGACGGCAGCTCGCCGATCGAGACCGTGATCCGCCAGGGCTATATGCTGGTGCTGCCATGACGGGAAAAAGCACCGGCCGGCTGTTCTGGAAGTTCTTCTTCGCCTTCTGGAGCGCGCAGCTGCTGACTTCGGCCGGGGTCGGCGCGGCGGTCTGGATGCTGCGTGGCGAACGTGCCGATCGGCCGGCGCATCAGTGGCAGGCGCCTGGCACATCGGCACCGGCACCGGCACCAGCGCCAGTGCCCGCCTGGCGCGGCCCGGCCGAGCTGCGACCTGGCCTGCCGCCAACCGGCGCCATGGCCGGCGCGATGGCGGACCGGCCCCGCTCCGGCGCCAGGCCCTGGCTGCTGCGTCCGCCCTACCTGCCGCTGCTGGCGGGCGGACTGGTCAGCCTGGTGTTCGCGGCTGCGCTGGCCTGGTATTTCTCGCGCCCGATCCGCTATCTGCAGCGGGCCTTCGAGCAGGCCGCCGCTGGCGGGCTCGAGGTCCGGGTCGGCCCGCTGCTGTCGGGCCGGCGCGACGAGCTGGCCGATCTGGGCCAGGCCTTCGACCTGATGGCGGGCCAGCTGCAGCAGTTGCTCGAGGGCCAGCGCCGGCTGCTGCACGATGTCTCGCACGAGCTGCGCTCGCCGCTGGCGCGGCTGCAGGCGGCGACCGACCTGCTGGCGCAGCAGCCCGAGCGCGCGGCCGAATTCATCGAGCGGATCGAGCGCGAAAGCGGCCGCATGGATCAGCTGGTCGGCGAGCTGCTGACGCTGGCGCGGCTCGATGCCGGCATTGCGCCGCGCCAGCGCGAACGGGTCGAGCTGGCCGAACTGGTGGCCAATGTGGCCGAGGACGCCGCGTTCGAGGGCCAGCAGCGCGGCTGCCGCATCCTGGTCGAGGGCAATCAGGGCGCGGTCCTGCACGGCGACCGCGAGCTGCTGCACCGCGCGCTGGAAAACGTGGTGCGCAACGCGCTGCGGCATTCGCCCGATGGCGGTACGGTGCGCATCACGAGCCAGCCCGAAATCCGGCCTGGCTGGCTCGAAATCCGGGTCGACGACGAAGGGCCCGGCGTGCCGCCGGCCGAGCTCGAGGCAATCTTCGCGCCCTTCATGCGCAGTGCCGGCGCCCAGGCCCATGCCGGTTATGGCCTGGGGCTCGCGATCACGAGCCGGGTCATGAGCTTGCACGGCGGACGCGCGAGCGCCGAGAACCGCGCCGGTGGCGGGCTGTCGGTGCGGCTGACCTTGCCGGCCAGCGCAGAGAAATGAGGCGCGCGACCGCCTACTTGGTCAGGATCAGCTTGCCCTGGCGCGTCTGCTGCAGGCGGTAGATCTGGCCCTGATGCAGGATCTGCAGCTCGCGCCGGCCTTGCAGCAGCAGCTGGCTGTCGAGCGGCTGCGCCAGGATGGAGCCGACCGGGTCGCTGGCGGCAGCATCCGCTGCCAACGCCGGTGCGACAGGCGACTGTCCGGACGGCAAGGCAAGCACTGACTCTGACTCCGACGCTGGCAAGGAGGCTGAAAAAGGTCGGGCAGACTCGTTCATGGCCGGGTCAGGAAGCCGATCTTGCCGAGGCCGGCGCGCTGGGCTGCGGCCATGGCCTGCGCCACCCGCTCGTAGCGCACCGCCTTGTCGCCGCTCAGGTGCAGCTCGGGCTGGGGCTGCTGGGCGGCGGCGGCATCCAGGCGGGTCTGCAGCTCCTGGTCGCTGATCGCGGCCTCGTTCCAGTGGTACTGGCCCTGGGCGTCGATCGCCAGCCGGATCGTGGCCGGGCGCTCCTGGCTCGGCTGGCTGGTGGCCTGGGGCAGCTCGAGCTGCACCGCGTGGCGGATCACCGGCACCGTGATGATGAAGACGATCAGCAGCACCAGCATCACGTCGATCAGCGGGATCATGTTGATCTCGCTCAGGACCTCGTCCTCGCTGTCGGAGTCGAATTTACCGAAGGCCATCCCGTCCTCCTCAGCCCTTGCGGGTCACCGTGACACGGGCGCCGGTCACGAAATAGGCGTGCAGGTCATGGGCAAAGCGGTTGAGCTGGTGCAGCACGCCCTTGTTGCCGCGCACCAGCGCGTTGTAGCCCAGCACGGCGGGAATCGCGACCACCAGGCCGAGCGCGGTCATGATCAGGGCCTCGCCGATCGGGCCGGCGACCTGGGCTATGTTGGCCTGGCCGGCGGCCCCGATGCCGAGCAGCGCGTGGTAGATGCCCCAGACGGTGCCGAACAGGCCGACGAAGGGCGCGGTCGAGCCGATCGAGGCCAGCACGCTGAGGCCGGACTGCAGCCGGGCAGTGAAGTCGTCGATCGAGTTGCGCAGCGCGCGCGTGACCCATTCGCTGACATCGAGGCTGTCGTGCAGCTGGGCCGGCGCTTCGCCGTCGAGGTGCAGCAGATGCCGGGTCGCGTCCTGGCCTTCCTGGGCCAGCAGGCGGAACGGGTTGTCGCTGCCGGCCAGCTTGTCGAGGGCGGTGGCGAAATCCTGGCTGTGCCAGAAATCATGACTGCTGCGGGCCTGGGCCAGGTGGCGCCTGAGGTCGAGCGCCTTGACGACGATGACGACCCAGGAGGCGACCGACATGCCGAGCAGGATCAGCGCGACGGTGCGGGTGACCCAGTCGCCCTGGTTCCAGACATGCGCGAGGCCGAATTGCGTTTCCATAGACTTACTCCAAGACAAAATTGATCGGAACGTTGAACCACATGGCCTCGGCCACGCCACCGCGCTTGCCGGGCAGGTAGCGCCAGCGCAGCACGGTCTGCAGCGCGGCCTGGTCGAGCCGGTCGTAGCCGCTCGAGCTGCGGATCTCGGCCTTCGAGGCGCTGCCGTCGGCTTCGATCAGCACGCGCAGCACGACCTTGCCCTCCTCGCCGAGCCGCTTGCTCAAGCCAGGATAGGCCGGCTTGGGGTTGTTGAGGTAGTCGGCGCTCGAGCTTGGCAGCTCGACCCGGGCCGGGGCCGGGGTGGCTGCAGCAGTGGCGGCACTGCCGGTAGCAGCGCTGGCGGGCGCCGCAGCGGCCTGGGACGCTGGCGCGGCCGGCGACCTGGCGCCCGCTGGTGCTTGCGCACTCGGCGCCTGGGTCGGAACGGCCGCCGGCAGCGCAGCGGATGACTGCGACCTGGCAGGCGCCGAGGGAGTCGGGAGCGGCTGGGCAGTCGGCGGCTGTTGCGCCGGCTTGGCCTGGGGCCTGGCCGGCTGCGGCTTCGCGGCGGCAGGCCTGGCTGGAGCAGCCGCTGAAGCGGCCGAGGCCGGTTCGGGCAGCAGCAAGGCGGTCGTGACGACCTCGCCGGGCACCGGCAGTTCGGGCGGATCGGACAAGCCGGCCAGCAGGGCCCAGAGGCCGAGCGCATGCGCGACCAGCACGGCTACCAGCACCGAGGCGTGGCGCCGGTGACGGTCTGGCGAGGCAGTGGCCGGATCAGGCCTGCGGGCAGAGGGGGAAGCAATGGTCATAGGGTGTCGCCCTGTGGCGCGGGGACAGGCCGGGCCGCATGGAAGGGAGAAGCAGATTATAAACGAGAATCAATCTCATTCATGTTCAAGCTCCATAAACAGGAGGGCTTGAGGTCGGCCAAGCGATCAATACCGCACAGGGCCAGCGCGGCCATGAACTCGTCGAGCAGCAGGCGCAGCACATGGGCGACCCCGGTGGCGCCGGCATTGCTCAGGCCGTACAGCACCGGCCGGCCGACCAGCACCGCCTGCGCGCCCAGCGCCAGCGCCTTGACGATGTCGGTGCCGCGCCGGATGCCACCATCGACCAGCACCGGGCAGGCGCCCTGCACGGCCTGCACGATGGCGGGCAGCAGCTCGACCGTTGCCGGCAGGGTATCGAGCACGCGGCCGCCGTGGTTGGAGCAGATCAGGCCCGCCACGCCCAGGCTGGCGGCCTGGCGTGCGTCGTCCGGATGGGTGATGCCCTTGAGCAGCAGCGGCAGCGGACTGTGCGCCAGCAGCCACTCGACATCGGCCCAGGACAGGGCCTGGCTCAGCAAGGCCTGCAGGCCAACCGGCCCACCAGGCCCACCCGGCCCGCCTGCCGGCGCCGCAGGGCCGGGCAGCGCCAGCCAGTCGGGCGGCAGGGTGAAGCCGGCGCGCCGTTCGCGGTCGCGCACACCGTTGACCGGGGCATCGACCGTCAGCACCAGCGCCTCGTAGCCGGCCTGCTGCACGCGCTGCACCAGCTCGAGCATCCAACCCCGGTCGCCCAGCCCGTAGAGCTGGAACCAGAGCGGGCCGCGCCCGGCATCGCCCAGCGCCAGCTGCGCCACGGCTTCGGGGGCGGTGCTGGTCTGCGCGCTCAGCACCAGTCCGGCACCGAGCGCGGCAGCGGCCAGCGCAGTCGCGCGCTCGCCATCGGGATGGGCCAGGCGCTGGCAGGCCATTGGCGCGACCAGCAGCGGGGTCGGCCAGCTTTTTCCGAGCAGATGGCAACTGAGGTCGAGCGGCTGCAGCGGTCGCAGCACCCGGGGCCGCAGCGACAGCCGGTCCCAGGCCTGGCGATTGGCGTGCAACGTGATCTCGTCGGCGGCGCCGCCACTGAAATAGGCCCAGACCGCGGCATCGAGCCGGCTTTGCGCGTGGGTCTCGTGGTCGGCCAGCGTGAGCAGACCGGGCGGCAGGTGCTGGCGACGCGGCAAGGAATGCATGGTGTCAGGCCGGGCTCAGGTGCTGGCCCATTGCCGCAGCAGGTTGTGATAGACGCCGCTCAAGGCGATGGTCTCGGCGCTCTCGCCATGGCGCTCGCGCAAGCGCAGCAGGTTCATGTCGAGCTCGAACAGGGTGCGGCGCTGTTCGTCGCTGCGCACCATGCTCTCGATCCAGAAAAAGCTCGCCAGGCGGGCACCGCGCGTGACCGGCGTGACCTCATGCACGCTGGTGCCGGGGTAGAGCACCGCATCGCCAGCGGCCAGCTTGACGCCGCGGCTGCCATAGGTGTCATGCACCAGCAGCTCGCCGCCGTCGTACTCGTCGGGTTCGGCCAGGAACAGGGTGCAGGAGACATCGGTGCGCACCCATTCCTGCCCGGCCCTGGAATGCAGCACCGCGCCGTCGACATGGGGGCCGTAATGGTTCATGTCGCCACTGTAGCGATTGAACAGCGGGTTGAAAATCTTGCGCGGCAGCGCGGCCGAGAAGAACAGCGGGTCGCGCTGCAGCGCGCCGCGCACCAACTGCTGCAGTTCGGCCGCCTGCGGGCTGTCCTGCGCCAGCTGGGCATTGCGCTTGTGCGTGACGGCCTGGGCGCCGGCGGTGCTGGCGCCATCGGTCCAGGGCGCATCGTCACCGAGCAGGGTACGGGCGCGGGCCAGTTCTTCGGGGCGCAGGAGGTTTTTAAGGTGCAGCAACATGGGGACTTGAGCCCCGGCCGCGCGGCCGGAGCAGTGTTCAACAACAGGATCGGATCAGAACAGGACCTTGTAGCTCAGCTGGACCTGGCGCGCGGCACCCGGAGCATAGAAGCCACGGTAGAGCGCGTCGGCATACAGCTCGTCGGTCAGGTTGGTGACGTTGAGCTTGAGCGTCTGGTTGGCGTCCACGGTGTATTCGGCCATCGCGTCGACCGTGGTGAAGGCCTTGGCCGTGATCTGGCGCGCGCCCTCGGGGTTCTGCTCGCCACGGTAGTTCAGGCCGGCACCCAGGCGCCATTGCGGCGCGACGCGGTAGGTGGTCCACAGGCTGGCGCTGTGCTTGGGCGTCAGCGCCGGGCGGTCACCCTTGACCTGGGACCCGGTGCCCGCGGCGTTGAGCGCGACGTTGCTCTCGTCGATCTTGGCCAGCGGAATCCAGCTGTGGTTGTAGAAGATTTCCCACTTCGGCGTGATGCGGCCGGCCAGGTTGAATTCCATGCCGGTGGCGTGGCGCTTGCCCGACAGCAGCATCTGGCTGGAGGCACTGTCCGGGTCGGTGTTGCGCTCGTTGTACTTCTCGGAGTGGAACAGCGCGACGCCGAGCGAAGCCTTGTTGTCGAACAGCTCGAACTTGCTGCCGAGCTCGAAGTTGCGGCTCTTCTCGGGGTCGGTCTGGGCGGTCCTGGCGTTGCTGCTGCCGGCTGCCAGCGAGCCGAGCGCGAACTGGTAGCTGTCGCCCGAGGTGTTGTACGAGGTGCCGAAAGAGGCGTAGTAGGACTCGGCCGCGTTCGGCTGGTAGAGCGCGCCCAGGCGCGGGCTGATCAGGTCGTCGCTGCGCTTGAAGCTCGCCGCCGGCGTGCTGCCGTTGGCCGGCGCATGGTAGGAAGCCTCGAAATGGTCCAGGCGTAGGCCGGCAATCAGCTTGACGGTATCGGTGAGGCTGACGGTATCCTGCGCATAGAGGCCGATGTTGCTGGCCTGGAAGGTATTGAGCAGCGGCGGCAGGCGGGTATCGGCCACGCTGGCGCCGTCGTTCGGCGTGCCGACCTGGGTATTGGGCGATGCGGTCAGGCCACTGGTGTAGCTGTTGTTGCGCTCAGCGTCCTCGTAAGACAGGTCGACACCGGCGATCAGGCTGTGCTGCTTGCCGAAGGCCTGGAACTTGTCGCTGTAGTCGCTCTGGAGCTGGGTCAGGTCGCTGTAGCCGACCCGGGCCTTGGCGCTGCGGGACAGCACGCTGTTGGCGCTCAGGGTGTCGGCCGTCACGGCCACTCCGCCCGGCTGCTGCGCCGCCGGCGCGAAGCGGACCGCGCTGGCCAGCAGGTCGCGCTCATAGCGGCCGTGGCGCAAGGTGGTCTTGAGCTCGGAGTCCTGGCTGAAGCGGTGCAGGTGGCTCAGGGTGGCGTAGCTGCTTTCGGTCTTGAGGTAGTCGCTGACCAGTCCGTAGTAGTTCTTGGCCGACAGGGTCGGCTCGATCTTGCCGTTGGCCGTGAACCAGGGGTGGTTGTAGAGCGGCTGTCCGTCGGTTTCGAGGTGATACAGGCCGACCGAGAACTCGTCACGCGAGCCGATGCCCCAGCGATAGCCGGCAGCGATGCCCTTCTTGTCGATGCTGGCGCCGTGGTTGTCGGCCTCGTGCGTCATCGCGTTGATGCGCAGCGCCGAGTCCTCGCCGGTCTTGAGGTTGAAGTCGCCAGTCACGCGCAGTTCATTGCCGCTGCCGACGGTGACATCGACCTCGTGCTGGTCCATCAGATAGGGCTGCTTGCTGACCTGGTTCACCACGCCACCGGTCGAGCCCTTGCCGAACAGCATCGAGGCCGATCCCTTCAGCACTTCGACGCTGCCGTGGTTGAAGGTGTCGCGCTCGATCAGCGGCGCGTCGCGCAGGCCGTCGACGTAGATGTCGCCGGCCTGGCCGAGCGAGAAGCCGCGCAGGCGCACGTCTTCCTCGCCGGTTTCGCCGGCCATGAAGGTCACGCCAGCGGTGGTCTTGAGCACTTCACGGAAATCGTCGAGGTTGCGGTCATCCATCAGCCGCTCGGTCATCACCGTGACGCTCTGCGGAATGTCGCGCAGCGCCTGCTCGCCCTTGCCAATCCGGCTGGCGGTGGTGCGCAGGCTGTTCTTGGCCTTGAGCTCGATCGGATCGCCCTGCTCCTTGACGGTCACGGTCGACAGCGTGGCCTCGCTGGCGGCAGGAACCGTCTGAGCGGCGGCATTGATCGAGCCGGCCAGCAGCAGCGCGCCAAGCGGCAACAGGGGCAGCAGCGGCAGACCGGAGGCGGTGGGGGCCTGGACTTCAGCGCGGGGCGGCTGGGAGGTCTGGAAACCGAGAGACAGATCGGAGCGGGCGTTGCGAGTCATGTTGCAGAATCGTTGGATAGATTGCTGGCTGGCTGGCAACGCCGGGACGCGCTGTGGCTGGCTGGATGGCGCGATTATGACATCAAACAAGAATCAATCTCATTCGCAAGCCAAAATTTCCCCTGCTCCGCTTCGCCCCGCTCCAGGGCGCGGGCGATAGCGCGGCGGATGAGGTGCGGGCTAGACCTTGCGGCCGCGGGCGATCTGGCGCGACAGCAGGATCAGCGGCAGCAGGCCGACCACGACAATGGCCAGTGCGGCGCTGGAGGCCTCGGCCAGGCGCTCGTCGGAGGCCAGGTTGTAGGTCTGGGTCGCCAGGGTGTCGAAGTTGAACGGTCGCATGACCAGGGTGGCGGGCAGCTCCTTCATGACATCGACGAACACCAGCAGGCCGGCGGTGAACAGGCTGCCGCGCAGGATCGGCAGGTGGACCCGGCGCAGCACCGCGAACTGGCCCGAGCCCAGGCTGCGCGCGGCGTCGTCCATGCTCGGGGTGATCTTGCCCAGGCTGCCTTCGACCGTCTGCAGCGCCGCCGACAGGAAGCGCACCAGATAGGCATAGACCAGGGCCGCGATGCCGCCGGTCAACAGCAGGCCGGGGTTGTGGCCGAACAGCTGCTGCCAGCCGGCCGCCAGCCAATGGTCGAGCCGGGTCACCGGAATCAGCACTCCGACCGCGATCACCGAACCCGGCACCGCGTAGCCGAGCCCGACCAGCCGGTTCAGGCCACGCGCCAGCCAGCTGCGCGACAGGCGTGCCGCATAGGCCAGCAGCAGCGCCAGGCCGACCGCCAGCGCCGCCGTCAGCAGCGCCAGCGTCAGGCTGTTGCCGGCCAGGTGGAAGAAGCGGCTGCCGAACTCGCCAATGCCCTGGGCCCAGGCCATGCGCAGCAGCAGGCCGGCCGGCAACAGGAAGCCCAGCAGCAGCGGCAGCAGGCACCAGAGCGCCGCCAGCCAGGCGCGCCCGCCCTGCAGCCGCTGGCCCGGCATGGGCCGGTTGCGGCCGGTGGTGTTGTGATAGCTGGCGCGACCGCGCGAATGGCGCTCGATCAGCAGCAGCAGCACGACGAAACCCAGCAGCAGCGTAGCGAGCTGGGCCGCGGCCGTGCGGTCGCCCAGCGAGAACCAGGCGCGGTAGATGCCGGTGGTGAAGGTGTCGACGCCGAAATAGGCCACGGTGCCGTAGTCGGCCAGGGTTTCCATCAGCACCAGCGCGACGCCGGCGGCAATCGCGGGTCGCGCCAGCGGCAGCGAGATGCGCCAGAACACCTGCCAGGGCCCCTGCCCCAGCGTGCGCGCCGCCTCCAGCATGCCGCTGCTGCGCTCGAGGAAGGCATTGCGCGCCAGCAGGTAGACATAGGGATAGAGCACCAGCGTGAACATCGCGGCCGCACCGCCCAGGCTGCGCACGTCCGGGAACCAGTAGTCGCTGCGGCGCCAGCCGAAGGCCTCGCGCAAGGCGGTCTGCACCGGACCGACGAACTGCAGCCAGTCGGTGTAGAGGTAGGCCAGCACATAGGCCGGCATCGCCATCGGCAGCACCAGCGCCCATTCGAAGACACGCCGGCCCGGGAAATCATGCATCGCGGTCAGCCAGGCGGTGCTGACGCCGAGCAGGATCACGCCCGCCGCCACCCCCAGGCACAGCCGCAGCGAGTTGAGGATATAGTCCGCCAGCACCGTGTCGACCAGATGCTGCCAGGTCGCGCCGGTGCCTCCGGCCAGCAGGTAGAAAGCGATGCTGGCGACCGGCAGCGCCGCCAGGGCAGCGACCAGCAGCGACAGCTGAAGCAAGGGAGAAATGGGGCGCATGGTGAACGGAACCGGTTTTTAGTTGAGAATAATAATCGTTTGTTAACTATCCTTGCTGCCATGGCTCATCTGGACATTGTCAATCTCGTGCAACGCTACGGTCAGCAGACCATCGTGCAGGACGTCAGCCTCCAGGTGCAGGCGGGCCAGATCGCCTGTCTGCTGGGGCCGTCGGGCTGCGGCAAGACCACCTTGCTGCGCTGCATCGCCGGCTTCGAGCCGGTGGCCGGCGGCGAGATCCGGCTCGATGGCGTCTGCGTCAGCCGCCCGGGCTACAGCCTGGCGCCCGAGAAGCGCCAGATCGGCATGGTGTTCCAGGACTATGCGCTGTTTCCGCACCTGACGGTGGCACAGAACGTCGGCTTCGGCCTGAGCCAGGCCAGCGCGGCCGAGCGGCAACAGCGGGTCGAGCATCTGCTCGAGCGGGTCGGACTGTCGGGCCAGAGCCACAAGCATCCGCACGAGCTCTCGGGCGGCCAGCAGCAGCGGGTCGCGCTGGCGCGCGCGCTGGCGCCGCGGCCGCAGTTGGTGCTGCTCGACGAGCCGTTCTCGAATCTCGACGTCGACCTGCGCGAGCGGCTCTCGCTCGAGGTGCGCGAAATCCTCAAGCGCGAGGGCGCGACCGCGGTGCTGGTCACGCATGACCAGAACGAGGCCTTCGCGATGGCCGACGTGATCGGGGTCGTCGCCGAGGGCCGGATCCAGCAATGGGACAGCGCCTACAACCTGTACCACCAGCCGGCCAACCGCTTCGTCGCCAACTTCATCGGCCAGGGCGTGCTGCTGCCAGGCCGGATCATCAACGAGCATGAGGTCGAGATCGCGCTCGGCGTCCTGCCGTCGGTCGATCCGGTCGAATGCGGCCGCAGCTGCGCCGGCTGTCCGAGCCGCCAGCCGTCCGAGCCCTGCGCGGTCGACGTGCTGCTGCGCCCGGACGACGTGGTGCACGACGATGACAGCCCGGTACGGGCCAAGGTGGTCAACAAGGCGTTTCGCGGCGCCGAGATCCTCTACACGCTGGAGCTCAGCAGCGGCGAGCGGGTGCTGTCGCTGGTGCCGAGCCACCACAACCATGCACTCGGCGAGCCGATCGGCATCCGGCTCGACGTCGACCATGTGGTCGCATTCAAGTCGAGCGCGACCTGAGGCTCAGAAATAGCGCTCGAGCTCGGCAAGCTCTCGGATGAAGATTGCGCGGTCCTGCAGTGCCAGCGGCGCCTGCTGGCGTGGCAGCAGCGTGAAGACCTGCATGCCGGCGGCCAGGCCGGCCTCGACGCCGGGCAGGCTGTCCTCGACCACCGCGCAGCGCGCCGGCGCCACGCCCAGGCCGGCAGCCGCATGCAGGAACAGGCCCGGCTCGGGCTTGAAGCTGCCGACCTCGTAGGCGCTGTAGAGGCGCTGCTGCACCAGCGGCAGCAGGCCGGTCAGGCCAAGCGTGAGCTCGACCTTCTCGCGCGGGCCATTGGTCGCGATGCAGAACGGCAGCGTCAGGCGGCGCAGCAAGGCCTCGGCGCCGGCCATCGGCGACAGCCCGCGGCGAAAGCGCTCGGCCATCGCGGCGCGGATCTGCTGCAGGAAGGCGTCGGCGAAGCCGGGCTCGTGGCGGCCGGCCTCGGCGGCCAGGCTGGCGGCGCATTCGGCCATGCGCACGCCGCGAAAGCGGTCATGCAGGGCCTCGCGCTCCCAGCTCAGGCCCAACGCCAGGGCCTGCTCGTGCAGCACGTCGAGCCCGGGGGTTTCGCTGTCGACCAGGGTGCCGTCGGCATCGAATATCACCGCTTCAATTGGCTGCATCGTCAATGCTCCGGTTCAAATCACTGATGGTAAGCGCGGGTGCAAAAAACCCCGGGCATGAGCCCGGGGCTTGCGGCTGGGACTGGCCCAGGCTTGAGCGTCAGCCGCAGCACCGGCTGGCCGGGACTTACTTCTTCTTGGCCGGGGCAGCAGCGGCAGCGCGCGCCTTGTCAACGGCGGCGTACAGCTCGTTGACCAGCGGCTCGCCGATCTGCTTGGTGTACTTGTCGACCACCGGCTGGGCCTTTTCCTTGATCTTGGCGCGGTCGGCGGCCGGCAGCTCGTTGATCTGCATGCCCTTGGCCTTCAGTTCGGCGATACCGGCGGCATTGCGCTCGCGCGAGATCTTGCGCTGGTAGTCGCGCGCCTCGTCAGCGGCGTCCTGCAGCAGCTTCTTCTCCTCGGCGCTGAAGCCGTCCCAGATCTTCTTGCTGTAGATCACCGACTGCGGGTTGTACATGTGGCCGGTCAGCGAGAAGTACTTCTGCACCTCGTACAGCTTGGCACTGGTCATGTTGATGACCGGCTGGGTGCCGCCATCGACCGCACCCTGCTCAAGCGCGCCGTAGAGCTCGGGGTAAGGCAGCGGCACCGGGTTGGCGCCCATGGCGCGCATGAAGTCGACGTAGATCGGGGTCTCGATGACGCGGATCTTCAGGCCCTGCAGGTCCTCGAGCTTGGCGATCGGGCGCTTGCTGTTGTGGAAATGGCGAAAGCCCAGTTCCCAGTAGGACAGGCCGACCAGGCCCTTGGACTCGAGCATGGCGTGCAGTTTCTTGCCGAAGGCGCCATCGACTACGGTGTAGGCTTCCTGCTCGTTGGCAAAGACGAAGGGGAAGTCGTAGAGGGCCATTTCCTTGACGACGCCAGCCAGCAGGCTGGAGTTCATGACGCACAGGTCGATCGTGCCGCCCTGCATTGCGGAAACCACCGCAGTGTCCTTGCCGAGCGCGCCGCCACCGAAGACGTTGACCTTGATCTTGCCGCCGCTCTTGGCCTTGACGATGTCGGCGAACTTGATGGCGGCATCGTACTGGGCGCTGCCGGCGCTGTTCTGCATCGCGAACTTGAGCGTGCGCTCCTTGACCTGGGCGAAGGCCGAGCCGCTGAAGGCGACGGCGGCGACCGTGGCGACGGCGGCCGCCAGGAATTGGCGCTTGAACTGTTGCATCTGTCTATGTCCTGATGATTGGAAAACTAGGGAAGCCCCACCACTGCCAACCAGCAGGCTGGATGACAGCGGCCTGGTCAGCCTTCGATTCGATGACTGGACTTTAGGTTTAAGCCGCTGACTTGAGGCCATGCGGCCTGCACATGAAGCTCGATCAACGAACACCCACGATCGATGAACGTTCAGTCATAGGGTTAGTCCTAGTATGCCCGAGGCCCAGCGGCCGTCTGACCGGGACGCGCCTGGCCCAGATTCAGTTCAGCAGACAGGCGCTGAAAAGTTCAGGCTGGCCCATGAAAAAGCCCGCGCTGCCAGGCAGTCGCGGGCCATGCAGTCCCGCAGCCGCGGGAACTGTGCTGCAGCCAGTCTCAGGGCCTGGCGATACCCAGCTCGGCCGGGTTCTTCTTGGCCACGCCAGCGCCCTGGTAGAGCCAGGCGGTGGTCGACTGCCAGCGCTGGATGAACTGCTCGGCGCCAGCACCGCTGAGGTTCAGGATCGTGGTGCCGCGGTTGGCCATGAACTCGCGGTACTTGGGCGTCTCGGCGGCCTTCTTGAAGGCCGCGACCAGCTTGGCCTTGACGTCGTCCGGCGTCTCCTTGCGCACGAACACGCCATACCAGGAGCCCCAGGGCAGGTACTTGGTGATGTTGCGCACCGACGGTGCATCGGTCATCGGCGGGATGCCCTGGTAGGGCTTGTCGCTCAGCACGCCGAGCGCCTTCAGGCGGCCGGCCTTGATGTGCTCGATCACGGCACCCGAGGCAATGAAGCCGATGTCGGCATGGCCGCCTTGCAGCGCCGCGATCGCCGGACCATCGCCGTCGAACGGAATCCGGATCGTGTCGAACTTGGTCAGGCTGCCGATCATGGCGTTGACGGTGAAGGGCACGGTGCCGGGACCGGCGGTGTACTGCTTGACCTTGTTCGGGTTGGCCTGGACATGGCTCAGCAGGTCCTGCATCGTGTTCCACGGTGCATCGGCGCGCGCCACCAGCAACACGGTATTGGCGATGGCGGCGATGTTGATCGGGTAGAACTTGTCGTAGTCGAAATCGGCCGTGCCCATGACGCGGAACAGCGACTGCGGCTCGGCGCCCATCAGCAGGGTGTAGCCGTCGGCCGGTTGCTGCAGCACGAAGTTGGCGCCGATGGCACCGGACGCGCCAGGCTTGTTCTGCAGCACGATCTTCTTGCCCAGTGCCTCTTCGGCGTAAGGCGCATAGGCACGCATTGCCACGTCGGTGCCGCCGCCAGCACCCCACTGGATCACGGCGGTGACATCGCGCGCCGGGTAGGCCTGGGCGAAGGCGTTGGCGCCGATGCTGGCGGCGGCCACGGCTACCAGGGCTGCGCCCAGGAGCTGTCGTTTATGGTTTTGCATGGTTGTCTCCTGACGGGGTGGTTTTGCTGTTTGGCAGCAGTTTTACTGGAATGCCATTCCAGTTGAGATTCTATGCAGCGGCTACGGTTCAGTCTATGGATGAAAACCCGAACCTGCCGGCCCAGTCGCTGCGGAAAAAAGCCCGGGACAGGGCCCGGGCTCCGAGGCTGATCAGCTGCGGCGCAGCAGCTTCTTCCACCACTGGGTCTGGCTGACCACGGTGAAGACCACGGCGGCCAGGATGATGGCCGACAGCGGGGTGGTGAAGAACTCGGTCACGAACAGGCCGACGTCGTTGCCGGTCGACATCATGGCCTGCCGGTAGCTGCGGTCCATCATCGGGCCCAGGATCATGCCCAGGATGACCGGGCCGACCTGGAAGCCGTACATCTTCAGCAAATAGCCCAGCAAGCCGAAGCCCAGCATCCAGTAGACATCGACCGGGTTGTTGTTGATGGCATAGGCGCCCACGGCGGACAGCACCAGGATCAGCGGCAGCAGCACCGGCTTGGGGGTCTCGACGATCTTGGCGAAGATCTTGATGCCGGTCAGGCCGAACACCAGCAGGAAGATATTGGCCAGGCAGAGCGAGCCGACGATGAACCAGAACAGGTGCGGGGTCTCGATCATCAGCATCGGGCCCGGCTTGAGACCGTGGATGTAGAGCGCGCCGATGATGACGGCGGTCACCGCATCGCCCGGAATGCCCAGCGTCAGCATCGGCACATAGGCACCGCCGACGGCCGCGTTGTTGGCCGACTCGGGCGCCACCAGGCCCTCGTAAGCGCCTTCACCGAAGGGACGCGACGGGTTCTTGACCGTGCGCTTGGCATGGTCGTAGGCCATCAGGGCCGCGATGTCGCCACCGGCACCCGGCAGCGCACCGACCACCACGCCGATAGTGGAGGTGCGGGTCGCCAGGCCCAGGTGCTTGCGCACCAGGCTCCAGGACGGGATGATCTTGCTGACGTTCTGCTTGACCGCCTTGAGCTTGAGCTCGTGCACCTGCGCGATCACCTCGGCGACGCCGAAGAAGCCGATCATGGCCGCGATGTAGGAGATGCCGGCCGACAGCTGCAGGCTGCCGAAGGTCAGGCGCTGCTCGCCCGTCATCGGGTCGAGACCGACACAGGCAATCAGCGCGCCGAGCGCGCCCGAGAAGATGCCCTTGGACAGCGACTCGCCCGACAGGCTGCCCACCAGCAGCAGGCCCCACATGGCCAGCAGCAGGTATTCGCGCGGACCGAACTTGAGCGCCAGCTCCGAAACGGCCGGGGCCGCGACGGCCAGGGCCAGGATGCCGATGAAGCCGCCATAGACCGAGACCACCGTGGTCAGGCCGATGGCCTGGCCTGCCTCGCCGCGCTTGGCCAGCGGGAAGCCGTCCAGGCCGGTGGCGATGGCCGACGGCGCACCCGGGATGTTTAGCAGGATCGCGCTGCGCGAGCCGCCGTAGACGCCACCCAGGTAGATGCCCGAGATCAGCGCCAGCGCGTGGTTGACGTCCCACTTGAAGGTGAACGAGACCAGGATCGACACCGCCATCGTGACCGACAGGCCAGGGATCGCGCCGATATAGATGCCCGCGAAGGTGCCCGCTGCGGTCAGCAGCAGCATCATCGGATCGAGCCAGGACATCAGGAAATAGCCCAGGATTTCGGTCATTTGAGGAACTCCGGCAGATAGGGACCGACCAGGCTACCCGCAGGCAGCACGACCGAGAAAGCGGTCTGGAACACGACAAAGATCGCGGCCAGCACCACGGCGCTCACCAGCAGGTTGAGGCCGATGCGCTTGCTGCCCAGCACCTGCATCGACAGCAGCAGGAACAGGTAGGAGCCGAGCAGGAAGCCCAGGATCTCGAGCGTCAGCGCATAGGCCACGATCAACACCGTGAACAACACCAGCTGCAGCGGCGCGAGCTTGCGCACGAAATGCTGGAAAAAGGTCTCGCCTTCGAGCTGAAGCCGGGCCTTGGCGGTGCTGACCAGGCTCATCAGGCCCGTGATCAGCAGCAAGGCGGCGCAGAGCATCGGGAAGACGCCAGGCGACGAGATCGATTCGAACTGGGAAATGCCGTAGGCAGTCCAAAGCATGAAGGCGCTGAATGCCACGGCCAGGACCATGAAGGTCAACTCGCCGGGCAGCCGCGGATGGCTGGTGTGCATGAAATATGTCTCCTCTTGTAAGCCAGAGAACTGGCAGGCTGGGGGTACTGCGTTGACAAGATGCCCGGGACCGGCCGACAACGGATGTCAGGCCGGTCCCAGGTCAGGCCAGACTCAGGGCTTGGCGATGCCCAGCTCGGCCGGGTTCTTCTTGGCCACGCCAGCGCCCTGGTAGAGCCAGGCCGTGGTCGACTGCCATTTCTTGATGAACTTCTCGGCTTCGGCGCCGCTGAGGTTCAGGATCGTGGTGCCACGGTTGGCCATGAACTCACGGTACTTGGGCGTCTCGGCGGCCTTCTTGAAGGCCGCGACCAGCTTGGCCTTGACCTCGTCAGGGGCTTCCTTGCGCACGAACACGCCATACCAGGCACCCCAGGGCAGGTACTTGGTGATGTTGCGCACCGACGGCGCATCGGTCATCGGCGGAATGCCCTGGTAGGGCTTGTCGCTCAGCACGCCGAGTGCCTTCAGACGGCCGGCCTTGATGTGCTCGATCACGGCACCCGAGGCAATGAAGCCGATGTCGGCATGGCCGCCTTGCAGCGCCGCGATCGCCGGACCGTCACCGTCGAACGGAATCCGGATCGTGTCGAACTTGGTCAGGCTGCCGATCATGGCGTTGACGGTGAAGGGCACCGAACCAGGGCCGGAGGTGTACTGCTTGACCTTGTTCGGGTTGGCCTGGACATGGCTCAGCAGGTCCTGCATCGTGTTCCACGGTGCATCGGCGCGCGCCACCAGCAACACGGTGTTGGCAATGGCGGCGATGTTGATCGGGTAGAACTTGTCGTAGTCGAAATCGGCCGTGCCCATGACGCGGAACAGCGACTGCGGCTCGGCGCCCATCAACAGGGTGTAGCCGTCGGCCGGCTGCTGCAGCACGAAGTTGGCACCGATGGCACCGGACGCGCCGGGCTTGTTCTGCAACACGATCTTCTTGCCGAGTGCCTCTTCGGCATAGGGCGCGTAGGCACGCATTGCCACGTCGGTGCCGCCACCAGCACCCCACTGGATCACGGCCGTGATGTCACGCGCCGGGTAGGCCTGGGCAAAGGCGTTGGCGCCGACGCTGGCGGCGGCCACGGCTACCAGGGCTGCACCCAGGATCTGTCGTTTGTGGTGTTGCATCTGCTGTCTCCTGTCAAGATAAAAAGGTTGAAGAGCTGGGGGGCTGCAGGTGGTGCACTCTATGCCCGTTTGCGGCCAGTGGGCCCACCTGAGCACCCTTGCGATGTTCGTCAATCGACAACTTCCGAACGATCATCGATCAAAGCAAGGGTAATCACGGGGTAAGCGTCAGGCTCGCGCACGCGCCAGCGCGTCGCGGGTCGCGATATAGGCAAACACCAGGCCCGGGCCGATCGTGATGCCCGGCGCGGTGTAGACGCCGCCCATGATCGAATGCTGGTCGTTGCCGACCGCGTACAGGCCGGCGACCGGCTGCTGGTCGGCGCCCAGCACGCGCGCGCTGGCATCGGTGGCAAAGCCGGTGCAGGCCCCGATGTCTCCCGGATAGAGCTTGACCGCGTAGTACGGGCCTTGCCGCAGCGGCCCCAGGTTGGGGTTCTTGCCGCCGGCACTGGCGTCGCCGATGTTCTGCGAATAGGCGGTCGAGCCGCGGCCGAAGTCCGGATCGATGCCGGTCCGGGCGTAGGCGTTGATCTTCTCGACGCTGGACTTGAGGCCCTGGGCGTTGATGCCGAGCCGGGCCGCCAGTTCGTCCAGGGTCGCGCCCTGGGTCAGGTAGCCGTCATCGAGGAAGGTCTTGAGCAGGCCGGCGCTGGCACCGGGGCGCACCATGCCGACGCCGTAGCGCTGCAGCGCGGCGCTGTCGCAGACCAGGTAGGCCGGAATGCTGGGGCTTTGCTGGTGCGCCGCCTGCATGCCGAGGCCGAACAGGTGATAGGAGGTGCTTTCGTTGAGGAAGCGCTCGCCGGCCTGGTTCACGGTCAGGAAGCCGGGCTTGGCGCGGTCCATCACGAAATGCGGGAACACCGCGGTGCTGCCGTCCGGGCGCTGGCGCCGCGACACCGGAGCCCAGAACGAGTTGGACAAGGCGCCCTGGCCGTAATGCGCGCCCAGGCTGGCTGCCAGCTCATGGGCCTGGCCGGTATGGCCCGGCGCAGCCGGACACCAGTCGAGCGGGATGCCGGGCAGCAGCCTGGCGCGCAGTTCCGGGTTGCGGTTGAAGCCGCCGCTGGCCAGCACCACCCCACCGCGCACCTTGACCGTGCGGCGCTGGCCGTTCTGCAGCAGCGTCACGCGGTCAACGGCCTGGCCGGTCTGGCCAACCTGGGCGTTCTGGTGGATATGCTCGACCGTGGTGTTGAGCGCCAGCGTGACCTTGTCGTGCTTCGAGAGCGAATACAGCAGGCGCGCCGTCAGGGCGTTGCCCATCACCAGGCGGGTGCCGCGGCTGTGGCTGAGGCGGTCCTTCAGGTGGCGCAGGATGATGCGGGCCGAATGCTTGAACGAGGCCAGCGACTTCGTCATGGCCAGCAGGTGGTTGATGTCGGTGCGGTCGACCATCATGCCGCCGAGCACGGTGAACTCGGGGATCGGCGGACGGATCAGCGGGAACAGGTCGCCGAGCAGGCGGCCGTCGAAGGGCAGCGGCTCGAGCGCGCGCCCGCTCAGGGTCGAGCCGCCGAGGTCGGAGATATAGTCCGGGTGCTTCGGGTAGGGACGGTAGCGCAGCTCGCTGTGGGCCTCGATCTGCTCGACTGCGGCCTTGCCATGGTCGAGAAAGGCCTGGCGCAGTGCTGGATCGCTGCGCTCGCCGATGGCATTGTCGAGGTAGCGCTTGGCCTCGGCCAGGTTGTCCTGCGGATTGACCTTGGCCGCATGGTGGCTGCCCGGCACCCAGGTGGTGCCGGCCGACCAGGCGGTGGTGCCGCCGACATGTTCGGTGCTTTCGACCAGCAGCACCTTGGCGCCGTCGATCGCGGCGTAGAGCGCGGCCGACATGCCGGCGCCGCCAGCGCCGATCACGACCAGGTCGTAGCTGTCCTGCTCCGGGATCGCTTGCAGGTTCTGGCTCAGGACTTGCATTTATTGCTCCAGCAGGAAGGCCACCATCAGGTCGCGCACCCGGGCGAACATGTCGGCGCCGATCAGGGTGTTGCAACCCAGCTCGCGCGCGGCCTGGATCATGGGCGGCACGGCCGGCGCGGTGATCACGCAGCCGACGAACATCTCGGGCGTGAAGCGGCTTGAGTCGATCGGGTGCGGATCGCCCTCCTTCATGCCGATCGGGGTGGCATTGAGCGCGATGTCGTAGCCGCTCGGGTCGGGGCTGCCCGCCACCACCGGGCACAGGCCCAGGCTGCCCAGGCGCTGCACCAGGCTGTCGCGCCGGTTCAGGTCCGGGTCGTGGATCGCGAGCTGGCTGACGCCGCCGGTGACCAGCGAATAGGCGATCGCCGAGCCGGCACCACCGGCACCGACCAGCAGCGCGCGCTTGCCTTCGAGCGTCACCCCCTTGCTGCGCATGGCCTCGACATAGCCCACGCCGTCGAACATGTCGCCATGCCAACGGCCGTCGGCGTTGCGACGCAGGACGTTGCAAGCCCCCAGGAAGGCGGCACGGTCGGAGCTGGTGTCGCACAGCGCCTGATAGGCGAACTTGTGCGGCACGGTCACGATGATGCCGTCGACGTTGCCGGCCAGCGAGACACCGGCATGCCAGCCTGCCAGATTGGCCGGCGTCACATGGGCCGGGATGCAGATGGCGTTGTGGCCGGCATCGTTGAAGGCCTGGGTCACGCCAGCCGGGGATTTCACCTGGGCGATCGGGTCGCCGACG
The DNA here is from genome assembly GCF_002980625.1 of Malikia spinosa. Classification (GTDB taxonomy): domain Bacteria; phylum Pseudomonadota; class Gammaproteobacteria; order Burkholderiales; family Burkholderiaceae_C; genus Malikia; species Malikia spinosa. The sequence continues at coordinate 114,840 of NZ_PVLR01000012.1, read as the reverse complement.
ATGAAATGCACTCGCGTCGCACCATTGAGAAGCTGGGTCATGTCTGTCTCTGCCAAAGAGGGAAGTTAACGTTTGAGGCCGATCATACATAAAAGTGGAATATCGTTCAATTATTGAATATGTCTCAATTTTTGAATACACTCGCAAATCAGAACTCAAGCAAAACCCCATGACCCAAGCAACCCGACTGGCTGTGATTGGCGCCGGCGCCATCGGCCGCACCCACATCGATCGACTGCAGCGCAGCCCGACGCTGGAGCTGGTCGGCATTGCCGACCCGACGCCGGCTGGCGAGGCGCTGGCACGCAGCCTGGACCTGCCCTGGTTCGCGGATCACCGCAGCCTGCTCGAACAGCTCAAGCCGCAGGGCGCGATCGTGGCCACGCCCAATGCCAGCCATATCCCGGTCGCGCTGGACTGCCTGGAGCGCGGCGTCGCGGCCCTGGTGGAAAAGCCGGTCGCCGACAGCGTGGCCGAAGCCCAGCTGCTGGTCGATGCGCAGGCCCGCAGCGGCGTGCCGGTGCTGGTCGGCCACCACCGCCGCCACAACCCGATCAACCGCCGGGCGCGCGACATCATCCAGGGCGGTCAGCTCGGCCAGCTGGTGACGGCCAACGTGATGGCGACCTTCCTGAAACCCGATGCCTACTTCGACGTTGCCTGGCGCCGGGTGGCCGGCGGCGGCCCGGTCCTGATCAACCTGATCCACGAGATCGACATGCTGCGCTTCCTGGTCGGCGAGATCGTCTCGGTGCAGGCGATGGACAGCCGCGCCGTGCGCGGCTTCGAGGTCGAGGACAGCGCGGCCGCCGTGCTGCGCTTTGCCAACGGCGCGATCGGCACCGTGGTGCTGTCGGACGCGACCGCCTCGCCCTGGAGCTGGGACTTCAGCGCTGGCGAACAGGGGCAATACCCGCGCCAGCAAGTGCAGTCACACTTCATTGCCGGCACCCAGGGTTCGCTGTCGCTGCCCGATCTGGCACTGTGGCACTACCGCGGCGAGCGCAGCTGGCATGCCGAGCTGACGCGCGAGCAGACCATGGTGCACCTGGCCGACCCCTACCAGCGCCAGCTGGAGCATTTCGCCGGCGTGATCGAGGGCCGCGAGCACTCGCTGTGCAGCGCGCTCGACGGCCTGCGCACGCTGCAAGCCACGCTGGCAGTGCACGAGGCGGCGGTCTCGGGCCAGGCCATCGCCTGTACGCTAGCCTCCTGACTGAAAACAGGAGAAACAAGCATGAACGGCGTACTCGAACGAACCCTGGGCATTCTGGAGCTGCTGGCCCAGCATGGTGAAGGCATGGAACTCGGCGCCATCGCCGACCAGCTCAACATCCCGCGCAGCGCGGTGCACCGCCTGCTGGCCGACCTGGTGCGACTGGGCTATGTGCGCCAGACGCGCGGCCATGGTGACTATCTGCTGACGACCAAGCTGGTCTCGATGGGCCTGAGCTATCTGGGCAACAGCGGCATCATCGACATCGCCCAGCCGCTGCTGAACCGGCTGGCCGAGATCTCGGGCGAACTGGTGCGGCTGTCGGTGGTCGACGGCGAGCGCCTGACCTGGGTCGCCCGGGCCCAGGGCGCACGCCAGGGCCTGCGCTACGACCCCGACATGGGCAGCGATGCGCGGCTCTCATGCTCGTCCTCGGGCTGGGCCTGGCTGTCGACCATGAGCGATGACGAGGCGCTGGCCCTGGTGGCGCGCCAGGGCATAGGCCAGCCGGAGCATTTCGGCCCGGCGGCGCCGGCCACGCTGCCGGCCGTGCTCGAAGCGCTGCATGTCACGCGCGCCCAAGGCTACAGCATCACGATCGAAACCTATACCGCCGGCCTGAGCGCGATGTCGGCGCCGGTGCGCTTCGCCGGCCAGCCGGCTTTCGGCGTGGTCACGATCGCCGGCCCGACCGTGCGCTTCACGCCCGAGCGCATGCAGGCGCTGCTGCCCGAGCTGCTGAGCACCACGGCCCAGCTGGCGGCGACCAGCGGCGCCTCGCCCTTCTTCACCCTGACCGCCGAGACCGGTGCCAGCGACGGCGCGGCCGGCCGCAAGCCGATCTACGCGCTCTGACGCCACCTCACCCCGCATGTCCTACGCTGCCCCCCAACACGCTACCGAGTGCGACCTGCTGGTCGTGGGTTCGGGCGCCGGTGCCCTGTCGGCGGCCGTCACTGCGGCCGAACTGGGCCTGCGGGTGATCGTGGCCGAGAAAGATCCGCAGTTCGGCGGCACCACGGCCTGGTCGGGCGGCTGGATGTGGATTCCGCGCAATCCGCTGGCGCGGCAGGCCGGCATCGTCGAGGACATTGACCAACCGCTGTCCTACCTGCGCCATGAGCTCGGTGACAAGTTCGACGAGTCGCGCGCACGCGCCTTCCTCGAGAACGGTCCGCGCATGGTCGAGTTCTTCCAGCGCAGGACCGCGCTGCAGTTCATCGACGGCAATGTGATCCCGGATTTTCACGGCCGCACGCCCGATGCGGCAACCGGCGGGCGCTCGATCTGCGCCGCGCCGTTCGATGCGGCCCAGCTCGGCGCGCGACTGCACGAGCTCAAACCACCGCTCCACGAGACCACGCTCTGGGGCATGGGCATCGCCTCGGGCGCCGAGCTGCGCCATTTCCTCAACGCCAGCTCCAAGCCGGCCTCGTTCTGGCATGTGACCAAGCTGGTGCTGCGCCACGGCAAGGATCTGCTGCTCAAGGGGCGCGGCACCCGATCCGTCAACGGCAACGCGCTGGTGGCGGCACTGGCCAAGTCGGCCTTCGACCGCGGCGTCGAGATCCGCGTCAACAGCCCGGCCAGGCGCCTGCTGCGGGCAGCCGGTCGCGTGACCGGCGCCGTGCTGCAGACGCCCGACGGCGAGGTGACGATCCACGCCCGGCGCGGCGTGCTGCTGGCCACCGGCGGCTTCCCGCACGACCCGGCGCGCAAGGCGCAGCTGCTGCCGCATGCCCCGACCGGGCAGGAACATTGGTCGGCCGCCAACCGTGGCAATAGCGGCGACGGCCTGCGCCTGGGCGAAAGCGCCAGCGGCCGGGTGGCCGACGACCTGGTACAAGCCGCCGCGTTGGCGCCGGTGTCGCTGGTGCCGCGCGCCGACGGCAGCGTGGCGCATTTCCCGCACCTGATCGAACGCGCCAAGCCCGGACTGATCGCGGTCACCGCGCGCGGCCAGCGCTTCACCAACGAGGCCGACAGCTACCACGACTTCATGCAGGGCCTGCTGGCCGCCACGCCCCAAGGCGAAAAACCCGAGGCCTGGCTGGTGGTGGACCATGCCTTCATCCGCTACTACGGCCTGGGCGCGGTCAAGCCCTTCCCGCTGCCGCTGGGGCCCTGGCTCAAGAACGGCTACCTCAAGCGCGGCCGGACCCTGGCCGAACTGGCGCAGGCCTGCGGCATCAAGGCCGCGGCACTGCAGGCCACGGTCGAGCGCTACAACGCCATGGCCTTGCAGGGCCGGGACCAGGACTTCGCCAAGGGCGAGACGCCCTACAACCGGATCCAGGGTGACGCGATCCGGACCCAGGCTGCCGGCCTCAAGAATCCCTGCATGGGGCCGCTGGCACAGGGTCCGTTCTATGCCGTCAAGGTGGTCATGGGCAGCCTGGGCACCTTCGCCGGCCTCAAGGTCAACGACCAGGCCCAGGTGCTCGACGCCCAGGGCCAGCCGATTGCCGGCCTCTACGCCGGCGGCAACGACCTCAGCAGCATGATGAGCGGGCATTACCCGAGCGGCGGCATCACGCTCGGGCCGGCCATGACCTTCGGCTTCATCGCCGCCCACCATGCCGCCGGCGTCGATCCGGCCACACAGGCCGGCTAAGGCACTGACGCACCGGCTCGAACGCCCTCTTCCTTCCTTTTTCCCGCTTCAACAGGACTTCCATGTATTACGAACTCGCGACCATGACCCTGCCGTTCGGCACCGCTGGCGCCGCCGCTGCCAACGTCCAGGCCTTCGCCACTGCCGCTGAAGCCAAGGGCGAGCTGCTGGGCTGCTGGTTCACCGACATCGGCGTGCTGAACCAGATGATCGTGCTGCGCGGCTTCGCCAACGAGCAGGACCTGCTGGCCGAGCGCGAGCGCACCCAGCACAGCGCCAGCCCGTTTGGCTGCGGCGAGATCTTCCAGAGCCTGGAGCAGCACAGCTACAAGGGCTTCCCGTGGATGAAGCCGGTGCGCCCGAGCGCCGAGAGCGGCATCAGCGGCCCGGTCTACGAGATCCGCACCTACGGCATCAAGCCGGGCGGCGTCCAGCCCACCATCGACCTGTGGCAGCAATATGTGCCGCCGCGCGAGGCGCTGTCGCCCTGCGTGGTCGCGATGGTCGCGCTCGACGGCCCGCTGCGCTTCACCAACATCTGGTCCTACCCGACGCTCGACGCCCGCAGCAAGGCGCGCGCCGACGCAGTGGCACAGGGCATCTGGCCGCCCAAGGGCGGCCCGGCCCACCTGACCACCGCCATGGTCTCGACCATCGCCCTGCCCACCGCCGTTTCGCCGCTGAAGTAAGCCGCTGGAGTCGAACATGTCGCGTACCTATTCGCTCGCCTACCTGAACTCGCACCGCTGCAGCCCGCCCGAAGCCCTTCGGGTCGCGGCCCAGGCCGGCTATGCCTATGTCGGCCTGCGCCTGTGGCCCAACGCGGCCGGCGCGCCGCAGCAGTTCCTGCTCGGCCAGCCCGAGGTGCTGCGCGAAACGCTGGCGGTCCAGCGCGATACCGGCGTCGGCGTGTTCGACCTCGAGATCATCCGGCTCGATGCCGACTTCGACCCGCAGCGCTGGCAGGCGCTCTACGAAGCCGGCGCGGCGCTGCAGGCCAAGGCGATCCTGGTCGCCGGCGACGACACCGACGAGGCGCGCCTGACCGCCAACTACGCCCGCCTGTGCGAGGTCATGGCCCCCTACGGCATGAGCGCCGACCTCGAGTTCATGCCCTGGACCGCGGTGCCCGACGCCAGATCCGCGCTGCGCATCGTCAATAACGCCGGCCAGCCGGCCAATGCCGGCATCCTGGTCGACGCGCTGCATTTCGGCCGCTCGGGCACGACGCTGGACGACATCCGCGCCATCCCGCGCTCTTTATTGCACTACGCCCAGATCTGCGACGCGCAGGCGGGGCGCGAGTTCACGACCGAGCAGATGATCCATACCGCGCGCTGCGAACGCCTGCTGCCCGGCGACGGCAACATCGACCTGCAGGGCCTGTTCGATGCCCTGCCGGCCGATCTGCCGATCAGCGTCGAAGTGGTCAACTTCGAGCGCGAAAAGACCGCCAACCCGGCCGAATGGGCCGCGATCTGCCTGGCGGCCAGCCGCCCCTTCGTCGAGCGCTGAAGCCATGTTCGTCCGTTCAGAAATCCTGTCGCGCCTGCCCTTCTTCTTTGGTGCGCGCTGGTTCAGCAGCGCCTGAGCCCGGGCATCAGCCGCCTTGATCCAACCGCATTGAACCCCGGGTGGCGATTCGCCCCCATGACTTGAAAACAGGAGCACCCCATGGACTTTTCCCTGAACGACGAACAGAAAATGATGATCGACACCATCCGTCGCTTCATCGCCGAAGACCTCAAGCCGCTGGAAAACGAGGTCGAGGAAAAAGGCTATCTCGAACCTGAAAAGGCCGCCGCGATCCACGCCAAGGGCAAGGAACTCGGCCTGTACGCGCTCAACATGCCGGCCGAACTCGGCGGCGGTGGCCTGTCGAACATGGACCGCATCCTGTGCGAGGAGCAGTTCGGCCACACCACCGACATCCTGGTCCGGCGCGCCTTCGGCAACGTCTACGAGCCGCTGCTGCACTGCAAGGGCGAGCAGGTCGAGCGCTGGCTCAAGCCCGCGATCGAGGGCAAGCGCACCTGCGCGATCACGATCACCGAATCCGGCGCCGGCTCCGACGCCGCCGGCATCAAGACCCACGCCAAGCGCAACGAGCAAGGCCAGTGGGTGCTCAACGGCTCCAAGCATTTCATCAGCGACGGCGAGTGGAGCGACTTCTTCCTGGTCTCGGCCAAGACCGGCGAGAAGGAGATCTCGATGTTCATGGTCGACAAGGGCCTGCCCGGCTTCACGGTCGGCAAGGACCAGAAGATGATGGGCCTGCGCGGCACGCCGCACCTGGAACTGTTCTTCGACAACGTGGTGCTGGAAGACGCCACGCTGCTGGGCGAGCAGGGCCAGGGCTTCAAGCTCGCGATGGGCGCGCTCAACGTGGTGCGTCTGGCCCAGGTCGGCGCACGCGCGGTCGGCAAGGCGACCCATGTCTGCGAAATGATGCTGGACTACGCCAATGACCGCAAGCAGTTCAACACCCGCATCGGCGACTTCCAGATGGTGCAGCAGATGCTGGCCGACAGCGTGATCGAGATCAATGCCGCGCGTTGGATGGTGTATCAGGCGGCCTGGATGCTGGACCAGGGTCTGGACGCGCGCGAGCAGATCGCGATGGTCAAGGTGCACGCGGCCGAGACCCTGGGCCGGGTGGTGGACCGTGCGGTGCAGGTGTTCGGCGGCATGGGCTTCTGCAAGGAGCTGTCGATCGAGCGCTACTACCGCGACGCGCGCATCTACCGCATCTACGACGGCACCAGCGAGATTCACCGTGGCGTGATCGCCAAGAGCGCGCTCAAGAAGGGTGCGGCGCTGTTCGACGTCAACCGCTGATTCTTGAATGCTGCGGCTGTAGCACTGGCTGCACGCCGGGAATGAGGGATCAGGGGCCGGGAGTCGGGGACAAGGCGACCTCCTCATGCTGGTGCATTGGCCGCAAGCCGGGATCAGGGCAGCCTCCTTATACGGGTGCACTGGCCGCAAGCCAGGGGCAGGGCGGCCTCCTCATACTGGGGTACCAGAAATCGTCGGCCGCCCTACCCCTGGCTTGCTACGACTGGGTGAACTGGCTAACAAGTAGGTACGGGAGCTGGGCGAGCAGACTGGTCCGTTTTTCGAATTCGGATGCATCGCTCTTGCGTCGGGCATGGGGTGGGGGCCACGGCCGATTTCTGGTACCCCAGTATGAGGTCGTGGCCCCCACCCCGTGCCCGACGCCGCCCAAACCTCACGCGCCAGCCAGAGCACAGCACAGCACAGCACAGCACAGCCTATCCGCAATCGGTAGCAGCGACTCAATTCGCGAATGGAGACAAAAATGGACAAATTCATGACAGCCGCCCAGGCGGCCGAGCTGATCTGTGACGGCGACACCGTGGGCCTGATGGGCGGCGGTGGCGGCCTGATGGAAGCCACCCACATGTTCGAGGCAGTGCAGGCGCGCTTCCTCGCCACGCAAAGCCCGCGCCAGCTGACCATGCTGCACGCGCTGGGCATCGGCGACAAGAAGACCAAGGGCATGAACTGCTTCGCGCACGAAGGCCTGGTCAAGCGCGTGATCGGCGGCCACTGGGTCTGGTCGCCCGCGATGCAACAACTCGCGCTCGACAACAAGATCGAGGCCTACATCCTGCCCGGCGGCGTCTCCAGCCAGCTGATGCGCGAGATCGGCGCCGGTCGCCCCGGCCTGATCACCCACGTCGGCCTGGGCACCGTCTGCGACCCGCGCCACGGCGGCGGCAAGATGAACGATGCCGCCCAGGAAGACCTGGCCGAGGTGATCCAGATGGACGGCCGCGAGTGGCTGCGCTACAAGCCGTTCCCGATCCATGTCGCGATCGTGCGCGCCAGCGCCGCCGACGCGGAAGGCAACATCAGCTTCGAGCATGAAGCCGCCAACCTCGACGCCCAGTCGCTGGCATTGGCCGCGCGCAACAGCGGCGGCAAGGTGATCGTCCAGGTCAAGGAGCGCGTGGCCACGGGCTCGTTCAAGGCGCGCGAGGTCCGGATTCCAGCCGCCTGGGTCGACGCGATCGTGGTCGACCCCGACCAGCAGACCAGCTACGCGATTCCGTTCGATCCGGCCTTCAGCGGCGAGCTGACCGGCGAACCTCGGCGCCAGTCCGAAGCCGCCGACCACGCAGCCGAAGTCGCCGCTGCCGCCGAAGCCTTTGGCGAGCGCCAGGCGGTCGCACGCCGCGCCGCGGTCGAACTGTTCAACAGCGGCAAGGCACGCCCGGTCATCAACTACGGCGTCGGCGTGCCCGACGCGGTGGCCAAGCTGATCGCGGCGCGCAACGAACAGCACCGCATCTACCAGACCATCGAGCACGGCACCTACGGCGGCACGCTGATGGACGGCCCCCTGTTCGGCTACGCCCGCAACGCGCACGCCATGCTCGACGCGGCGACGCAGTTCGACTTCTACGGCGGCGGCGGGCTCGACATCGCCTTCCTGGGCTTTGGCGAATTCGACGAAGAAGGCAGCGTCAACGTCTCGCGCCTGGGCGGCATCACGGTCGGCCCCGGCGGCTTCATCGACATCGCGCAGAACGCACGCAAGGTGGTGTTCTGCGGCACGCTGGCGGCCAAGGGCGTCAAGCTCGCGACCGGTGACGGCCAGATGCGGGTGCTGCAGCAAGGCGGCGTCAAGAAGCTGGTCAAGCAGGTCGACCAGATCACCTTCAGCGGTCCACAAGGCCTGGTGCGCAAGCAAGAGGTGCTGTACCTGACCGAGCGCGCCAGCTTCCGCCTGACGCCCGAAGGCGTCGAGCTGTTCGAACTCGCCCCCGGCATCGACCTGCAGCGCGACGTGCTGGACCAGATGGAGTTCCAGCCGCGCATCGCTGCCGACCTCAAGGTCATGGCCGCCGAGTTCTTCAACGCGGCGCTCTGATCGGGCGACGACCCCCTTGCAGGAGCGACGCCTCATGGACAAGCACTCCCCGACCCGGGTCCACGCGCTGGTCACCGGTGCCACCGGTGGCATCGGTCGCGGCATCTGCCTGGCGCTGATCGAGCAGGCCAGGCGCGACGGCCAGGCCATCCATGTCTCGGCGGCGGCCTCGCAGCCGGGTGATCGGCTCGAGCGCCTGCTCGACGAGCTGCGCGCGGCCGGCGCAAGCGCGACCGGCATCAGTGGCGACATCACCGATCCGGCCCAATGCGCAGCGCTGGTCGCGCAAGCCCAGGCCGATGGCGGCGACCTGACGGCACTGGTCTGCAACGCCGGGGCATCTGGCCCGGGCCAGCTGGCCGATCTGCCGGTCGCGCAGTGGGACCTGACCTTCAACCTCAACACCCGCTCAGCCTGGCTGATGGCGCAGGCGGCGCGCGAGCCGCTGGCACGTACGCGCGGCAGCATCACCGCGATCGCGTCGATGTCGGGCCTGCATCCGCACCCGGGCTACGGCGCCTATTCGGCGGCCAAGGCGGCGCTGATCATGCTGTGCCGCCAGCTGGCGCAGGAATGGGCCGCCGATGGCATCCGCGTCAACACGGTCTGCCCCGGCATGACGCGCACGCCGCTGACCGAAGCGGTCTACCAGGACGCCGAAACGCTGGCACGGCGCGAGGCCCTGGTGCCGCTGGGCCGCATCGGCCGGCCCGAGGACGTGGGCGCTGCCGTGGCCTACCTGAGCAGCGCCAGCGCGGCCTATGTCACGGGCCAGAACCTGGTGGTGGACGGCGGCGTGGCCGACCACATGCTGGCCATGATCCCGGGTCGCCCGGGCAAGCCGGCGCAGTTCTGAGCAAGGCGGCCTGGCAACAGGCCGCTTCAGGTCAGGCTGGCGGCTCGCTCACGACCGCCGGCAAACCACCGGCTCGTCCCGGTCATCGCTGCCGGCCAGGTTGATCTGGAAACTGTTGAGCGCGGCGTCGAACTCGGTCAGGTCGATCTGGCAGCCAAGGCGCCCCTGCGCGAACTGCGGCGCCAGCGCCTGTTGCACGACCTCGAACAACGCATGCAGCACGCGCTGGCGCACCGCCAGCTCGCGCCCCGGCCCGATCCGCACATTGACCAGCAGGAAGCCGTTGCCCGGATCGCCGTTGCCGACCTGGTACTGCGCCACCGGCTGCGCGAAGGTGCGCACGCCCCAGACCGGAAAGACCCCGGTCTCGATGGCAGCCTGGTGCAGCTGGCGCACCAGCTGGCTGTCCTGGACCGCCTGCTCCAGGTTGGCGGTGTAGTCGATGCGGATATGGGGCATGCCGATCCTTGGGGTTTATCAGTCGCCCGGCACGGTCCAGCCCGGCATCGCGCAGGCCTTGATCAGCCGCGTTTCCTGCGCCGTGATCAGGTGGCCCGAAGCCGCCAGGTAGGCCGGGAAGTCCGGATGCGTGTCGCGCGCGTGGCAGCGGCGCTCGTAGTCGGCCAGGTCATCGTAGGCCCACAGATGGACGAACTGGTTCTGCGGCCCGACCAGGCTGGTGTAGAAGCCGACCGGATGGCCCAGCGTCTGCAGCAGCACCGGCATCGCCAGGCGGTTGAACACCTCAAGGAACTCGGGCATCTTGCGCAGCGCGATGGTGTAGATCCGGTGATCGACCAGCGGCTTGCCTGCCGGCACCAGCAGCGCGCTCATGCCCGGGCTCCGGCCAGGTCGGCGATGTGGTTGGCCGTCACGAAACCGAAGGTCATGTTCGGGCCGTGGGTGATGCCGGCGCCGGGGTAGTTGCCGCCCATCATGCTGGCGCGGTCGTTGCCCACCGCATACAGGCCGTCGATCTTGCTGCCGTCGCGCTTGAGCACCTCGCCGACCACGCTGGTCTTGATGCCGTCGAAGGTGCCCAGATCGCCCATGACGACCTTGACCGCATAGAACGGACCGGTCTGCACCGGCGCCACGCAGGGGTTGGGCTGGTTGGCCGGATCGGCCAGATAGCGGTTGAAGCTGGTCGTGCCGCGGCCGAACTGGTTGTCCTGTCCCTTGACCGCGCCGACGTTGTAGTCGCGCACGGTCTTTTCCAGCGCGGCGGCATTGATGCCGGTCTTTTGCGCCAGCTCGGCCAGCGTCTTGCCCTCGATCAGATAGCCGTTCTTGATGAAGCGGCCGATCGGCATCGGTGCCGGCTTGACATAGCCCAGGCCGTACTTGCCCAGCGCGGTCTTGTCGCAGATCAGCCACATCGCCGTTTCCTGCTGGCCCTTGCAGGCCGCCACCATGGCGGCGCCGACATCGTGGTAGGAATTCGATTCGTTGGTGAAGCGCTTGCCGTTCTTCAGCACGCCGATGATGCCGGGCTTGTAGCGGTCCAGCAGGTGCGGGAAGACGCCGATCTCGCCGTTGCCGAAATCGACCTTGGTGACCGGCATCCAGGCCGAAGTCTCCTTGAAGCGGATGTCGACCACCGCGCCGGCGGCCTCGGCCATGTTGACGCCGTCGCCGGTATTGCTCTTGGGCGTGGGCGACAGATGCTCGCCACCACGCGCCAGGTGCGGATAGGCCTGCGCAATGCGCTTGACATCATGCGGGAAGCCGCCAGCGGCCAGCACCACGCCATGGCGCGCGCGGATGCGGCGTTCACCGCCCTCGCCCCCAGCAAGCACGCCAATCGCCTTGCCGTCCTCGATCAGGACCTGCTTGGCCGGCGTGCCGGTCAGGATCGGGATGCCGAGGTCCAGCGCCGACTTGGCCAGCCGCGCAGCCAGCGCGTTGCCGCTGGTCACGTTGATGGCGCGCCGATACAGCGCCAGCTCCTTGAGGTGGTTCGCCAGCCGCTTGGCGACATAGACGAACGAGGTCAGCGACTTGGTGACATTGAAGAAATGCTTGAGATCGGCATTCGACGAGTTGAACATCATGCCGATGAAGGTGATGGTCTTGAGCGGCAGCTTCAGCCGCGCCATGTCCTGGCCCAGGCCGCGGATGTCGTAGGGCGCGGCCAGGATCGAGCGGCCGATCTCGGCGCCGCCCGGCAGGTCCGGGTGGTAGTCGGGATAGAGCGTCGGGATGAACTTCATCTCGGTCTCGCGCTCGAAGAACTCCACCATCCGAGGGCCGTTCTCGATGAAGGCGTTGACCGTGGCCTCGTCGTAGAACGATCCGGTCTCCTCCATCATGTAGCGGCGCACGGCGTCGGCGGTATCGGCCGGATTCTGCTTGCGGCCATGCGGGTTCATCGGAATCCAGAGCACCCCGCCCGACAGCGCGGTGGTGCCGCCAAAGACCGGCTCCTTCTCCAGCACGATCACGTCGAGACCGCGCTTCTTGGCGGTGATGGCGGTGGCCAGGCCGGCAGCGCCGGAGCCGACGACGATCAGATCACATTCGGTAGCGTTTGACATTGCGTTCTCCAGCAGGGTTCAGGCGGTCTTGTTGTAGCCGGGGCGCGGCACCATATCCATCAGCATCGAGCCCATGCCGCCATCGACCGAGAGTTCGGCCGCGTTGACATAGGCCGAGCGCGGACTGGCCAGGAACAGCGCCACATCGGCGATGTCCTGCGGTTCGCCGACGCGGCGGCTGGCAGTCACGGCGGCGCGCTTGGCCTCGAAGCCCGGTTCCTCGTAGAACTTGGCCGACAGCGCGGTGCGGATCATGCCGGGGCAGATCGCGTTGCTGCGCAGGCCCAGCGGGCCCCACTCGACCGCCATCTGGCGCGACAGCAGCAGCACGCCGGCCTTGCTCGCGCTGTAGGCGCCACTGCCGGTCTGCGGAAACAGGCCCGAGATCGACGCGATGTTGACGATGCTGCCCTGCCCGGCCCGGCGCATCGGCGCGGAGAAGGCGCGGGAACACAGCAGGTAGCCGGTCAGGTTGACCGACAGCACCGCATTCCAGTCGTCCAGGCTGACGTCAGTCAGGCTGCCCGAGCGCAGCAGGCCGGCGTTGTTGATCAGCGCATAGGTGGTGCCGAGTTCGGCCTGCACCTGTTGCGCGGCGGCCAGCACGCTGGCCTCGTTCGAGATGTCACAGCCGACCGCCAAGGCCTGCGCCCCCTGGGCGCGCAGCGCGGCGGCACCGCGCTCGGCACCTTCGACATCGCGGTCCAGCAAGGCCACCCGGGCCCCGACGGCCGCCAGGCTGCTGGCCACTGCGGCACCGATGCCACTGGCGGCACCGGTCACCACACAGACCTGGCCCTGCAAGCCCAACCAATCCTGACTACTGCTCATGAAAAACAACTCCTACTTGAATTGCAGTGATTGTTGATTCCAGCGTCCGGCTTCAGTTTGACGATTCCTGCCAAAGACAGGACGATTCGTGCAGCAATGGCGTCTGAAAGCTCTTTGCTGGCGCTTCGGACAGCTGAATTCCGGTTCGAAAAATCCAGATCCGGCACCAACAACAGCTCCGATTGCACCGGCATCAGATCATGAACCGGCCCGTTCCAACGCCGGAAAACGCCTCGATCGAAGATGCATTCGTCCAGCCATGGCACCAGCCCGGCTGCCTGCTAACAGCCCTGGTACAAGGGTCCAAGGGCCAGCCAGCCAAGAGCCCGCCAGCCGGCGCATCGGCTGTCCAGGCCCCGCCATCAGCGGTTGGCGCCGGCCAGTCCAGCACCTTCAAGAGCCGGCTGGGATCGCGAGCCACCAGGGCAGAATGAGCAGGAATCGGCCCGTTTTTGGCATTTATTGCAGAAAAACAGCGGCAAATTTCAGGAAAGCAGCAAAACCAGGCCGCTTCAGCCGCCGGCGTCACGGTCGATTCGGCTGGCCTGCCACATCCTCGGTGCCAATTCTGGAATTGAGTTCCACTTTTGATAATATGATGATATTAACGCTAAAAATCACAACAAAATAGCCATCAGGGTTAACCCTGAAATCCAAGCAAAAAGCACAAATCCGCACGATTCGTCCAACCTAAAAACGAAATTGTCCCAATCACGGATCAGATCCCCTTTGACAATCGGCCAGTCCAACCCGCTGATGCAACGGTGCAGTACGTCATGAATCACGAACTGGCCACTCAACAGGACAGATAAATCGAACACTGCTGTCCGATGCCGCCCGCCAGCGCTCGACCCAAGCCCCACCAACAACCGCCCAGGAGCCATTTCATGAAACGCTTGCTTAACCACTCCCTCCTCGCTCTGGCGACGTTGAGCGCCTGGGGCGCCCAGGCGCAAGAGGTCACGCTCAAGGTGCACCACATCTGGCCCAACACCGCGATCGTGCCGAGCAAGGTGCTCAATCCCTGGTGCGACAAGGTGGCGCTCGAGTCCAAGAACCGCATCAAGTGCCAGCTGATGCCGGCGATGTCGGGCGGCGGCACGGCGGCCCAGTTGGTCGACCGCGTCAAGGACGGCGTCGACGACATGATCCTGACCCTGCCCGGCTACACGCCGGGCCGCTTCCCGTCGACCGAGGTGTTCGAGCTGCCCTTCATGTCCTACAACGCCGAAACTACTTCGCGCGCGATCTGGGACTACACGCAGAAATACGGCATGAAGGAGTTCGTCGGCACCAAGCTGCTGGCGATCTGGACCCACGACGAAGGCTATATCCACAACGCCAAGCATCCGATCAAGACCCTGGCCGACCTCAAGGGACTGAAGCTGCGCGCGCCGACGCGCCAGACCACCAAGCTGCTGACGCTGATGGGCGCCTCGGCCATCGGCATGCCGATCACCGGCGTGGCCGACGCGATCTCCAAGGGCACGCTCGACGGCGCCGTGGTGCCTTGGGAGACGCTGCCGAGCTTCCGCATCACCGAGAACGTCAAGTACCACACCGAGACCCCGCAGTCGCGTCCCGGCCTCTACACCGCCGTGCTGATGTGGGGCATGAACCAGGCCAAGTACGACAGCCTGCCGGCCGACCTCAAGGCGATCATCGACCGCAACAGCGGCGCCGCCCTGTCGGCACAGCTGGGCAAGACCTATGACGAAAGCCAGGCCCCGGCGCGCAAGGTGGCCGAGGAGCGCAAGAACGAGATCTACGTGCTGACTGAAGCCGAGACCGACAACTGGATCAAGGCCTCGGCACCGATCTACGACAGCTGGACCGCCGACGTCGAGAAGAAGGGACTGCCGGGCAAGGCCATGGTGCAAGAAGCCCGCGACCTGGTGCAGAAATACACCAAGAAGTAACTCCGGGCATCGGTGTTGAAGCCGGTGCCGCGCGCACCGGCTTTTTTGCGGCTATCGATCTGAAAGAAGGCAAGCCATGAGGCTGTTACTGAGAAAAATCACCTGGCTGTTCGCCGTCCTGGGCGGCTTCGTCGCGCTGGCGGTGGGCGTGATGACCGTGGCCAGCGTGTCCTTGCGTTTCTTCACGACGCAACCGATCCAGGGCGACGTGGAAATGGTGCAGATGGGCGTGGCAGTGGCCATTTCGCTCTGCATCGCCTGGTGCCAGCTGCGCAGCGCCAACATCATCGTCGACTTCTTCACCCAGAACGCCAGCGCCCGCACCACCCGCTGGCTCGACGGCCTGGGCTGCGTGCTGATCGCCGTCATGTACGGCCTGCTGGCCTGGCGCACCACGGTCGGCGCCTTCGCCGTGCACGAGGTCAACGAAACCACCATGACGCTGGAGCTGCCGATGTGGTGGGCCTATGCCTCGCTGGCGCCCGGCCTGATGCTGGCTGCCGTGGTGGCGCTGGTGCAGGCCTGGATGCACTTCACTGGCCAGGATCTGCAGACCCTGCAAGGCGAGCGACAAGGAGAATTCGCATGAGTCCGATGACGATAGGCTTGGTCATGTTCGCCGGCATGCTGGCGCTGATGGTGCTGCGCATACCGATTGCCGCCGCCATGTTCATTCCAGGCGCGCTGGGCTACCTCGCGATGACCAACGAGGTCGCGCTGTTCAACATGCTCAAGGGCAGCGCCGTGGCGCGCCTGACGCTGTACGACCTGAGCGTGATCCCGCTGTTCCTGCTGATGGGTCAGTTCGCAACCCAGGGCGGCCTGAGCCGGGCCCTGTTCCGCGCCGCGGCCGCCTTCGTCGGCCATGTGCGCGGCGGCCTGGCGATGGCGGCCGTGCTGTCGGCCGGCGCCTTCGGTGCCGTCTGCGGCTCCTCGGTCGCGACCTCGGCCACCATCACCCAGGTGGCCTACCCCGAGATGAGGCGTTACGGCTACCAGGGCCGGCTCTCGACGGCGGCGCTGGCGACCGGCGGCACGCTGGGCATCCTGATCCCGCCTTCGGTACCGCTGGTGGTCTACGCCATCCTGACCGAGCAAAGCGTGGGCAAGCTGTTTGCCGCGGCCATGCTGCCGGGTGTGCTGGCCATGCTGGGCTACATCGTCGTGATCGCGCTCTACTGCAAGTTCAAGCCCGAACTGGCTCCGCCGCATGCGCCCGTGCCCTGGGCCGATCGCTGGAAGGCCCTGTTCGGGGTCTGGCCGATCCTGTCGATCTTCCTGGTCGTGTTCGGCGGCATCTACGGCGGCATCTTCTCGCCGACTGAGGGCGCCGCCGTCGGTGCGACGCTGACGCTGTTTGCCGGCCTGGCCAGCCGCGAGCTCAGCCTCAAGGCGATCAGCAACAGCTTCATTGCCTCGGCCGAGACCAGCGCCATGGTGTTCCTGATCTTCCTGGGCGCCGACATGATGAACGCCTCGCTGTCGCTGACCCAGCTGCCGGCACAGCTGGCCGACTGGGTCACCCACCTGGGCATCGCGCCACTCTGGATCGTCGTCAGCGTGCTGGTGTTCTACGTGATCCTGGGCTGCGTGATGGACGAAATGTCGATGCTGCTGCTGACCATCCCGGTGATCTTCCCGGCCATCATGGGCCTGGACCTGTGGGGACTGGCGCCCGAGATGAAGGCGATCTGGTTCGGCATCCTGGTGCTGATGACCGTGGGCATCGGCCTGATCGCGCCGCCGGTCGGGCTCAACGTCTACGTGGTCAACAACCTGGCGGGCGACACCCCGATGAGCGAGACCTACAAGGGCGTGTTCCCCTTCCTGGCCTGGGATGTGCTGCGCGTGATCATGCTGCTGCTGTTCCCGGCGCTGACCTTGGGGCTGGTGGAGCTATTCTTCCAGTAAGTCTCCATGAAAGCATTCGATGGCCTATTCCAGGGTGATTCCGAACTACGACCTCTACGGCGATCAAGCCTCGCCCGAATGGTCGGACTCGTTCAATTTCGAGTGGATTCCACAACGCTCGCAACCCTATAACTGGGTCATCCAGCCGCACCGCCACGACACCTTCCTGCAGCTGCTCTACCTGAACTCGGGCCAGGTCGACTTCCTGCTCGACGACACGCACTGGCAGGCCCAGGCACCCTGCCTGATGGTCGTGCCTTGCGGCCATGTGCATGGCTTTCGCTTCAGCCATGATGTCAACGGTCCGGTGGTCACGGCGTCGCAGAAAACGCTCGAATCGGTGGCGGCGGTGGCGATGCCCGAGCTGCTGCCGACGATACGCAAGCCACGCCTGATCAGCTGGCAGGACGAAATGCGCTATGTGGACCAGCTCGTGCCGCTGTTCCAGACGCTGGAGCAGGAGTCACGCGCCCATGCCCCGGGCCATGTGGCGGTCAGCACCTCGCTGCTGCTGGCATTGATGGTGCAGGTGCACCGCATCGTCGGCGTGCTGGAAGCCAGCGGCAGCGCCCCGCACCAGCCGATCTCGCGCCAGGCGCGCCAGATCGAGAAATTCCGCTCGCTGGTCGACCGGCATTACCGCCAGCAGAAATCGCTGCAGGCCTATGCCAACCAGCTCGGCATGACGCCGGGACAGCTGTCGCGCCTGTGCCGCGAGGCGCTCGACATGTCGGGGCTCGACGTGATCAACGCCCGGGTGCTGCACGAGGCCCAGCGCGAGCTGGTCTACACCCATATGCCGATCAAGCAGCTGGCGGCCGAACTCGGCTACGGCGACGACGCCTATTTCAGCCGCTTCTTCCGCAAGCACACGGGCTTGAGCCCCAGCGCCTTCCGGGCCCAGGCGCTGGCCCAGCTGCACCGGCAGCACCAGTCGACAGCCGGCTCCGACTGAGGGTTTCCGAGCATGGTCAGGGCCGGACCCGGCTCCTATACTCGCGCGAATGAACGAACCAGTACATTCATTGCCGAGCATGGAGCGGGTTGAACGGGCCACGGGGCGGGAAGCGACCCGCACCAACGACCCCGAGCGGACCCGGAGCAACATCCTGGCGGTCGCCGAGCAGGAGTTCGGCGAGAAGGGGCTGTCTGGCGCGCGCATCGACGAGATCGCCGCCGCGACCCAGACCAGCAAGCGCATGATCTATTACTACTTCGGCAGCAAGGAAGGGCTCTACCTTGCCGTGCTCGAGGAGTCCTACCGCAAGATCCGCCAGGAGGAAACCGACCTGCACCTGGAGGATCTGGCGCCCGAGGCCGCGCTCAAGCGCCTGGTCGGCTTCACCTTCGACCGCCACCTGCGCAACGAGAGCTATGTCCGGATCGTGATGTCGGAAAACATTCACCGTGGCCAGTTCATGCGCCAGAGCCAGTACATCCAGGACCTCAACGTACCGGCGATCGACGCGATCCGCGACCTCTACCAGCGCGGCGTGGCCGCTGGCGTGTTCCGCCCGGGGCTCGACCTGCTCGACATCCACGCCTCGATCTCGGCGCTGTCCTTCTTCAACGTCTCGAACCGGCACACCTTCGGCCTGATCTTCAAGCAAGACACCCAGGAACCCGGCTATCTCGCGCAGCGGCGCGAAAGCGTGATCGACATGGTCTGGCGCTACCTGCGGCAGTGAAGTGCACCGACCCAGGCCAGCCATCCTAGGGTTTTCCCCAGCAGTAAAAAACTAACTGGTTCGTACAATCCGCGGACTCAAGGAGAAATTCCCCATGCTTCAAAAACTGATAGACCAGATCTCGCGGCTGCTGTCGCTGCTGATGGTGGTGTCGCTGGCGCTGATGGTGGTGCTGGTGTTCACCAACGTGGTGCTGCGCTACGCGTTCAACTCCGGGCTGACGGTGTCGGAGGAACTCTCGCGCTGGCTGTTCGTCTGGATGACCTTCCTGGGCGCCTTCGTCGGGCTGCACGACAAGGGCCACCTGGGCACCGACACCCTGATCGCCAAGCTGCCGGTCGCAGGCAAGAAGGCCTGCTTCCTGGTCGCGCATGTGCTGATGCTGTTCTGCGCCTGGCTGATCTTCCGCGGCAGCTGGGATCAGGTCGTCATCAACTACGAGACCACCAGCCCGGTGATGGAAGTCTCGATGGCCTGGTTCTACAGCAGTGGCCTGGTGTTCTCGGTGCTCGCCGGCCTGATCCTGAGCCACGACCTGTTCAAGCTGCTGGCCGGCCGCCTCAGCGAAGGCGAGCTGATCGGCGTGCGCGAGTCCGACGACATGCCGCACGGCGACCCGCACCCCTGAAGCCGCTGGCTGAACCCCTAGGAGAATTCAATGACGATAACCATCTTTCTGGGCGCGCTGATCGGCGCCATGATGCTGGGCGTGCCGATCGCGTTCTCGCTGCTGCTGTCGGGCGCGGCGCTGATGTGGCATCTGGACATGTTCGATGCGCAGATCCTGGCGCAGAACGTGATCGAGGGCAGCAACAGCTTCCCGCTGCTGGCGGTGCCCTTCTTCATGCTGGCGGGCGAGATCATGAACGCCGGCGGCCTGTCCAAGCGGATCGTGAACTTCGCGATGACGCTGGTCGGCCATGTCAAGGGCGGCCTGGGCTATGTCGGCATCATGGCCGCCATCATCATGGCCGCGCTGTCGGGTTCGGCGGTGGCTGACGCGGCGGCGCTGGCGGCACTGCTGCTGCCGATGATGAACCGCGCGGGCTATGACCCGGCGCGCTCGGCCGGCCTGCTGTCGGCTTCGAGCATCATCGCTCCGATCATCCCGCCCTCGATCGGCTTCGTGGTGTTCGGCGTCGCGGCCAACGTCTCGGTCTCCAAGCTGTTCATGGCCGGCATCGCGCCGGGCGTGATGCTGGGCGCCGCCCTCTGGTTCACCTGGTGGCTGCTGGTGCGCAAGGAGAAGATCAAGGCTGCGCCGCGTGCGAGCAAGGCCGAGGTACTGGCCGCCTTCAAGAACGCCACCTTCGCGCTGGTGCTGCCGGTGATCGTGGTGGTGGGCCTGAAGTTCGGCGTCTTCACGCCGACCGAGGCGGCCGTGGTGGCCGCGGTCTACGCGCTGCTGATCTCGACCCTGGTCTACAAGGAGCTCAAGCTCAACCAGCTCTACGGCCTGTTCCTGGCGGCAGCCAAGACCACCTCGGTCATCATGTTCCTGGTGGCAGCGGCAATGGTCTCGGCATGGATGATCACGGTGGCCAACCTGCCGGCTGACCTGGTCGCGCTGCTCGAGCCGCTGCTGGACAACCAGACGCTGCTGATGTTCGCGATCATGGGGGTCGTGATCCTGGTCGGCACCGCGATGGACATGACGCCGACCATCCTGATCCTGACGCCGGTGCTGATGCCGATCGTCAAGGCCGCGGGCATCGACCCGGTCTACTTCGGCGTGCTGTTCATGATCAACAACGCGATCGGCCTGATCACGCCGCCGGTGGGCACGGTGCTGAGCACGGTGGCGGGTGTCGGCAAGATCAGCATGGACCAGGTGACCAAGGGCGTCTGGCCATTCATGATCGCGCAGTTCGCGCTGCTGTTCCTGATGGTGATCTTCCCCGAGCTCGTCATGGTCCCGGCACGCTGGTTCTACGGCTAAACCAGGTTACCAGCGCCTGGCATGCACGGGTACGCCGTGCCAGGCGCAATAATCAAGCGTACGACCATCCATCTGTAGACTGGAGACTCCACATGAAACGCCTGTTCATCAAGACCGTCCTCGCCAGCGTCACCCTGGCCGCTTGCGGCCTGGCCGCTGCGCAAGACAGCAAGACCATCAAGTTCGCGACCCAGAACCCCAAGGGTCACCCGCTGGTGGCCGGCATGGAGAAATTCAAGGAAGTCGTCGAGGCCAAGTCCGGCGGCAAGCTCAAGGTCAACCTGTTCCCGGGCGGCACCCTGGGCAGCGACCAGGCCAACGTCTCGGCACTGCAGGGCGGCACGCTCGAAATGGTCACGATGAACTCCGGCATCCTGGCCAACCAGATCAAGGAATTCGCGATCTGGGACTTCCCCTTCATGTTCGGCAACGAGAAGGAAGCCGACGCCATCATGGACGGCGCCTTCGGCCAGAAGATGCACGCCAAGCTCGACGCCAAGGGCCTGGTCGGCCTGGCCTACTACGAGCTGGGCTTTCGCCAGATCAGCAACGGCAAGCGCCCGATCAACAAGGTCGAAGACCTGGCCGGCCTCAAGCTGCGCGTGATCCCGAACCCGATCAACGTCGACTGGGTCAAGGCCCTGGGCGCCAACCCGACCCCGCTGCCCTTCCCCGAGGTCTACGGTGCGCTCGAGCAAGGCGCGATCGATGCCCAGGAAAACCCGATCTCGGTCATCAACGCCAACAAGTTCTACGAAGTGCAAAAGCACCTGGTGCTGAGCAACCACCAGTACAACCCGCAATCGGTGCTGATCAGCAAGAAGTTCTGGGACAAGCTCGACGCCAACGAGAAGAAGGTCGTGTCCGAAGCCGCCAAGGAATCGGCCAAGCACCAGCGCGACTACAACCGCGGCCAGATGGCTGGCGCGCTGGCCAACCTGAAGAAGGGCGGCATGCAGGTCACCGAGCTGCCGGCAGCCGAACTGGCCAAGCTGCGCGACAAGCTGCGCCCGGTGACCGCCAAGTACGCGGTCAACGTCGGCCAGGAAACCGTGCAGGAACTGCAGGCCGAACTGGCCAAGCTGCGCAAGTAAGGATGGGGGGGACGCCGGGTGGCCGGCGTCCCTTTTTCATTCAGTCCAACAAACTAACCAGTTCGTACATAATGAAGAAGATTCTGATCCTCAACGGCCCCAACCTGAACCTGCTCGGCACGCGCGAACCGGCCCAGTACGGCTACACCACGCTGGCCGATGTCGAAGCCTTCTGCCAGGCCCATGGCGAAAAGATCGGCTACGAGATCGAGTGCTTCCAGAGCAACTGGGAAGGCGCCCTGCTCGACAAGATCCACGAGTACGGCCGCCTCTACAAGGCCGGCGAGGCGCTCGGCATCGTCTTCAACCCAGGCGCCTTCACCCACACCTCGATCGCGCTGCATGATGCGGTCAAGGGCGTCGATCCGCTGCCGGTGATCGAATGCCATATCTCCAACGTGCACGCGCGCGAGGAATTCCGCCACCACAGCTGGGTCTCGCCAGCGGCCGCCGGCATCGTGATCGGCTTCGGCGTCGACGGCTATCTGGTCGCGATCGACGGCCTGGTGCGCAAGTTCGTCAACTCGGCCGCGACCCAGGCCTGAACCAACCCGCACTGATCATGATCAACGGCAACACCGAAATCATCGCCCACATCGGCTATCCGACTTACAGCTTCAAGTCGCCGATGATCTACAACCCCTACTTCGAGCAAGCCGGCATCAACGCGGTGGTGGTGCCGATGGGCTGCCAGGCGCCCGACTACCCGACCTTCCTGCGCTCGGTGTTCCAGCTGACCAATATCCGCGGCGCGCTGATCACGATGCCGCACAAGGTCACGACCGTGGGCCTGCTCGACGAGGTCACAGCCACCGTCAAGGTCGCCGGTGCCTGCAACGCGGTCAAGCGGACCGAGGACGGCCGCCTGATCGGCGACATGTTCGACGGCGCCGGCTTCGTGCGCGGCGTGCAGCGCAAGGGCCTGGACCTGGGCGGCGCGCGCGTGCTGGTGGTCGGCAGCGGCGGCGTCGGCTCGGCCATCGCCGCTTCGCTGGCCGGTGCCGGCATTGCCTCGATCAGCCTGTTCGACGTCAACCAGGCCTCAGCCGAGGCCCTGGGCCAGCGCATCCAGGCCCATTACCCGCAGATCGAGGTCCGCACCGGCTCCAACGACCCGGCCGACCATGACCTGGTCGTCAACGCCACGCCGATGGGCATGAAGGCCGGCGACCCGCTGCCGCTCGACGTCAACCGACTCGCCCCCGAGACCTTCGTTGGCGAAGTCGTGATGGCCTCCGAGGTGACGGCCTTCCTGGCTGCGGCGCGCGCGCGCGGCTGCCGGACCCAGGTCGGCTCCGACATGCTGTTCGAGCAGATCCCGGCCTACCTCGAATACTTCGGCCTGCCGACCACCACGGCCGAGCATCTGCGCTCGGTGGCCCGTCTGTCATACTGACGGCTGACTGACGTTTCTCGCGCCAGCGCTCACCAGCCAGCCCGCCACCGGTGGGCTTTTTTCCGCCATGCTGCACATCCTGTCCATCACCTCGCCCATCTTCCTGCTGATCGCGGTCGGCTACCTGTCCGTCTGGCGCGGCATCTTCAAGCGCGAGGACATGCTGGTGCTGGGCAAGCTGCTGGTCGACTTCCTGCTGCCAGCGCTGGTCTGTCGCGCCATCACCCAGTTCCCGCTGCAGGAGGTGCTCAACCTGCGCTATCTGGCGGCCTATGGCGCCGGCTCGACCGTGGCGCTGCTGGTCGGCGTGCTCTACGGGCGCTGGCGGCGCATGCCCTGGCCGCAGGCCGCGCTGACCGGCATGGGCATGTCGGCCTCCAACACCGTCTTCGTCGGCTTTCCGATCGTCAGCGAGCTGCTGGGCCCGAACGCCGCGATCGCGATGACGCTGGGCGTGCTGGTCGAGAACCTGCTGGTGGTCCCGGTGGTGCTGCTGCTGGCCGGGCGCGATGCCAGCCTGCCCTGGCAGCGCTCGCTGCTGCAGTCGCTGCGCACGCTGTCGCGCAACCCGATCATCTGGGCGATCGTGGCTGGCGTGGCCTGCTCGGCGCTCGAGTTCAAGCTGCCCCATGTGCTCGACCGCAGCCTGCAGATCATCGGCTCGGCCGCCGCGGGCGTCGCGCTGCTGATGATCGGCGGCGTGCTGGTCGGCCAGCGGCTGCAGGACGTCAAGCTCGACCTGCCGGCCGTGGTCGGCGGCAAGCTGCTGCTGCACCCGCTGTGCGTGCTGGGCGCGCTGGCCCTGCTGCCGGCAGTCGCACCCGAGCTGCATCAGGCCGCCATCCTCTACGCCTGCATGCCGCTGCCGGCGCTGTTCTCGGCGCTGGCGCAGCGCCTGGGACACGGCGGCTTTGCCGCCACCTTGCTGGTGGCCTCGACCGTGGCCGCCTTCTTCAGTGTCAACGCCTGGATCTGGGTCGTGATGCACGGGCTGGGCTGAGCCGGTGAACCAGACGGCACGCCGCCCCGGCCTGGGCATCCTGCTGGCCATCCTCGCGACGCTGTGCTTCGCGTTGCTCGACACCGGCTCGCAGTACGCGGGCCGGCTGGCGGTGCCGGTGCTGATGGCGATCTGGCTGCGCTTCGCGATCCAGACCCTGATGACGACGGCGCTGCTGTGGCCCCAGTACCGGGGCCGCCTGTTCCAGACCCAGGCCCCGCGCGCGCAACTGCTGCGCGGGCTGCTGATGATCGGCTCCTTCGGCTTCAGCTTCCTGAGCCTGATATTCATCCCGGTCGGCGAATTCACCGCGATCATGATGCTGATCCCGCTCGCCGTCACGCTGCTGGCCAGCCTGCTGCTGCGCGAGCGCGTCGGCCCGCTGGGCTGGCTGCTGGTGGCTGGCGGCTTCAGCGGCGCGCTGATCGTGATCCGCCCGCATGGCAGCGACTTCCACCTCGGCATGCTGCTGCCGCTGCTGTCGGTGCTGGTCAACGCCCTGCTGCAGGTCTTGACCAGCCGCATGGTCAGGACCGAGGACCCGGGTGTCACGCATTTCTATACCGGCCTGATCGGACTGGCCTGCACCTCGCTGGTGGTGCCGCTGGGCTGGCAATGGCTGTCCGACTGGCGCCAATGGGCCGCGATCGCGCTGATGGGGCTGTTCGGCTCGATCGGCCACTACCTGCTGATCAAGGCCTTCCAGCAGACACCGGCCTCGCGCATCGCACCCTATCTGTACGCGCAGATCGGCTTCGCGACCCTGGCCGGCTGGGCCGCGTTCGGCCATGCGCCCGACGCGCTGGCGCTGCTGGGCATCGCCGTGATCGCGCTCTGCGGCCTGGCCAGCGCCAGGCTGCGGCGCAGCTGAAGCCACCATGAGCAACGCCGGCACAAGGCCGGCGTTGGTCTGTTGGCGCGCAGCGGGCTGGCTCAGCCCGGCGTCTTCAGGCGCATCTGGTTCGGCAGCGGCACCGAGCAGCGCAGCACCTCCTCGGCCAGCCAGAGCGCCGACTTGCGCGCGCGCTCGGCCACGAAGGGCAACGGCATCTGCACATAGTCGTCGTTGAAGACCTCGAAGCTGTAGTCGCCGCGGTAGCCCAGGCGATCGAGCCGCAGCACCAGATCGACCAGCTGCTCGCTGTGCACACCCTCGCCCGGGAAGACGCGGAAGGTGCGCGCGGTCGTCATGCGCTCCTCGAAGGTCTTGGTCTCCTGCCACATGAAGTCGGCCAGCTGGACCAGGAAGATCTTGCTCGGGTCGAGGTAGTCGATCTCGTCGAGCGGGGTCTTGGCAGCGAAGATATGGTACGAGTCGATGCCGACGCCGAGGTTCGGACAGTCGGCGCGCTGGACCACGTCCCAGGCGGTCGTGTATTCGTTGATGGTGCGGCCCCAGGACAGGCCCTCGAACGCGATTCGGATGCCGTGCGGCACCGCCAGCATTGCGAGCTTGCGCAGGTCGCGCGCGATCTGGTCGAGGTCCGAACTCGCGTGCGCCGAGGTCGACGAGCAGGCCAGCAACACCTTGCAGCCGAGCGCGGCGCACATCTCGAGCATCATCTTGGCGATGTCGATCTTGTAGTGGTGCAGGTGACCGGACAGGCCCTCGAAATCGCGCAGGACCTGGAAGCCGGTACCGCGCAGACCGCTGTCATGCACGGCCTGGACCGCAGCCTGCCAGCCGCCGGGGTGGCCGACCAGGTCGTTGGCCTTGAGCATGACCTGGGAAAAACCGGCCTCCTTCATCGCGGCCAGCTTGGCCTCGAGCGGACCGGCCAGCGTGATGGTGTCCATGCCGAAGCCGGAAATAGCCTGAGCTGTGCTGCGCTCGGATTTCATGGTTTCAGGCCCTCTCGTCATGCACGAGCTCGAACACCACCGAGCCGAGGTAGGTCTTGCTGATCGCGCCGCGCGCGCCGCTGTGCGCTGCTGGCGTCTCGACGAACTCGACCCCGAGCGCGCGCAGTGCCTGCACCGCAGCCGGCACGTCGGGCACGCCCAGACCGATGCGCTGCAGCCGCTCGTCGGCGTCGAGCACGTTGACGTCAGGCTCGATCAGCTGGATCATGAAGCGCTTGTCCGGGTCAAGCGCCGGCGTGCGCAACAGCTTGCCCTTGGGCATGATGCCGAAGCGCTGCTCGTCGGGAATCAGCTCGGCACCGATCAGCTCGCGGTAGAACTCGATCCAGTCGTAGCTGCGCTCCGGGCCGATGTACTGCACGATGCCGAAGAAATGGATGCCGGCAGTCGCCGCCGGGCGCTGCTCGACCGACGGGATCGGCACGAAGTCGACGTCGTAGATCGAGAATTCCTTGTAGCGATCGACGAAGTAGATCCGGCTGCCGCCCGCGCCGTGGATGGCGGGAATGTTGAGCTCCATCACCTCGGGGTGGGTGCTGACCTCCCAGGCGCCGCGCTCGAGCACATACTCGTAGGCGGCGCGGGCATCGCGCACGCGCAGCGCGATCGCCGAGATGCTCGGCGCCTCGCTGCTGCGACTGGCGCCCTGGGCCACCGGCAGGTGCGCGTTGACCACGATGTTGAGCTCGCCCTGGCGGTACAGCAGCACCTCGCGCGAACGGTGGCGCGCGACCGGCTTGAAGCCCATGGTCTCGAGCACCTGGCCGAGCGCCTGCGGCTTGGCCGTGGCGAACTCGATGAACTCGATGCCGTCCAGACCGATCGGGTTGGCAGCGTCGCTGAAAGAGGCTTGCAGCGGCTCGCGCTCGCTGGCCGACTTGAGCAGAAGGTCACTCATGAGATATCTCCAGATTCAGCCTGCACTGTAAGCGAGTCCGGGCATTTTTTTTCATCTTGGCCCGCTCGACACGAGCGACAATCGAACGATCAGCATCGACTATCGAACCAAAACAGGAATTTGAGTCCCATGAGCGAGCAAGACGCCCTCTTCACGCTCGAGCGCCGCGACTGGATCGCCGGGCTCGAGAAAGGCCTGGCCGTGATCGAGGCCTTCGACGCCGAACACCCGCGCCTGACCGCCAGCCAGGCCGGCCAGCGCTGCGGCCTGACCCGCACCGCGGCGCGCCGTCACCTGCTCACGCTGGTGCATCTGGGCTACGTCGCGACCGATGGCAAGCTGTTCTCGCTGACACCGCGCGTGCTGCGGCTGGGCCAGGCCTACCTCGAATCGGCCAGGCTGCCGCGCGCGGTCCAGCCCTACTTGCAGCGCGTCACGGCCGGCACTGGCGAAATCGCCTACGCCGGGGTGCTCGAACAGGACGAACTGGTCTACGTCGCGCGCAGCGGCAGCCATCGCCAGCTCAACACCGGCTACATGCTGGGCTCGCGCGTGCAGGCCCAGGTGACCGCAGCCGGCCTGGTGATACTGGCCATGTCAGGCCCCGAGGTCTACGAGCCCTGGCTGGCCCGCCAGGAACTGCGCGCCTACACCTCGCACACCCTGGTCGACAAGGACGAGCTGTGCCGGCGGCTGCAGCAGATCCAGCGCCAGGGCTGGGCGATTTCCGAACAGCAGCTCGAGATGAACTACCGCGGCATTGCCGTCCCGCTGTACGACCACAAGGACCACCTGGTCGCGGCGATGAGCGTCACGATGCCGATGCAGAACGAGAGCAGCGAAGACGCGGCCAAGCGCGTGCTGCCGGTGCTGCAAGACACTGCACGCAGCATGCGGCCGCTGCTGTAATCCACCACCGGCCCGGAATTCTGGTATTTTGTCAATCTACGGCATGGCATCAAGCGTGATTTGACATCGGACGTCAGATCGGAGCGCAACGCCACGAGGAGGCTACCTGTCATGACAACCCAAACAGACCTGGACACGATCAACGCCAGCTACCCGCATATCGGCAAGATGCTGAACGAAAAATGGGGTACGAAGGACCTCGTGTCCTATATCGAGCAGCTGCTGCAGGACACGCGGGACGGTTCGCGCCGCGGCTTTCCGTTCCAGGTCATGACCGCGCTGGTCAATATCCAGAGCCAGCACCTGCAGTCGACCGGCGCCCCGCCAGACCGCACGGAAATCAAGGACACCTGGGCCCGCCACAGCCACCTCTAGCCGATGGCAGCAGGCCACTGAAGTCGGTCGGACTCAGTCGGACGGCGGGCTCAGATAGCGCTGGTCGGACCAGGTCGCGAGCCACTGCGGCGCGAAAGCCACGAAGATCGCGCAGAACATGCCGGTCAGGAAGGCATCGCCCCAGGCCATCAGCCAGCGCGCCACCAGCGCGTCATCCAGGCTAGCGCCCACCAGCCAGCGCTGCGCGAGCTCCTGCAACAAGCCCGCGCCGAACACCGCCAGCGCGGTGCCGATGAAGCCACGTCCGAGCGTGTAGATGAAGGGATGGGCCGGCAGCCAGCGCCGCAGCAGGGCACCCCAGCCCAGCGCCAGCGTCGCGGGAACCAGGCCGAGCCAGACCCACTGCGACAGCACGGTTTGCGCGTCATGCAGACCGAGCGCCCAGACCTGCAGCGCCACCAGCGCCAGCACCGGCACCGCCAGCGGCCAACCCAGCATCAGGGCCAGCAGGCTGGCGCCCGAGAGCTGGACCTGCAGGCCCTGGGGCAGCTGCTGCGGCAGCAGCCAGAACCAGGGCAGCAAGGCCAGCGCCGCCAGCGTCGGCGTCAGCAACGGGCCGTGCAACATGCGCCAGGGCTTGAGCGCGAGCGCGGCCACCAGCGCCGGCAATGCCAGCGCCAGTTCGAGCCAGAACAGGGCCTCGCCGTCCATCGCCAATGCTGCGCGCGCGCCAGCCGGCTTACATGCCCGGCAGCTTGGGCATGCCAGGCATGCCGCCCAGGCCCTTCATGCCGCCGAGCTTCTTCATCATCTTCATCAGGCCGCCGCCCTTCATCTTCTTCATGACGCCCTGCATCTGCTCGAACTCCTTGAGCAGGCGGTTGACCTCCTGCACCTGCACGCCAGCACCGGCGGCGATGCGGCGCTTGCGCGTGGCCTTGATCAGCTCGGGCTTGCGCCGCTCCTGCGGCGTCATGCTGCAGATGATGCCTTCCTTGCGCTTCATCTCGGTTTCGGCCCGGCCCAGGTCGGCGCCGCTGGCCTTGGCCGACATCTGGGTCGGCAGCTTGTCCATCAGGGTGGACAGGCCACCCATCTTCTTCATCTGGCGCAGCTGGTCGAGGAAATCCTCCAAGTCGAAGCCGTCGCCGCTCTTGACCTTGGCCGCCAGCTTCTGCGCCGCCGCCATGTCGACGCCGGCGGTGACCTGCTCGACCAGCGCCACGATGTCGCCCATGCCCAGCACGCGACCGGCATGGCGCTCGGCATCGAACACCTCGAGGCCGTCGATCTTCTCGGACACGCCGGCGAACTTGATCGGCGCACCAGTGACCGCGCGCACCGACAGGGCGGCGCCACCGCGCGAATCGCCGTCGAGCTTGGTCAGCACGATACCGGTCAGCGGCAGCGCTTCCTTGAAGGCGCGGGCGGTGTTGATCGCATCCTGGCCCTGCATCGCGTCGACCACGAACAGCGTCTCGACCGGATTGAGCGCCGCGTGCAGCTGCTTGATCTCGGCCATCAGCGCCTCGTCGATCGCCAGCCGGCCGGCGGTGTCGACCAGCAGCACGTCGAAGTAATGCTTCTTCGCGTAGTCCAGCGCGGCAAGCGCGATCTCGAGCGGCTTTTGCTCCGGGCTGCTCGGGAACCATTCGGCACCGGCCTGCTTGGTCACGGTCTTGAGCTGCTCGATGGCGGCCGGGCGATAGACGTCACCCGAGACCGTCAGCACCTTCTTCTTGCGCCGCTCGATCAGGTGCTTGGCCAGCTTGGCGGTGGTGGTGGTCTTGCCGGCACCCTGCAGGCCGGCCATCAGGATCACGGCCGGCGGCTGCGCCGCCAGGTTCAGGTCGCTGACGCCCTCGCCCATGGTGGCGGAGAGTTCGCGCTGGATCACGCTGACCAGCATCTGGCCAGGGGTCAGCGAGCCGACCACTTCGGCGCCGAGCGCCTTTTCCTTGACGCGCGCGATGAAATCGCGCACCACGGGCAGCGCGACGTCGGCCTCGAGCAGGGCCATGCGCACCTCGCGCAGCATGTCGCTGACGTTGCTTTCGGTGATGCGGGCCTGGCCACGCACCTCCTTGACCAATCGTGACAGTTTTTCGGTGAGGGCTGAGGCCATGATGAGCTGCTGTGTGAGCGCCGGCTGCGGCCGCCCGAAAGGGCGACCCCGGGCTGGGGGAATAGGGACGAAAAGGGACTTGGCCGGCTGCGCGGGCCGTTAAACTCTGGGCATGATTCTATCCCCGAGCCCCTGGTGGGGCACCATCCCGTCGCTGGGCGCGGCACTGGGTTATGCCCTGCTGGCACTGCACCCGACCCGGCTGGCGGCCGGCAAGCTCAACGCGCTGGTGGCAATGGTCTGGCTGCTGCACGGGCTGGCGCTGGCCGCCAACCAGTTCGGCGGTGGGGTGATGCGCTTCGGCTTCGCGCCAGCGCTGTCGTTCACGGCCTGGCTGGTCTTCACGCTCTACGCGATCGAAACCCGGCTCTACCCGCAGTTGCGCGCGCGCGCCTCGCTGGTCGGGCTGGGCGCGGCGACCGTGCTGCTGGCGCTGCTGTTTCCGGGCACGCCCCATCTGGCCTCGGGCTCGCGCTGGCTGCCGCTGCATGGCTCGCTGGGCCTGGTTTCCTATGGCCTGCTGGCCGCCGCGGTGCTGCATGGCTGGCTGACGCAGCGCGCCGAAGCCTCGATGCGCAGGGGCCATCCGGGCGACATCACGCTGCCCCTGCTCGCGCTCGAGCGCCTGACCTTCCGCCTGGTCGCTGCCGCGTTCGCCATGCTGAGCGCGACCCTGCTGGCCGGCTGGTGGTTCAGCGAGCAAGGGCTGATGCAGGGCTGGGTCTGGAACCACAAGACCCTGTTCACGCTGCTGTCCTGGCTGGCCTTGGCCGTGCTGCTCTGGGGTCGCCTGACCCAGGGCTGGCGCGGCCGGTTTGCGATCCGCATGCTCTACGCCGCCGCCACCCTGCTGCTGCTGGGCTATGTCGGCTCGCACTTCGTCCTTGAAGTCATATTGGCGCGCGCATGAAATACCTGCTGGTACTGATGGTCGTGCTGGCCGGAGTCTGGATCTGGCGCAACCGGCGCGCCGCCGAGCGGCCGCCAGCGCCCAAGCCCCCCCCAGCACGGCGCCCACTCGCCCAGCCCAGTGCCATGGTCGCCTGCCGCCACTGCGGCCTGCACCTGCCAGCCAGCGACGCACTGGCCGGCCCCGACGGGCCTTACTGCAGCGCCGAGCATCTGCGCCTCGGCCCCGCCCAGCGCCCAGGCAGCGCCCGCGATGCCAGCTGAAGCGGAAACCGAACCGGCCGGCTGGCGCGACGGCTGGCTGGAGCACGCGCGGGTCGTCCCCTCGCCCAACTACGGACCACGCCCGAACGGCGCGCTGATCGACCTGCTGGTGCTGCATTCGATCAGCCTGCCGCCGGGCCAGTATGGCGGACCCGAGATCGAACAGCTGTTCGGCAACCGGCTCGACTGGGACGCGCATCCCTATTTTGAGGGCCTGCGCGGACTCGAAGTCTCGAGCCATTTCCTGATCCGGCGCGACGGCGCGCTGCTGCAGTTCGTCTCCTGCGACGACCGCGCCTGGCATGCCGGGCGCTCTTGCTGGCGCGGGCGCGAGAACTGCAACGACGACTCGATCGGCATCGAGCTCGAAGGCCTGGAGGGCCTGCACTTCGAGCCGGCCCAGTACCGCACCCTGGCCGATCTCTGCCAGGCGCTGACCCGGCGCTACCCGATCATGCATGTGGCCGGCCACGAGCATATCGCCCCCGGTCGCAAGCTCGATCCCGGGCCGGGCTTCGACTGGGCCTGGCTGCGCCAGGCGACATGCTGGCCGCAGGACTGGTTCCCGCTGGCGACCGCTGTACAACAGAATCTGGCCGTTTCCGGTGCCGATCCGGGCAAAACCGGAGCGCAAGGGCCTGACAGCGATGCCGCAATGCAATAAAAGGCCCGCTTGACGCCATGCAGGGCTTGCATTTCGCTGCGACACTTTCATAATATAAAAGTCAGAGTTTATGTCTGTGGGATTTCCCTATGTCATGCCCAGCCAGCCAGGCTGTGCCGGACAAGGTGTCCACTTTCCATGCCTTGGTTTCACTGTCCCCCGAAGCCATTGTGCTGACTCGCTGAGCCGGAATCGTCCGGACTCACGCGCAACGTGCAAGTTGTTTCAGGAGAAGATGCAAGATGGCGACTGCGAAGAAGGCCGCTGCGGCCAAGAAGGTTGCGGCGCAGCCAGCGTCAGAGCAGGTCGAAGCGGCAAAGCCGCTGAGCGCGGCCCCGGCTGTGCCGGCCAAGAAGGTCGTCGCCCGCAAGGTCGCGGCCAAGAAGACAGCCGCCAAGAAAGCGGCGGCAAAGAAGGCCGTTCCGGTCAAGGCGATGCCACCGGCCGAGCCCTCGGCCCGGACCCGTATTGCGCCGACGGCGGCCTGGCCCTTCCCGACCGGCAACCGGCCCTGAATGAAACAAGCCTGACCGGAAATCCACCGATCAGGCTTGCTGGGCCGCCCATCAGGTCAGTCGGGATCAGTCAGCGGCGCGCGCCGTCATCAGGATCCAGCCCTCTTCGCTGTCGGTGACCTCGAGCGCCAGCCAGGGTGCGTAGGCGGCCTTGAGTTCGTCGGCCTGGGGCTCCAGGATGCCGGCCAGCACCAGATGGCCGCCAGCCTGGACATGGGCGCACAGCAGCGGCGCCAGCATCTTGAGCGGCGTCGCCAGGATATTGGCCAGCACGAGGTTGAAGACGCCGGTTGCCGCCTCCGGCAGACCGGTCAGCAAGGACACATGGTTGTTGGCGGCATTGATCTGGGTCGATTCGACCGCGGCCGGATCGATATCGACCGCCACGATCTCGGCCGCGCCATGCTTGGCCGCGCCGATCGCCAGGATGCCGGAACCACAACCATAGTCGAGCACCCGCTGCGCCGACAGGTCGCGCTGCGCGATCCAGCGCAAGCACATGCGCGTGGTCGGATGGGTGCCGGTGCCGAAGGCCAGGCCCGGATCGAGCCGGATCACCTGCTCGGCGGCGGCCGGCGGCTCATGCCAGCTCGGCACGATCCAGAAGGTCGGCGTGATCTCGACCGGCGCGAACTGCGACTGCGTCAGACGCACCCAGTCCTGCTCGGCGACCGGGCGCACCCCGACGCTCTCGCAGCCCTCGAAGAAGTCCTGCGGCGCCAGCAGTTCAACCGCCTCGCGCGCCTGCGCTTCCTGCTCGAACAGGGCAACCACGCGCGAGCGCTGCCAGCCGGCCTTGGGCGCCGGCATGCCGGGCTCGCCGAACAGGGCCTGCTCGGCCGGGGTCTGGGCGTCGGCGTCCTCGACCGACACGCTCAGGGCATCGAGCGCCTCAAGTGCGTCGCTGAGCTCCTCGATGCGCCATTCCGGCGCCATCAATACGAGTTCGAACATCGGCTTAGCGCTTGCGCTGCTCGAGCCAGTGCTCGAGGTAATGGATGTTGGTGCCGCCGGCTTCGAAGCTGGCGTCCACCATCAGGTCGCGGTGCAGCGGGATATTGGTCTTGATGCCCTCGATCGCCACCTCGGACAGCGCCGTGCGCATGCGCGCCAGCGCCTGCTCGCGGGTGTCGCCATGCACGATGATCTTGCCGATCATCGAGTCATAGTTCGGCGGCACCAGGTAGTTGGCGTAGACATGCGAATCGACCCGCACGCCCGGCCCGCCCGGCATATGCCAGGTCGTGACCCGGCCCGGCGAAGGGGTGAACTTGTACGGGTCTTCGGCGTTGATGCGGCACTCGATCGCATGGCCGCGCAGGTCGATCTGACGCTGGGTGAACGGCAGCTTCTCGCCGGCAGCGACCAGGATCTGGGTGCGCACGATGTCGATGCCCGAGATCGCCTCGGTCACCGGATGCTCGACCTGGACCCGGGTGTTCATCTCGATGAAGTAGAACTCGCCGTTCTCGTACAGGAACTCGAAGGTGCCGGCGCCACGGTAGCCGATCTTCTTGCAGGCGGCGGCGCAACGCTCGCCGATCTTGTCGATCAGGCGGCGCGCAATGCCGGGGGCCGGCGCTTCCTCGATCACCTTCTGGTGCCGACGCTGCATCGAGCAGTCGCGCTCGCCGAGGTAGACCGCGTTGCGGTGCTGGTCAGCCAGCACCTGGATCTCGATGTGACGCGGGTTCTGGAGAAACTTCTCCATGTAGACGGCCGGGTTGTTGAACGCGGCACCGGCTTCCGACTTGGTGGTCTGGACCGCGTGCAGCAGCGCCGCCTCGGTGTGCACCACGCGCATGCCGCGCCCGCCGCCGCCACCGGCCGCCTTGATGATGACCGGATAACCGATCATCTTGGCGATGCGCTTGACCTCGGTCGGATCTTCGGGCAGCTCGCCCTCCGAGCCCGGCACGCAAGGCACGCCGGCCTTGATCATGGCCTGCTTGGCCGCGACCTTGTCACCCATGATGCGGATCGACTCAGGGGTCGGGCCGATGAAGGTGAAGCCGCTTTGCTCGACCCGCTCGGCGAAGTCGGCGTTCTCGGACAGGAAGCCATAGCCCGGGTGGATCGCCTCGGCGTCGGTGACTTCGGCCGCCGAAATGATGGCCGGCATGCTGAGATAGCTCTGTGCCGAGGCGGCCGGGCCGATGCAGACCGCTTCATCGGCCAGCTTGACATACTTGGCTTCGCGGTCGGCCTCGGAATAGACCACCACCGACTTGATGCCCATCTCGCGGCAGGCGCGCTGCACGCGCAGGGCAATCTCGCCGCGGTTGGCGATCAGGATTTTCTTGAACATGGGCCGCCCCTTATTCGATGACGAACAAGGGCTGACCGTATTCGACAGCGTGGCCGTTCTCGACCAGGATCTGGGTCACGACACCGCTCTTGTCGGACTCGATCTCGTTCATGATCTTCATGGCCTCGACGATGCAGATCGGCTCGCCTTCCTTGATCTGGTTGCCGATCTCGACAAAGGCCTTGGCGCCCGGGCTGGCCGAGCGGTAGAAGGTACCGACCATCGGGGACTTGACCACATGGCCCTTGGGGGCCTCGGGCTCGGCAACGACCACCGGGGCCGCCACCGCCACTGCGGGCGCGGCCATGACGGCTGCCGGGGCGGCGGCCACCATGGGCTGGACGCCAACCGGCGCGCTCTTGACGATTCGAACCTTGCCTTCGGCCTCGGTGATCTCGAGTTCCGAGACATTGGATTCCGACACCAGGTCGATCAGAGTCTTGAGTTTGCGCAGATCCATAATTTCTCCAAGAGGTGCATCTAAAATGCACCGAAGTATCCACAACGACGTGAAATTGGGCCCGAATATACACGATATGCCGCAAGCTTGGCGTATCGAACTTGTGCTAGACAAGGTGTTTTTCGCGCTCAAATGCGAAAAATAACCGAAAGAAATCCTTAAAACGCCACCGTATCCAGGCTCTCAGCAGCGCCTGCGGTGCGCGGCCCCGAAGGCGCTGCAACGGCCCGCAGCAAAGCCTGATCCGGATTACACCCAGCCGGCCCGTGCAGGGTTAAACTGCCTGACGCACCCTCCCCCGGAGGGGGTCGGGTGGACAAATAATCAAAACGGGGGGAAGCCATGGCCACAGCGGTACACAAGGTCAAGGAGTATGTCTTCGAGTGGGAGGGCAAGGACCGCGGCGGCAAACCCGTGCGCGGCGAAACCCGTGCCGCCAGCGATAACCTGGTCATGACGGCGCTGCGGCGCCAGGGCATCGTTCCGCTCAAGGTCAGGAAGCGCCGGATGTCGGGTGGCCGCTCGATCCGGCCCAAGGACATCTCGATCTTCACGCGCCAGCTCGCGACCATGATGAAGGCGGGCGTGCCGCTGCTGCAGGCGTTCGACATCGTCGGCCGCGGCAACCCGAACCCCAACATGACCCGCCTGCTCAACGAGATCCGCAACGAGGTCGAGACCGGCACCTCGCTGAGCAGCGCCTTTCGCAAGCACCCGCTCCATTTCAGCGGCCTCTACTGCAACCTGATCGAGGCCGGCGAGACCGCCGGCATCCTGGAGGACATCCTCGACCGGCTCGCGGTCTACCTCGAGAAGTCAGAGGCACTCAAGAGCAAGGTCCGGTCGGCGCTGATGTATCCGGCGGCCGTGATCACGGTTGCCATCATCGTCATCACGGTGATCATGATCTTCGTGATCCCGGCCTTCAAGGAAGTGTTCTCGTCCTTCGGTGCCGACCTGCCGACCCCGACGCTGATCGTGATCGCCATGAGCGAATTCTTCGTCGCCTGGTGGTGGCTGCTCTTCGGTGTCCTGGGGGCCGGACTCTACTTCCTGCGGCAGGCCTGGCACCGCAACGAAAAAGTGCAGCGCCTGATGGACCGCCTGCTGCTCAAGCTGCCGATCTTCGGCACGCTGGTCGAAAAATCGGTGGTGGCGCGCTGGACCCGCACGCTCTCGACCATGTTCGCGGCCGGCGTACCGCTGGTGGAGGCGCTCGACTCGGTCGGCGGCTCGTCGGGCAACTCGGTCTACTCCGATGCCACGATCAAGATCCAGCAGGAGGTCTCGACCGGCACCAGCCTGACCCAGGCCATGACCAATACCCGGATCTTCCCGTCAATGGTGCTGCAGATGTGCGCGATCGGCGAGGAATCGGGCTCGATCGACCATATGCTGGGCAAGGCGGCCGACTTCTACGAACAGGAGGTTGACGACATGGTGGCCGGTCTGTCGAGCCTGATGGAGCCGATCATCATCGTGCTGCTGGGCTCGATCATTGGCGGCATCGTGGTGGCGATGTACCTGCCGATCTTCAAGCTCGGACAGGTGGTCTGAGCCAGCGGGCCCAGGCCCGGTCGGGCAAGGGCCCGCGCCAACTGCGCAGCAGCCCCTGAGCCAGCTCAGATGTTGTGCAGGCGCGCCAGATGCTGGCGCTTGGCATCGAGTTCGTTGTCGGAGTCGATGTAGCGCTGCGCGATGGCGTAGAACTCCTCGTGGATGGCGAGGAAGGCGTCGACCATGTCGGGGTCGAAATGTTGGCCGCGTCCGGCGCTGATGATGGCCAGCGCCTGCTCGTGCGGCATGCCTTCCTTGTAGACCCGGCGGCTGATCAGCGCATCGTAGACATCGGCCAGCGCCATCAGCCGGGCTGACAGGGGAATCGCCTCGCCCTTGAGCCCCTCGGGATAGCCGGAGCCGTCCCATTTCTCCTGGTGGCTGTAGGCGATCTCCTTGGCCAGCTTGAGGAACTCGACCGGCATGCCAAGCTGGCGCTCGGCGGCATGGATCGCGTCGCGCCCGAGCGTGGTGTGCGTCTTCATGAGCTCGAATTCCTCCGGCGTGAGCTTGCCGGGCTTGAGCAGGATGCGGTCCGGGATGCCGACCTTGCCGATGTCGTGCAGCGGCGCCGACTTGAACAGCATCAGGATATAGCGGTCATCGAGCAGCGCGGCCAGGCGCGGCTGCTCGCGCAGTTTCAGCGCCAGCGCCTTGACATAGTGTTGGGTGCGGCGAATGTGGTTGCCGGTGTCGGAGTCGCGCGTTTCGGCCAGCGATGCCATCGCCAGGATGGTCACGTCCTGGATCGCAGTCACCTCGGCAGTGCGCTTGCCAACCTCATGCTCGAGGTAATCGGCCTTGTCGCGCAGGAAATCGGCGCTGGCCTTGAGCACCAGATGATTGCGGACCCGGGCCATCACGATCGGCGGACTGATCGGCTTGGTGATGTAGTCGACCGCACCCAGGTCCAGGCCCATCTTCTCGTCCTCGACCCCGCTCTTGGCGGTCAGGAAGATCACCGGGATGTCGCGCGTGGCAGGGTCGGCCTTGAGCCGGCGGCAGACCTCGTAGCCGTCCATGCCCGGCATCATGATGTCGAGCAGGATCAGGTCGGGCGCAGGGGAGGACTGGGCGATCCGCAAGGCCTTCTCGCCATCGATCGCGGCCTTGACCTTGTATTCGTCACGCAGCAGGCCCGTCATCAGCGAGAGGTTGGCAGGGGTGTCGTCAACCACCAGGATGGTGGCGGGCTCAGGGTGCTTGGTGTCGGTGTCCATCGGCATGCTCTGGAAAGGGTAGTTCATTCAATGCCAGGGGCCTGGCAGACAGCTACTGCGCCCGGCTTGTTGACGCCAGCGTACCCCAAGCCGCCTGCTGCGTCGACTGGGGCCTGATCGGTCCTGGCCTGTGCACGCGCCTCGGCCAGCAGGCGCTCAAGGCGGCGCTCGGCCAGCAGCACCTCGAGATTGGTCGCCAGCACCGGCAACAGGCCTTCAAGCATGACCTCGATCCGGTCGCCGTCCGGCTCCATCGAGGCCAGCTCGAGCACGCCGATCAGCAGCTCGTTGCGCATGATCGGCAACAGCAGCAGCGCGCGCGGCAGCGCCTGGCCCAGACCGGATTCCAGGGTCCAGAAGCCGGCCGGCACCTCGGAGAAAGTCAGACTACGCCGCTCGCGCGCGCATTGGCCCAGCAGCCCATCGCCGATGACTACCCGCTCGGGTGCCGACGCGGTCGCGTAGCTGCCCGCCAGGTGCAGCTCCGGTTGGCCAGCCGGGTCGGGCTCGACGCAGTACAGGCAGCCTTGGTGCACGGGCAGGTAGCGGCCGATCTCGGCAAACAGGGCCTGGGTCAATGCGGGCAGCTCGCGGGCATGCTGCAACTGCAGCGACAGCTCGGACTGGCGCTGCTTGAACTGGGCCAGCTGCATGAGTTCATGCGAGGCCGCCTCGCTGCGGGCCAAGGCGGTACGACTGGCCAGCTGGTTGTGCGCCGCACGCAGCAGCAGCAGCAAGAGGGTCAGGACCAGCAAGGCCGAAGTGACGCCGGCCAGGGTACGCCCGAGCACCGCCCCCTGATGCGACGGCGAGGCCAGCAGCACCAGCTGCCAGCGTCCGGCGGCATCGGGCCACTGCAGGCTGGCGCGCACCCGCAGGTGACGCAGGCCCAGCAGCTCGACCGCATCCTGTGCCGGATCGAAGGGCAGTCGTGGCGGCTGGGCGCCGGCAGCGAAGGCCGGTCCGAACTGCGAGGCCAGGCCCGACAGCTGCTCCGGGGCCATGTCGCGCGCCAGTCGGAAATTCCATTCGTCATCGCTGCTGGCATAGACCAGGCCCTGGGGCGACAGCAGCAAGGCATGTTCGCCGAGCCGGCGCAAGCTGGTATCGAGGCTCTCGGCCGAAAGCTTGAGCGCCAGCACACCGACCACCAGGCCGCCGCGCTGGGCCTGGGCATAGATCGGGGCGGCCAGCAGGAAACTGCGCCGGGGCGGCAGTTCGCCCTCTGCCACGGGGTAGACAGTCTCCTGGCCGGCAAAGGCCAACTGCCAGTAAGGCATGTCCTGCCGCTGCAGCCCAGTGGCCCCGGGATGATCGGGGAGCTGCGCCACCACGCGGCCAGCGGCATCCATGACCAGGATGCTCTCGGCATCGAGCGCCTGGCGTACCGGCTCCAGGCGCTCGAGCAGCTGCGGGGCGTCGGGCGCCAGCTGGCCCTGGACCAGCGCCTTCAACGCCGGTTCGTTGATGCCGAGCATGGCCGTCGCGCCCATGGCCCGGCCGCGCAAGACCTCCTCGGACAACTGGACCGCATAACGCTGCGCCAGCGTCCCGAGCAGGTGGCTCAGCTCAGCCTCGTCCGAGCGCTGATACAGGCTAGCCGTCAACACCCCCACCAGCAGGGACAGGGCAACGGCGAGCACCCGGTAGACCGGGGCGTAAAGCAGCAGTCCCTGCAACAGGTCGAGCTTGAACCGGTTCATGCATTCACCCCGCTGACATGCGCAGCCTCGCGCAAGGCTTGCAGCGCCTGCTCGTAATCAAAGCTGCGCAGCGCGGCGTCCACTTCGCCCCAGCGCGCGCCGAGACAGAAGCGAAACAGCGCGGCGTCCTGCTCCCAGGCCTGCTCGGCGGCAGAGTCGGAGTCCAGCAACAAGCGCTCGATCCGCTGCAGCGCGGCACGCAGCGCCTGCGCATCGGGCGGCTCGACCGGCGCAGCCTCCGACGGCTGCTGATCGGTGGCCTGACTGGCCGCCAGCCATGCGGCGAGCGCCGAGACCAATGGCTCGAGCTGGGCCGAGCAGGCCTGCAGCCGAGGCTCGAGCACAGCCAGCGGCAAGCGCTCGTGCAGCGCCTGCTCGAGCGCGGCCGCCTGGTCTTGCAAGGCGGTCGCGCCGATGCTGCCAGCCGTGCCCTTGAGCGTGTGCGCCGCGCGCTCGGCCGCCACCGCATCGCTGGCATCGAGCGCGGCCCTGACCTGGTCGATCGCATCGCGCTCCACTGCCACGAACTTCTCCAGCAGGCGACGGTAGAGCGCGGTCTTGCCGGCGGTGCGGGCCAGCCCCAGTCCGGTATCGAGACCGGCAATGCCTGCCGGCAAGGAGCCGTCGATCTTCTGCTTGGGGCTAGGCGCGGGCTGGGTGGCAGCTGCCCCGGCCGAGGGGTTCGAGGTGGTCGAACTGGTCGAGGCATCGGCCTGGCGATCGGCGCGCGCCGGTATCCAGCGC
This sequence comes from Malikia spinosa, assembly GCF_002980625.1. Lineage (GTDB taxonomy): Bacteria > Pseudomonadota > Gammaproteobacteria > Burkholderiales > Burkholderiaceae_C > Malikia > Malikia spinosa. The sequence goes on along the minus strand of NZ_PVLR01000012.1, from coordinate 74,464 downwards.
AGCAAGGAGCGCCAGAGCTGGTTGGGCTCGATCGGCTTGGCCACGTAGTCGTTCATGCCGACTTCCAGGCAGCGCTCGCGGTCGCCCTGCATCGCGTTGGCTGTCATCGCGATGACGGGCAGGCGGGCAAACTGCGCCAGCTTGCGGATCTCGAGCGTCGCGCCCAGTCCGTCGAGCACCGGCATCTGCATGTCCATCAGCACGGCGTCGTAATAGCCCGCGCCATGCTGCAGCAGCTTGTCGAGCGCCGTGCGGCCGTTGTCGGCCACCTCGACCACCAGACCGGCATCGTTGAGCAGTTCGACCGCCACTTCCTGGTTGAGCTCGTTGTCCTCCGCCAGCAGCAGCCTGGCACCGGCGATGGCCGCCAGATCAGGCTCGGCCCCGGCAGCTCCGCCCGGCGTGACTGGCGAGGCCGGCTGCTCGCCCAGCGCCCGCATGACGGCATCGAACAGCTGCGAGGGATTGACCGGCTTGGTCAGCACGTTGTCGAACCCGGTCGCCTCGGCAGCGGCGGCAACCTCGTCGCGACCGTAGGCGGTGACCATGACCAGATGCGGCGGCGGCTGCAGGCCCAGCGCCAGGATGCGGCGCCCGGCTTCGAGTCCGTCGACGCCGGGCATCTGCCAGTCGGTGAAGACGACGCCGAAAGGCTGGTCCTCGGCCGCAGCGAAGCGCACCGCCTCCACGCCCGCCTCGCCGCTGGCCACGGCCGCGACCCGAAAGCTCATCGCGACCAGCATCTCGGTCAATGCGGTGCGGGAATACTCGTTGTCCTCGATCACCAGCACCCGGCAGCCGCGCAGGTCGAGACGCGGCAGGTGGGCTTGCGGCTGGCGCTCGCCCTTGCCCAGGCGCGCGGTGAACCAGAAGGTAGAACCCCGGCCCAGCTCGGACTCGACCCCGACCTCGCCGCCCATCAGCTGGGCCAGGCTCTTGGAGATCGCCAGCCCGAGTCCGGTGCCGCCATAGCGGCGCGAGGTCGAGCGGTCGGCCTGGCTGAAGCTCTGGAACAGGCGTCCGCGCTGCTCTTCGCTCAGGCCGATGCCAGTGTCCTGAACCGCAAAATGCAGCAGGACATCATGCTCACCGACCTCGCGCTGCGACACCTTGACCCGGATCTCGCCCTGCTCGGTGAACTTGACCGCGTTGTTGCAGTAATTGACCAGGATCTGGCCCAGACGCAACGGATCGCCGACCAGGGCCTGGGTCAGGCCGGGTTCGAGCTCGAAGATCAATTCGAGCCCCTTGCTGCCGGCCTTCTCGCCGACCAGGTTGGCGACGTTTTCGAGCACCGCGTCGAGCTCGAAGTCGGTCGATTCGATCGTGAGCTTGCCGGCCTCGATCTTCGAGAAGTCCAGGATGTCGTTGATGATGCCGAGCAGGTGCTGGCTCGAGCGCTGGATCTTGCCGAGGTAATCCTGCTGACGCGGGCTCAGCCCCGACTTGTGCAGCAGATGGGCCATGCCGATGATCGCGTTCATCGGCGTGCGGATCTCGTGACTCATGTTGGCCAGGAAGCTGCTCTTGGTGCGCGCCGCGTCCTCGGCCAGCTCGCGCGCCCGGCGCATTTCGTCGGCGACATGGCGCTCCTCGGACACATCGTCCAGCGTCCAGACCACCCCTTGCGACAGGTCGTTGAGGTCGATCGCATGGCCATTGAGCCGGACCCAGATCTGGCTGCCGTCCTGGCGCAACATGGCGGCTTCGAGCCGGACCGGCTCGCCGCGCCGGATCTGCTCGCTGCTGCGCTCGATGCGCTCGCGGCTGTCGGCGTCGGCGAACCAGCTCAGCATGCTGCGGCCCACCAGTTCGGCGCAGGAACGGCCCAGCAGCCAGCCCAGGTGCTGGTTGCATTTGACGACCTGCTGGTGGCGCAGCACGACGATGCCGCTGGTGACCGACTCGAAGATCGCGTTCTGCTCGTCGAGGATGGCGGAAATCGAGAGGCGCTGGGTTTCGATCTCCTCCTTCTGGCGCGCGAGCTCCTGTGCCTGCTCCTGCGTGGCCTCTAGCAGGCGCTGGGTCCTGACATTGCGTTCGAGGATCTCGAGCCCCATCGCGAGCATCGGCAGCAGGCCTTCGAGCAAGCCCTCCTCGCGCGGCCCGAACAGGCGCAACGCGGCCAGCTCGATCACGGCCAGCACCTTGCCCCCGCTCAACACAGGCAGCGCGAGGATGGCCTCGGGCGGCGCTTCGCCCAGGCTGCTCGAGATCCGGACATAGTCGGCCGGCGGGCGGGTGATCTGGATCGGGGCCTTTTCGAGCGCGCACTGGCCGACCAGGCTTTCGCCGAGGTCGAAACGCTGCGCCAGCCCCTTGCGCTCGGAATGGGCATACTGCGCGATCAGGCGCAGCTGGCGGTGTTCGGCGTCAAGCACATAGAAGACGCCGTGACCGACCTGCAGCAGCGGACAGACCTCGGACAGGAAGCGCTGCGCCAGCTCGCTGAAGCTGCCGCAGGCCTGCAGCAGGGTCGCGATGCGCGCCTGGTGCGACTTGGCCCATTGCTCCTGTGCCACCTGCTCGCGCGTGGCGCTGTACAGGGCCAGTGAACGCGCGAGTTCGCCGACCTCGCTGCGCTCATTCACGCAATCCAGCGGCTCGAAGGCCAGCCCCGCCTTCATCGCCAGCACCTGCTCGTTCATCGCCGACAGCGGCCGCAGCACGCGCCGGCTGTAGTAATAGCCCAGCATGGCCATCACGGCCAGCGTGCTGAGCAGGGTCAGCCCCAGGCTGACATGCCAGGCCAGGCGCAGCTGACGCTCGGCCAGCTGCCGCTCATCGGCCAGGCGCTGCTCGACCTGTCGCCGCAGGCGCTGCACCGGTTCGTGGATGCCGTCGAGCGCTTGCTCGTAGAAGGCGCCAAAGACCAGTCCGAGCGCCTGCTCGGTGCGGCCGGCCTTGCGCTCGTCCATCGCCAGCGCCTCGATCCGTACCAGCGCGTCGGAACGGGACTTGGCCAGCTCGATCAACGCGATCTCGTCCCTGGGCAGGCCCAGACCTTCGAGCGCCGCCTGCGCCTGCTCGAAGCGACGCGTGACCTGCGCCTCCTGCCAGTAATCGCGTTCGTAGACCGGGTCGCCCGTCACGACAAAGGCCCGGACCTGGTTGGTCAGATAGCGGTCGGCTTCAAGGAAGCGCTCGGTCTGCCGGCTGGCCATCGACTGGCGCTGCTGCATCACCTGCTGGCGCTGCGACAGGTGGTCGAGCAGCAGCAGCGCGCCGGCATTGAGCAACGCGAGCGTGAGGTAGAGCGCGATTGCACTGGCATTGATGCGGCGCAGCTTCATGCCGCCCCCCCGCCCGCTTGCGGAGCCGTCTGGCGCATGGCCTCGGCCATCCGGGTCTGCTCGAGCAGCGTCTCGCTGCGCTCGGCGCGCTGCAAGATGTCGAGGCACATCGCAAAGACCGGCACGATCTCCTGGATCAACAGGCCGGCCGCGCCTCCGAGCGGCTGCAGGCTGGCGAGTTCGAGCAGCCCGAACAAGCGGCCCCGGTGCTCGATCGGGTGGATCAGTAGCTCGGCCGGCTCGGCATCGCCCAGGCCCGAGCTGATGCGCAGGTAACGGGCGCCCGGCTGGGTCAGGGTGATGGCGCGGCGCGAACGCGCGACCTCGAGCAGCAGCGGTGCGAGCTCGGGCTGGCGCACCAACACCTGGGCCTCATTGGCACCATCGGCGCCATAGCGCGCCGCCGCCTGCAAGGACTGGCTGGCCTCGTCCCAGTAGCAGCACAGCCCTTGCTGGATCGACAGGCTGTGCGCCAGACCGGACAGCAGTTGCCGGGCCAGTTCAGCCGGGCTCTGAGCCTGCTGCAGACGGGCGGTGAGTTCGACCAGGCAGGCCCGCCGCCTGGACTCGGCATCGGCATGGCGCAAGCCCGCCTCGGCAGCACACAATGCAGCGAGTACCTCGCGACCGATCGTCAGGCGCAGCAACAGGCACAGCAGGCCGAACAACAGCAGCATGGCGGCGCTGCACAGCGCCAGCCACAGGGCGCTGCCGGGCGGCAACAGGTTCATGGCTTGGGCCGCATACCCACCCGCAACGGCCAGCAACAGCAGCGACAGGCTCAACAGAGCCAGACGCCAGCCGAGTCGGCTCAGCGAGCGATGCAACTCATGCAGTCGGACCGCCTCGCCCACTGCCGGCAAGGGCGATACTGATGCCGCAGCAGTTCGGGCATCTTCCATCACAAGCCAGCCTCCATATCCATACCCATGTGCCGCGATCAGCTGCGTTACGATCAGAAACCGTCACGATAATCCGACTACGTCGCAGCGTGAATCCGGCCAGCAGTCGTGTCAAACTATGCTAGAGATACTAACCCAAAGGTAAAACCATTGTTAGACCTCCCGCTCGGAATATGGAACTGGTGGCTGGCCGGCCTGCTTGGCCTGCTGGTCGGCAGCTTCCTCAATGTGGTGATTCACCGCCTGCCACTGATGCTCGAGCAGCGCTGGGCGCGCGAATGCGCCGAACTGGCCGGTCAGGAGGCCCCACCTGCAGCGACCCTGAGCCTGGCGCAGCCTAGATCGCGCTGCCCCGGCTGCGGCGCGCTGATCCGCTGGCAGCAGAACATCCCGTTGTTGAGCTATGTCCTGCTGCGCGGGCGCTGTGCCAGCTGCCGGACCTCGATCAGCTGGCGCTACCCGCTGGTCGAGGCGCTGACCGGCATCCTGTTTGCCGCGGTGGTGGCCGTGCACGGCAACGGCATGGCCGGGCTGGCCGGCTGCGGACTGGCGGCCGCCCTGCTTGCACTGGCCTGCATCGACTGGGACACGACGCTGCTGCCCGACGACATCACGCTGCCGCTGGTCTGGGCCGGCCTGATCGCCGCGGCGCTGGGCTGGACCGCGACCCGCCTGGACGCTGCGCTCTGGGGCGCGGTCGCGGGCTATCTCTCGCTCTGGCTGGTCTACTGGGCCTTCAAGCTCGCCACCGGCAAGGAAGGCATGGGCTACGGCGACTTCAAGCTGTTTGCCGCTTTAGGCGCCTGGTTCGGCTGGCCGGCACTGATTCCCATGATCCTGCTGGCCTCGCTGAGCGGGGCGGCGGTGGGCCTGGCACTCAAGCTCGGTCCAGGACTGCGCGAAGGCGGCTATGTGCCGTTCGGCCCCTTCCTGACACTGAGCGGACTCTGGGCCCTCTTGTTCGGCACTGATCATTTCCTGCAATGGATCGGACTCTGATGAAACACCCCTGCGTACGACTGGGCCTGACGGGCGGGATCGGCAGCGGCAAGAGCACGGTCGCCGCCCTGCTGGTCGAATTCGGCGCGACGCTGATCGACGCCGATGCGATTTCGCGCGCCAGCACGGCCGCCGGAGGCAGCGCGATCGAGGCGGTGCGGGCGGCCTTCGGCGACGAATTCATCACGGCCGACCAGGCGATGGACCGCGACCGCATGCGCGCACGCATCTTTGCCGACCCGACGGCGCGGGCGAAGCTCGAGGCCATCATCCATCCAATCGTGCGCGCCGAGATCGACCAGCAGCTGGCGGCCTTGCCGCGCGGCGTCGCAGTGCTGGACCTGCCGCTGCTGGCCGAGTCGAGCGCCTGGCGCGAGCGCTGCGACCTGATCTGGGTCGTCGACTGCGCGCCCGAAACCCAGATCCGGCGCGTGATGCAGCGCAACGGCTGGCCACGCTCCCAGGTCGAAGCCGTGCTGGCGGCACAGGCCAGCCGCGAGCAAAGACTGGCGATCGCCGACTGCGTGATCGATAACGAAGGGGTCACTCTGGCTGAACTCGGGGCTCAGGTCAGGCAGCAGTGGCAACAGCTGAGTCAGCGATTCGGGCTATGATGGCAAGTTAAGCCTGAAATCCCGGTGCGTGCCCTGTGATCCTCTACGAGTACCCTTTCAACGAACGCATTCGCACCTATTTGCGGCTGGAACATCTGCTGCGCCGGCTCGGTGAGCTGGTGTCACGCACGCAAGCGGTCGATCACCATTACGCGATCCAGACCCTGTTCGAGCTGATGGATGTCAGTTCGCGCTCCGACCTCAAGTCCGAAGTCATGAAGGACATCGAGCGCCACAAGCAGGTACTCAATGGCTATCGCGACAGCCCGTCGATCTCGGAACAGGCACTCGACGGCTTCATTGCCCAGTTCGATGCCTGCTTCGCCGCGCTCAACAGCGACGCCGGCCGGGTCGGCTACAGCCTGAACGGACACGAGTGGCTGATGTCGGTGCGCAACCGCATGGCGATTCCGGGTGGAACCTGCGAGTTCGACCTGCCAATCTACCATGAGTGGCTGCACCGGCCGGTCGCCGCACGCCAGCGCGATCTGGCGCAATGGACTGCCGAATTCAAAAGCCTGAGTAGTGCCCTGGACCTGCTGATGAAGATGCTGCGCGACAGCGGCATGCCGCACAAGGTCGTGGCCACGGACGGGCAGTTTCAGCAACATCTGCCAGCGGGACGCAGTTTTCAGTTGCTGCGGCTGCGGCTCGACCCCGCGCTGGGCCTGGTGCCCGAGATCAGCGGCAACCGGCTGCTGTTCTCGGTGCGGCTGATGCAGCGCAGCGATGACGGCCGGCTGCAACCGGCGCTGGCCAACATGCCGCTCGAAGTGACGCTCTGCGCCTGAAGGGAAAACCGATGAAACCAGCCAAGGAAGCCACGACCTTCGAAGCCCGGATCGTCAAATGCCCGGCCTGCGGCGGACCGAGCCGCTACGCGCCCGACAACCGCTACCGGCCGTTCTGCTGCGAGCGCTGCAAGAACCTGGACCTGGGCGCCTGGGCCAGCGAGGAGTTCCGCGTCCCGACCGCGCCGCCGCTTGAGCCCGCGCCGTCCGAGGACAGCTGGCGCTCCTGATCAGGGCTGGCCAGCGGCTTGGCCGGCCTCCTGCGCCAGCCATTCAAGCACCGGCACGGTGCCGGGCAGCACCGGCTCGACCGTCACCGGCAGGGTCTGCCAAGCGAATTCCTGACCCTCGTGCATCTGCAGCTCGCCGCTCCAGTCGTAGACCTTGCAGAAATGGAGCCGGACCAGCGCATGCGGGTAGTCGACCAGCTTCTGGTGCCAGGGATGGGCCTGGCCGATGGTGACACCGATCTCCTCCTGCAGCTCGCGCCGCAAGGCCTGCGCCACGGTCTCGCCGGCCTCCAACTTGCCACCCGGGAATTCCCAGTAGCCCGCGTAGACCTTGCCGGGCGGCCGGGTCGTCAGCAGGAAACAGCCCTGGGCATCGTCGATCAGCACGCCAACCGCGACCTCGGTGATGGGACGATCGACCCCACCCTCGCGCGGGCGCTCGCCATCGGCGACCAGCAGCTCGCTCATGCGTCGGCCTCGGCGTCAGCCATAGGATTGGCGTCGCGGTTGCCGGCGTAGTGGCGTGCGAACTGGTAGGCGACCCGGCCGCTGCGCGAGCCGCGCTCAAGCGCCCAGACCAGGGCCTGCGGGCGCGCGAGCTCGAACTCGGATTCGGGCACGCCGTAGCAGGCCAGCCATTGCCAGACCACGCTCAGGTACTCGTCCTGGCTGAAGGGGTAGAAGCTGATCCAGAGCCCGAAGCGCTCGGACAGCGAGACCTTCTCCTCGACCGCCTCGCCCGGATGCAGCTCGCCGTCCTCGCTGTGGCGCGCGCCCAGGTTGTCCTTCATGGTCTCGGGCAGCAGATGGCGCCGGTTGCTGGTCGCGTAGATCAGCAGGTTGTCGCCAGTGCTTGAGACGCTGCCGTCCAGGATCGACTTGAGCGCCTTGTAGCCGGGCTCGCCGCTCTCGAAGCTCAGATCGTCAGCGAACACGATGAACTTCTCGGGCCGCTGCGCCACCAGCTCGACGATGTCGGGCAGGTCGACCAGGTCATCCTTGTCGATCTCGATCAGGCGCAGTCCGCGCGGCGCATAGGCGTTCAGGCAGGCCTTGATCAGCGAACTTTTTCCGGTGCCGCGCGCACCGGTCAGCAACACGTTGTTGGCCGGCAGGCCGCGCACGAAATGCTCGGTGTTGCGCTCGATCTTGTCCTTTTGCAGCTCGATTTCCTGCAGATCGGCCAGCGCGATCGGCGCCATGTGGCGCACCGGCTCGAGCCGGCCATGGCCACCACGCTTGCGGTAGCGAAAAGCTACCGAGGCCTGCCAGTCCGGTGCGCTCAGGGGCTGCGGCAGCACCGCCTCGATGCGCTCGATCAGGGATTCGGCCCGCTGCAGCAGGCGCTCGAAGGCTTCGTTCATGGTGCGGGACTCAGCTGCGGTAGTCGGCGTTGATCGTCACGTAGTCGTGGCTGAAGTCGCAGGTCCAGACCGTGTCGGCCACTTCGCCGCGGCCCAGGCCGACGCGGATCGTGATCTCGGTTTGCGCCATCACGCGCGCGCCGTCCTCCTCGCGGTACTCGGGGCGGCGACCGCCCTGGCTGACCACATGGACATCGTCGAGGTGCAGCTCGATCAGGCCCTGGTCGAGGTCATTGATGCCGGCATAGCCCACTGCGGCCAGGATGCGGCCCAGGTTCGGGTCGCTGGCGAAGAAGGCGGTCTTGACCAGCGGCGAATGCGCGATCGCGTAGGCGACCTTCAGGCATTCCTCGGTGGTCTTGCCACCCTCGACCCGCACCGCGATGAACTTGGTCGCGCCTTCGCCGTCGCGCACGATCGCATGCGCCAGCGTGCGCGCGACTTCGGTCATGGCCGCGACCAGGGCCTGGCCGTCGGCGCTGGCCAGGTCGGTCACCGGCGCATTGCCGGCCTGGCCGGTGGCGATCACGATGAAGCTGTCATTGGTCGAGGTGTCGCCATCGACCGTCACGCGGTTGAACGAGGCGTCGGCCAGCTGCCTGGCCAGAGCCGGCAGCAGCTCCGGGGCCACGGCCGCATCGGTGGCAAGGAAGCCCAGCATGGTCGCCATGTTCGGGCGGATCATGCCGGCGCCCTTGGAGATGCCGGTCATGCTGACGGTCTGGCCGCCGACCTGGACCTGGCGGCTGGCGGCCTTGGCCACGGTGTCGGTGGTCATGATGCCCTCGGCAGCCTTGAGCCAGTGGCCGGCGCTGGCATCGGCCAGCGCGGCCGGCAGGCCGGCGACGATGCGGTCAACCGGCAGCGGCTCCATGATCACGCCGGTCGAGAACGGCAGGATCTGCTCGGGCGAGACGCTGAGCTGACGTGCCAGCGCGATGCAGGTCGCGCGCGCATCGACCAGACCCGGTGCGCCGGTGCCGGCATTGGCGTTGCCGGTGTTGATCACCAGCGCGCGGATGCCGTGATTGGCACCCAAGTGCTCGCGGCAGACCTGCACCGGGGCGGCACAAAAGCGGTTCTGCGTGAAGACGCCGGCGACTGCCGAGCCAGCATCGAGCAGGAAAACGGTCAGGTCCTTGCGATTGGCCTTGCGCACGCCGGCTTCGGCGATACCGATCTTGACGCCCGGGATGGGCAGGAGGCTAGCGGCCTCGGGTGCAGTCCAGTTGACAGCCATGCTTGACTCCGAATAAGGTGAATGAACGGGGGCCCACGGGCCGGACAGCGGCACGCGTGGACTCGACCCTTGATTCTAGGGTCTGGGAATGACGGCGGCCCGATGCCGGGGCAGCCGGAGCAAAGCGCCGGAGCCCGGGACCACCGCCAGACGGCCGGCGTCAGCGCCCGGCGTTGAGCAGATCGCGCGTGCGCAGTGCCTCGGCGCGCGCAGCCTGGGCAAAATCCGGGCCGGCGCTGGCGTACAGCACCGCGCGCGAGGAGTTGACGATCACGGCGCCCGTCGTCGCGCCGGCCTGGCCACGCCAGCCGGCCTGCACCGTGGACTTGGCGTCGCCACCCTGGGCACCGACGCCCGGGATCAACAGCGGCAAGGTCGGGGCGAGCTCGCGCACGCGGCGGATCTCTTCCGGATAGGTCGCGCCGACCACCAGGCCGAGCTGGCCGTTGAGGTTCCAGGGCCCTTGCGCCAGGCTGGCCAGGTGCTCGAACAGGCGCGGCTGGCCCTCGACATCGGCCAGGCGCTGGAACTGGAAGTCGTCGCCGCCCGGGTTCGAGGTACGGCAGAGCAAGAACACGCCCTTGCCGGGATAGCGCAGGTAAGGTTGGACGGTGTCGAAGCCCATGAAGGGCGACAGCGTGACGGCGTCGGCGCCGTAGCGCTCGAAGGCTTCCTTGGCGTACTGCTCGGCGGTGCTGCCGATGTCGCCGCGCTTGGCGTCGAGGATGATCGGCACCTGCGGCGCACGCACCCGCATATGCGCCATCAGGCGCTCGAGCTGGTCCTCGGCGCGGTGCGCGGCGAAGTAGGCGATCTGCGGCTTGAACGCGATCACGAGGTCGGCGGTCGCGTCAACGATGGCCGCGCAGAAGTCGTAGATCTTGGAAGGATCATTGCGCCAGTGGTGGGGAAATTTGGCCGGTTCGGGGTCCAGACCCACGCAGAGCATGGACTGGTTCTGGCGCTCGGCCGCGCTCAGCATGTCGATGAAGTTCATGCGCCCGATTGTAGAGAGGCCCACCCCGGGCTGGAAGCCACCGCAGCGCAGCAACTGGCCGCCGAGCGCAGGCGCTAAACTGCAGGATCTGCCCCACCCTGCCGACCCCATGTGCCAACTGCTCGGACTCAACTGCGCCACCCCGACCGACGCCACCTTCAGCTTCACCGGCTTTTGCCAGCGCGGCGGCGCCACCGACCAGCATGCTGACGGCTGGGGCATCGCGTTCTTCGAGGGCAAGGGCCTGCGCCTGTTCGTCGATCACCACAGCGCGGCGGCCTCGCCGATGGCGGACTTCCTGCGCCACTATCCGCTCAAGAGCACCAACATCATCGCCCATGTGCGCAAGGCCACGGTGGGCCAGGTCAGCCTGGAAAACGCACACCCGTTCACGCGCGAGCTCTGGGGTCGGCACTGGGTGTTCGCGCACAACGGTGACCTGAAGGACTACCAGCCGCGCCTGCACAGCCATTTCCAGCCAGTCGGCAGCACCGACAGCGAGCGCGCCTTCTGCTGGATCATGCAGGAACTCTCCAAGTCGCATGCCGGCGTGCCGAGCGTGGAAGAGCTCACGCTGACACTGCGCGAACTGGTGCCGCAGATCAGGCAGTTCGGCACCTTCAACTTCCTGCTCTCCAACGGCGAGGCGCTTTGGGCGCATTGCAGCACCAAGCTGTACTACCTGGTGCGCCAGCATCCCTTCCACCAGGCCACGCTGATGGACCAGGACTGGACGGTGGATTTCGCCCAGCTCAACCAGCCCGGCGAACGGGCGGCCGTGATCGTGACCCAGCCGCTGACCAAGAACGAGGACTGGATCGCCTTCGAGCCCAACGAGCTCAAGGTCTTCGTCGACGGCCTGCCGCAGTAAGGCGGTCAGGGGCGATCAGGAACGACCGCCGCCGACTGGCCGAAAGCTGATCAGGCCAGCGCCGCCTCGAGCGCGTCGAGGTAGAGCGCCGCGACATCGCAGCCGGTCTGGTCGAAGATCTCCTGGAAGCAGGTCGGGCTCGTGACGTTGATCTCGGTCAGGTGCTCGCCGATGATGTCCAGCCCCACCAGCAGCAGGCCACGCGCCAGCAGGATGGGGCCGAGCGCCTCGGCGATCTCGCGGTCGCGCTGCGACAGCGGCTGCGCCACGCCCTTGCCGCCAGCGGCCAGGTTGCCGCGGATCTCGCTGCCCTGCGGGATGCGCGCCAGGCTGTAGGGCACCGGCTGGCCGCCGATCAGCAGCACCCGCTTGTCGCCCTGGGCGATCGACGGCAGGAACTTCTGCACCATCAGGCTCTGGGCGCCGTGGCGGTTCAAGGTCTCGGTGATGCTGCCCAGGTTCAGCCCATCGGGGCCGACGCGGAAGATGCCCATGCCGCCCATACCGTCGAGCGGCTTCAGGATGATGTCGCCATGCTCTTCGTGGAAGCGGCGCACGTCGGCGGCGTCGCGCGTGACCAGGGTCGGCGCGATCAGTTCCGGAAACTCCATGATCGAGAGCTTTTCCGGGTGGTTGCGCAAGGCCGCCGGGTCGTTGAAGACGCGCGCGCCTTCGCGCTGGGCCTGGCCCAGCAGGTGGGTGGCGTAGAAATACTCGCTGTCAAACGGCGGGTCCTTGCGCATCAGCACGGCATCGACCTCGGCCAGCACCTGGGGCCGTTCATCGGGCGTCTGTTGCGCCGCGACAAACCAGTCATCGGCCGCACCGGTCAGCGTGATGTCGCGCACATAGGCCGTCACGCGGCCGCCGCGCTGCCACATCAGGTCCTTGGGCTGGCAGGCCATCAGCTGGTGGCCACGCCGCTGCGCCTCGCGCATCATCGCGAAGGTGCTGTCCTTGTAGGTCTGGAACGATTCGAGCGGGTCGGCAATGAAGAGAATATTCATGGGATTGGCGGGACAGACCGGCGCCCAGGCGACGGTCTGTCCCCAAGGTGATTAGATTTCGATCTTGGAGCCCAGCTCGACCACCGCGTTGTTGGGCAGGTTGAGGAACTGCGCCGCCGCGCTGGCGTTGTGGTGCATGGAGGAGAACAGCTTTTCGCGCCATTGCGCCATGCCGCCGCCGGTGGTCGGGATCACGATATCGCGCGACAGGAAATAACTGGTCGTCATCGGGTCGAGCGCGACACCACGGCCCTTGAGCTGCTCGAGCGCCTTGGGCAGATCGGGGTCGTTCTTGAAGCCGTAGCTGACATTCACCTGCCAGCAGTCGTGACCCAACGGCTCGATCTCGAGCCGCTTGTCCATCCCGATCCAGGGCACCGGGTGGTTGCAGACGGTCACGAACAGGTTGTGCTCGTGCAGCACCTTGTTGTGCTTGAGGTTGTGCAGCAGCGCATTCGGCACGACACCCGGCTGGGCGGTCAGGAACACGGCCGTGCCCTGCACGCGCACCGGCGGACTGATGAAGACCGCATCGAGAAAGCCGGACAGCGGCAGCGCATCGCTCTTGAGCGACTCGTTGAGCAGGCGCCGCCCTTCATGCCAGGTGATCATCAACAGGAAGATCGCGGCACCGATCAGCAGCGGGAACCAGCCTCCGTCGGCGAGCTTGAGCAGGTTCGAGCTGAAGAAGGCCAGGTCGATCACGAAGAAGAAGCCGGTCGCACCCACGCACAGCAGCCAGTTGTAGCCCCAGCCGTAGCGGATCACGAAGAAGGTCAGCACGGTCGTGATCAGCATGTCGAGCGTGACCGCGATGCCATAGGCGGCGGCCAAGTTGCTCGAGGACTTGAACAACACCACCGCCAGCACGATGGCGACGAACAGCCCCCAGTTGACGAAGGGAATGTAGATCTGGCCGGTGTCCTTGATGCTGGTGTGCTGGATCTGCAGCCGCGGCAGGTAGCCCATCTGGATCACCTGCTTGGTCACGCTGAAGGCGCCCGAGATCAGCGCCTGCGAGGCAATCACGGTAGCCAGGGTCGCCATGATCACGGTCGGCAGCAGCAGCCAGTCCGGCGCCAGGTTGAAGAAGGGGTTCTTGACCGCGCTCGGGTCGGCCAGCAGCAGCGCGCCCTGGCCGAAGTAGTTCAGGATCAGGCAGGGCATGACGACGCTGAACCAGGCGAGCCGGATCGGCTTCTTGCCGAAATGACCCATGTCGGCATAGAGCGCCTCGCCCCCCGTCACGCACAGCACCACCGCGCCCAGGATGATGAAGGTGGTGCCGGGGTAGTTCCAGATGAAGCGCAGCGCGTGATGCGGGCTTAAAGCGCCCAGGATCTCGGGGTGATCGACGATATGCGGCAGCGCCAGCGCCGCGATGCCGATGAACCACAGCAGCGTGATCGGGCCGAACAGCTTGCCGATGCCGGCCGTGCCATGCTTCTGTACCGCGAACAGGCCGAACAGGATCACCAGCGTCAGCGGGATCACCGCCTTCTTGAAGGTGGGCGAGATCACCTCGAGGCCCTCGACCGCCGACAGCACCGAGATCGCGGGCGTGATCACGCCGTCACCGTAGAACAGGCAGGTGCCGAAGATGCCGATCAGCAGCATCCAGCGCCGCAGCTCGGGCTTGTGCTTGATCGACTCCGACGCCAGCGCCAGCATCGCGACCAGGCCACCTTCACCATGGTTGTCCGCACGCAACACCAGCGTCACGTACTTGAGCGAGACGATGATGGTCAGCGTCCAGACGAAGATCGACAGCACGCCGTAGATGTTGTCGGGCGTGAACTCGACATGGCCAGTGTGGAACACTTCCTTGACCGCATACAGCACGCTGGTACCGATATCGCCGTAGACGACGCCGATCGCGCTCAGGGTGAGAGCACCTAGTGAAGATTTGGAAGCAGACACTCGGGAATGCGGACGGCAGGAACCGCCCGGGTGGTTTCAGGTGCTGCTATTGTGCGCTCGAAACGTTACCAGACCTTACCGACAATCCCGCCGGCCCGTGGCTTGTTGGGACACCGCCACGGCCGGCAAGGTCAGCGGCTTCAGTCGTAGATCTCGGCGTTGGGATCGGTCGCCTCGAGCTCGTAGCTCGCCGCCAGCATGGCCAGACGCCCGATCACGCCATACATGTAGAAGCGGTTCGGCACGCTCGCGCCCGGCTTGTAGCCCGGCTGCGGCTGCTGCGCGCCTTTCTCGAACGCCAGCGGCACGAAGCTGGCACCCGGCGCGTTGAGGTTCTCGTCGACGCCACGGTCGGCATGCACACGGTAGAAGCCGCCGACCACATAGCGGTCGAGCATGTAGACCACCGGTTCGGCCACCGCGTCGTTGACGCGCTCGTTGGTCAGCACGCCTTCCTGGATGATCACGTCGTTGACGACCTGGCCGTCCTTGATCACGTTCATCTTGTTCTTGGTGCGGCGGTTCAGGCCTTCGAGCTCCTTGGCATCGCGCACCGTCATGATGCCCATGCCGTAGGTGCCGTTGTCGGCCTTGACCACGACGAAGGGCTTCTCGTTGATGCCGTATTCCTTGTACTTGCGCCGGATCTTGCCCAGCAGCGCATCGACATTGGTCTGCAGGCATTCCATGCCGGTGCCTTCGGCAAAGTTGACCTCACCGCAGCTGTTGAACAGCGGATTGATCAGCCAGGGGTCCATGCCGAGCAGCTTGCCGAAGCGCTTGGCCACCTCCTCGTAGGCCTTGAAATGCTGGCTCTTCTTGCGCACATGCCAGCCCGCGTGCAGCGGCGGCAGCAGGAACTGCTCGTGCAGGTCTTCCAGGATGCCGGGCACGCCCGCGCTCAGGTCGTTGTTGAGCAGGATGGTGCAGGGATCGAAATCCTTCAGGCCGATGCGCCGGTTCTGGCGGATCAGCGGCTCGAGCGTGACCTGCTCGCCGTTGGGCAGGTCAAAGGTGGTGGCTTCCTTGATCTCGGGGTTCATCGAACCCAGCCGCACATTGAGGCCGGCCTGGTAGAAGATCTTCTGCAGCTGCGCCACGTTCATCAGGTAGAACATGTTGCGGGTGTGGTTCTCGGGCACCAGCAGCAGGTTCTTGGCCTCGGGGCAGATCTTCTCGATCGCGGCCATCGCGGCCTGCACCGCCAGCGGCAGCATCTCGGGCGTCAGGTTGTTCCAGCCGCCGGGATAGAGGTTGGTGTCGACCGGCGCGAGCTTGAAGCCGGCATTGCGGATGTCGACCGAGCTGTAGAAGGGCGGCGTGTGCTCCATCCACTCCAGGCGGAACCAGCGCTCGATCACCGGAGTGGATTCGAGGATGCGCTGTTCGAGTTCGTTGATCGGGCCGGTAAGTGCGGTGACGAGATGGGGAACCATGGTAAGGCCCTCGTGTGATGTTCTGGGTGGCGCCTGGATAGGCATCGTTCTGGTGCGTCATTCTAGAGACTGGGGACGGCATAGGCTATTGCAAGAGCGAAGGCTCAGGGCCGTAGGCCGGTCGAGCTCGAAAAATACCCTACCCCCCATATACTCGTGACTGCCCCGCCCCCTTCTCTCCATTCGAGCCGAGTCCCTCCATGAACCCAAATCTCTGGCTGCTGGCCGCCGCGCAAGGCCTGTTCCTGACCAATAACGTGGTCTTCATCGCAGTCAACGGCCTGGTCGGCCTGAGCCTGGCGCCGTTGGGCTGGATGGCCACCCTGCCCGTCATGGGCTATGTGGTCGGCGGCGCGCTCTCGACCGGACTGGTCGCGCGCAGCCAGGCGCGCTGGGGCCGCAAGACCTCGTTCCAGCTCGGCCTGGGGGTGGCGCTGCTGTCGGCGCTGGCCTGCGCCGCCGCACTGCATTGGCACAGCTTCTGGCTGCTGGTCGCCTCCACGCTGGTGGCGGGCTACTACAGCGCCAACGGCCAGCTGTACCGCTTTGCCGCCGGCGAACTGGCCGCGCCGGCCTTCCGGGAAAAGGCGGTCTCGCTGGTACTGGCCGGCGGACTGATCGGCGCCATCGCCGGCCCCAATCTGGCGCAGCAGACGCGCGACTCGCTCGGCACGCCATTCCTCGCGGCCTACCTGGCCCTGGCACTGGTGGCGCTGCTGGCGATGGGGGTGATCGCGCTGATCCGCTTTCCGGCCCAGGCACCGCGCGCGCCCGGCGCCAGCAGCGGCCGGCCCCTGGGCGAGATCATGCGCCAGCCGGTCTTCATCGTGGCGGCAGCCTGCTCAGCACTGGGCTATGGGGTGATGAACCTGCTGATGGCCGCCACACCGCTGGCAATGCAGGTCTGCGGCATGCCGTTCTCGGACGCGGCGCTGGTGCTCGAGTGGCATGTGATCGGCATGTTCGCACCGGGCTTCTTCACCGGCCACCTGATCAAGCGCTTCGGCGTGCTGCCGATGATGGGCGCGGGGGTGCTGCTCAACGCGCTGTGCATCGCGATCGCGCTCTCGGGCCAGGACCTGCAGCAGTTCCTGCTCGCGCTGTTCCTGCTCGGCGTGGGCTGGAACTTCCTGTTCACCGGCAGCACCACGCTGGCGATGCAGGCCTACCGTCCGGAGGAAAAGGACAAGGCGCAGGCAGCGATCAACTTCTGCGTCTTCGCGACCATGGCGCTGACCTCGTTTGCCTCGGGCGCGCTGGTCACGACCCAGGGCTGGACGCTGCTGAACTGGGGCTCGCTGCTGCCGGTCGGCCTGACCGGCCTGGCCTTGCTCTGGCTGGCGGCCAAGCGACGCACCACCGCCGGCAGCCAGGCCAAGGCCTGACGCCGGAGCGACCGCAAGCACCCCGCAAGTCGCGATCAGCCCTGGTGGCGGGTCGGACTGGGCTCGAGCCGGAACACCGACACCAGATTGACCAGGTCGTCGGCCTGCGCGCTGAGACTGGCGGCGGCGGTAGCCATCTGCTCGACCATGGCCGCATTCTCCTGCGTCGCCTGGTCCATCTGCGTGACCGCCTGGCCGACCTGCGTGACTCCTGCGCTTTGCTGGGCACTCGCGACGCTGATCTCGGCCATGATGTGGGTGACGCGCTGGATCGCGTTGACGACTTCGGACATGGTGCTGCCGGCCTGGTCCACCAGCTGCGAACCCTGCTCGACCCGTTCGACGCTGATGCCGATCAGGCCCTTGATCTCCTTGGCTGCGGCCGCTGACCGGCTCGCCAGGCTGCGCACCTCGGACGCCACCACCGCGAAGCCGCGGCCCTGCTCGCCGGCCCGCGCGGCCTCGACGGCCGCGTTCAGCGCCAGGATATTGGTCTGGAAGGCAATGCCATCAATGACGCCGATGATGTCAGCGATCCGGCTCGAGCTGTCGTTGATCGAACGCATGGTGGCGACGACGCGGCCCACCACCTCGCCACCCGTCAAGGCCACCTGCGAGGCAGCCTGCGCCAGCTGAGTCGCCTGCTGGGCATTCTGTGCATTGTGCTTGACGGCAGCGCCGAGTTCATCCATCGAGGCGGCGGTCTGCTGCAAGGCCAGCGCCTGGTTTTCGGTGCGGCCCGACAGGTCGCGGTTGCCGGTCGATATCTCGGCGCTGGCCGAGGCCACGGCATGCGCCCCCTCGCGCACCCTGGCCACCACCTTGGCCAGGCTGGCCTGCATCGTCTGCAGCTGCGTCATCAGGCTGTCGACGCCCTGGTTCCGCCCTGCTGCCGGCTGGCTCAGGTCACCGGCGGCAATGCGCTGAGCGACGGCCGCTGCGTCGGCAGGCTCGCCACCGATGGGCCGCAGCACCATGCGATCGAGCGACAGGCCAAGCACCAGCGAAACCCCCACGATGCTGAGCAGCCCCAGGGACAAGGCCCAGGAGCGCAAGCGGTGGACCTCGGCCAGGATTTCGCTGGTGGGGATGGTCACCACGAACGACCAGGGCATCTGGGTCATCCCGACCCTGACCGGAACATAGAGACGGATGACCTCGCCGAGGCGTTCATCCTGGGTGGTCAACTCATGCCGCTGACCGGCCAGGATCGCGGCCCGCACGGCAGCGAACTCGGACTCGGAACCGAGGCCCTTGCCGATCCGGGCCGGATCACGATCGCCGACATAGACGGCCTGGTTCGACAGCAGGCTGGCGTAGCCATTGTCGAAGATCCGGATCTTGCCGATGTTGTCCTGCAGGCTGGACAAGGCGATGTCCACCCCGACGACACCGAGGAACTGGCCGTCGAGCATGACCGGCACCGCCACGCTGGTGATCTGCAACTCCTGGCCGGCGACGACATAGGGATAGGGCTCGATCAGCGTCTCGCGGCCAGTCTGCCTGGGGATAAGGTAGTAGTCACCAGCGCCGGGCTTGTCGTAATCGAGCAGCGGCTCGAGCACGACTTGACCCGAGCCACGGTTCCAGTAAGGGATGTAGCGGCCGCTGCCATCATGGCCGGGCTGGTTGATGTAGTTGGCATCCTGGCCATCCAGGGCATCGGGCTCCCAGCCGGACCAGACGCCCAGAAAGCCCGAATTGCCCGCCAGCACGCCCTTGAGCATGGCGTCGGCGCTCATGCGGTCGATACGACCCTGGGCTTTCATCCCGGCCATCGCTTGCGCCAGCGTGCGCGCGGCGTCCAGGGCCTGGTCCAGCGCGCCCGAGACCTGCCGGCTCTCGTGATTCGCCAGCTCGCTGGCATAGCGCAATGACAGCTGTCTTTGCGCGATTTCGGCCTGACCGACCAGGACGGCCACGGTGAGAGAAAAGCCGATCAGGACAACCAATATGACCAGCAACTGTTGTCGCAGGCGCAGGGTGAGCTTTGGCTTCATGGGGTTCCGCATACTGACTTTCCTTGCAAAGATCAATCCGGCCGTGATGGCGTGAAGCCGGACCGGCATCGATCAGTTGCAGTCAAGCAGGATCCGTGCCTTGTGCTCTGCGCAACCGGGTCACGTGGAGCCGGGGGCTGCGCTGCCCCCGGCCAGGCGTGCCCAGCTCAGGGCATGCGCGCGATCACCTCGGCCACTGCCGCGGTCAGGCGCTGCGCATAGGGCAGGTGCAGGAACTCGTTGGGGCCATGCGCATTGCTCTTGGGGCCCAGCACGCCGCAAACCATCATCTGCGCCTGTGGGAAGCCCTGGCTCAGCAGGTTCATGAGCGGAATCGTGCCGCCCTGGCCAATGGTCGCGCAGGGCGCACCGTAATGCGCCTGGCTGGCGGCCTGCAGCGCCTGCTCGAACCAGGGCGTGGTCGCAGGCGCATCCCAGCCGGTGGCGGCCCCCTCGGGCTCGAAGGTCACCTTGGCCTGATAGGGCGCATTGTCCTCGAGCAGGGTCTTGAGCTGCTGCACGGCCTGGGCCGCATCGACCGTCGGCGGCAGGCGCAGGCTGAGCTTGAAGGCGCTGTAGGGCCGCAGCACATTGCCGGCGCTGGCCAGGCTCGGAAAGCCGTCGGCGCCGGTCACGCTCAGGGTCGGGCGCCAGGTGCGGCGCAGCAGGGCCTCGACCGGATCGGTCGTGGTCGGCAGCGTGAACAGGGTCGAGCCGCCGCAGTCGTGATGCGCCCAGGGGAAGCGCCGGTAGACCTCGTCGCCCAGGATGGCCGCGGTCGCACGCGCCTGCTCCAGGCGCAGCGGCGGAATCTCGCCGTGGAAGGCGCGCGGCAGCAGTTCGCCGCTGGCGCTGTCCTCGAGCCGGTCGAACAGCTGACGCATGATGCGAAAGCTCGACGGCACCAGGCCGGAGGCATCGCCCGAATGGATGCCCTCGGTCAGCACCTCGACCTTGAGCAGGCCGCTGGCCACGCCGCGCAGACTGGTCGTGAGCCAGAGCTGGTCGTAGTTGCCGGCACCGCTGTCGAGGCAGATCACCAGGCCGACCTGGCCCAGCCGGGGCTTGAGCGCGTCGACATAGGGCAGCAGGTCGTGCGAACCGCTCTCCTCGCAGGTCTCGATCAGGCCGACGATGCGCGGGTGCGCCGCGCCCTGGGCCTTGAGGGCCTGGACCGCGGTAATGCTGGCATAGACCGCATAACCGTCGTCGGAGCCACCGCGGCCATAGAGCTTGTCGTCGATGATCTTCGGCGTCCAGGGACCGAGGTCGCTGCGCCAGCCGCTGAACTCGGGCTGCTTGTCGAGGTGCCCGTACATCAGCACCGTCTCGCCGCTGGCGGGTGCGGGCGCGCCAGTGGCACTGCCGCTGGCCGGGATCTCGAAAAACAGCACCGGCGTGCGCGGCTGACCATCCGCGGTCTGCAAGCGCAGGATCTCGAGCGTCAGCCCGGGAATGCGCTGCGCCAGCACCCAGTCGGCCGCCTGGCGCAGCACGGCATCGAGGTAGCCGTGATCGGCCCAGGCCGGATCGAAGGCCGGCGACTTGGCCGGCACCGCGATATAGCGCTGCAGCTCAGGGACGATGCTGGCACGCCAACGCTCGTCGACGAGCGTGCCGACAGCCTGGGAATCGAGTGCGGGAATTCTGGCGTTCATCGTTTCATTCTCCCATGCGTGAATCATCTGCCGCTGACCAGCTTGCTTTCGGCCAGTGCCAGCGCCTCGGGCTTGCCCGACAGCACCAGGGTGTCGCCGCCTTGCAGCAACAGATCGTCCTGCACCGGCACATTCTTGCCGCTGGCGCGGCGCATGCTGACCACCCGGACCTCGAGCAACTGCAGCAGCATCTCGCCCAGCGTGCGGCCCAGGGTCTTGCCCGCCGTGGGCAGCGTCACCGTGACGAGTCGCTCCTGCTGCTGCTCGTCGGCCGTGCTGTCATCGGCACCATGGAAATAGCCACGCAGCAGCGAATAGCGCTGCTCGCGCTGCTCCTGCAACACCCGGATCACGCGCCGCATCGGCACGCCGACCAGGGCCAGCGCGTGACCCGCCAACATCAGGCTGGCCTCGATCGCCTCCGGCACCACCTCGGTCGCCCCGGCCTGGCGCAGCTTTTCAATGTCCTGCTCGTCCACGGTGCGCACCATGATAGGCACCGTCGGCGCATGTTCGTGCGCCAGCGCCAGCACCTTGAGCGCGCTGGCCGTGTCGAGATAGGTCACCACCACCGCGCTGGCGCGCTTGAGCCCGGCTGCCTTGAGCGCCTGCACCCGCGCGGCATCGCCATAGACCACCGAATGACCGGCCGCAGCGGCTTGGCGCACCCGATCCGGGTCCAGATCAAGCGCCATGTAGGGAATGCGCTCGCGCTCGAGCATGCGCGCGAGGTTCTGGCCGCAGCGGCCATAGCCGCAGATGATCACATGCTTGTCGGCCGCCATCGCACGGCTGGCGATCTGCGTCATCTGGACCGACTGCATCAGCCAGTCGCTGCCGATCAGCCGGCTCACGATCGGGTTGCTGAACATGATGAGGAACGGCGCCAGCAGCATCGAGATCACCATCGCCGCCAGCACCGGGTTGAACAGCTCGGGCGGGATCAGGCGGTGCTGCGCCGCGAGCTGCAGCAGCACGAAGCCGAACTCGCCCGCCTGCGCCAGATAAAGGCCGACGCGCAGCGAGACGCCGGAGGCGGCACCGAAAGCGCGCGCCAGACCGGCGATCAGGACCAGCTTGAACAGCAGCGAAGCCCCCAGCAGCAGCAGCACCAGCGGCCAGCGATCCCAGACGATATGCCAGTCGAGCAGCATGCCGATCGTGATGAAGAACAGGCCCAGCAGCACGTCATGGAACGGCCGGATATCGGTCTCGACCCGGTGCTTGAACTCGGTCTCCGAAATCAGCATGCCGGCGACGAAAGCTCCGAGCGCCAGCGACAGCCCGGCATGCTCGGTCAGCCAGGCCAGGCCGAGCGTGAGCAGCAGGATGTTGAGCATGAAGAGCTCCTCGCTCTTGCGCCGCACCACCAGCGTCAGCCACCAGCGCATCACTTTCTGACCGCCGGTCAGCAGCAGGCCGAGCAGCAGCACCGCCTTGAGCAGCGCCAGCCCGAGTCCGGTCAGCAACTGTTCAGGCGGCGAACCCAGCGCCGGGATCAGCACCAGCAGCGGCACCACGGCCAGATCCTGGAACAGCAGGATGCCGACCACGCGCTTGCCATGCTCGGATTCGAGTTCGAGCCGATCGGCCACCAGCTTGACGACGATGGCGGTCGAACTCATCGACATCACGCCGCCGAGCGCCAGCGCGTGGTACCACTCGAGCTTCCACCAGCGCGGCAGCAGCCAGTCGAGCAGCAGCGAGCCCAGTACGGTCAGGACAATCGTCAGCGCCACCTGCAGCAGCCCGAGCCCGAACACATGCCGGCGCATGGTGCGCAGCTTGGGCAGGCTGAACTCGAGCCCGATCACGAACATCAGGAACACGACGCCGAACTCGGCCAGATAGCGCACGCCGGCCGAGTTCTGCGCCAGCGCCAGCGCATTGGGGCCGATCAGCACCCCCACCGTGAGATAGCCCAGCAT
This sequence comes from Malikia spinosa, assembly GCF_002980625.1. GTDB lineage: Bacteria > Pseudomonadota > Gammaproteobacteria > Burkholderiales > Burkholderiaceae_C > Malikia > Malikia spinosa. The sequence continues at coordinate 51,829 of NZ_PVLR01000012.1, read as the reverse complement.
GGGCGGCAACTTGGCCAGGCGGCACAGCACCACGCCCGCCACGGCGGCGACCAGGTAGAGCAATGCGATATCGAGCGAATTCATGCTCCGATCTTATCGGGCCGCAAGGCCGGGACTCGCCCGGGCGACAGCCCTTGTCCGATAATTCCCCCATGACTGCAAGCTCCCCCATCGACTCCGCCAGCACGCTGGCACTGGCCCGCGACACCCTGGCGATCGAAGCCCAGGCCATCAGCGCCATGGCCGCCCGACTTGACTCGAGCTTTGTGCAGGCGGTGCAACTCGCGCTCGACTGCCGTGGCCGTCTGGTCGTGACCGGCATGGGCAAGAGCGGCCATGTCGGACGCAAGATCGCCGCCACGCTGGCCTCGACCGGCACCCCGGCGATGTTCGTGCACCCGGCCGAAGCCAGCCACGGCGACCTCGGCATGATCACGCGCGAGGATCTGGTGCTGGCGATCAGCAACAGCGGCGAAAGCGAGGAACTGACCGCCATCCTGCCGCTGATCAAGCGCATGGGCGTGCCGCTGCTGGCCATGACCGGCAAGTCCGGCTCCAGCCTGGGCCGGCACGCCGACCTGGTGCTCGACACCGGCGTCGAAAAGGAAGCCTGCCCGCACAACCTGGCACCGACCGCCAGCACCACGGCCCAGCTCGCGATGGGCGACGCCTTCGCGGTCGCGCTGCTGAGCGCGCGCGGCTTTCGCCCCGACGACTTCGCGCGCTCGCACCCGGGCGGCGCGCTCGGGCGCAAGCTGCTGACCCTGGTCAGCGACGTGATGCGGCCGGCCGAACAGGCGCCGCGCGTCGGACTGCAGGCGTCCTTGAGCGAGATGATGCGCGAGATCAGCGCCAAGGGCCTGGGTGCGACCGCCGTGGTCGACGCGGCCGGCCTGCCGGTCGGCATCTTCACCGATGGCGACCTGCGCCGCCTGATCGAAGGCGGCACCGATCTGCGCGCGGTCAACGCGGGTCAGGTCATGCACCGCGCGCCACGCAGCATCCGTCCCGACGCCTTGGCAGTCGAGGCCGCCGAGCTGATGGAAAACCACCGCATCAACAGCCTGCTCGTGATCGACGCGCAGGGCCGGCTCTGCGGCGCGCTCAACAGCCACGACCTGATGCGCGCCAAGGTCATCTGAACCGATCTTCACCCGACAATCCAGCCATGAACCAGCCAGCCCCCCTGCCTCCCCTGAAACCGGTCCTGCAATTCCCGCCCGAGTTGCTGCTGCGGGCGCAAGCGATCAAGGTGGTCTTCTTCGACGTCGACGGCGTGCTGACCGACGGCGGTCTCTATTTCAGCGAGGCGGGCGAGACGATCAAGCGTTTCCACACGCTGGACGGACATGGCATCAAGCTGCTGCAACGCATCGGCGTGACACCGGCAGTGGTGAGCGGGCGCGATTCGGCACCGCTGCGCCAGCGGCTGGCCGCGCTCGGGGTGACGCATTGCCGCTTCGGCACCGAGGACAAGCGCCCGGCCGCCGAAAGCATCCTGGCTGAACTCGGCCTGGACTGGAGCCAGGCCGCCGCCATGGGCGACGACTGGCCCGACCTGCCAATGCTGCGGCGCTGCGCGCTGGCGGTCGCACCGCCGGCGGCCCAGGCCGAATTGCTGGCGCTGGCCCACCATGTGACCCGCGCGGGTGGCGGCATGGGCGCGGTGCGCGAACTGTGCGACCTGATCCTGGTCGCAAGCGGGCGCTACGCCAGCCTGCTCGAGGAAGCCGCGGCATGAAACTGGCCCTGCCACTGGCAAGGCTGCACCAGGGCTGGGACCGGGCGGCGGTCTACCTGCCGGTGCTGACCATGGGACTGCTCGCGCTCGGCAGCTACTGGATCTTGCGCAGCACGCCCGAGCCGCAGGCGCCAGCCTTGCCGCGTCCGGTCACCCACGAGCCGGACTACTTCATGCGCGGCTTCTCGGTGCGCAGCCACGGCGCCGATGGCGCACTGCTGAGCGAGCTGTCCGGCAGCCAGGTCCGCCACTACCCGGACAACGATGTGATCGAGATTGACCAGGCCCGCCTGCTCGCGATCAACAGCAGCGGCTACACCCGCGCCGAGGCCCGGTTGCTGAGCACAGACGGACAGCAAAGCCAATACCTGCTCGAGGGCGCCGTCACGGTCGAGCGCCATGGCAGCGCCAACAAGGCCGGACCAGCGAGCTCGATGCACTTCGCTGGCGAACAGCTCAGGGTCTATGCCGGCGGTCAGCGCATTGCGTCCGACCTGCCGGTCGAACTGACACGCAACGGCAACCGCGCCACGGCACAAAGCCTGCGCTACGACAACAGCACCCGTGTGGCCGAACTGCAGGGACGGGTACGGGCCCAGCTGTCGGCACGCTGAAGCCGCAAACAAACAAACCCCGGAGCTTTGCGGAGCCGGGGTTTGCTTGTCGGCGCACCGAAGTGCACCAGAATTCAGGGGCGCATCGCTGCGCCCAGGCGATCAGTAACCGCCGCGGTTGCCGCCGTCGCGACGGCCGGGGTTGCCGTAGGGGCTACGGAAGCCGCCTTCGCCACCAGCGCCGCCGCCGAAGCCACCTTCGCGACGACCGCCGCCGAAGCCGCCTTCGCTGCGACCGCCACCGAAGCCACCTTCGCTACGGCCACCACCGAAGCCGCCGGTACGGGGCGGACGGGGTTCCATCGGACGGGCTTCGTTGACCACCAGGCTACGGCCGCCGAGCGACTGACCGTTCATGCCTTCAACAGCAGCTTGAGCTTCCGCGTCGCTGCCCATTTCCACAAAGCCGAAGCCCTTGGAACGGCCAGTGTCACGCTCCATCATGACCTTGGCGCTGGTCACCAGACCAAATTCGCCGAAAGCCTGTTGCAGATCGTTGTCGCGCACCGTGTAAGGCAGGTTGCCGACGTACAGTTTGTTGCCCATCAAGGGACTCCCGAAAAAAAACACGAAACAAGTAGCGATGGAGCCCCGGTAGCACGACGAAACCGCATGTCTTGGCCGCTGTGGCGCACGAAACTGACCTATCACCAATTACGCCTGCATTTACAGACGTAGCCCATTATGCGCTGTGACTCGGAAAAACGGGGGGTTTTTTTGTCATCCCGGAGCAGGAAAGCCGATCTGGCGCAAGTTGCGGCCGTTTCGCCAGCGGCAGGCGGTTTTTTCGTTGCGACAACGCAACAAATCCGGCGGATTCATGGTGCCGCTGAGCCGCGACGGTAGATCACGTGATAGGTCAATGCGACCAGCACGCTGCCGCCGAGCAGATTGCCGGCGATCACCGGCAGCCAGTTGCCGAGCATGCCCGCCCCGCTGATGACGGGCACCGACGGCACCGCGCCGGACTGCTGCAACAGCCAGGCCAGCGGCATCAGATACATGTTGGCGATGCTGTGCTCGAAGCCGGCGGCAACGAAGGCGCTGACCGGAAACACGATCGCGACCGCCTTGTCAATCACGCTGCGCCCGGCCATGGCCATCCAGACCGCCATGCAGACCAGCAGGTTGCACAGCACGCCGCGAAAGAACGCCTCCTGCCAGGGCAGGCCCTGCTTGGCCAGCGCGATCTTAAACACCGTCTGGCAGATCGCTCCGCCATTGAGCTCGGCGTGACCGCTCAGGAACACCAGCAGCGCCAGGCCGGCGGCACCGACCAGGTTGGCCAGGCAGACCACGACCCAGTTGCGCAACAGCTCGCGCGAGCTGATCTTGCCGTCGGCCCAGGCCATCGCGAGCAGGTTGTTGCCGGTGAACAGCTCGGCGCCTGCCACCACGACCAGCAGCAGGCCGAGCGAAAACACCAGTCCGCCCAGCCACTGGCCGGCGGCATAACCGAGGGTGGCATCGGACTTGACGATGACAAAACCGAGCGCGCCCAGGCCGATGAAGGCGCCCGCGAGCATGCCAAGCAAGGCCAGCGGCAGCAACGCCAGCCTGGCCTTGGCCACGCCCACCGTCTCGACCCGCTGGGCGATCTCGCGCGGCGCATAGGCGTCAAAACCAAAAATCTCGGACATGCAAGCCCTCCCCCACGCCAGCCCGGCGGGCGATCAATTTATACTATGGCGCAGCGCCGATTTGTTTCCAGATTGCGGGCGCGTTAAAAATGCCGCTAAAGAGGGGACCCCGGTTTCGCACCCGTCTCTGCTTATCCGACGGTTTGCGGCGCCGGGTTTTTTGTTTCGGGACGCAGGAGTCCCTGGGGTGAAGCCAGTGATCGTCACGCCACAAACGATGCGATTCGACCAGCCGCTCACGCTGCAGAGCGGCGCGGTGCTGCCCAGCTACGAGCTGGTCTATGAAACCTACGGCCAGCTCAACGCCGACCGCTCCAACGCGGTGCTGATCTGCCACGCGCTCAACGCCTCGCACCATGTGGCGGGGCTCAAGGCCGATGCCAACGGCCAGGCCATCCCCCGCAGCGAAGGCTGGTGGGACAACATGATCGGGCCCGGCAAGGCAGTCGACACCGACCGCTTCTTCGTCATCGGCGTCAACAACCTGGGCTCCTGCTTCGGCTCGACCGGCCCGACCCATCTCAACCCGGCCACCAGCCAGCCCTGGGGCGCGGACTTCCCCGTGGTGACGGTCGAGGACTGGGTCGATGCCCAGGCGCGACTGATCGACGCGCTGGGTATCAGGCAGCTTGCCGCCGTCATGGGCGGCAGCCTGGGTGGCATGCAGACGCTGAGCTGGACGCTGCAATACCCGGACCGGGTGCGCCATGCGGTCGTGATCGCGAGCGCGCCCAACCTCAACGCCGAGAACATCGCCTTCAACGAGGTGGCACGGCGCGCCATCATCACTGACCCCGATTTCAACGACGGCCATTACCTGCGCGCCGGCACCATCCCGCGCCGCGGCCTGCGCATCGCGCGCATGATCGGCCACATCACCTACCTGAGCGACGATGTCATGAACGAGAAGTTCGGCCGCGCGCTCAAGCCGCTGGTCGATGCCGCGCGCACGGATGAGGCACAGGCGATCGAACGCCTGGCCTACCAGTACAGCACCCAGGCGATCGAGTTCCAGATCGAGAGCTACCTGCGCTACCAGGGCGACAAGTTCAGCGAATATTTCGACGCCAACACCTACTTGCTGATCACGCGCGCGCTCGACTACTTCGACCCGGCGCGCCGCTACGGCGGCAGCCTGAGCCAGGCGCTGGCCCGGGCCAGTGCCAAGTTCCTGCTGGTCAGCTTCACGACCGACTGGCGCTTTTCGCCCGCGCGCAGCCGCGAGCTGGTCAAGGCCCTGCTCGAGAACCGGCTCGATGTCAGCTATGCCGAGATCGACGCGCCGCATGGTCACGACGCCTTCCTGCTCGACGACCCGCGCTACCTGGCGGCCGTGCGGACCTACTTCGAGCGAACCATCGCCACCGACCTGAAGGGAGAGGCAGCATGAGCGATCTATCGATCATGGAAGGCATCGCCCGCATGGTGCCGCAAGGTGCACGCGTGCTCGACCTGGGCTGCGGCGATGGCGCACTGATGGCCTATCTGCAGAGCCGGCGTGGCTGCAGCGGCTACGGCGTCGAGATCGATGATGCCAAGGTGCAGGCCTGCCTGCAGCGCGGCGTCAATGTGCTGCAGTTCAACCTCGACGAGGGCCTGAGCATGTTCGGCGACGACAGCTTCGACGTCGTGCTGCAGATCGACACGCTGCAGCATCTGCGCAATGCCGAGACCATGCTGCGCGAGACCGTGCGCGTGGGCAAGCACGGCATCGTCGCCTTCCCGAACTTTGCGCATTGGCCGAATCGCCTCAGCGTGCTGCTCGGCCGCATGCCGGTCACGCGCCGCCTGCCCTACCAGTGGTATGACACGCCCAATATCCGGGTCGGCACCTACGCCGATTTCGAACTGCTGGCGCGCCGCAACGGGCTGGCCGTCGAGGACAGTTTCGGGCTGCAAGACGGGCGCGAGCTGCGCTGGCAGCCCAATCTGCGCGCCAGCACCGCGGTGTTCAAGCTGCGCCGGGGCTGAACGCCAGACAGAAACCCGGCTGTCGCCGCGGTCTTGCCCTGTGGCGACCGCAGCTCGGCGACAATCGAAAACCGAACAAAAAGCAACCAGGACCTCAGCATGCCCGTCTACCGTTCCAAGACCTCCACCGCCGGCCGCAACATGGCAGGTGCGCGCTCGCTCTGGCGCGCCACCGGCATGAAGGACGAAGACTTCCAGAAACCGATCATCGCGATCGCCAACAGCTTCACCCAGTTCGTGCCGGGCCATGTGCACCTGAAGGACCTGGGCCAGCTGGTCGCGCGCGAGATCGAGGCCGCCGGCGGCGTCGCCAAGGAATTCAACACCATCGCGGTCGATGACGGCATCGCGATGGGCCACGACGGCATGCTGTATTCGCTGCCGAGCCGCGACATCATCGCCGACTCGGTTGAGTACATGGTCAATGCGCATTGCGCCGACGCGCTGGTCTGCATCTCGAACTGCGACAAGATCACCCCCGGCATGCTGATGGCCGCGATGCGGCTGAACATCCCGGTCGTGTTCGTCTCGGGCGGCCCGATGGAAGCCGGCAAGGTGCGCCTGGCCAACCCGACCACGCACGCGATCGAGTTCAAGAAGCTCGATCTGGTGGACGCGATGGTGATGGCCGTGGACGACAAGGTCAGCGACGCCGACCTGGCCGAGGTCGAACGCTCGGCCTGCCCGACCTGCGGCAGCTGCTCGGGCATGTTCACCGCCAACTCGATGAACTGCCTGACCGAGGCGCTGGGCTTGTCGCTGCCGGGCAACGGCACCGTGGTGGCCACCCACGCCGACCGCGAAGCCTTGTTCAAGCAGGCCGGCCGTACCATCGTCGAGCTGTGCCGCCGCCATTACGAGCAGGACGACATGAGCGTGCTGCCGCGCGCGATCGGCCTGAAGGCGTTCGAGAACGCGATCACGCTCGACATCGCGATGGGTGGCTCGACCAACACTATCCTGCACCTGCTGGCGATTGCCCAGGAAGCCGAGATCGACTTCACGATGAAGGACATCGACCGCCTGTCGCGCATCGTGCCGCAGCTGTGCAAGGTCGCGCCCAACACCAACAAGTACCACATCGAGGACGTGCACCGCGCCGGCGGCATCATGGCCATCCTGGGCGAACTCGACCGCGCCGGCAAGCTGCACACCGACGTGCCGACCATCCACGCCAGGACGATGAAGGATGCGCTGGACCAGTGGGACATCGCGCGCCAGCCGTCCGACGCGGTCAAGACCTTCTATATGGCCGGCCCGGCCGGCATTCCGACCCAGGTTGCCTTCAGCCAGGCCACCCGCTGGCCCAGCCTGGACCTGGACCGCGCCGAGGGTTGCATCCGCTCGGCCGAGCATGCCTTCTCGCAGGAAGGCGGCCTGGCCGTGCTGCACGGCAACATCGCGCTCGACGGCTGCGTGGTCAAGACCGCTGGCGTCGACGAGTCGATCCTGGTGTTCGAAGGCTCGGCCTTCGTGACGGAGTCGCAGGACGAGGCCGTGGCCGAGATTCTGGCCGACAACGTCAAGGCCGGCGATATCGTGATCGTGCGCTACGAAGGCCCCAAGGGCGGCCCGGGCATGCAGGAAATGCTCTACCCCACTTCGTACATCAAGTCCAAGGGCCTGGGCAAGGCCTGCGCGCTGCTGACCGACGGCCGCTTCTCGGGCGGTACTTCCGGCCTGTCGATCGGCCACTGCTCGCCCGAGGCGGCAGCCGGCGGCGCGATCGGCCTGGTGCGCAACGGCGACCGCATCCGCATCGACATCCCGAACCGCAGCATCGACGTGCTGCTCTCGGACGAGGAACTGTCCCAGCGCCGCGCTGAGCAGGATGCGCTGGGCTGGAAGCCGGTCAAGCCGCGTCCGCGCAAGGTGTCGGCCGCGCTCAAGGCCTACGCCATGCTCGCCACCTCGGCCGACAAGGGCGCGGTGCGCGACCTGTCGCTGCTCGGCGACTGATCACGGCTGACCGGCCGGCGGCGCTCACTGGCCGGTGAAAACCGGCCGGCGCCGCTCGGCGAAGGCACGCCGCCCTTCGGCGAAGTCGGTGCTGCGCGTGCTGGCATGCTCGCGCTGGCGCAGCTCGGCCGGATCGTGGCAGCCCGCCGCGATCTCGTTGAGCGAGCGCTTGATGGCTTCGAGCGTGCGCGGCGCCATGGCCATCACATCCGCCAGCAGCGACTGCAGCTCGGCCTCGAACTGCTCGGGTGCGGCCAGCGCCTCCAGACAGCCGGTCTGCCACAACTGGTCGGCGCTGAACGGACGTCCGGTCAGGAAGGCGCGCTTGGCCGCTGCCAGGCCCAGGCGCTCGACATAGCGCAACAGCCCGCTCGGGTAGAAATGCAGGCCCAGCGCCGTGGCCGGCATCCGGAACTCCACCCCCTGCAAGGCGATCCTGAGGTCGCAGGCCAGGAACAGGTCGGTCGCGCCGCCGTAGAGGCTGCCGTTCAAGGCGCAGATTGTGACCGGGCGCAGCGCCGCCAGGGCGTCAGGCACGCGCTCGAAGGCGCTCGAGGCCTGCGCGTCCTGCTCGAAGCCGCCGATGTCGTAGCCGGCACAGAACACGGGCCGGGGCTGACCCTGCGTGTTGGCACGCAGCACCAGCACCCGGATCGACGGGTCAGCATCGATCTGGGCAAATTGCCCCAGCAAGGCCTCCAGGTCGGAATCCTGCAGGCGGTTGCGGTGCTCCGGCCGGTTCAGCGTGAGGGTGGCCACGCCGTCCTGCACGGTCAGCAGGGGGGTGGATGAAGGGTTGGGATGGATGGCGCTCATGAGGTCATTTTCACCTACCTTGCCGCGAGTCATTCGCCTGGGATTCATTCCGACCAGAATCGCCTGCCCCTATTTGTCCTTGCCGATCTGGCATGATTGATGGCAAATCCAGCTGTCACATGATGAACCCTTTCACTCCCCCCCAACAACGAGCGGCCTGGAAGCGGCTGCAGAGTCTGGCCGATCAGTCGCTGCCGCATCTGCGCGAGCTGCTGGCCGATCCGGCCGGCGAACGCCAGGCCAGCCTGCAGCTGGAGGTCGCCGGCCTGCAGCTCGACGCCAGCCGCCAGCAGGTCACGCCCGAGGTGCTGCAGGCCCTGCTCGAACTGGCCGCTGAATCACGCGTGCTCGAGCAGGCCCAGGCCCAGCGCCAGGGCCTGCCCGTCAACGCGACCGAGAACCGCGCCGTGCTGCACATGGCGCTGCGCGGTGCCGACATGCCAGACGCCCCCTGGGGCGCGGAAATCTCGGACGCGGTGCGCCAGGAGCTCGACCGCTTCCTCGACGCCGCCGAGCGCATCCGCGACGGCCGCTGGCGCGGCCACCGCGGCCAACGCATCAGCAACGTGATCAACATCGGCATCGGCGGCTCCGACCTGGGTCCGCGCATGGCGGTACAGGCGCTCGATGCCCAGGCCTCGCGTGAGGTGCGGGTGCACTTCGTTTCCAACCCCGACTGCTGGGCGCTGCACTCGCTGCTGCGCTGGTGCAAGCCCGACAGCACGCTGTTCATCGTCCAGAGCAAGACCTTCACGACCCAGGAAACCCTGACGCTGGCGAATTCGGCCCAGCGCTGGCTGGCCGACCATGGCCTGCAGACGCCCGAGCAGCAGGCGCAGCACCTGATCGCCGTGACCGCCTCGCCGGCAGTCTCGGCCGCCCAGGGCTATGCCCCGGCCAACACCTTCGGCTTCTGGGACTGGGTCGGCGGGCGCTACTCGGTCTGGTCGGCGATCGGCCTGCCGCTGGCGATCGCGATCGGCGCCGAAGCTTTCCGCGCCTTCCTGGCCGGCGGCCACGCGATGGACCGCCATTTCTGGGAAGCGCCGCCGGAGCAGAACATGCCGCTGCGGCTGGCCTTGCTGGGCGTGTGGAACCGCAATTTCCTCGACTGCCCGACCCATCTGATCGCGGCCTATGCCAGCCGGCTGTTCCACTTCGCGCGCTTTTTGCAGCAGCTCGACATGGAATCGAACGGCAAGTCGACCCATGTCGACGGCAGCCCGGTCGAGGTCGGCACCGGACCTATCGTCTGGGGCGGCCTCGGCATAGAAGGCCAGCATGCCTATTTCCAGCTGCTGCACCAAGGCCAGCACCGGGTGCCGGTCGACTTCATCGGCGTGCGCAGCGAAGACTGCCCGCTGCCGCTGGCGGCCGAGCACCACCGGGTCGCGCTGCTCAACCTGGAGGCGCAGGCGCAAGCGCTGGCGCTGGGCCGCGACGCGGCGGCGACCGAGGCCGAGCTGCGCGCCAGCGGGCTGGACGAGGCGCGCGTGGCCGAGCTGCTGCCGCACCGCACCTTCCGCGGCAATGTGCCGAATTCGACGCTCTGGCTGGCCGAACTGACGCCGCACACGCTGGGCGCCATGGTCGCGCTCTACGAGCACAAGGTGTTCTGCCAGGCCGCGATCTGGGGCATCCACGCCTACGACCAGTGGGGCGTCGAGCTTGGCAAGACCATGGCCCGGCAGATCGAGCTGGCGGCAAGCCAGGGCTAAAAACAAAAAAGCCTGCATAAGCAGGCTTTTTTGATCAACTGAACCGAAATTCTGGTTGCGCGGGCAAGATTTGAACTTGCGACCTTTGGGTTATGAGCCCAACGAGCTACCAGGCTGCTCCACCGCGCGTCAAGAGTTAGATTCTAGCACGAATTATTCGGCAGTCGGAGCTTCAACCGAAGTTTCAGCGCGGTCGACCAGCTCGATCAGGGCCATCGGGGCGTTGTCGCCGACGCGGAAGCCCATCTTCAGGATGCGGGTGTAGCCGCCCGGACGGGTAGCCGAGCGCGGGCCCAGGTCGTTGAACAACTTGGTGACGACGTCGCGGTCACGCAGGCGGTCGAAAGCCAGGCGGCGGTTGGCGACCGAGTCGACCTTGGCCAGGGTGATCATGCGCTCGACGACGCGACGCAGTTCCTTGGCTTTCGGGACGGTGGTCTTGATGGCCTCGTGCGTCAGCAGCGAGTTCATCATGTTGCGCAGCATGGCCTGGCGGTGGGCGCTGGTGCGGTTGAGTTTACGAAGTCCGTTTCCGTGACGCATGGTAGTTTCCTTTTGAGTATTTACCTACGGCCGTATCAGGTACCGCAGGGGGTCAGGGGCAGAAAAAGGGATCAGTGCTTTTCAAGGCCGGCGGGCGGCCAGTTTTCCAGCTTCATGCCCAGCGTCAAGCCGCGCGAAGCCAGCACTTCCTTGATTTCGTTGAGCGACTTGCGACCCAGATTCGGGGTCTTGAGCAGCTCGTTCTCGGTGCGCTGGATCAGGTCACCGATGTAATAGATGTTCTCGGCCTTCAGGCAGTTGGCGGAACGCACGGTCAGTTCGAGCTCGTCGACCGGGCGCAGCAGCACCGGATCGAACTGCTGGGTGACACCGCTCTTGACGGCGCCATTCTCGAACACGTCAGCGCCTTCGAGCTGCGCGAACACGGCCAGCTGCTCGACCAGGATCTTGGCAGCGGCACGCACGGCCTCTTCCGGACCGACGGCACCGTTGGTCTCGATCTCCAGCACCAGCTTGTCGAGGTCGGTACGCTGCTCGACGCGAGCGTTCTCGACCGCGTAGCTCACGCGCTTGATCGGGGAGAAGGAAGCGTCCAGCAGGATGCGACCGATGGCGCGGGTCGAATCGTCGCCACGGCGCACGTTGCCCGGCACATAGCCGCGGCCCTTCTCGACCTTGATCTGCATGTCGAGCTTGGCACCGGCCGACAGCGTGGCGATCGGATGCTCGGGATTCAGGATCTCGACGTCGTGCGGGGTCTGGATGTCAGCCGCAGTGACTACGCCAGCGCCGTCCTTGCGCAGGCTCAGCGTGACTTCGTCACGGCCATGCAGCTTGAAGACCACGCCCTTGAGGTTGAGCAGGATGCTGACGACATCTTCCTGAACGCCATCGATCGAGGAATACTCGTGCACCACACCCGCGATCGTCACTTCCGTCGGAGCATGTCCCACCATGGAGGACAGCAGCACACGGCGCAGGGCATTGCCCAGCGTGTGGCCGTAACCGCGCTCGAAGGGCTCGAGCACGACTTTGGCCTTGTTGGCCGTCAGTTGCTCGACGTTGATGTTCTTGGGCTTGAGCAGATTATTCAGCATTCGGACTTCCTTCAATACCCTCGGCTCGTTACGCCGATAAGGCCGATGGAGCACAAATCCCGGACTCCGCAGCTGAGCAGAATCCGGGCACTAGGGAGACTCTCGCGATTAACGCGAGTACAGTTCGACGATCAGCGATTCGTTGATGTCGGAACCGAACTCGTCGCGGTCAGGCGACTTCTTGAACACGCCTTCTGCCTTGTCGGCAGCGACTTCAACCCAGGCGGGGAAGCCGATTTGCTTGGCGAGTTCCAGCGCTTCGATGATGCGGGCTTGCTTCTTCGACTTCTCGCGCACGGCGATGATGTCACCAGCCTTGACCGAGTACGACGGGATGTTGACGCTCTGGCCGTTCACCTGGATCGCCTTGTGCGACACCAGCTGGCGTGCTTCGGAACGGGTGGAGGCAAAGCCCATGCGGAAGACGACGTTGTCCAGGCGGCATTCCAGCAGCGACAGCAGGGTCGCGCCGGTGTTGCCACGGCGACGGTCGGCTTCAGCGAAGTAGCGGCGGAACTGGCGCTCGAGCACGCCGTAGATACGCTTGACCTTCTGCTTTTCGCGCAGCTGCAGGCCGAAGTCGGAGGTACGCTGACCCGAGGTACGGCCATGCTGGCCCGGCTTGGTTTCAAACTTCGACTTGTCGCTGATCGAGCGGCGGGCGCTCTTGAGCAGCAGGTCGGTGCCTTCACGGCGGGAAAGTTTGGCCTTAGGGCCGATATAACGTGCCACGTTGATTCCTTTTATGCACTACCGCAAGACTTGACTTGCGGGAGCCGCCCCAGACACGGGGTGGCGGTGGTCTTAACGACAAACACCACCGCAGCGACACTGCGGTGGCGACCAAAACAAAAGCCTTGGATTATAGCGCTCTCGTACCGATCGGCAAGCGATCAGATACGACGACGCTTTTGCGGACGGCAGCCGTTGTGCGGCACCGGGGTCACGTCGGAGATCGAGGAGATGCGGATGCCCAGGGCGCCGAGGGCGCGCACCGAGGATTCGCGACCCGGACCCGGGCCCTTGATTTCGACGTCCAGGTTCTTGATACCCTGTTCGATCGCGGCACGACCAGCCACTTCGGAAGCGACCTGAGCGGCGAAAGGAGTCGACTTGCGCGAACCCTTGAAGCCCTGGCCACCCGACGAAGCCCACGACAGGGCGTTGCCCTGGCGGTCGGTGATGGTGATGATCGTGTTGTTGAACGAAGCGTGGACATGCGCGATGCCGTCAGCAATGTTCTTGCGAACCTTCTTGCGCACGCGGGCGGCGGCGCTGCTGGATTGTTGCTTAGCCATGGTGATCCTTCAATCCGGTTTATTTCTTCAGCGACTGTGCTGCCTTGCGCGGGCCCTTGCGGGTACGAGCATTGGTCTTGGTGCGCTGACCGCGGACCGGCAGGCCGCGGCGATGACGGAAACCGCGGTAGCAACCGATGTCCATCAAACGCTTGATGTTCATCGTGGTTTCGCGGCGCAGGTCGCCTTCGATCGTGTAGGAGTTGACCACGTCACGAACTTTTTCGAGTTCGACGTCGGACAGATCCTTGATCTTCTTGTTGTAGTCGATGCCACAAGCTTCGCAGATCTGGCGCGCACGGGTGCGGCCGATACCGAAGATGGAAGTCAGGCCGATTTCGGCGTGCTTGTGAGGCGGAATGTTGATACCAGCAATACGTGCCATGGTGGTCCCTTAAACCTATCAGCCTTGACGCTGCTTGTGTCGCGGGTCGGTGCAAATAACGCGCACGACGCCATGGCGACGGATGATCTTACAGTTGCGGCACATTTTCTTGACCGAAGCCGAAACTCTCATGTCATTCTCCTGAAGAAATCTCAAAACTCTTTACTTGGCGCGGAACACGATCCGGGCACGCGTAAGGTCATAGGGCGTCAATTCGACCTTGACCTTGTCACCAGGCAGGATGCGTATGTAGTGCATGCGCATCTTGCCCGAAATGTGGCCCAAGACCACGTGCCCGTTTTCCAGCTTGACCCGGAACGTGGCGTTGGGGAGGTTTTCTACCACCTCGCCCAGCATCTCAATCACATCATCCTTGGCCATTTCTCAGACACCCGGAGCTGCCTTAAAGTTGGCCTTTTTCAACAAGGACTCGTACTGTTGCGACATCAGGTAGTTTTGCACCTGGGCCATGAAGTCCATGGTCACCACCACGATGATCAGCAGCGAAGTACCGCCGAAGTAGAACGGAACGTTGTACTTCAGGATCAGGAACTCCGGCAGCAGACAGACCAGCGTGATGTAGATCGCACCAGCCAGCGTCAAGCGCACCAGCACCTTGTCAATATGCCTGGCCGTTTGGTCACCCGGGCGAATGCCCGGAATGAACGCACCACTCTTCTTCAGGTTATCTGCGGTCTCCCGGCTGTTGAATACCAGCGCGGTGTAGAAGAAGCAGAAGAACACGATCGCCGCAGCGTAGAACGCCACATAGATCGGCTGTCCCGGCGACAGTGCCGAAGCAATGTCGCGCAACCAGCGCGTACCGTCACCGGTACTGACCCAGCTCACCACGGTAGTGGGCAGCAGGATGATGGACGAAGCGAAGATCGGGGGAATCACGCCAGCCATGTTCAGCTTGAGCGGCAGATGCGACGATTGACCGCCATACACCTTGTTGCCCACCTGACGGCGTGCGTAATTCACCAGGATCTTGCGTTGTCCGCGCTCGACGAACACCACGAAGTAGGTCACGAGGATCACCAGGGCGACGATGAAGATCGCCGCCAGGGGAGCCATCGCACCGGTGCGAACCAGTTCGAACAGGCCACCGATAGCACTGGGGAGACCCGCAGCGATACCGGCAAAGATCAGGATCGAGATACCGTTGCCCAGGCCACGTTCGGTGATTTGCTCACCCAGCCACATCAGGAACATCGTACCGGCGACCAGGGTCACGACGGTGGTCAGGCGGAAGCCGAAACCAGGGTCGATCACCAGGCCTTGCGTACCTTCCAGTGCCATGGCAATGCCGAGCGACTGGAAGATGGCGAGGCCCACGGTGCCGATGCGGGTGTACTGCGTGATCTTGCGCTTGCCAGCTTCGCCTTCCTTCTTCATTTGCTCAAAAGCGGGCAGTACATAGCCCATGAGCTGCATGACGATGGAAGCCGAGATGTAGGGCATGATCCCCAACGCGAACACGGTGAAACGCGACAGCGCTCCGCCCGAGAACATGTTGAACAGGTTCAGGATGCCGCCCTGCTGGCCCTTGAAGAGCTGGGCCAGCTGGTCGGGATTGATACCTGGCACCGGGATATGAGCCCCGATACGGTAGACGACCAATGCCAGCAGCAAGAATACGAGTCGACGACGGAGGTCGCCGAACTTGCCTGTCTTCGCGAGGGTTGCAGCGTTAGTGGCCACGAGCAGTTCCGGTTAAAACCCGATCAAACCAACGAGCCGCCAGCGGCTTCGATGGCTTCCTTGGCGCCAGCAGTTGCGCCGACGTTAGTCAGCTTAACAGCCAGAGTCAGTTCACCGGTCTTGATGACCTTGACCTTCTTGGCCATTTCCGGCACGAGACCGGCGGCTTTGAGAGTCAGCAGATCGACTTCTGCAACGCCCAGCGCTTGCAGGTCGGACAGAGTCACTTCGGCGTTGTACTTCAGAGTCTGGGACTTGAAGCCACGCTTGGGCAGTCGACGTTGCAAAGGCATTTGACCGCCTTCGAAACCGACCTTGTGGTAGCCGCCCGAACGCGACTTTTGGCCCTTGTGGCCACGGCCAGCGGTCTTGCCGAGACCGGAGCCAATGCCACGGCCCACGCGACGCTTGGCGTGCTTGGCACCGGCAGCGGGCTTGAGAGTGTTGAGTTCCATGTCTTGACTCCGATCAGATCACTTTGATCAGATAACTGATCTTGTTGATCATGCCGCGCACTGCAGGGGTGTCCTGCAGTTCGCTGGTGCTGTTGATTTTGCGCAGGCCCAGTCCGCGCACGGTGGCGCGATGGTCCTCTTTGCAGCCGATAGGGCTGCGAACCAGTTGAACCTTGATGGTGTTATTGGCAGTCATGATCTCTCCCATCAGCCCAGAATCTCTTCCACCGACTTGCCGCGCTTGGAAGCGACGCTAGACGGGGTGGTCGAGTTCTTCAGAGCGTCCAGAGTGGCGCGGACCAGGTTGTAAGGGTTGCTCGAGCCATGGCTCTTGGCCACGACGTCGGTGATGCCCAGCACTTCGAAGACAGCGCGCATCGGGCCGCCGGCGATGATGCCGGTACCCTTGGCGGCCGGCAGCATCATGACGTTGGCTGCGCCGTGATGACCCTTGACTGCATGGTGCAGGGAGCCATTCTTCAGCGAAACCTTGATCATGTTGCGGCGGGCTTCGTCCATGCCTTTTTGCACAGCGGCCGGCACTTCACGGGACTTGCCCTTGCCCATACCGACGCGGCCGTCGCCATCGCCAACCACGGTCAGTGCGGCGAAAGCCATGATGCGACCGCCCTTGACCACTTTGGTCACGCGGTTGACAGCAATCATCTTTTCGCGCAAGCCGTCGTCAGCTTCGCTCTTCACGTTAGCTTGAAATTTAGCCATTTGCGTATCCCGTCCAATCAGAATTGCAGGCCGGCTTCACGCGCGGCGTCTGCCAGGGCTTTGACACGGCCGTGGTAGGCGAAGCCCGAACGGTCGAAGGCCACTTTCTCGATGCCAGCAGCCTTCGCCTTTTCAGCGATGCGCTTGCCGATCAGCTCGGCCGCAGCCTTGTTGCCGCCATTGCCCAGCTGAGCACGCACTTCTGCTTCGACGGTGGAGGCCGATGCCAGCACCTTGCTGCCGTCGCCAGAGATGACGCTGGCATAGATGTGCAGGTTGGTACGGTTCACGGTCAGACGAACGGCGCCTTGCTGTGCAATGCGGATGCGGGTCTGACGGGCACGGCGCAAACGCTGTTCTTTTTTCGTCAACATGTTCGCAGTCCTTATTTCTTCTTGGTCTCTTTGATCACGACCTTCTCATCCGAGTAACGGATGCCCTTGCCCTTGTAAGGCTCGGGAGGACGCACGGCACGGACTTCAGAAGCGATCTGGCCAACACGCTGACGGTCAGCGCCCTTGATCACGACTTCGGTCGGGGTCGGGGTGGCGACCGTGATGCCAGCAGGCATCTCGATGTTCACCGGGTGCGAGAAACCAACAGCCAGGTTGAGCTTGTTGCCCGAGGCGGCGGCTTTGTAGCCCACGCCGATCAGGGTCAGCTTCTTCTCGAAGCCCTTGCTCACACCATTGACCATGTTGTTGACCAACTGGCGGATGGTGCCGCTCATTGCATTGGCTTCACGCGATTCGCCGATCGGGCTGAACGACAGTTTGCCGTCAACGCTTTCGACCTTGACCAGCGCGTTCTGAGCCAGCTCCATGGCGCCCAGGGCACCCTTGACGCTGATGGTTTCGGGCTTGATGGCCACTTCCACGCCTTGCGGAATGGCGACTGCCTGCTTACCTACACGAGACATTTCAGATACTCCTCAATGCGCGCGTTAGGCGACGAAACACAGAACTTCACCGCCGACACCGGCAGCGCGCGCTTTGCGATCGGTCATCACGCCTTGGGGGGTGGTGACGATAGCGACGCCCAGGCCGTTTTGGACCTGGGGGATGTCCTTGGTGCCCTTGTAGACACGCAGACCAGGACGGCTGACGCGCTCGATACGCTCGATGACCGGACGGCCAGCGTAGTACTTGAGGGCGATTTCGAGCTGGCTCTTGCCGGCTTCGGTCTTGACTTGGAATCCGTCAATGTAACCTTCGTCCTTCAGCACTTGGGCGATGGCGGTCTTCACTTTGGAAGACGGCATTGCCACGATGGACTTGGCGACCATCTGTGCGTTACGGATGCGGGTCAGCATATCGGCGATAGGATCACTCATGCTCATTTGGGGTACTCCTTGCGCCTTACCAGCTGGCCTTGGTCACGCCGGGGATTTCGCCGGCAAAAGCCAGTTCACGAACCTTGGCACGTGCCAGACCGAACTGACGGAAGGTGCCACGGGGACGACCGGTGATTTCGCAACGGTTGTGCTGGCGGGTCGGGTTGGCATTGCGGGGCAGTTTCTGCAGACCCAGGCGGGCTGCATCACGCTCTTCGTCGGAACGCTTGGCGTCACCGGCAATGGCCTTGAACTCGTTGTACTTGTTGGCGAACTTGGCGGCGAGTTTCTCGCGCTTCAGTTCGCGCTGGAGCAAAGCTTGTTTAGCCACAAACCACCTCAGTTCTTGAACGGGAAACGGAAACCAGCCAGCAGTGCCTTGCACTCGGCGTCGGTCTTGGCGGTCGTCGTGATGCTGATGTTCAGACCACGCAGAGCATCCACCTTGTCGTATTCGATTTCGGGGAAGATGATCTGTTCTTTGACGCCAACGTTGTAGTTGCCGCGGCCGTCGAAAGACTTGCCGGAGATACCACGGAAGTCACGCACGCGCGGCAGGGCCACGGTGACGAAACGGTCCAGGAATTCGTACATCTGGGCGCCACGCAGGGTGACCATGCAGCCGATCGGCTGTTGTTCGCGGATCTTGAAACCAGCGATAGCCTTGCGGGCCTTGGTCACGACGGGCTTTTGACCGGCGATCTTGGTCAGGTCGCCGACGGCGTGGTCCATGACTTTCTTGTCGGCAACAGCTTCGGACACACCCATGTTCAGGGTGATCTTGGTGATGCGCGGCACTTCCATGACGGACTTGTAGCCGAACTGCTCTTTCAGAGCCGGTGCGACCTTGTCGCGGTAGATTTCTTGAAAGCGTGCCATGGTCATGCTGCCTTGATTTCTTCGCCAGAAGACTTGAAGACGCGGACTTTCTTGCCGTCTTCAGTCACCTTGACGCCGACGCGATCGGCCTTGCCGGTGGCGGCGTTGAAGATAGCCACGTTGGACTGGTGGATAGGCATGGTCTTGTCGACGATGCCGCCAGCGATACCCTTCATGGGGTTCGGCTTGGCGTGCTTCTTGACCAGGTTGATGCCTTCAACCACCAGACGCTCTTCGTTAGCGCGCTGCACCACGGTGCCACGCTTGCCCTTGTCGCGACCAGCGATGACGATGACTTCGTCGCCTTTACGGATCTTGTTCATGTGTCGATTCCTTACAGGACCTCAGGGGCCAGGGACACGATCTTCATGAACTTTTCGGTACGCAGTTCACGCGTCACGGGGCCGAAGATGCGGGTGCCGATAGGCTCCAGCTTGGCATTGAGCAGAACGGCAGCATTGCCGTCGAACTTCACCTTGGCACCATCGCCGCGGCGGATGCCGGCAGCGGTACGGACGACCACAGCGTTGTAGACCTCGCCTTTTTTGACGCGGCCACGCGGTGCGGCTTCCTTGATGCTCACTTTGATGATGTCGCCCACGCTGGCATAACGGCGCTTGGAGCCGCCCAGCACTTTGATGCACATCACGGACTTGGCGCCCGTGTTGTCTGCAACATCGAGTCGAGATTGCGTTTGGATCATTTGATTTAAGTCCCAACTTGAATCCCAGCGGCCACCACGGCCACAGGCGATCAGTCTTGGGCCCGTCGTTGGCAGCCAGCACACGGTTTGCAACCGCGCTCCGGCCGACTTCGCTGGGCAGATACTTCCCCCACTACGGGCGAAGAGAGCGATTATCTACCAGTTCCACAATTTAGGCAAGGGGTTTTTACCGACAGATGCGACAGCCGCCGCAGGGCCAGTGCCACCCTGCCCGCCCCCGGCCAGGCCCCGGTGCGCGCGGGTAAGATCAGTGCCCATGAAGCAAGAGCCGACCCCCATCGCATCGACCCGCATCGCCTTCATCGGCGGCGGCAACATGGCCAGCGCCATCATCGGCGGGCTGATCCAGCAGGGCCTGAACGGCGACCAGATCACGGTCGTCGAGCCTGTGGCGGAGCAGCGCGCACGGCTGCAGACCCAGTTCGGCGTGCGCACCGAGGCGGCAGCCGGCCCGGCGCTGCAAGGCTGCGGCCTGGTGGTCTGGGCCGTCAAGCCCCAGGTGTTCAGGCCGGTGGCACAGGACTGCGCGGCGCAGGTGGCGGGCGCACTGCACCTGAGCGTGGCCGCCGGCATCCGCAGCGACAGCATGGCGAGCTGGCTCGGCAGCGAGCGCATCGTGCGCGCCATGCCCAACACGCCAGCGCTGGTCGGCCAGGGCATGACCGGCCTCTACGCGCGGGCAGCGGTCGCCGCCGCGGACCGCGGGCTGATCGAGGCCGTGATCGGCACCACCGGCCAGTACCTGTGGGTCGAGCGCGAGGCCGACCTCGACGCCGTGACCGCGCTGTCGGGCTCGGGCCCGGCCTATGTGTTCTATTTCCTGGAAGCAATGCGCCAGGCCGGCACCGAAATGGGCCTGAGCGCCGAGACCGCGACCCGGCTCGCGATCGGCACATTCGCCGGCGCCGCCCGACTGGCCCAGGACGCCAGCGAGCCGCCCGAGGTGCTGCGCGAGCGCGTGACCTCCAAGGGCGGCACCACCTATGCCGCGCTGAGCTCGCTGGAGGCCAGCGGGGTCAAGGCAGCCTTCGTGCAGGCCATGCATGCAGCCGGCCGGCGCGCGCAGGAACTCGGCGACGAGTTCGGCGCCTGATCCGCGCGCTGCGCCGCAATCGACCGCAGCGCTTTCTCGACGACCGGAGCCGCGCGAGGTTCAGCCCAGCGCCTTGAGCGCGTAGTGGCCGGCCACGCCCAGGAACAAGGTCAGGCCAAGCCAGTGGTTGAGGCGGAAGGCGCGAAAGCAGCCGTCGCGCGTGCGCTCGCGGATCATGCCGTAATGCCAGACCACCTGGGCCAGCGCCGCCGCCAGCGCGAGACCGAACACCGCCCCGCCGACCGCAGGCCACAGCAGCCCACCCCAAAGCGCGAGGTGCAGCAGGTAGAAGGCGGTCACACCCGCGACATCCCAACGCCCGAGCGTGATGGCCGAGGTCTTCATGCCAATGCGCAGGTCGTCGTCGCGGTCGACCATCGCGTACTCGGTGTCATAGGCCAGCACCCAGAACAGGTTGCTGACGACCAGGCCCCAGGCCTGCCAGGGCACTGCCGCGACCAGGCTGCTCCAGGACCAGGCCGCCACTCCAGACTCGACCTGCATGACGCCAAAGGCCATCGGGATGCCGAAGCTGAAGGCCACGCCCAGCACCGCCTGCGGCATCGAGACATGACGCTTGGCGTAGGGGTAAACAAGAGCCACTGCCAGCGCCGGCAGAGACAGCAGGATCGCCGCCGGCGTGGTCGTCAGCACCAGCAGGAAGGCGGCGAATGCCAGCGCGGCACCGACGGCCAGCGCCTCCCGCACCGACATGCGCCCGCTCGTGATCGGGCGCTGCGCGGTGCGCTTGACATGACGGTCGAAATCGCGGTCGGCGACATCGTTGATGCAGCAGCCGGCGCTGCGCATCAGGATGGTGCCGAGCGTGAAGACCAGCAACAGATGCCAGCCCGGCCAGCCACTGGCAGCGACCCAGAGCGCCGACAGCGTGGGCCAGAGCAGCAGCAACCAGCCAGCGGGCCGGTTCCAGCGGATCAGGTCGAGGTAGAGCGCGAGCTTGGCGCGCCAGGCCGGCAGCGCGGCAGCGTTGGCGTGGTTCATGCGGACAGTCTCTTGACGCCCGGCAGTTCGCAGGCGTAGATGGCATTGCGCAGCGCGGCGATCGCCTCGTAGCGCGTGAAGCTGCGACGCCAGGCCAGCACGACGCGGCGCGTCGGCGGCTCGCCGGCAAACGGCAGGTAGCGCAGGTAGGAGGCATCGCCCGGGCCCGATCCGGGCGGCAGGGTCTTGGCGCCGGGGCCAAGCGCCGAGCTCGGCACGCTCAGGCGCGGCACCAGCGTGACGCCCATGCCGGCGGCAACCATGTGGCGGATGGTTTCGAGCGAGCTGCCCTCGAAGCTCTTCCTGATGCCCTCGGCGTCGTTCGAGAAACGGGCAAACTCGGGGCAGACCTCGAGCACATGGTCGCGGAAACAGTGACCGGCACCCAGCAGCAGCATGGTTTCCTGCTTGAGCTGCTCGGCCGTGACCTCGTCCTGCTGCGCCAGCGGGTGCGCCACCGGCACCACCGCGACAAAGGGCTCGTCGTAGAGCGGCGCAATCGCGAGGTTGGTGTCGGGGAAGGGTTCGGCCAGGATGGCGCAGTCGATCTCGCCCAGGCGCAGTTGCTCAAGCAGCTTGGCGGTCAGGTTCTCCTGCAGCATCAGCGGCATCTGCGGCGAGCGCTGGATCACCTGGCGCACCAGGTCGGGCAGCAGATAGGGGCCGATGGTGAAGATCACGCCCAGGCGCAGCGGACCGGCCAGCGGGTCCTTGCCGCGCTTGGCGATCTCCTTGATCGAGGCCGCCTGCTCGAGCACGACCTGGGCCTGGCGCACGATCTCCTCGCCCAAGGGGGTGACGGCGACCTCGCTGGCGTTGCGCTCGAACAACTTGAGTTCGAGCTCTTCCTCCAGCTTCTTGATCGCCACGCTGAGCGTGGGCTGGGAGACGAAGCAGGCCTCGGCCGCCTTGCCGAAATGGCGTTCGCGCGCGACGGCGACGATGTACTTGAGTTCGGTCAGCGTCATGTGGGATTCAGGCCTTCAGATAATCGGATTTTCCGCCAAGCCAGCGCTCGACATGCTGCTGCGCCAAGCGCGGCCAGCGTTCGAGCATGACAGGCGCCCAGGCGCGCGCCCATTCGAGCAGGTGGATGTCGGTCGCGAGGTCGGCAAAGCGCAGCATGGCGGCGCCCGACTGGCGCGCGCCGAGGAACTCGCCGGGGCCGCGGATCTCGAGGTCGCGCCGGGCGATCTCGAAGCCGTCGGTGGTCTCGGCCATGGCGCGCAGGCGCTCGCGCGCGGTCTCGCTCAGGCGGCCGGACTCATTGGTCGAATACAGCAGCAGGCAGGCCGAAGCGGCCGCACCGCGCCCGACCCGGCCGCGCAACTGGTGCAGCTGGCTCAGGCCGAAGCGCTCGGCATGCTCGATCACCATCAGCGAGGCGTTGGGCACATCGACGCCGACCTCGATCACGGTGGTGCTGACCAGCACGCCCATCAGGCCGGCGCTGAACAGCGCCATCACGGCCTTCTTCTCGACCGGCGGCATGCGCGAGTGCAGCAGGCCGACCCGCAGCGGGGTACCGTCGGCGTTGCACAGGCCTTCCATGGCGGCGCTGAGCTCGAGGTGGGTCGCGGTCGCGTTGCCGAGGTCGAGCGCCTCGCTCTCCTCGATCAGGGGGCAGACCCAGTAGACCTGGCGCCCCTGCGCGACCTGGGCCCGGATCCGGCTGATGACCTCGTCGCGCCGGCTGTCGGAGACGGTCTTGGTCACGATCGGACTGCGTCCGGGCGGCAGTTCGTCGATGGTCGAGACATCGAGGTCGGCGTAGTAGCTCATCGCGAGCGTGCGCGGGATCGGGGTCGCGCTCATCATCAGCAGATGCGGCTCCAGGCCGGCGTCGCGCATCTTCTCGCGCAGGGCCAGGCGCTGCGCGACGCCGAAGCGGTGCTGCTCGTCGATCACGGCCAGCGCCAGGTTCTGGAACTGGACCTGATCCTGGATCACGGCATGGGTGCCGACCACCAGCGCCGCCTCGCCCGAGGCGATGCGCGCGAGCATGGCGGCGCGCTCCTTCTTTTTCTGGCTGCCGGTCAGCCAGGCCACCGACTTGCCCAGTGGTGCCAGCAGCGGCTCGAGCCAGCCGACCAGCTTGCTGAAATGCTGTTCGGCCAGGATCTCGGTCGGCGCCATCAGCGCGCATTGCCAGCCGGCCTCGATCGCGACCGTGGCGGCCAGCGCCGCGACCACGGTCTTGCCGCTGCCGACATCGCCCTGCAGCAGGCGGTGCATCGGCACCGGGCGCGCCAGATCGGCCGCGATCTCGTCGACGACGCGGGCCTGGGCCCCGGTCAGGCCGAAAGGCAGGACCGCCAGCAGCTGCTGGTCCAGCCCGTCCGGGCGGCGCCGCAGCGCCGGCGCGCGCAGCAGGTCGCGCTCCTGCTTGGCCTTGTGCTGTGACAGCTGCTGCGCCAGCAGCTCCTCGGCCTTGAGCCGCTGCCAGGCCGGATGGCTGCGGTCCTCCAGCGCCGCCAGCGAGGTATCGGGCCGGGGGTGATGCAGGAAATGCAGCGCTTCGCGCAAGCTCCAGGCGCCCTGCCCCCCGCCGGGCAGGCGCTGGCGCAGGCCCGGACAGTCCGCCACGGCCTCGGGCGGAATGGTGTCGCCGAGATCGGCGCGATCGAGTCCGCCGAGCACCGCGCGGCGCAGATAGGCCTGCGGCAGTCCGGCGCTGGTCGGATAGACCGGGGTCAGCGCATCGGGCAGCTCGCCACCCGCGACGCGGAAGGTCGGGTGCATCATGGTCCAACCCAGGAAGCCGCCGCGCAGCTCGCCACGGGCCCGGATGCAGGCGCCCACCGCCAGCGTGTTCTGGTGCGAGGGGTAGAAGCTGAAGAAGCGCAGCGTGCAGCGCTCGCTGCCGTCATCGAGCACCACCAGCAACTGGCGCCGCGGGCCGGGGCTGAGCTCGCAGGAGGTCACGATGCCCTCGATCTGGACTTCCTCGCCCTCGCGCGCCTCGCGCAGGCGCACGATGCGGGTCTCGTCCTCGTAGCGCAGCGGCAGGTGCAGCGCGAGGTCGATCGCGCGCACCAGCCCGAGCTTGCGCAGCGCTTTTTGCGGCGCGGACAGGGGCTTGCTGGCGGCAGCCGGCGGCGGAGCGGACAAGGCGTCTGACATGACGGCATTTTGCCGCAGCCGGACCCGCTTTGCGCCTGAACGGAAAAGCAGACAATCACGGCATCCATTTCAAGGAAAAGCAGAGCATGAGCCTGGCTTTCAATTACCGCCACCTGTATTACTTCTGGATCGTCGCCAAGGAAGGCGGCATGACGCGCGCTGCAGCGCGGCTCGACATGGCGGTGCAGACCGTCAGCGCCCAGGTGCGCGAGCTCGAGCGCGACCTCGGCTGCCAGCTGCTCAAGCCGGCCGGACGCGGGCTGGCGCTGACCGAGGCCGGCATCGCCGCGCTGCGCCAGGCCGAGCAGATCTTCCAGCTCGGCGAAGTGCTGCCCGAGCGGGTGCGCGCAGCGGCACAGGCGCCGACCATGCGGCTGGCAGTCGGGATCGCCGACGGGCTGGCCAAGCTCGAGGTGCAGCGCCTGCTGCAGCCGGTGCTGGCCACGCCGGAGCTGCGCCTGGTCTGCCATGAAGGCGAAATGGCCGACCTGCTGGCCGAACTCGCAGTGCACCAGCTCGACGTGGTGCTGTCAGACCATCCAGCCCCGTTCAACCCGCACCTGAAGGTGCACAGCCACCCGCTGGGCAGTACCGGCATGGGCTGGTATGCCGCGCCGCGCTGGTGGGAGCAGGCCCAGGCCGGTTTTCCGGCCTCGCTGCAGGATGTCCCGGTGCTGCTGCCCACCACCCATTCGATCGTGCGCGCCCATCTCGACCAGTGGCTGGCCCAGTTGGGCCTGCGCCCGCGCGTGGTCGGCGAGTTCGAGGACAGCGCCCTGCTGGAAACCTTTGGCGGCGCGGGCCTGGGCGTGTTCCCGGCCGCGCTCGCGCTCGAGGACGCGCTGCTGCAACGGCATCAGGCCAAGCTGCTCGGTGCCTGCGCCGGGGTCGAGGAGCATTACTACGCGATCAGCACCGAGCGCAAGGTGCAGCATCCGCTGCTGCGCCAGCTGCTGACGCCGGATTGATCGCCCGGTCCGTGCCGGCTCAGGCCAGCGCGGCGTGCAGCTCGACCAGGGCCTGGGTCAGCTTGTGCCTGGGATCGAGATGGATCATGGGCAATGAGAGCTGGTGCGACTCGCGCACCTTGATCGAGGCCGGCAGATAGGGCTGCAGCACCGGCAGGCCTTCCGCGATCAGCTCCTGCACCAGCTGCTGCGGCAACTTGGCGCGCGGCTGGAACTGGTTGACCACGATGCCCTTGACCTGCAGGCCGGCATTGTGATCGGCGCGGATTTCCTGCACATTGGCCAGCAGGGTGTAGAGCGCCTGGCGGCTGAAGTCGTCGCAGTCGAACGGAATCAGGCAACCGCTCGCGCCCATCAATGCCGAGCGGGTGTAGAAGTTCAGTGCCGGTGGCGTGTCGATGTAGATCCTGTCGTAGTCGTTGCCGAGCTGCTGCAGCGCCTCGCGCAGCTTGTAGATCTTGTGGCGCGACTCGAGCTTGACCTGCAGCTCGTCGAGTCGGTCGCTGGCAGCCATCAGGTCGAGCTGCTCGAACGGCGTGCGCAGCACGAAATCGGCCGGCGGCGCCGGATTGAAGCTGAAGCCCAACGTCTGGTCGAAGAAACTCGCCACCGTAGGCTGCTGCGCGCCGACCGGGGCGCCGAGCAGGTAGCGGGTCGAGTTGCCCTGCTGGTCGAGATCGATCAGCAGCGTGCGCAGGCCCTGGGCAGCACTGATCGCGGCGAGGTTGCAGGCGATGGTGGACTTGCCCACCCCGCCCTTCTGGTTGAATACGACAAGCGCCACGGCGCCTCCTGCTGTTGTTGGTCTGGATCATTATGAGGCAGCCCAGCCGTGGGAAAATGCCGGTTTTTCTTGGCACGGGCCCGTTCGGCCCTCAAGCGACATGAATCCATCTTCCTCCGGCGCCACGCGCGCCCACACCGTCAGCGACTTCGACTTCGAGCTGCCACCCGAACTGGTGGCCCAGCACCCCGCTGCCGAGCGCAGCGGCTCGCGTCTGCTCGACAACACCGGCCGCTCGCCGGTCGACCGCATCTTCAAGGAACTGCCCGGCCTGCTCCAGGCGGGCGACCTGCTGATCTTCAACGACACCAAGGTCGTCAAGGCGCGCCTGTACGGCGAGAAGGCCTCGGGCGGCAAGGTCGAGCTGCTGATCGAGCGCGTACTCGACGGCCACGAGGTGGTCGCACACATGAAGGTCAGCAAGAAACCGCTGCCGGGCGCGCTGCTGCACATGGTCGGCGGCTTCAGCGCCGAGCTGCTGGGCCGCTGGCCCGAAGACAACGGTCCGCTGTTCCGCTTCCGGCTCAGCGCCGAGCCCTACGGCCTGATGGAGCAGCATGGCCATGTGCCGCTGCCGCCCTATATCGAACATGGCGACAGCGCCGAGGACGAGCGCCGCTACCAGACCGTGTTCGCGCGCGCGCCGGGCGCGGTCGCGGCGCCGACCGCCTCGCTGCACTTCGACCAGGCCCTGCTCGACGAGCTGGAGGCGCGCGGCATCCAGCGCGCCAGCGTCACGCTGCATGTGGGTGCCGGCACCTTCCAGCCGGTCAAGGTCGAAACAATAGCCGACCATGTGATGCACTCCGAGCGCTACGAGGTGCCCGAAGCCACCCAGCAAGCCATTCGCGAATGTCGCGCGCGCGGCGGTCGCGTGATCGCGATCGGTACCACCACGGTGCGCACGCTCGAATCCTGGGCCCAGTCCGGTCACGCCAGCGGCGAAACCCAGATCTTCATCACGCCCGGCTTCGACTTCAAGATCGTCGACCTGCTGGTGACCAACTTCCACCTGCCCAAGAGCACGCTGATGATGCTGGTCAGCGCCTTCGCCGGCTACGAGACCATCATGGCGCTCTACGCGCGCGCCGTGCGCGAAGGCTACCGTTTCTTCAGTTATGGCGATGCCATGCTGCTTGCCCGAAAGTCCACCCATGCTTAAATTCGACCTGCTCAAGACCGACCCCGACAGCCACGCCCGCCGCGGCACCCTGACGCTCAACCATGGCGTGGTGCAGACGCCGATCTTCATGCCGGTCGGCACCTACGGCACCGTCAAGGGCGTGATGCCGAAAAGCCTGCACGACATGGGCGCGCAGATCATCCTGGGCAATACCTTCCACCTCTGGATGCGGCCCGGGCTCGACATCATGCAGAGCTTTGGCGGCCTGCACCAGTTCGAGCAATGGGACAAGCCGATCCTGACCGACTCGGGAGGCTTCCAGGTCTGGAGCCTGGGCGCGATGCGCAAGATCAGCGAGGAAGGCGTCAAGTTCGCTTCGCCGGTCAACGGCGACAAGCTGTTCATGTCGCCCGAGGTCAGCATGCAGATCCAGACCATCCTGAACTCGGACATCGTGATGCAGCTCGACGAGTGCACACCCTACTGGCAGGGCGAGAAGGGCTCGGGCCACATCACGACCGAGGCCGAGGCGCGCGTCTCGATGGAGCTGAGCCGGCGCTGGGCGCTGCGCAGCAAGAACGAGTTCGAGCGGCTCGAGAACCCGAACGCGCTGTTCGGCATCGTGCAAGGCGGCATGTTCGAGCATCTGCGCCAGGAATCGCTCGAAGCCCTGGTCGAGATGGACTTCCCCGGCTATGCGGTCGGCGGCGTCAGCGTCGGCGAACCCAAGGAGCTGATGCTGCAGATCATGGCGCACACGCCGCACCGCCTGCCCGCACACAAGCCGCGCTACCTGATGGGGGTCGGCACGCCCGAGGACCTGGTGGAGGGCGTGGCGCAGGGCGTCGACATGTTCGACTGCGTGATGCCGACGCGCAACGCGCGCAACGGCACCATCTTCACGCGCTACGGCGACTTGAAGATCCGCAACGCGCGCCACAAGGCCGACCCGCAGCCGCTCGATCCGAGCTGCAACTGCTACGCCTGCGCCGGCTCAAGCGGCGTGAGCTGGGATGCCGGCGGGCGCGAGGGCTTCTCGCGCGCCTACCTGCACCACCTCGATCGCTGCGGCGAGATGCTGGGCCCGATGCTCAGCACGGTGCACAACCTGCACTACTACCTGAACCTGATGCGCGAAGTGCGCGAATCGCTGGAAGCCGGCCAGTTCAGCGCCCTGCGCGCTCGCTTCAAGTCCGAGCGCGCACGCGGCGTCTGAAGTCTGGAGCCGGCCGGCAGCCGGTTCACTCGGCAGCAGGCTTCCGGCGCGAACGGGGAGTAGCAGCCTTCTTGGCGGCTGTGGCGGCAGTCTTTCTGGCTGGCGCCTTCGGTCGCTGGCTGGCGCTGGCTGCGACCTGCTCGCTGGCCTGTGCCGCAGCCCTGGCTGCCGCGGCCTCGACTTCCTGCCTGGCCTGCTCGGCCATCTTCTCTGCCGCCTCGGCGCTGGCCTGGACGGTCTGCGCCACCTGCTCGGCCGCCTTGGCGGCCTGCCCGGCCATGTCCTGCACGGCGCTCGACGCGATGGTCGTGAACTGCTCGGTCAACGAATTCCACCACTGCATCGGGTCAACCCCGGTCTTGGA
Organism: Malikia spinosa; assembly: GCF_002980625.1. Taxonomy (GTDB): domain Bacteria; phylum Pseudomonadota; class Gammaproteobacteria; order Burkholderiales; family Burkholderiaceae_C; genus Malikia; species Malikia spinosa. Next base: position 22,595 of record NZ_PVLR01000012.1, on the reverse strand, counting down.
CCCGGCCTGGACCGACTCGTCAGCGTCCTGCACCGGCGGCTCGGCTGCCTTGGCGGCGCGCGGCGCGGCCTGGGCCTGCACCGTTTCGGGCTTGATCTTGAACGACTCGGCCACATCCTTCAGGCTCAGGTTCATGTTCTCGAGCGTGGCCAACGTCATCTTCTGCACCTCGAGCGCCTGTATCGTCGCAGCCAATGCCTTGGAATTCTGGTCGAGCCAGAACTCCACTGCCCGCAGGTCATGAATGCGCTTTTCGATTTCCTCGACGCTGAAGGTCGGCGCGACCCAATGTCCGAGCGAAGACATGACGCCTGCGGCCGGCTGCAGGTCGGGTTTCACCCCGCTGGCCTGGCGCGCGAGGGTTTGCAGGAAATCAAATCCGGGTATGTACTGGCCGAATGCGCTGAAGTCGGTCTTGTCCATAGGGGCTCCTGGGAATGGCGTGCAGCGTCGGGGCGACACCGCTTGTCTGACAAGCATGCCACAAGCCGCAGGGCCGGATTCCTTGCTGGCTTGACCTCCGTCAACATCGGCATCCATCGCGTGACGCAAGATATGGGCATGAGGAAAGGTTTGGTATGAGAATGTCGATTCGACCCGGACTTTCCAGGAGAAGACCCTTATGAGCGCCCCCACTTCAGATACCTTTGCCCAACAGCTTCAGCAGTTGCGCAGCGATTTGATCGAACAGATTCGCCAGCAGCGCGGTGGCCAGATCGGCCGGGCCGAAGCCGCTGGCGACCGCCATGACGTCCAGAGCGGCGACTGGGCGCAATTCGATGGCGAGCGCGACCTTGCGATGGCGCTGGACCAGCGCGAAACGGAAGAGCTCAGTGCCATTGACGCGGCGCTCAAGCGCATCGCGAACGGCAGCTATGGCTATTGCTCGGATTGCGAGATCGAGATCCCGGCGGCCCGGCTGCACGCCAGCCCGACCACGCTGCGCTGCCTGGCCTGCCAGGAGCGGGCCGAACGCGCCAGCGGCGAAAGCCACGCCACCCTTTGACACCGGATCTTTCACCAGGAGCTTCTTGCATGACCACTTTCCACGCCGTCGTCTGGCTCGACCACAGCGAAGCCCATGTGCTGATGTTCGATCGCGAGCACGCCGAGTCGCAGCGCATCAAGTCGCGCAGCCACCACACGCCCAAGCACGGCCATGTCAGCGGCGACAAGGACTTCTTCGCGGCGGTTGCCAAGGCGCTGGACGGCGTGCATGAAGTGCTGGTGACGGGCCCGGCCAAGGCCAAGATCGAATTCCAGGACTACTGCAAGCAGCACGAGGCAGCCGTCGCCGAGGCCATCGTCGATGTGGTCAACACCGATCACCCGAGCGACAAGCAGCTGGTCGCGATGGCGCGCCAGTATTTCGCCAAGCATGACGCGATGGGCGCCGATCCGACCCAGCTCTGATCCGCCAGCGGCTTGAGTGCGCCGGCCTGCAGCCGGCCGCGCTCAGGCCGGCAATGCCAGGGTCTGGGCGATGGCGCCAAACAGGCTCTGGCCGTCGGGGCTGCTGATCTCGACGCGCAACTGGTCGCCCTCCTCCAGCACCGGGGACGGCAAGACCGTGCAGCCGAGCACCGTACCGGCAGCCAAGGGGCGCTGGCGACACAGCAGCGACAGCCACTGGCCGAAATGCAGCGCGCTGCTGTCGGGCTCGCAGGTGCCGAGCGACTGCCCATTACGCGTGAGCTGCAAGGGCAGCTGGAGGCGACCGCGCTGCCAGGCCGATCCGAGCTCGTCGAGCGTGACGGCAACCGGACTGAAGGCCGTGCCAGGCCAGGCCGGCGCCGTGCCGGCGCCCCTTGCCGCCTTGCCGGCCGACGACTCACGCCCACACCAGTCATTGACCAGCAGCAGCAGCCGGATCGCGTCGAGCGCCTGCTCGGGATTGGCGCGCGCCGGCAGGTCGCCGCAGACGACCGCCAGACCAGCCGCGCACTCGGCAGCCAGCGCCGGGTCATGCCAAGGCATGTCGTCACAGGGCCCGAGGAAGGCGTCGCCCGATCCCTGGCGCAGCCGCGACAAGCCGGTCGTGGCCTGTGCCTGCGCCAGCGGAGCTGGATCGACCGCGACCCACTGAAACGCACGCGGCAACGGCGCCATGCAGCGCGCGGGCTCGAAGGCAAAGGCATGACGGGCCCGGCCCTGGTTCAAGGCCACATAGAGATCCTGCAACTGGGGCGCGATGAAGTTCCAGTCATCGAGCGCCTGCTGCAGCGTGTGAGCGGCACCGGTGGCGTAGTGGGCGCTACGGAGGTCGCGCGAGACGACCAGCAATTGCCCGTCGCGCGAGCCGTCCTTGTAGCTAGCGAGTTTCATCAGCGGGGGTTCAGTCCTCGAGCAGGCTGCGCAGCATCCAGGCCGACTGCTCATGCACGCTCAGGCGCTGCGTCAGCAGGTCGGCGCTGGGCTGGTCGTTGGCCTGGTCCACCAGCGCAAACAGGCCGCGCGCGGTGCGCGCCACGGCCTCATGGCCCTCGGCCAGCAGGCGAACCATCTCGAGCGCCTTGTGCGGGCGGGCGTCGATGTCGGGCAGCGAGCTCAAGCGAGCGAATTCGGCATAGGAACCCGGCGCCGGATGGCCCAGCGCGCGGATGCGCTCGGCGATCGGGTCGACCGCATTCCAGAGCTCGGTGTACTGCTGCATGAACATCGCGTGCAGGCTGTTGAACATCGGCCCGGTCACGTTCCAGTGGAAATTGTGCGTGGTCAGGTAAAGCGTGAAGGTATCGGCCAGCAGGTGGCTCAGGCCCTGCGCGATCGCCGCCCGATCCTGCTCGCCAATGCCGATGTCCATCTTGCGCGCTTCAGTCTTCTTCTTTGCCATATCGACCTCCAATTCCAGAATCTGCAACAACGATTGCGTGATCTGATCTTAATACCGCCAGCATCGGGCCAGGATTTCATCTACTGGTCCAAATGATTGAAAAAATCAATCACCAAGGGTGGAAAACAGGCTGGACCCCGCTCTCCTTCTTGCCTTATTTTCAGGCAGGGAGAGGGAGATACCAGATGAACAACGATTGGGTTCAACCCGCCGGATTCGATCGCCCACGCCAACGTCCAGGCCCGCGCCACGACGGCGCGCGGGCCGCATTCGAGCGGTTGCTGGCGCAGGCCGATGTCAGGCTCGACGGCCAGCAGCCCTGGGACCTGCAGATCCGGCACAGCGGCACTTTCGACCGGGTGCTCGGTCATGGCAGCCTCGGGCTGGGCGAGAGCTACATGGACGGCTGGTGGGATTGCGAACGGCTCGACGAGTTCATCTGCCGCGCGCTGCGGGCCGGCCTCGACCGGCAGGTGCGCAACCCGGCGCTGCTGCTGCTCGCGCTCAAGTCGCGGCTGCTGAACCTGCAATCCCCGGCACGGGCCTGGCAGGTGGGCCAGCAGCATTACGACACCGGCAACGAGCTGTTCGAGGCCATGCTCGACCCGACCATGTCCTACAGCTGCGGCTACTGGGCCCAGCAAGAGACGCTGGAGCAGGCACAGCGCGCCAAGCTGGAGCTGATCTGCAGCAAGCTGCAGCTCAAGCCTGGCATGACGCTGCTCGACATCGGCTGCGGCTGGGGCGGACTGATGCGCCATGCCGCCGAGCAATACGGAGCGAGCTGCGTCGGACTGACGATCTCGCACGAACAGGCAAATTGGGCGCGCCAGCGGTTGCAGGGCCTGCCAGCCCAGGTCGAACTGGTCGACTACCGCGACTTCAATCCCGATGGTGCCAAGCGCTTCGATCGCCTGGTTTCGGTCGGCATGTTCGAGCATGTGGGGCCGAAAAACTACCGGACCTATTTCGAGCTTGCCCGACGCAGCCTGCGCGAAGACGGCCTGTTCCTGCTGCACAGCATCGGCAGGAACCGTCCCGGCGGCGCCAACGATCCCTGGATCGAGAAATACATCTTCCCCAACGGCGTGCTGCCGGCACCGAGCGAGCTGACCCGGGCCGCCGAGCGCGAATTCGTGCTGGAGGACCTGCACAACTTCGGCGCCGACTACGACCGCACGCTGATGGCCTGGCTGGAGCGCTTCGATGCCGCCTGGCCCGCGCTGCAACAGCGCTACCCGGAACGCTTCCGGCGCATGTGGCGCTACTACCTGATGGCCTGCGCCGGTACCTTCCGCGCGCGCGACAACCAGCTCTGGCAGCTGGTGCTGTCGCCGCGCGGCGTGACCGGCGGCTATCGCCGTCCGCTACGCTGAAGCCAGCAGGCCGGCCGGAAGACGGGCCGCCAGCAGCGGCCTGCATGCGATGCGCGACAATCGCAGCACCATGAATCCAACTTACGTCTTGACCCTGTCCTGCCAGGACAAGCCCGGCATCGTGCACGCTGTCTCGGGCTTCCTGCTGGAACATGGCGGCAACATCGAGGAAGCCGCCCAGTACAACGACCACGACACCGGACTGTTCTTCATGCGGGTGCAGTTCTGCTGCCTGAGCCTGAGCGAGCAGGAGCTGCGCCACGAGGTCAGGCTGTTCGTGCAGGCGCACGCGATGGACTGGAGCCTGCATGGGCTGGCCTCGCGCCTGCCGACCGTGATCATGGTGAGCCAGCAGGGCCACTGCCTGAACGATCTGCTGTTCCGCTGGAAGAGCGGCCTGCTGCCGATCGACATCCGGGCCATCATCAGCAACCACCGCGACTTCTACCAGCTCGCGGCGAGCTACAACATTCCGTTCCACCATCTGCCGGTCACGGCGGCGACCAAGGCCCAGGTCGAGGCGCGCCAGCTCGAGATCATCGAGCAGGAGCAGGCCGACCTGGTGGTGCTGGCGCGCTACATGCAGGTGCTGTCGAACGAGATGTGCCGCAAGCTGGCCGGCAAGGCGATCAACATCCACCACAGCTTCCTGCCGAGCTTCAAGGGCGCCAAGCCCTACTACCAGGCGCACCAGCGCGGCGTCAAGCTGATCGGCGCTACCGCCCACTATGTGACCGCCGACCTCGACGAGGGTCCGATCATCGAGCAGGATGTGGCGCGGGTCGACCACGCGATGACGGTGGACGACCTGACGAGCATCGGCCGCGACACCGAGAGCCAGGTGCTCGCACGCGCCGTCAAGTGGCACAGCGAGCACCGCGTGCGGCTCAACGGTCACCGCACCGTGGTGTTCCGCTGACAGCGGAGACTGGCGGCCGACCGGCTCAGTCGATCTCGAGTCGGTGACCGCTGCTGCTGCCCTGGCGCTTGGGCAGCGTCAGGCTCAGCACGCCGTTGTCGAACTTGGCCTTGGCCTGGCTGTTGTCGATGTCGGCCGGCAACTGGAAGCTGCGCGCGACCGAGCCGAAATAGCGCTCGCTGCGCAATGATTTCTCGTCGGCAGTCTGGCTGTCTTGCTGCTTGACCTCGGCGCACAGAGTCACGACATTGCCCTCGACCGTGACCTGGATGTCCTCCTTCGCGACCCCGGGCAGCTCGGCATGCACCGTGTAGGCGCCGTCTGATTCCTTGACATCGACCTTGATCGACTGCGGCAACGGGTCGCCGTGCAGCGGCCGGATCAGGAAACCGGGCGACATCAGGTCCCTGAACAGATCGTCGAACCGGGTGCCGCGCGTCATGAGGCTGTTCATGCTTTTCACTCCTTGAGTCTGGATGACTGAGTCTTTGCCAGCGTCGATGGCCCGACGGACCATATCCTGCTGCAGCAATGACAATAATGCCCCGCAAGCCGAATTGCAAGCGGGGCGGCAGCCAGTCAGATCACGCATGAGTTGCCCCGAAGCAGGCCGCAGCCGTTGCCGCGGCAATCGCACTGGGCGCTACTGGCTCAGGCCGGCGCGGGGTAGTGGCGGGCGCCGAAGATCGCGCTGCCCACGCGCACCAGGGTGCTGCCGCTGGCGATGGCGGCCTCGAGGTCGTCGCTCATGCCCATCGACAGGGTGTCGAGCGCCAGCCCCTGCGCATTGAGCGCGTCGAACAGCGCGCGCGCGCGGCCGAACACCGCGCAGGCGCTGGCGAAATCGGGTGCGGGCTCGGGGATGCACATCAGGCCGCGCAGGCGCAGGCGCGGCAGGGCCGCGACGGCCTGCGCCAGCTCGAGCGCCTGCTCCGGCAGCACGCCCGACTTGTTCGGACCGCCGTCGACATTGACCTGCACGCAGACCTGCAACGGCGGCAGTTCCGGCGGCCGCTGCTCGCTCAGGCGCTGCGCGACCTTGAGCCGGTCCACCGTGTGGACCCAGTCGAAATGCTCGGCCACCGGACGGGTCTTGTTGCTCTGCAGCGGCCCGATGCAATGCCACTCGATGCCGTCTAGGCCGGCTGCGCGCAGCTGCTGCACCTTCTCGACCCCTTCCTGCACATAGTTCTCGCCAAAGGCGCGCTGGCCAGCGCTCCAGGCCTGGCGCACCGCCTCGGCATCGAAGGTCTTGGAGACCGCCAGCAGCTGCACCGCGCCGCTGGGCCGGCCGGCGCGATCACAGGCCCGCTCGATGCGCGCTTGTACTGCTTGGAGATTGGCGGAGATCATGGACATAATGATAAAAAACAAGGGAGTCGGGATGGACATCACCCAGCTGCTGGCTTTCAGCACCAAGAACAAGGCCTCGGATCTTCACCTGTCGGCCGGGCTGCCGCCGATGATACGGGTGCACGGGGACGTCAGGCGCATCAACGTGGAGGCGCTGGACCACAAGCAGGTCCACGCGATGATCTACGACATCATGAACGATGCCCAGCGCAAGCACTACGAGGAATTCCTCGAGGTGGATTTCTCGTTCGAGATCGAGGGACTGGCACGCTTTCGGGTCAATGCCTTCAACCAGAACCGCGGCGCGGCAGCGGCGTTCCGGACCATTCCCTCCAAGATCCTGACGCTCGAGCAGCTCAACTGTCCGCCGATCTTTGCCGAACTGGCGCTCAAGCCGCGCGGCTTGGTGCTGGTGACGGGTCCGACCGGATCGGGCAAGTCAACCACGCTGGCGGCGATGGTCGACCACCTCAACGAGCGCTCCTACGGTCATGTGCTGACGATCGAGGACCCGATCGAGTTCGTGCATGAATCCAAGAAATGCCTGGTCAACCAGCGCGAGGTCGGGCGCATGACGCTGTCGTTCGCCAGTGCGCTGCGCTCGGCGCTGCGCGAGGACCCGGACGCGATCCTGGTCGGCGAGATGCGCGACCTCGAGACGATCCGGCTGGCGATGACGGCGGCCGAGACCGGCCACCTGGTGTTCGGCACGCTGCACACTTCGTCGGCAGCCAAGACCATAGACCGCATCGTCGACGTCTTTCCCTCCGAGGAAAAGGACATGGTGCGGGCCATGCTGTCGGAGTCGCTGGTGGCGGTGATCTCGCAGACCCTGTGCAAGAACAAGGAAGGCAGCGGCCGCATCGCGGCGCACGAGATCATGCTCGGCACGCCGGCGGTGCGCAACCTGATCCGCGAGAACAAGGTAGCGCAGATGTATTCGGCAATCCAGATGGGCAACGGCTTTGGCATGCAGACGCTGGACCAGAGCCTGACCGATCTGGTCCGACGCAACCAGATTTCCAACGCCGAGGCGCGCAGCAAGTCCAAGATCCCGGAGAACTTCCCGGGTTGACCGGGTGGTTTCGCTAAAACTTTCCCGGCTGAGCCCGACAGGAGAACCCAGATGGAACGCGATCAAGCGAGCAAATTCGTCAACGACCTGCTCAAGCTGCTGATTGAGCGCAAGGGCAGCGACCTGTTCCTGACTGCCGATTTCCCGCCTGCGATCAAGGTTGACGGCCAGATCAGCAAGGTGTCGCCGCAGCCGCTGAGCAGCCAGCATACCCAGTCGCTGGCACGCGCGATCATGAACGACAAGCAGGCGGCCGAGTTCGAGCGCAGCCGGGAATGCAATTTCGCGATTGCGCCGGCCGGCATCGGGCGCTTTCGCGTCAACTGCTTCCTGCAGATGGGCAAGGTCGGCATCGTCATGCGCACGATCCCGGGCCAGATCCCGACCATAGACGGGCTTGGCCTGCCGCTGGTGCTCAAGAATGTCGCACTGGCCAAGCGCGGCATCTGCATCCTGGTCGGCGGCACCGGATCGGGCAAGTCGACCACGCTGGCGGCGATGGTGGACTGGCGCAACGAGAACACGCATGAGCATATCGTGACGGTGGAGGACCCGATCGAATTCGTGCACCAGCACAAGAACTGCATCATCACCCAGCGCGAGGTCGGGCTCGATACCGACAGCTGGGACAACGCGCTGAAGAACTCGCTGCGCCAGGCGCCCAATGTGATCCTGATGGGCGAGATCCGCGACCGCGAGACCATGGAGCACGCGATCGCGTTCGCCGAAACCGGCCATCTCTGCATGGCGACGCTGCACGCCAACAGCGCCAACCAGGCGATGGAGCGCATCATCAACTTCTTCCCGCAGGAGCGCCATGCACAGATGCTCAAGGATGTCTCGCTCAACATCAAGGGCATGATCGCGCAGCGCCTGATCCCGCGCCAGGACGGCAAGGGGCGTTATGCGGTGGTCGAGGTGCTGCTGCACAGCGGCCTGATCGCCGACCAGATCATGAAGGGCGAGATCAACGAGATCAAGGAAACCATGAAGAAGAGCCGCGAAGTCGGCATGCAGACCTTCGACCAGGCGCTGTTCGACGCCTTCGAGGCCCGGCTGATTTCCTACGAGGAGGCGGTGCGCAACGCCGACTCGCAAAACGACCTCAAGCTCAACATCAAGCTCAACAGCCAGCGTGCGCGCAGCGCCGATCTGTCGGCCGGCACCGAGCACCTGACCCTGGTCTGAGCCGCCGGCCTCGGAGGCGGTGCCGGTTCAGTGTTGTGGTGGGATCGGGGATCGGGACCTAGCGCGCGGGCTGGGGTTGCAGGCGCTTGAGCTCGTCTTCGCTCAGGTAGTCGAAGATGCGCACGACGGCCTTGACGCCGCTGGTGGTGCGCGCGATCTCGGTCGCCAGATCAGCCTCGCGCTTGGTCACGCGGCCCATCAGGTAGACGGTGCCGCGCTCGGTCACGATCTTGAAGGCCTGGGACGAGAGTTCGTGGTTGTCGATGAAGCCGGCCTTGACGCGGCCGCTCAGCACGAGGTCGGAGGTGCGCTGGCTCAGGGTCGGGCTGTCGATGATCGCGAGCTCGTTGACGACCGAGCGCACATTGTCGACGCCGGAGACGATCTGCTGCACGCGCTGGCGGTCGGCCTCGTTGGGCACTTCGCCGCTCAGCAGCACCTGGCGGTTGTAGCTCGTGACGTTGACGCGCACGCGGGTACCCACGGCTTCGGTGATGCGGTTGGAGGACTTGAGCTCGATCGCCTCGTCCTCGAGCTGGGCGCCCGAGCTGCGACGGTCGGCGGCGACCAGACCCGTGCCAACGGCGGCCCCGATCATCAGGGGTGCGCAGCCCGATACCAGGCCGCCGAGCGCGGCAGCCAGCAACAAGGCAGCGGTGCCGCGCAGCAGGGGACGGGTCAGTGTTTTCATTCGGCAAACTCCTCGGGGGCATCGTCGCCCAGCAACTGGACATCGACACCATCACAGATACAGTGCAGCACGACCTGGTGTGCCTCGTGGATGCGCGGCAGGCGTTCGCTCGGCACGCAGACCAGCACGTCGGTGTCCTTGAGCTGTTGGCCGAGCGCGCCGGCGCGGGCGCCGCACAGGGCGACCACGATCATCTCGCGCTCATGCGCGGCCTCGACTGCGCCCAGTATCTCGGGCGCCTGCGACAGACTGGTGACGACCAGCAGGGTATCGCCCGGCTGACCAAGCGCACGCACCTGACGGGCATAGACCGAGCGTGCATCGAAAGCGTTGTAGAGTCCGGTGAAGACGGCGGCATTGCTGCCCAGGGCCAGCGCGGCGAGTTCGGGTCGGTCGCGCTCGAAGCGGCCGACAAAGGCGCTCGCGAACGCCTCGACCAAGCCGACCGAAGCCCCATTGCCGCAGGCCAGTATCTTGCCGCCGCCGGTGACCGAAGCCAGGATGGCGGTGAGTGCAGCCTCCACGGCTGGCGCCAGACTCTGGGCACATTGATACTGGATGTCGGCGCTGTCGATGAATTGCTGTTGGATGCGTTGCAAAACCATGGGGCGGATGATAAACCGGGCCGGGGCGCTGCAACGACCTAGCCGGCATCGAAAGCGCCGCGCAGCCATTCGATCGCGGGCGGCTCGGGAACGTCGAGCCGGCCCTGCAGCAGCACCGCGTCGAAACGGCAGGGCGGCAGGCTGGCGAGCCGGGCCAGGAAATGGCGCGCCGCGAACACGATGCGGCGCTGCTTGCTGGCCACGATGCTGGCGGCCGCGCCGCCCTGGGCCAGCGAACGGCGCTGGCGCACCTCGACGAACACCAGCGTGCCGTCGCGCTCGCGCATAATCAGATCGATCTCGCCGCCACCACGGCCTGGCGTCCTGAAATTGCGGCAGACCAGGCGCAAGCCCTGGCGCTGCAGATGGTCGAGCGCCAGCTGTTCGGCCCTGTCGCCTCTCGCCTTGCTGGTAGCGGCTGCACCTTCAATCTGGAACGTCATCTTGAATCCCTCCTTCCAGCCGGCGCTGGGCGCCGCGCAAGCGGCAGCCGGTGCGCAACATTATCCCGCCGGGGCGCTCTATGTGGTCGCCACCCCGATCGGCAATCTGGCCGACATCACGCTGCGCGCGCTGCACCTGCTCGGGCTGGTCGACGCGATCGCCTGCGAGGACACCCGCCACACCGCCAGCCTGCTGCAGGCCTACGGGCTGCACCGGCCCTTGCTCGCGCTGCATCAGCACAACGAGGCCGAGGCCGCGATCGGCGTGGTCGAGCGGCTGCAGCGCGGCGAACGCATCGCCTATGTCAGCGACGCCGGCACGCCGGGCATCAGCGACCCGGGCGCCCGGCTCTGCGCGGCGGTGCAGGCGGCCGGGCTGCGCGCGATCCCGCTGCCGGGCGCCAGCAGCGTGACGACGCTGCTGAGCGTGGCCGGACTGGCGACGACCGAGACCGACGCCGCTTTCGAGTTCACCGGCTTCCTGCCGACCAAGGGCTCGGCGCGCGCGCAGGCGCTGCGCCGGCTGGCCCAGCAGCCGCACGCCTGCGTGCTGCTCGAAGCGCCGCACCGAATCCAGACCCTGGCCAAGGACCTGATCGAGCTCGGCGAACGCCGGGTCACGCTGGGGCGCGAGCTGACCAAGCAGTTCGAGCAGCTCGTCACGCTGCGCTGCGACGAACTGGCGGGCTGGCTGGCGGCCGACGCCATGCATGGCAAGGGCGAATTCGCGCTCGTGCTGCATCCGCTGGCGCGCGCCACGGCGAACGAGGACGGCCCGGACGCCGAGGCGCTGCGCGTGCTCAAGCTGCTGCTGGCCGAGTTGCCGCTCAAGGGGGCGGCACGGCTGGCGGCCGAGATCACGGGCGGCTCGAAGAATGCGCTCTATCAGGCCGGACTCGCGCTCAAGCCGACAGCGGACTGAGGCGCTGCGACGGCAGGTCGGCACAACAGCTGGCCAGGCCATGACAAACCTGTGTCGATTTGGCAACAGGCCAGCCGGCGCTTGATTTTTGTCAGCCTCTGACAGGTCGATTCGGGCATGATGAGATCGAATGATGCATTGCAGCAAAGCAGTGCCCTCCCCTCATCCAGACGGCCTTTCCCATGAGCATACGCCACCTCGATTCCCTGTTTTCCCCCCGCAGCGTCGCTGTCATCGGCGCCTCGGATCGCCTGCACAGCGTGGGCCACACGGTCTGGAGCAATCTGACTGCTGGCTACAAGGGCGAACTGCATGCGGTCAATATCGACCCGATGGCCCTGGGCGGCAAGCCCGTCTTTCCCGACCTGCAGGCGCTGGCGGCCCAGTGCGGCAAGGGCCCCGAACTGGCGGTGATCTGCACGCCGGCGACCGCCGTGCCGGGACTGATCGCCGAGCTCGGCGCCCTGGGCACGCGCGCCGCAGTGGTCATCTCGGCCGGACTGACGCCCGAGCAGAAGCAGGCCATGCTGGAGGCCGCGCGGCCCTACACGCTGCGCATCCTGGGGCCCAACAGCATCGGTCTGCTGGTGCCGCACCTGGGCCTGAACGCCAGCTTTGCGCCGGCCGATGCGGCCCCGGGCCAGCTCGCCTTCGTCTCTCAGTCGGGCTCGATCATGTCGGGCATGCTGGACTGGGCCAACTCGCGCGGCATCGGCTTCTCGCATTTCCTCTCGCTCGGCGAACAGGCTGACGTCGATTTCGGCGACGTGCTGGATTTCCTGGCCAGCGACCCGCGCACGCGCGCGATCCTGCTCTACATCGAGTCGATCGAGTCGGCGCGCAAGTTCATGTCGGCCGCGCGGGCGGCGGCGCGCAACAAGCCGGTGATCGTGATCAAGGCCGGCCAGTCCGTGCTGGGCCAGCAGGCCGCAGCCTCGCATACCGGGGCCATGGCCGGCTCGGACGCGGTGTTCGATGCCGCGATCTCGCGCGCCGGCATGTTGCGCGTGCACACCCTGCTGCAGCTGTTCTCATCGGCCGAGCTGCTGGCGCGCTTTCGCGACAACCGCAGCGAGAAGCTGATCGTACTGACCAACGGCGGCGGCGCTGGCGTGATCGCGGCCGATGCCGCGGCCAACGCGGGCATCGAGCTGGCCGAACTCGAGCCGGGCCTGGTCGAGCAGCTCGACGCCTTGCTGCCGGCCAACTGGTCGCATGGCAATCCGGTCGACATCGTCGGCGACGCACCGCCGCAGCGCTACCTCGATGCGCTGCAGCTGCTGCTCAAGCAGCGCGACAGCGCGGTGCTGTTCGTGCAGGCGCCGACCGCCATCGTCTCGAGCACCGAGATCGCCCAGACCCTGCTGCCGCTGGCCAGCCAGCGACCCTCGCGCGTGCTGGCCAGCTGGCTCGGCAGCGGCATGGTCAGCGAGGCCAGACGGCTGTGCCGCCAGGCCGGCATTCCCGACTACAACACGCCCGAGGAGGCGGTGCGCGCCTTCTCCTTCCTGCGCCAGTACCACCGCCACCAGGCCGAACTGATGGAGACGCCCAGCGCCGATCCGCTGGGCAGCAAACCCGATCTGGCACGCATGCGCGAGCTGGTCGACTTCGTGCTGGCCGACGACCGCGATGTCCTGACCGAGCCCGAATCGAAGGAGCTGCTGCGCCTGGCGGGCGTGCCGGTCACGCCCACGCGCGTGGTGCCACCCGAGCCCGAGGCTGCGGTCTATGCGGCCGAGACCGTGGGCTATCCGGTCGTGATCAAGATCCTGTCGCCCGACATCCTGCACAAGTCGGATGTCGGCGGCGTGCGGCTGAACCTGCACGGCGCCAGCGAAGTCATGGCCGCAGCCCAGGCCATGCTGCAGCGCGTCGCCGAGCGCCAGCCCGACGCGCGCATCGAAGGCTTCACGGTGCAGCCGATGGTGCAGCAATCGCACTCGCACGAGCTGATCGTGGGTGCGAGCGTGGACCCCCAGTTCGGCCCGGTGATCCTGTTCGGCGCTGGCGGCGTGTCGGTCGAGGTGGTGGCCGACCATGCGCTGGCGCTGCCGCCGCTCAATACCTCGCTGGCGCGCTCGCTGATCGGGCGCACCCGCATCGCCAAGCTGCTGCAGGGCTACCGCGAGGTGCCGGCGGCCGACCATGACGCGATCGTCCATGTGCTGCTGGCGGTGTCGCAGCTGCTGGCCGACATTCCCGAGATCGCTGAGCTCGACATCAACCCGCTGATGGTCAACCACGAAGGCGCGCTCGCGCTCGACGCGCGCGTGCGCCTGAGCCGGGCCAAGCCGGCGGGCGCTTCCAACTTCGCGATCCGGGCCTACCCGCGGCACCTGATCGAGACCCTGCCCTGGGAACAGGGCGGCACACTGACGCTGCGGCCGATCCGACCCGAGGACGAGGCCAGGCACCTGGACTTCTTCCACAAGCTGGACCCGGAGGATGTGCGCATGCGCATGTTCAGCGCGCGGCGCAGCCTCGAACACACCGAACTCGCGCGCCTGACCCAGATCGACTACGAGCGCGAGATGGCCTTCCTGGCCACCATCACCAATGCCGATGGCGTCGAGGAGACGATAGGCTCGGTGCGCGGCATCAGCGATCCGAACAACGACGAGGCCGAATTCGCCGTGATCGTGCGCTCGGACGTGAAGGGCCGGCACCTGGGCTGGATCCTGATGGACAAGCTGATCCGCTACCTGCGCGCCAATGGCACCCAGCGCGTGGTCGGCACGATCCTGAAGGAAAATGCCGGCATGCTGGACCTCGCGCGCAGCCTGGGCTTCGTGATCACGCGCCATCCGGAAGACCCCGACCTGCGCTGGGCCGAGCTGCCGCTGCAGGCCGAGAAGACGCCGAGCGCCTGAGGAGCGGCTGCCTTTCGTGGCTGGACGGTGGTCAAGAGGGCCGGCGGGCCAGGCTCGACCCGACTTCGGTCAGAAAGGCTACAGGTCCAGCCGGCATAATTTGCCCTTTGATCAGTCCCACCTTCTTGCAGGAACCTCCATGAGCAGCATACAAACCGTCGGCATCGTAGGTGCCGGCACCATGGGCAATGGCATCGCACAGGCATGTGCCGTCAGCGGCATCCGCGCCGTGATGGTCGACATCAGCGAAGCCGCGGTGCAAAAAGGCCTCGCCGCCCTCCAGTCCAGCCTGGAGCGGCTGGTCAAGAAGGACAAGCTGAGCGCCGCCGACCGCGATGCCGCACTGGCCCGCGTGCAGGGCACGACGGACTACGAGGCGCTCAAGAGCGCCGACCTCGTGATCGAGGCCGCAACCGAGAACCTCGAGCTCAAGATCAAGATCCTGCGCCAGCTCGACGGGCTGCTGCCGGCCGAGACCCTGATCGCGACCAACACCAGCTCGATCAGCATCACCCAGCTCGCGGCCGTGACCGCGCGCGCCGAACGCTTCATCGGCATGCATTTCTTCAACCCGGTGCCGCTGATGGCGCTGGTCGAGGTGATCCGCGGCCTGCAGACCAGCGACGCGACGCACGACGCGGTGCGCGAACTGGCGCTGCGCCTGGGCAAGACTCCGGTCAGCGTGCGCAACGCGCCGGGCTTCGTGGTCAACCGCATCCTGGTGCCGATGATCAACGAGGCCTTCTTCGTGCTGGCCGAGGGCGTGGCTTCGGCCGAGGACATCGATGCCGGCATGAAGCTGGGCTGCAACCATCCGATCGGCCCGCTGGCGCTGGCCGACATGATCGGCCTGGACACCTGCCTGGCGATCATGAACGTCTACTTCGACGAGTTCAAGGACAGCAAGTACCGCGCGAGTCCGCTGCTGAAGGAAATGGTGGCGGCCGGTCGCCTGGGCCGCAAGAGCGGTCACGGCGTCTACGCCTACTGATGAGCGCCGACCCGCGAACCGAGGACCGGCTGGCCGAGCTCGAGATCAAGGTCAGCTTCGCTGACGACCTGCTCGACCGGCTCAACGAGCTGGTCTACCGGCAGCAGCGCCAGATCGAGCAGCTGCAACTCGAGCTCGCCGCGCTGCGCGGTCAGTGGAGCGACAACGCGACGCCGACCTTTCGCAGCCTGCGCGACGAGCTGCCACCCCACTATTGAATACCCGGCATGAGCCACTACACCGCCGCCCACCTGGGCGCATTGCCCATCACCGATCTGGCCTGCGCCCAGGCAGCGATCACGATGGCGCGCACGCTCGCCAGCCGCTGCGGCGTCGAATTGCGCGAGCCACCGCCCGAACCGACCAGCTGCTGCGGCCGCGGCTGCAACGGCTGCGTCTGGGAGGGCTATTTCACCGCCATGGCTTACTGGCGGGACGAAGCACTGCTGCAGATCAGCGACTAGCGCCCGGTAGCAGATCCCGATAGCAAATTTCAGCAGGCCTAGTACGAAAAGGCGGCTAGGATACCGCTTCAATGCGCAATCTGAATCTCTACCTCCTGACCATGCTCAGTGCGTTGGCAGGCCATCTGCCCGTCAGGCTGATCAGCCTGGTGCTGGCAGCCGGGCTGGGCTGGACGCTGGCGCAACCGGGGCTCGATCGTCTGCAGCTGCTGGCGCAGCAGCGCTATGGTCAGCCGGCCACCGAGACCGTGATCAGCTGGCGTCACATGCTCGAGGAGTCGCGCGCGCTGCCCGATGACGAGAAGCTCAAGGCGGTCAACCAATTCTTCAACCGCCGCATCCGCTTCAATGCCGACCAGGCGGTCTGGGGCATGCCCGACTACTGGGCGACACCGCTTGAATTCATTGGCCGAGCACAGGGCGACTGCGAGGATTTCGCGATCGCCAAGTACATTTCACTATTGATGTTGGGCGTACCCAACGACAAGCTGCGCCTGATCTACGTGCGGGCACGCTTTGGCGGCAGCTTGATCCTCAACACCGAGGCGCATATGGTGTTGGGTTATTACGTCGACCCGGCGGGCGATCCGATCATTCTCGACAGCCTGTTGAACTCGATCCGGCCGGCAGCCGCGCGCACCGACCTGACACCAATTTTCAGCTTCAATAGCCAGGGGCTCTGGGTGCCAGGTGCACCCAACCTAGGCGCAGACCCAACGGCCAGACTGTCGCGCTGGCGCGACGTGCTGGACCGGATCAAGATCGACGGCATACAGTTATGACAGCAGCAAGCAACGGAGAGGCCTCGATGTCACTCGTCAAACAACTCTGGTTGGCCATCACGCTGGTCATGTTATCGGCCTTTGGCATCAGCCTGGTGGTCAATGTCTATTCTTCGCGGCAATATCTGGAGCAGCAGCTGCAGATCAAGAACATCGACAACGCGACCTCGCTCGCGCTGTCGCTGAGCCAGATGGAAAAGGACCCGCCGACGCTTGAGCTGATGGTGTCGTCGCAGTTCGACATCGGTCACTACCGCTTCATCCGGATCGTTGCGCCGAGCGGCCAGACCCTGATCGAGAAGAACTACGAAGGCAAAGCGGTGGATGTGCCGCAATGGTTCGTCAACCTGATCCCGCTGCGGGTGCAGAATGGCCAGGCCCTGATCCAGGAAGGCTGGAAGCAGTACGGCACCCTGACGCTGGCCAGCCACGACCAATACGCCTACAAGAGCCTGTGGGACGGCACGCGCCAGCTGCTGATCTGGTTCCTGCTCGGCGGCCTGCTGACCGGCTTGCTCGGCATGACGCTGCTGCGCTTCATCACCCGGCCACTGCTCGACGTGGTGGCACAGGCACAGGCGCTGGCCGAGCGGCGCTTCAAGACCGTGAACGAACCGCGCACACCCGAATTGCGCGCCGTCACGCGCGCCATGAACCATATGGTCGGCCTGCTGAAAACCATGTTCGCCGAGGAGGCGCAACGCCTCGAAACCCTGCGCGACCGGGTCAACCACGATGCGGTCACCGGACTGGCGAATCGGGAATATTTCCTCTCGCAGCTGGGCGAAATCATGAGCGGCGAGCAGCATGGCTCCACCGGCAGCCTGGTCATCATCCGGCTCGATGACCTCAACAAACTCAATGACAAGCTGGGCCATCAGGGGGCCGACCGGCTGCTCAGGTCGCTCGGAGACCTGTTGCACGACGGTCAGCAGGATTACGCCGGCCGGCTCAAGGGCGGCGAATTCGCCGTGGTCTATCCGAGCCAGGATTCAGCCGCCCAGGCGGCCCAGACCCTGCACGCCAGGCTGCTGCAAGACTGGCTGCCGCAATGGCAGGCCAAATGCCCTGACCTGTTCCACCTGGTGGCGGTGCGCTATCAACGCCACCAGAGCCTGGGCGAACTGCTGGCCCAGGCCGACCAGGCCCTGGCACAGGCGCAAGCCAAGGGCCAGAACAACTGGCATGCCCCCGAGGAAGGCAGCAACAAGCTCACCATACCGGCCGAGCAATGGCGCTCGCTGCTGACGGATGCGATCCGGGTCGGGCGACTGAGCCTGGCCTGGTTCCCGGTCGTCAAGGGCGCGCAGGGCCAGTTGCTGCACCGCGAGGGCTCGCTGCGGCTGCAGACCGAAACGGCTGCCCCGCTGCTGACAGCCGGGGACTTCCTGCCGATGGCGGCCAAGCTCAAGCTGACCGCACCGATCGACCTCGAGGTCGTGCGGATGGCGCTCAACGGCCTGCGCGGGTCGAGCGGCGACATGGCGGTCAACCTGTCGTCCGAATCGATCACCGACTTCAGCTTCCGCAATCAACTCGGCGAGTTGCTGCAGGCCCAGCCGGCGCTGCGGGTGCGACTGCTGTTCGAGGTGCCGGAATTCGGTGTCGCGCGCCATTTCGAGGCCTTCCAGGACCTGACGCAGCGGCTCAAGTCGCTGGGCTGCCGCGTCGGCATCAAGTATTTCGGCCAGAACTTCCTAGAGAGCGGCAAGCTCGCCAGCCTCGGACTCGACTACATCAAGGTCGACCCAGGCTATGTGCGCGGCATCGGCAGCCACAGCGGCAATCAGGAATTCCTGACCGGACTCTGCACGATGGCGCATACGCTGGGCATGCTGGTGATTGCCGCCGGGGTCGAGCAGGGGCAGGACCTGGCGCTGCTGGAAAAACTCGGCTTCGACGGCATGACCGGCCCCGGAGTCAGGCGCACCGATCAGGTCTGAGTCAAGAAATCGCCGTGAAAGCCGATGGATAATCACAGAATAGCGTCAACTTGACGTGTTTCTGGAGTTTTTATGAGCTTTCCCGTGGATGTAGTGATCATGGCGGCCGGCAAGGGTACGCGCATGAAAAGCAAAAGCCCCAAGGTGCTGCAGCGCCTGGCGGGGCGGGCCCTGTCGGCCCATGTGATCGACTGCGCGACCCGGATCGAGGCACGCCAGGCGGTGGTGATCACCGGCCACGGCGCCGAACAGGTCGAGACCGCCCTGGCCCCGCTGGCCAGCGCGCAGCTGGCGCTGAACTTCGTGCGCCAGGAGCCTCAGCTCGGCACCGGTCACGCGGTACAGCAGGCACTGCCGGTGCTGGCTGATGACGGCATCACGCTGGTGCTGTCGGGCGATGTGCCGCTGACCCGGCCTGAGACGCTGCAAGCGCTGCTGCAGGTCTGCGCTGGCGAACACCTGGCGCTGCTGACGCTGGAGATGGCCGACCCGACCGGCTACGGCCGCATCGTGCGCAACGCGATCGGCGACGTGCAGGCCATCGTCGAGCACAAGGATGCGACGGATGAGCAGCACCGCATCACCGAGATCTACAGCGGCATCATGGCGGTGCCGACCCGGCTGCTGCGCGGCTGGCTGGCGCGACTCG
The DNA here is from genome assembly GCF_002980625.1 of Malikia spinosa. GTDB lineage: Bacteria > Pseudomonadota > Gammaproteobacteria > Burkholderiales > Burkholderiaceae_C > Malikia > Malikia spinosa. The sequence goes on along the minus strand of NZ_PVLR01000012.1, from coordinate 3,488 downwards.
ACAACCGCAACGCCCAGAACGAGTACTACCTGACCGACATCGTGAAGTTCGCGGTGGCCGACGGCGCGCGCGTGCTCGGACACCGGATCAGCGACGCGGTGCAGGTCGCCGGCGTCAACAGCCCGGCCCAGCTGGCCGAGCTCGAGCGCGCCTACCAGCGCCGCTGCGCCGACGAGCTGATGGTCGCGGGCGTGCGCCTGGCCGACCCGGCGCGCTTCGACCTGCGCGGCGAGCTGGTCTGCGGCCAGGATGTCGAGATCGATGTCAACTGCATCTTCGAGGGTCGGGTCGAGCTCGGCGAAGGCGTGCGCATCGGCGCCAACTGCGTGATTGCCAACGCGACCCTCGGTGCCGGCGCGGTGATCCACCCGTTCACGCATATCGACGGCGAGAAGGCCGGCGTCAGCGTCGGCGCAGGTGCGCTGATCGGCCCGTTCGCGCGCCTGCGCCCCGGCGCGCAACTGGGACGCGAGGTGCATATCGGCAACTTCGTCGAGGTCAAGAACTCGGTCATGGCCGACGGCTCAAAGGCGAACCACCTGGCCTATCTGGGCGATGCCGATGTCGGCGAACGCGTCAACTACGGCGCCGGCAGCATCACGGCCAACTACGACGGCGCCTACAAGCACCGCACCGTGATCGAGGCCGACGTCCATGTCGGCAGCAACTGCGTACTGGTCGCGCCGGTCACGATCGGTGCGGGTGGCACGGTGGGCGGCGGTTCGACCGTGACCAAGGACACGCCGGCAGGCGCGCTGACAGTGGCGCGCGGCAAGCAGCTCAGCGTCGCGAACTGGCAGCGCCCGAGCAAGCAAAAGGGCTGAAGCCCCGCTACAGCCTGGACTTCAGCCGCGCCATCGATCCGGCAGCGGCTGGGCTGGTTCGAACTTGGCGCGCTTGAGGCTGAAGAAGGCGCGCACATTGCGCACGTTCGCATCCTGGGTGAACAGGCGCTGGGCCAAGGCCTGGTAGCCCGGCATGTCGCACACCGCGACCACCAGCACGAAATCCGGCCCCGGGCTGACGCGCCAGCATTGCTGCACCGCCGCGTCGGCGACGGCGCAGGCCTCGAAAGCGTCGAGCTGCTCCTGGCCCTGGCGGTCCAGGCTGACCTCGACCAGCGCGGTCAGGCCGTGGCCCAGCACGACGGCCAGCCGGTCGGGCTGCAGCAGCGCGACCTGACGCTCGATCACCCCCAACTCGACCAGGCGCCGCACCCGGCGCAGGCTGGTCGCGGGCGAAATACCCAGGCTCTCGGCCAGGGCCTGATTCGAGCGCGAAGCATCGCGCTGCAGTTCGGCCAGCAGCCTGAGGTCGAGCTGATCAAAAACAGATTCTTCCATTGCATGGACTCTATCAAAAGAATATTGCACTTGCGCAAAGGTAAGAAATAATCGATCAAATCCGCCAAATATTTGCATGCTTATTTCTCGCCCGTGCCGCTAGCATGATCGATTACTAAGTAATTTGAGGTCAAATATGTGTGGAATCGTCGGCGCAGTCTCTACGCGCAATATCGTCCCGGTGCTGGTCCAGGGTCTGCAGCGACTCGAATACCGAGGCTATGACTCCTGCGGCGTTGCGGTGCACCGTGGCGCCACGGTCGATGGCGCGCCCGCCGGCGCCCAGGCCGGTCTGGACCGCGCCCGCAGCACGGCTCGGGTGTCGGAACTGCAACAGCAGGTCGATCAGGACCAGCTGGTCGCCGGCACCGGCATCGCACACACGCGCTGGGCCACCCACGGCGCCCCGGCGGTGCACAACGCCCATCCCCATTTCAGCCACGGTCCCAGTGCCCAGGCGCAACAGCGCCCGGCCCGCGTGGCGCTGGTGCACAACGGCATCATCGAGAACCATGACGAACTGCGCGCCGAGTTGCAGGCCCGTGGCTATGTCTTCGACAGCCAGACCGACACCGAGGTGATCGCGCATCTGGTCGACTCGCTGTACGAAGGCGACCTGTTCCAGGCCGTCAGCACCGCGACGGCCCGACTGCATGGCGCCTACGCAATCGCCGTCGTGCACAAGGACGAGCCGCACCGCGTGGTCGGCGCACGCGCCGGCTCGCCGCTGGTGCTGGGCGTGGGCCAGGGCGAATATTTCCTGGCCAGCGACGCGATGGCGCTGGCTGGCGTGACCGACCAGATCTGCTACCTGGCCGAGGGCGACATGGTCGACCTGCAGCTGGGCCGCTACTGGATCTTCGACCGCGCCGGCCAGGCACAGGACGCCAGCCAGCGTCCGGTCAAGACGGTGCAGGTCCACAGCGGCGCGGTCGAGCTCGGCCCCTACCGCCACTACATGCAGAAGGAAATCTTCGAGCAGCCGCGCGCGGTGGCCGACACGCTCGAAGGCATCGAGGGCATCGCCCCCGAGCTGTTCGACGGCCAGGGTGAACAGGCCGGCTCGGCCTGGCGCGTGTTCAAGGAGATCGACCGGGTGCTGATCCTGGCCTGCGGCACCAGCTACTACAGCGGCTGCACCGCCAAGTACTGGCTCGAGGAGATCGCGGGCATCCCGACCCAGGTCGAGATCGCGAGCGAATACCGCTACCGCACCAGCGTGCCCGATCCCAGGACCCTGGTCGTGACCATCAGCCAGAGCGGCGAGACCGCCGACACGCTGGCCGCGCTGCGCCATGCGCAGAGCCTGGGCATGACCCACACGCTGACGATCTGCAACGTCGCGACCAGCGCCATGGTGCGCGAGTGCGAGCTGGCCTACATCACGCGTGCCGGCGCCGAGATCGGCGTCGCCAGCACCAAGGCCTTCACGACCCAGCTCGCCGGCCTGTTCCTGCTGACGCTGGCGCTGGCCCAGGCCAAGGGCAAGCTGTCGGCCGAGGACGAGGCAAGGCACCTGAAGGACATGCGGCATCTGCCGGTCGCACTGCAGTCGGTGCTGGCGCTCGAGCCGCAGCTGATCCAGTGGGCCGAGGCCTTCGCGCAGAAGGAGAACGCGCTGTTCCTGGGCCGCGGCCTGCACTACCCGATCGCGCTCGAAGGGGCCTTGAAGCTCAAGGAGATCACCTACATCCACGCCGAGGCCTATGCGGCCGGCGAGCTCAAGCATGGTCCGCTGGCGCTGGTGACCAGCGCGATGCCGGTGGTGGTGGTGGCGCCCAACGATGCGCTGCTGGAAAAGCTCAAGAGCAATATGCAGGAAGTGCGCGCGCGCGGCGGCGTGCTGTATGTGCTGGCCGATGCCGACACCCAGATCCAGAGCAGCGAAGGCGTCAACGTGATCCGCATGCCCGAGCATTACGGCGTGCTGAGCCCGATCCTGCATGTGGTGCCGCTGCAACTGCTGTCCTACCACACGGCACTGGCCAAGGGCACCGACGTTGACAAGCCGCGCAACCTGGCCAAGAGCGTGACGGTGGAGTGAGGGCGTTCGGGGCCGCTGACTGGAGGGGATGAAGTCGGGCGGCTCTGAATCAGGTGGGCGAAGCGCTGGGGACTTGCAAATTACAACGGCTAACACAACTA
>NZ_PVLR01000011.1 GCF_002980625.1 Malikia spinosa | reverse complement strand
TGCGATCACGTCGCGGATCACGGCCTCGACCGAACCGGTGTTGAAGTAGTTGGTCGCCGGGTCGTAGTCGGTCGGGGTCGCGATGATGACGTAGTCGGCGCCCTCGTAGGCCTCGCGCTTGTCGAGCGTGGCGCGCAGGTTCAGCGGCTTGGTCGCCAGGTACTGCTCGATGTCGGCATCATCGATGGTCGACTGGCGCGCATTGAGCTGCTCGACCTTGGACGGGATGATGTCGAGTGCGACGACCTCGTTCTGCTGGGCCAGCAGCACGGCATTCGAGAGGCCGACGTAGCCGGTACCGGCGATGGCGATTTTCATGGCGGGTGGGGGCCGGTCTGGCCTTGAGTCAGGATCTGACTATGTTAGCGCTCCTGGCTGACAGTGGTCGCGCCAGCCTCAGGCCAGGCCGCTGACCAGCCAGGCCGCCGTGCCCCACATCGTCAGTGCCACCAGTCCGTCGATGGCACGCCAGAGCAGGGGCGAGCCGAGCCGGCGCCCGAGCCAGAAGGTGGCTGCGCCCAGCAGCGTGAACCAGAGCAGCGAGCCCGTCAGCGCGCCAGCGCCGAACAGCTGGTTGCCGGGCTGGCCCCAGGCCAGCGAGGCGGTTCCGATCAGCACCGCGGTGTCGAGCCAGGCATGGGGGTTGAGCCAGGAAAAGCCCAGCGCCGTCAGCACGGCCTGGCGCCGCGTCATCGGCTGGTCGGCATGAGCTCCGGTCGCCAGTGGCTGGCCCGCCGTCGGGCGCCAGCAGCGCTGGCCCGCCTGCCAGCCATAGACCAGCAGGAACAGCACGCCGGCACCGACCAGTGCGCCTTGCAGCTTGTCGCTCAATCCGCCGAGTTCGGCTAGCCCGAGCACGCCCAGCGCGATCAGCACGAAGTCGGCCAGCATGCTGGTCGCGACGGTCAGCCAGAGGTGCTGGCGCCGCAGGCCCATGCGCACCACATGCGCGTTCTGCGGCCCGATCGCCATGATCAGCGACAGGCTCAGTGCCAGGCCGGCGCTGAAGGCCGGCGACAGGAGGGAGGGCAGGGCGATCGACATGACAGGAACTCCGTGGGCGCCGTGCAAGGTGGGGCGCGATCCCGCTCAGTGTGCCGTTTGTTGCAGGCATTTAAACTCGGTTAAATAAATCTGGATTTACTCAAGGAAAACTTGAATGATGCTCGATGTCCGCCAACTCGAGGCGCTGGTCGCCGTGCTCGAACACGGCAGCTTCGGCACCGCCGCCAGCCAGCTGCACCTGACGCTGGCGGCGGTCTCGCTGCGTGTCAAGGCGCTCGAGGAGACACTCGGCCAGCGCCTGCTGGTGCGCGGCAAGCGCCTGCGTGCCACCGTCGCCGGCCAGGCCCTGCTGGCGCACGCGCGCCAGTTGCAGCTGATGGAGGCCGACCTGCTCGCCAGCCTGCCCGGCCACCTGCCCGTTGCCGGCCAGGACTGGCAGCGCCTCAGCGTGGCGGTCAATGCCGATTCGGTCGCTGCCTGGTTCCTGCCGGGTGTCGCGCCCTTGCTGCGGCGCCAGCGCCTGCTGCTCGACATCGTGGTCGATGACCAGGATCACACCCATGACGCGCTCAGGAGCGGCGCGGTCAGTGGCTGCGTGACGACGCTGGCCAGGCCGCTGCACGGCTGCGTCGCCGAGCCGCTGGGCGTGATGCGCTACCGCTGTGTCGCCTTGCCCGAGCTGGTCCAGCAATGCCGCATGGCAGGGGCCGCCGTCTCGCCGCATCGCCTGCTGGCCTTGCCGGCGGTGATCTTCAACCGCAAGGACGGGCTGCAGGACATCTTTCTCGAGCGCCATTTCGGCCTGCGCCAGGCGGCCTACCCGCGCCATTTCGTGCCGGCCACCGATGCCTTCATGGCCGCGCTCGAGCTCGGCCTGGGCTGGGGCATGGTGCCCGAGCATGAACTCGCGCGGCGGCCGGTCGGTCGCCCGCCGCTGGTCGACGTGCTGCCGGAGGCCACCGTCGATGTGGTGCTCTACTGGCAGCATTGGCTGCGCGAAGCGCCATCGGCGCAAGCCCTGACGCTGGCGGTCAAGCAGGCCGCCAGTGAACAGCTCGAACCGATCGAGACTTCATTGCCGGCATAGGGGATGATTCGCCATCTCTGCAACCGACTGGCGCCTCAGGCATGGCCTCGATCGTAGAATCCAGCTCCATGCTCACCGTCAAAAACGAACTGCTCGCCGCCCTGGCTGCCGAGCTGGAAAAACTCTCCCCCGGCGCCGGCGCGAAAGCCGCTTTTGAAAACCCGAAAGTGGCCGCGCATGGCGACTACGCCTGCACCGCTGCGATGCAGCTGGCCAAGGCGCTCAAGTCGAATCCGCGCCAGCTCGCGCAGCAGCTGGTCGACGCGCTGCTGGCGACCCCGGCCTACGCCCAGTGGGTGGACGCGCTCGAGATCGCCGGTCCCGGCTTCCTCAACGTCAAGCTGAAAGCCGCCGCCAAGCAGCAGATCGTGCGCGAAGTGCTCGAAGCCGGTGCCTGCTTCGGCCAGCAACCGGCCAAGGAGCAGCGCGTGCTGGTCGAGTTCGTCTCGGCCAACCCGACCGGTCCGCTGCATGTGGGACACGGCCGCCAGGCCGCGCTCGGCGACGCGATCTGCAACCTGTTCCAGACCCAGGGCTGGAACGTGCACCGCGAGTTCTATTACAACGACGCTGGCGTACAGATCCAGACCCTGGCCAACAGCACCCAGCTGCGCGCCAAGGGCTTCAAGCCCGGCGATGCCGAATGGCCGGATGCCGCCTACAACGGCGACTACATCCAGGACATCGCTGACGACTTCCTGGCCAGGAAGACGGTCAAGGCCGACGACCGCGAGTTCACCGCCAGCGGCGATGTCGACGACCTCGACGGCATCCGCCAGTTCGCGGTCGCCTACCTGCGCCACGAGCAGGATCTCGACCTGCAGGCGTTCCAGGTCAAGTTCGATCACTACTACCTGGAGTCCAGCCTCTATACCAGCGGCCGGGTCGAGCAGGCGGTCAACAAGCTGATCGAGGCCGGCAAGACCTACGAGCAGGACGGCGCGCTCTGGCTGCGCTCGACCGACTACGGCGACGACAAGGACCGCGTGATGCGCAAGTCCGACGGCGGCTACACCTACTTCGTGCCCGACGTCGCCTACCACATCACCAAGTTCGAGCGCGGCTTCGGCAAAGTCATCAACATCCAGGGCACCGACCACCACGGCACCATCGCGCGCGTGCGCGCCGGCCTGCAGGCGGCCAATGTCGGCATCCCCGAGGGCTATCCCGACTATGTGCTGCACACCATGGTGCGCGTGGTCAAGGGCGGCGAGGAGGTCAAGATCTCCAAGCGTGCCGGCAGCTATGTCACGCTGCGCGACCTGATCGAATGGACCAGCAAGGACGCGGTGCGCTTCTTCCTGCTGAGCCGCAAACCCGACACCGAATACACCTTCGATGTCGACCTGGCGATCCAGCAGAACAACGACAACCCGGTGTTCTACGTGCAATACGCCCATGCGCGCATCTGCTCGGTGCTGGCGGCCTGGGGCGGCGATGTCGCGACCCTCGCGGGTGTCGATCTGTCGCCGCTGCAGGGCCCGCAGGCCCAGGCGCTGATGCTGCAGCTGGCCAAGTACCCCGAGATGCTGAGCGCCGCCGCGCAGGATTTCGCGCCGCATGACGTGACCTTCTACCTGCGCGAGCTGGCCTCTAGCTACCACAGCTACTATGACGCCGAGCGCATCCTGGTCGATGACGAGGCGGTCAAGCTGGCCCGTCTGGCCCTGGTGGCAGCAACGGCGCAGGTGTTGCACAATGGCCTGGCCGTGCTCGGTGTCAGCGCGCCACAGAAGATGTAAATGCCTATTAAAAAGCACAGGGGGGGAACCCTGCTCGGATTCATCCTGGGTCTGCTGGTCGGCCTCGGGGCTGCCTTGGCGGTCGCGGTCTACGTGACCAAGGTGCCGATCCCGCTGGTCGACCGCGGCCTGCAGCCCAAGCCCGACCAGGATGCGCAGGAGCAGATGCGCAACCGCGACTGGAATCCGAACGCGGGCCTGGCCAGCAAGACCGTGCCGCTGCCCAAGCCGGTCGATGAAAGCAGCACGGTCCCGGCACCGGCAACGCCACCCGCTGAAGCGGTCAAGGCGAGCCCGGCGCCTGCCACTGTGCCGGCTTCCGCCTCGCCCGACAGCAAGCCTGTTCCTGCGGCCAAGCCCGTGGCCAAGGACCCGCTGGGCGAGCTGATCGATTCGCGCGCCGACGCGAGTGCGCCCAAGCCCGAGTCCTTCATCTATTTCGTCCAGGCTGGCGCCTTCCGCGGCCCCGAGGAAGCCGAGACCCAGCGCGCCAAGCTCGCGATGCTGGGCTTCGACTTCAAGGTCAGCGAGCGCGAGCAGGCCGGACGCCTGGTCTACCGCCTGCGCCTCGGCCCCTATCGCAGCAAGGATGAAGCCGACCGGGCGCAGGAGCGCCTGGTGGCCCAGGGCGTCGAAGCGGCGCTGGTGCGCAGCCAGCGCTGAACCCACACCGGATCAGGAGTTTTTCATGCAACGTCGAGTCTTCAATCACAGCCTGCTGGCTGGCACCGCACTGGCCGCTGGCGGCTTGCTGAGCTTGCCAGTCCAGGCCCAGTCCGGCTTCAAGGAAGGCAAGGATTACCAGCGCCTCAAGCAGCCCGTGGCCGTCGATGCCGCGGCCGGCCAGGTCGAGGTGCTGGAGTTCTTCTCCTACGGCTGCATCCACTGCTTCCAGTTCGAGCCCCAGGTCAAGGCCTGGCTGCAGCAGAAGCCGGCCCATGTGAGCTTCAAGCGCGTGCCGGTGTTCTCCGAGCCGCTGCAGCGCGTCTATTACGCGCTCGAGGCGATGGGCCAGCTCGAGGCCGCGCATGACAAGCTGTTCGCGCTGTTCTTTACCAATTCGGTGCGCCCGGCTGGCAACAAGCCCGAGGCCATGGCCGACTGGGTGGCCAAGGCCGGCGTCGATCGCGTCAAGTTCCTGGCGGCCTACCAGTCGTTCGGCGTCGCCGGCAAGGTCAAGCGCGCCAGCCAGCTGGCCGACCTGTACCAGGTCGAGGGCACGCCGGCAGTCGGCATCGCGGGCCGCTTCCTGGTGCCCGGCCAGGCCGAGCGCACGCTGCCGATCGTCAATGCGCTGATCACCGAAGCCCGCAAGGGCTGAGCCGACCCGCACCGTCAAGCCAAGCCTGCCACCGTGCAGGCTTTTTTTCGTCCAGATCCCGGGACCGGCCTGGATTTCGTGACTGCGACGCGGCCTGTCGCTACAATCAATGCAAGTTCCGTGCCGCCCCAGACCATGCCCCAGACCACACCACTACGCTTTTCGCTGACCGCCCTGCTGGCGCTGGTCTGTGCCTGCTGGACGCCTGCGGTCATGGCCGAACGGGCCGACCGTGAGCAGGCCATGAACGCCGAGGCCGACGCGCTGCGCTATGACGACGCGAGCCAGACCAGCATCTTCACCGGCCGGGTCGTGATCACCAAGGGCTCGATCCAGATCCGCGGCGCCCGGGTCGAGGTCAGGCAGGACCCGCAGGGTTACCAGTTCGGCACCGTGCTCGCAGGGCCTGACCAGATCGCCAGCTTCCGCCAGAAGCGCGAGGGCGTGAACGAATACATCGAGGGTCAGGCGCAACGGATCGAATACGACAGCCGCGCCGACCAGGTCAAGTTCAGCGGCCAGGCGGTATTGCGCCGCTACCGGGGCCAGGTGCTGAGCGACGAGACCTCCGGCGCCGTGATCGTCTATGACAACCGGACCGAGGTGTTCCGGGTCGATGGCGGCGCGGCCAGCGCCTCGCCGGCCAATCCTTCGGGCCGGGTGCGCGCGACGCTGGCACCGCGTTCGCGCACCGAGCCTGCTGCGGCCAAGCCAGTTGACCTGCAGCCCAGCACCGGACTCGGAGTCCAGCCTTGAGCACCGCCTGCAACAGCCGGCTCGAGGTGCGCGGCCTGCAGAAATCCTACGGCAGCCGCATGGTGGTCAAGGACGTGTCGCTGTCGGTCGAATGCGGCGAGGTGGTCGGCCTGCTCGGCCCCAACGGCGCTGGCAAGACCACCTCCTTCTACATGATCGTCGGCCTGGTGCGGGTCGACGCCGGCCAGATCCTGCTCGACGGCCAGTCGATCGAGAGCCTGCCGATGCATCGCCGGGCCCGGCTCGGACTCGGCTACCTGCCGCAGGAGGCCTCGATCTTTCGCAAGCTCAGCGTCGAGGACAACATCCGCGCCGTGCTCGAGCTCCAGGTCGATCCGGCCGGCAAGGCCTTGAGCCAGGCCGAGATCGAGCGCCGGCTCGAGGCCCTGCTGCAGGAACTGCATATCGAGCACCTGCGCGCCACGCCCGCGCCCGCGCTGTCGGGCGGCGAGCGACGCCGGGTCGAGGTCGCGCGCGCGCTGGCGACCAATCCGCGCTTCATCCTGCTCGACGAGCCGTTTGCCGGTGTCGACCCGATCGCGGTGATCGAGATCCAGCGCATCATTGGCTTCCTGACCGCGCGCGGCATCGGCGTGCTGATCACCGACCACAACGTGCGCGAGACGCTGGGCATCTGCGACCACGCCTGCATCATCAGCGAAGGCCGGGTGCTGGCCCAGGGCACGCCCTCCGAGATCATCCAGAACGCCGATGTGCGCCGGGTCTATCTCGGCGAACATTTCCGGATGTGATACCGCGATGAGCATGAAACCCGGGCTGTCGCTGCGCAATTCGCAGCAGTTGTCGCTGACGCCGCAGCTGCAGCAGTCGATCCGCCTGTTGCAGCTGTCCACGCTCGAGATGGCGCAGGAAGTCGAGCAGATGCTCGACGAAAACCCCTTCCTCGAACTCGATGCCGAGGCCGAACAGGCCGAGCGCGAGGCGCATGGCCTCGAGCAGTCCGATGCGCCCGTCAGCCTGGGCGACCAGGTCAGCGAGACGGCGGACTTGCCATCGGCACCGCCCGGCACGAGTTCGAGCGCGGTGACCGAGCCCGAAGCCGGCCCGGCCGCCGAATCCGGCGTCGAGGGCGGCGAAGAGGCCGGCGTGCTCGAGGCGGGCTGGGACGGCGACGGCACGGTCGAGATCAGTCCCGACGATGGCGAGTGGGGCGGCGAGGCGCCGGCCCGCCAGGGTTCGGGTGGCGACGAGGAGGGCGCCAGCGCCATCGACCTCGCCAGCGAGCATGTCTCCCTGTCCGCCCACCTGCACCAGCAGTCGCTGTCGCTGCGGCTCAACGAGGAGGAGCGCGCCGCGCTCTACTTCCTGATCGAGTCGCTCGACGAGGACGGCTACCTGGCCGATCCGCTGCCCGAGCTGGCCGAAGCCCTGCTGACGCAGGAGGAAATGGTGCGCCGCCAGCCCTGGCCCGAGGACCTGCGCTTCGAGCGCCAGGAGGCCTTGCTGCTGCTGTTGAGCACCGCGCTGCACTGGCTGCAGCACATGGAGCCAGCTGGCGTCGGCGCGCGCGACCTGGCCGAATGCCTGAAGCTGCAGATCCTCGAACTGCGCAACAGTCCGGCCGCGCGCGCGGCGCTGGCAATCTGCGAGCAGCCGCTCGAGCTGATGGCCAAGCGCGACGTCAAGCGCCTGGTCGCGCAATGCGGCCTCGACGACCTGCTGGTGCGCGAGGCACTGGCCCTGATCACGCGGCTCGAGCCCAAGCCCGGTCGGCGCTTTGCCGATGTGCAGCGCAACATCGTCATTCCCGACGTGCTCGTGAGCGCCACCGAGCAGGGCTTCCTGGTCCGGCTCAACCCCGAGGTGATGCCGCGCCTGCGCGTGCAGGAGGTCTATGCCAGCGCGCTGCGCGGGCACAAGGGCGAGGCGGTGCAGGGCATGCAGCAGCGGCTGCAGGAAGCGCGCTGGTTCATCAAGAACATCCAGCAGCGCTTCGACACCATCCTGCGCGTCTCGAGCGCGATCGTCGAGCGCCAGCGCCGCTTCTTCCAGCAGGGTGAGCTCGCGATGCGCCCGCTGGTGCTGCGCGAGATCGCCGACGAGCTCGGCCTGCACGAATCGACCATCAGCCGGGTCACCAGCGCCAAGTACATGGCGACGCCGTTCGGCACCTACGAGCTGAAGTATTTCTTCGGCTCCGGCCTCGGCACCGAGACCGGCATCAACGCCTCGAGCACGGCGGTGCGCGCGCTGATCAAGCAGCTGGTCGCGGCCGAGGACCCGAAGAAGCCGCTCAGCGACAGCCAGATCGCCGACCAGCTCAAGGCGCAGGGCATCGAGTGCGCGCGCCGCACCGTCGCCAAGTACCGCGAGGCGCTGCGAATCGCGCCGACCCATCTGCGCAAGGCGCTCTGAGCCGGCGCTTGCGCTTACACTCCCCGGCCCGGGCAAGACCCGACCCCTGTCTCCCATCGTTCACCGGAACCCGCCATGAATGCTTTGACCCTGTTCCTGCCTTGCGCCGCCGGCGTCGAGGGCTATCTGGCCGCCGAGATCGAGCGTATCACCGGCCTGCCGCAAGCCAGCATGCTGGCCTCGCGCGGCGGCGTCGAGCTGCCCGGCAGCTGGCGCGACGCGATGAAGCTCAACCTGCACAGCCGCCTGAGCCAGCGCGTGCTGGTGCGGTTGGCCTACCAGCCCTACCGCAACGAACATGACGTCTACGACATCGCGAGCGAGGTAGCCTGGGAGATCTGGTTCTCGCCGCGCCAGACCATCAAGGTCGAGGTCACGGCCCAGCACAGCCCGCTGCAGAGCCTGAACTTTGCCGGGCTGCGGGTCAAGGACGCGATCTGCGACCGCCTGCGCGACAAGCGCGGCGAGCGCCCGAGCGTCGACACGCTGCGTCCCGACGTGCGCATCTTCACCCACCTGACCCATGACGCCTGCACGGTCTACATCGACACCTCGGGCGAGCCGCTGTTCAAGCGCGGCTGGCGCGAGGACAAGGGCGATGCGCCGCTGAAGGAAACGCTGGCCGCCGCCATGATCGCGGCCACCGGCTGGACCGGTGAGCCGGGTCCCGACGGCCAGCCGGTGCCGCTCTACGACCCCTGCTGCGGCAGCGGCACGGTGCTGATCGAGGCCGCGCAGATGGCGCTCAATATCGCGCCCGGCCGACAGCGCCGCTTCGGCTTCGAGAAGCTGCTGCCGTTCCAGCCCCATGTCTGGCAGGCGCTCAAGCAGGAGGCGCAGGACGCCGAGCTCCCGCTGCCGGCCCAGCCCTTCATCTTCGGCAGCGACATCGCCTTCCGCATGGTCGACTTCGCGCGTCGCAACGCCGAGCGTGCCGGCGTCATGCAGGCGCTCGAGCTGCGCGGCGGCGACGCGCTGCAGCGCATGCCGCCGACCACCAGCCCGGGCGTATTGCTGCTGAACCCGCCTTACGGCGAGCGCATCGCAGCTGCCGGCGTCGCCGGTCAACGCGCCGAGAGCCGCGCGGCCGGTCGTGGCGGCGCGCGCGTCTTCAGCGCCGGTGCCCCGGTCGAGACCACGCTGCGCGGGCGCGAGACCGCGCAGACCGCCGACGGCCTGGAGAACAACGACTTCTTCGCCCAGCTCGCCTCGCACTGGAAGAAGCATTACGCCGGCTGGAGCGCCTGGCTGCTGACGCCCGACCTCAAGCTGCCGGGCAAGATGCGCTTCAAGGAATCGCGCCGGGTGCCGATGTGGAACGGCCCGATCGAATGCCGCCTGTTCCGCTTCGACCTGCTGGCCGGCTCGGCGCGCCACCCGGCTGTCGCAGCACCAGCGGCCAGCCCTGATCCGGCGGCCTGATGAGCGGCTTGCCGGTCTTCGTCATCGACACCAACTGGCTGCTCGACCTCTGGGTGTTCGACGACCCGCGCGCGCAGCCGGTGCGCGCCGCGCTCGAGTCGGGCGCCTGGCGCTGGCTCGCGACGCCGCCGATGCGCGACGAGTTCGCGCGCGTGCTTGGCTATCCGGCCGTCGTCAAGCGCCTGCAGGCGATGGCGCGTGATCCCTTGACGGTGCTGGCCGAGTTCGAGCGCCGGGTCGAATGGGCCCCGGTCGCACCGCGGGCGCCAGTGCGCTGCACCGATCCGGACGACCAGGGCTTCATCGACCTCGCGCTGCAGCATGGCGCCACCTTGCTGAGCAAGGACAAGGCGGTACTGGCCTGTCGCAAGCGCCTGCTGGCACTCGGCATCGCGGTGCAGCCGCACTGGCCTTGATGGCTATATCTGACATAAATATTCCTGAAATAATTTTTGTGTCAGATATATTGACAATCGCGAAGCAATATTTATAATTTGTCTCAGGTTGTCTTGCGACAGCCTCCCGCTTTTCCTCCCTGAGCGGGTGCCTGATGTGTGACAGCAAAAAGGCTTCTTGTACCCCGGTCCTGTAGACCGGGGTTTTTTTTGCCCTGTTGCCAGGGTTGCGTGCCGGATCAGGGGCCCGCTTCGCAGACGCAAGAAAGCCGGCGCGCAGCCGGCTCTTGCTGGGGAAGGCCGGGTTACCGGCCGCGCCCGTTCAGGCTCAGGCGCGCTTGGCCAGCACCTCGAACGCCGGCAGGGTCCGGCCTTCCAGCACTTCGAGGAAGGCACCGCCGCCGGTGCTGATGTAGCCGACATCGTCGGTGATGTGGTACTTGGCGATCGCGGCCAGCGTGTCGCCGCCGCCAGCGATCGAGAACGCCTCCGAGTGCGCGATCGCCGACGCCATCATCTTGGTGCCGCCCGCGAACTGCGGGTATTCGAACACGCCGACCGGGCCGTTCCAGACGATGGTGCCGGCATGGGCGATGATCTCGGCCAGCTTGGCCGAGGTCTTGGGGCCGACGTCCAGGATGCGGTCGTGCGGGCCCACTTCCTCGACCGGAATCCGGTTGGCGCGCGCCAATGCCGACACCTCGTCGGCCACCACTACGTCGACCGGCAGCGGTACTTCGGCGCCGCGTTCCTTCATGATGTCCATCACCTGCTGCGCCTCGCGCACCATCTCGGGCTCGGCCAGCGAGTCGCCGATGCGCTTGCCGGCGGCCAGCAGGAAGGTGTTGGCGATGCCGCCGCCGACGATCAACTGGTCGACCTTGGACGCCAGCGTCTTGAGGATGCTGAGCTTGGTCGAGACCTTGGAGCCGCCGACGATCGCCACCAGCGGGCGCTTGGGTTCCAGCAGGGCCTGGGTCAGCGCATCCATCTCGGCTGCCAGCAGCGGGCCGGCGCAGGCGATCGGCGCCGTCTCGGCGATGCCGTAGGTCGTGCCCTCGGCGCGGTGTGCGGTGCCGAAGGCATCGTGCACGAAGATGTCGCACAGCCGGCCGAGCTTGGCCGCCAACTCGGGCTTGTTCTTCTTCTCGCCGACGTTGAGGCGGCAATTCTCCAGCAGCACCAGCTGGCCCGGCGCGACCTCGAAGCCGCCGTCGACCCAGTTGGAGACCAGCGGCACCTCGCGTCCCAGCAGCTCACCCAGGCGCTGGGCGACCGGGGCCAGGCTGTCCTCGGGCTTGAACTCGCCCTCGGTCGGGCGGCCCAGGTGCGAAGTCACCATCACGGCCGCGCCGGCGTCGAGCGCGAGCTGGATCGCCGGCAGCGAGGCGCGGATGCGGGTGTCCTCGGTGATGTTGCCGTCATCGTCTTGCGGCACGTTGAGGTCGGCGCGGATGAAGACGCGCTTGCCGGCGGCCTGGCCGCTGGCGCAAATGTCGGAGAAACGCAGGAATTTCATGGTCTTGGTGCAACAGCTGGAGGAAGCCCTGATTGTAGAAGGGCATCGATAGTCGCTATCAATCCTATAACGAATCTTGATTCATTCAATGAATGAGAATCGCTATCATTGACGGACCGAAGGCAAGCAGGAGTTGCATCATGGCCCCGATCAGACATTTCGCTCAGCAGCACCGGCTCACCCTCATGAAGACCGGCAGCTATTACCTGACGCATATCCTGGTGGCCGCTGGCGTGGCCTACGCCGTGACCGGGGACTTGTGGGCGGCACTGACCTTGAGCCTGCTCGAACCCTCGGTCCAGGCCGGCGTCTATTTCTTCCACGAACGGGCCTGGGCCCGGCGTGGCGCGGGCTGAGGCCTCACCACTACACGTTGTGCGGGGGCTGGTGGCTAGCCATGGCTGACGCTGGTGCCTCTGGCCTGTCCCAGGCCCGTGCCGGGGCTGGGTTGATAGCGGTCGAGCGCCAGTCCCTCGGTGCTGATGGCGGGGCAGCGACCCTGGATCAGATCGGCCAGCAGCTGGCCCGAGCCCGCCGCCATGGTCCAGCCCAGCGTGCCATGACCGGTGTTGAGGTAGAGCTGGTGGTAGCGGGTGGCGCCGATCAGCGGTGTGCCGTCCGGCGTCATCGGACGCAGGCCGGTCCAGAACTCCGCGCGCGCCAGGTCGCCGCCCGGGAACAGGTCGCGCGTCACCATTTCGAGCGTCTCGCGTCGGCGCGGATTCAGCCGCAGGTCGAAGCCGCCCAGTTCGGCCATGCCACCGACGCGCAGGCGGTCATCGAAGCGGGTCAGCGCGATCTTGTAGCTTTCGTCGAGCACGGTGGATTGCGGCGCCAGCGCCGGGTCGAGCAGGGGCATCGTGAGCGAATAGCCCTTGACCGGATAGACCGGGAGGTCCAGCCCGAGCGGTGCCAGCAGCTCGCGCGAATAGCTGCCCAGCGCCAGCACATAGCGGTCGGCGCGCAACAGCTCGCGCTCCGGCCCGCCGAGCTGCACGCCCGTGATCTGTCCGCCTTCGCTGCGGAGGGACTCGATGGCTGCGCCGAAGCGAAACTGCACCCCCAGCGCGCGCGCCTGTTCGGCCAGCGCCAGCGTGAAGCGGTGACAGTCGCCGGTTTCGTCGTTCGGCAGCCGCAGGCCGCCGACCAGCCGCTCGCGCGCCTGCGCCAGGCCGGGCTCGGCGCGCACCACGCCGTCGCGGTCCAGCAGTTCGTAGGCCACGCCGCATTCCTCCAGCACGGCGATGTCGCGCGCCGCGGCGTCGAGCTGGGCTTGGGTCCGGAACAGCTGCAGCGTGCCGCCCAGGCGCTGCTCGTACTCGATGCCGGTGTCGGCGCGCAACTGGCGCAGGCAGTCGCGGCTGTATTCGGCCACGCGCATCATGCGTTCCTTGTTGACGCGGTAGCGTTCGGGCGTGCAGTTGCGCAGCATGGCTGCCATCCAGCGCCACTGGTACAGGCTGCCGTCGGGCCGCACGGCCAGCGGGGCATGGCGTTGCAGCAGCCATTTCAGCGCCTTGAGCGGAATTCCTGGCGCGGCCCAGGGCGTCGAATAACCGGGCGACACCTGGCCCGCATTGGCGAAGCTGGTTTCCAGCGCCGGCCCCGCCTGCCGGTCGAGCACGACCACTTCGGCGCCGCCGCGGGCCAGGTAATACGCCGTGCTGACGCCGATGACGCCACTGCCGAGAACCAAGACTTTCATGCGAACCCCTCTGTCATTGCGCTATAAACAGCAAGTCTATGGATCTTGTGCAGCAAACCTTGCTGAATTTCCATGGATTACCAGCAGTTTTCACGGCCGATGCGGCCGTCATCCCCGCCTTGACAGTGAAATGCCCGAACTCGACCGCCTGGACCGGAAAATCCTCGATGCCCTGCAACGCAACGGGCGCATCACCATGACCGAACTCGGCGAGCAGATCGGCCTGTCGACCTCGCCCTGCGCCGAGCGGGTGCGCCGGCTCGAACGCCAGGGCGTCATCACCGGCTACCACGCGCGCGTCAATCCCCAGGCCATCGGCCGGACCCTGCTGGTGTTCGTCGAAATCACGCTGACCTCCAAGTCGGGCGAGGTGTTCGAGGCGGTGCGGCGCGAGATGCTGTATCTGCCCGAGGTGATGGAGTGCCACCTGGTGTCCGGCAGCTTCGACTACCTGGTCAAGGCGCGCCTGCACGCCATGTCGGACTATCGTGATCTGCTCGGCAGCATCCTGAAGAAGATTCCGGTGCCGGCGCAGTCGCACAGCTATGTGGTGATGGAGGAGATCAAGGAATCCTCCTACCTGTCGGTCGGGACCTGACCGGGGCCGGACAGCCTGGCACAGCGGCCTTGCTATTCGGTACACTGGATCGGTTGCCAGCCGATCCGACCGGCTGGCCCTGCCAGGGGGATGAGAATGAAGATCTTGCGCTGGGGCATGGCCCTGATCCTGACTGCCGCGCTGACCGGCTGCGGCTACAACGACTTCCAGCGCCTCGACGAGCAGACCAGCTCGGCCTGGTCCGAGGTGCTCAACCAGTACCAGCGCCGCGCCGACCTGGTGCCGAACCTGGTCGCCACCGTCAAGGGCGAGGCGAACTTCGAGCAGGAGACGCTGACGCGCGTGATCGAGGCGCGCGCCAAGGCCAGCTCGATCCAGCTCACGCCGCAGATGCTCGAGGACCCGCAGGCGATGCAGCGCTTCCAGGCCGCACAGGGCCAGCTCGGCAGCGCACTGAGCCGCCTGCTCGTGGTGTCCGAGCAATATCCCACCCTGAAGGCTAACCAGGCCTTCGGTGACCTGCGGGTGCAGCTCGAAGGCACCGAAAACCGCATCACGGTCGCGCGCAACCGCTACATCCAGTCAGTGCAGGAGTACAACGTGCTCGCGCGCAGCTTCCCGAGCAACCTGACCGCGATGGTCTTCAGCTACCGGCCCAAGGCGGGCTTCACCGTCGCCGACGAGGCCGCGATCAGCGCGCCGCCCAAGGTCGACTTCGGAGCCAAATGATGACGCCGGCCCTGCGCGGGATCTGGCTCTGGCTGCTGTGCGGCCTGCTGGCCTGCCCGCTGGCCGGCCTGGCACAGTCGCTGCAGCCGATTCCGCCGCTGAGCGCGCGCGTGATCGACCAGACCGCCACCCTGACCGACTCGCAGCGCCGGGCGCTGGAGGACAAGCTGGCCGCCTTCGAGCGCGAGCGCGGCAGCCAGGTCGTGGTGCTGCTGGTACGCACGACGGCGCCCGAGGACATCGCCGACTACACCCAGCGCCTGGGCGATGCCTGGAAGATCGGTCGCCAGGCGGTCGGCGACGGCGTGCTGCTGGTGGTGGCCAAGGATGACCGGACGCTGCGCATCGCGACCGCCAAGGCGGTCGAGGGCGCGATCCCCGACCTGATCGCACACCGCATCATCGACGGCGCGATCACGCCGCGCTTCAAGCAGGGTGACTTCCATGCCGGGCTCGATGCCGGCGTGGACCAGATCCTGGCCCGGCTCAAGGGCGAGGAATTGCCCTTGCCCCAGGCCCAGGCGGCGGCCGGGCAGGGTGTCAACTGGGAGGAGCTGCTGATCTTCATCGGTTTCGCCGCGCCCGTGATCTCCCGCGTGCTGCGCGGCATCCTGGGCCGGACCCTGGGCAGCCTGGCCGCGACCGGCATCGTGGGCGGGATCGCCTGGTCCTTCACCGGCTCGATCTTCATTGCGCTGGCGGCGGCCCTGGTGGCAGGCCTCATGGGCTTGCTGATGGCACGCTTGCCGCGCGGTGGCGGTGGCGGTGGCGGTGGCTCCGGGTCTGGCGGTGGCTGGGGCGGCGGATCGGGAGGTGGTTTCTCTTCCGGCAGTAGCTCCCGTGACAGCGATGGCGGTGGAGGTTTTTCCTCGGGCGGCGGCGGCAATTTCGGCGGCGGCGGCTCATCCGGCCGCTGGTAAGGGGCTGCCGCCCCGGTCCTGCCGGACCGCTGGTCAGGCTCGGCCTGTGGCAAGCCACAGGTACCCACTCAGCCGCAGGGCTCTCCAGCCCTGCAATAATGCGCGACGAAGCCCGCTGCACCATGTGGCGGCTTCTTTCACCTGATGGAGAAGACTGCCATGCCGCAACAGGAAGACAAGCGCGCCGAACTGCGTCGCGCCGCCCTTGAATATCACGAGTTCCCGACCCCGGGCAAGGTAGCGATCGCTGCCACCAAGCAGCTGACCAACCAGCGCGATCTGGCGCTGGCCTATTCGCCCGGCGTCGCGGCGCCCTGCGAGGAAATCGTCGCCGACCCCAACAACGCTTTCAAGTACACCAGCCGCGGCAACCTGGTCGGTGTCATCACCAACGGCACGGCAGTGCTCGGCCTGGGCGACATCGGCCCGCTGGCCGCCAAGCCGGTGATGGAGGGCAAGGGCGTGCTGTTCAAGAAGTTCGCCGGCATCGACGTGTTCGACATCGAGATCAACGAGAAGGACCCGGACAAGCTGATCGAGATCATCGCTGCGCTGGAACCGACCTTCGGTGGCATCAACCTTGAGGACATCAAGGCGCCCGAGTGCTTCTACATCGAGAAGAAGCTCAAGGAGCGCATGAAGATCCCGGTCTTCCACGACGACCAGCACGGCACGGCGATCGTGGTCGGCGCCGCGTTGCTCAACGGCATCAAGGTGGTCGGCAAGGACATCAAGAGCGTCAAGCTCGTGACCTCGGGTGCCGGCGCTGCCGCGCTGGCCTGCCTGGGCCTGATGGTCAAGCTCGGCCTGCCGCGCGAGAACATCTACGTCACCGACCTGGCCGGCGTGGTCTACCAGGGCCGCACCGAGCTGATGGATGCCGACAAGGAGCAGTACGCGCAGCCGACCGATGCGCGCACGCTGCGCGAGGTGATTGCCGGCGCCGACATCTTCCTCGGCCTGTCGGCTGGCGGCGTGCTCAAGCCCGACATGGTCGCCAGCATGGCCGAGCGCCCGCTGATCTTCGCGCTCGCCAACCCGAACCCCGAGATCCTGCCCGAGGAAGTCAAGGCGGTGCGTGACGACGCCATCATGGCGACCGGCCGCACCGACTACCCGAACCAGGTCAACAACGTCCTGTGCTTCCCCTACATCTTCCGTGGTGCGCTCGATGCCGGCGCCTCGACCATCACCGACGAGATGGAAGTGGCCGCGGTGCGTGCGATTGCCGAGCTGGCCCAGGCCGAGCAGAGCGATGTGGTGGCAGCCGCCTACTCGGGCGAGACGCTGGCCTTCGGCCCCGAATACCTGATCCCGAAGCCGTTCGACCCGCGCCTGATGATGAAGATCGCGCCGGCCGTGGCCCAGGCGGCGGTCGACAGCGGTGTCGCGCTGCGCCCGGTGCAGGACATGGATGCCTACCGCGACAAGCTGCAGAGCTTCGTGTTCGCGTCGGGCACCATGATGAAGCCGGTCTATGCGATCGCCAAGCAGGCGCTGCACAAGCGCATCGCCTACGCCGAGGGCGAGGAAGAGCGCGTGCTGCGCGCCTGCCAGGTGGTGGTCGACGAGGGCCTGGCGCGCCCGACCCTGATCGGTCGTCCGGCCATCATCGAGCAGCGGGTCGAGAAGTTCGGCCTGCGCCTGCGCGAAGGCCTGGACTATGACGTCGTCAACGTCGAGCAGGATGACCGCTACCGCGATTTCTGGCAGACCTACCACCAGCTGACGGCGCGCAAGGGCGTGACCGAGCAGCTGGCCAAGATCGAGATGCGCCGTCGCCTGTCGCTGATCGGCGCCATGCTGCTGCGCAAGGGCGATGTCGACGGCCTGATCTGCGGCACCTGGGGCACCAATCCGCTGCACCTGAACTACATCGACCAGGTGATCGGCAAGCGTGAAGGGGCGCATTGCTATGCCGCCATGAACGCGCTGATGCTGCCGGGCCGCGCGGTCTTCATCGTCGACACCCATGTCAACTACGACCCGAGCGCCGAGCAGCTGGCCGAGATCACGATGATGGCGGCACGCAAGATGCAGCGCTTCGGCATCACGCCCAAGGCCGCGCTGCTGTCGCACTCCAACTTCGGCAGCTCGGATCAGCCGTCGGCGGTCAAGATGCGCGAGACGCTGGCGCTGCTGCAGCAGCAGGCGCCCTGGCTCGAGGTCGACGGCGAGATGCACGGCGACGTGGCGCTCGACGCGCAGGCGCGCGCCGCCATCATGCCCGATAGCGGCCTGACCGGCGACGCCAACCTGCTGGTCTGCCCCAACATCGATGCCGCCAACATCGCCTACAACCTGCTCAAGACGGCAGCCGGTGGTGGCATTGCGATCGGCCCGATGCTGCTCGGCGTGGCCAAGCCGGCGCATATCCTGACCGCGAGCGCGACCGTGCGCCGCATCGTCAACATGACCGCGTTGACCGTGGCCGAGGCCAATCTCGGTTCGCGCGCCGTTCAGCCGACCTGAGCCCTCGCTGGCTCGCCGGACCCTGGTGGGGCGCCATGTTGCGCCGCACCAGGGTTCTTGCTTTTTGGGGCGGTATCAGGCACACTTACGGCCTTGGATTTCAGGGTTAACCCCCACGGTTGTCGTAGGCGTTTAGGCTTGGCGCGACAGGGGTTGGATGTCCGAAAAACCGTCCTGGCAGCCTTGGATATCCGGTCCCGGTCCGGTGGTCCGGTTTGCGCAAGCAGATGAGCCGCGCCAGGCAGGGCATGGTGACACGACAGCCCGATTGAAATATACCGCATTGAAGCGCGGTGTCGCCGCGAGTCCTGCACCGAACGGGTGCCGTGCCGCGACATCGCCATCCGACGGCCTGAAGCCAGTAATTACACCTCCGGTCACTGCACTGGGCTTGTTCAAGCTCGCGCAGTGAACAGCGGAATCATCGACAACACTGAATTGGAAAGAGACGTGGGGATGGACCAGCCACTTCGTAATGTTCGCAGCAACATCGTTCAATCGATACGGGCTTTCACGGTCAAGGACCTGCAGGAGGCAGCCGAGCAACTCGGTCATCACTTCCTCTACGCCAACCTGGCGACTGCCACCAACAAGCAAGACGTGCTCGACCTGATCGCCCAGCAGTACACGCTGCCCGCGACCTTCGGCAAGAACTTCGATGCCCTCTACGACTGCATGACCGACGTCGTGCACAAGTCGGGCCAGCAGACCGGCTTCATCGTCGTGCTCGAGCATATCCCGACCAGCCCGAAGTTCGACAAGGAAGCGCGCGAGCTGCTGCTCGACATCTTCCGCGACATCGCCGACTACTGGAACGACCGCAAGGTGCCGTTCCGCTGCTTCTACAGCTTCTCGGTGGCGCGCGCGACCAAGGGCGCCGAACTCGGCGCCAGCGACGAGCCGACCCTGACCGACAAGCTGGTCGACGTCAGCCCGCAGGCGCTGCGCATGAGCAGCCCGTTCAACGCCGGCTACTGGCTCAGCGCGGCCTGAGTCCTGGCGGGCCGCCAGGGGCTGGTGTCCCGGCTGGTCCGCTACCCGACCTGGCCAGCAGAAAGGCCCGCACCAGCGGGCCTTTCTTGCGTCTGGCGGGCCGAAAAGGCCTGGCCGAGGTCCGGATCAGCGGGTCTGGCCGGCTTCGGCTTCGCAGGCCTGGGCCAGCGCGACGTACTCGGCCACCGGCACCTCCTCGGCGCGGCGCTGCAGGTCGAACTGGCCGGCAAAGCCGCGTGCCTCGAGCCAGCGGCCCAGGCTGTGGCGCAGCAGCTTGCGCCGCATCGAGAACGCGACCTGCACCAGCTCCTCGAGCAGCTTGGCATCAAGCAGCGGCGGCTTGGCCAGCGGCACCATGCGCACGATCGCGCTGTCGACGCGCGGCGGCGGATCGAAGCTCTCGGGCGGCACGAACAGCACATTGGCCATCTCGTAGCGCCACTGCAGCATCACGCTGAGGCGGCTGTAGTCGGCGGTGCAGGGCCGGCCCACCATCCGGTCGATCACTTCCTTTTGCAGCATGAAATGCTGGTCCTGCACCACGTCGGCAACGCCGAGCAGATGGAACAGGATCGGGGTCGAGATGTTGTAGGGCAGGTTGCCGACCACCCGCATCGGTTCCGGCCGGCTGGCGGCCAGCGCGCGGAAGTCGACCTTCAGCACGTCGGACTCGATCACGGTCAGCTGCGGATGGGCGCGCAGTCGCACCGCGAGGTCGCGGTCGAGCTCGACCACGGTCAGCTGGCCCAGGCGTTCGACCAGCGGCTGGGTCAGCGCGGCGAGGCCGGGGCCGATCTCGACCACGAACTGGCCCGGCTTGGGCGCGATCTCGTCGACGATGGCTTCGATGATGGACTGGTCGGACAGGAAATGCTGGCCGAAGCGCTTGCGCGCCTTGTGGGGTGCGTTCACTGGGGAGGCTCGCGGTATTCAATGTAAGCCTGGGCGCGCAGCTCGCGCGCCCAGGTCTCGTAGGCTTGTTCGGCCTTCTGTTCACGCAGCAGGTTGCGTACCCATTCGCGCTGCTCGCGCGCGCTCAATGGCACCTGGCGCCGTTCCTGGACCTGGATCAGGTGCACGCCAAAGCGCGAGACCAGCGGTTCGGACAGCTGGCCCGGCGCGAGCCGGCTCATGACCTGCTCGAACTCGGGCACGAACATGCCGGGGTTGGCCCAGCCGAGCTCGCCGCCGGCACTGGCCGAGCTGTCCTGGCTGTACTGGCGCGCCAGTTCCTCGAAGCGGGCCGATCCGTTGCCGATGCGCTGGCGCATCTCCTGCAGGCGTGCGATCGCCGCTTCCTGGCTCAGCTGGGCACCCGGGCGCAGCAGGATATGGCGGGCTCGGGTCTGGGTGTAGCTGGCATCGGCCAGGCCGGCATTACGCTTCTCGACCAGCTTGAGCAGATGGAAGCCGGCGCCGCTGCGCACGACCTCGGCGATCTGGCCGGTCTGCAGCGAGCGCACGGCGTCGACGAACAAGGTCGGGTAGCGCTCGGCGCTGCGCAAGCCGAGCTGACCGCCGTTGGCCTTGTCGGGCGCTTCGGAAAACTCGCGCACCAGTGCCGTGAAGTCGGCGCCGGAGCGGGCGCGCTGCGCCAGTTGCTCGGCGCGCTGACGCAGGCGTTCGACCGTCGCGGCATCGGCGCCCTCGGGCACCCGGATCAGCAGCTGGGCCAGGTTGAGCTCGGCCAGCTCGGCGCTCTGGTGTTCGGCCAGATAGGCGTCGATCTCCTGCTCGCCGATCCTGATCCGGCTGTCGACTTCGCGCTCGCGCACGCGCTGCAGCAGCAGTTCGTGGCGCAGGTTGGCGCGCAGGCTCTCGCTGTCTTCGCCCATGGCCTTGAGGCGTGCGCGCAGCTGCTCGACGTTGAGGCCGTTCTGGCGCGCGATGTTCTCCTCGGCCTGGACCAGCGCGGCCTCGTCGATCTTGAGCCCCAGCTCGGCCGCCGCTTGCAATTGCACCCGCTCGAGGATCAGCCGTTCCGTGAGCTGGCGCAGCAGTTCGGCGCGTGGCGGCAGCTGGGTCCCGGCCGGCGTCTGCAGGCGGGCCAGCCGCGCCAGCACCTCGTGGCTGGTGACCGGCTCCGAGTTGACCAGGACCACGACATGATTGGCCGGCAGTTCTTGCACGGCGGGTGCGGCAGTGGTCGGCATGGCTGTTGCGGGTAGGCCAGCGCTGGCCGTGGCCGGTTTGGCGGCGGCCGCCGCCGGACGCGAGCTCGCCTTGGAGGGCTTCAGGGCCTGTGCCGAGGCCAGGCCGCCGGACAGCAGCAGCGCGCTGGCCAGTACAAGGGATTTATTCATAACGCTCGAACCGGCTGGGCGGATTGATTTCTTCACGCAGGGATTGATAGCGGGGCACATTGTTGCGCAAGGATTGCAGCGGGCTGGAGCCGATGCGGGTGAAACCGGAGAACTCGAGCTGGAACATGATGCGCTGGTTGGAGCCCGTCTGGCTGTTCTGCAGCCGCTCCAGCACGACCCGGCCGATCCAGCAGCAGGCATCGTATTCCAAGCCGACCAGCAGATCGACGATCTTGTTCTCGGGCAGGCTGTAATTGATGCGGCCGACGCTGTACCACTGGTTCGGACCCAGGCCGCGGCCCGCCACGCTGTCCGGCGCCGGGCCGAACAGCGCCTGCAGCGGCCATTGCCAGCCCAGGTCGAGCTGGCGGCTGCTCTCGACCGCCGTCTGTTGCTTGACCCGGTAGGCGGTGCTCAGCACCCGGTAGGGGCCGGGCATGTAGCGCAGGCTCAGCGTGTTGCGGGTCGAGTCGCCGCTCTCGGGGTTGTATTGCAGGCTGCTGTCGAGCGACCATTGCGGTGTCCATTGCACGCGCGCGCCCAGCAGCAGATCGGTCAGGCCGGCCGACATCACGCTTTCCCCCGGCAGCGCGACGCGCTGCTCGCGGAAACGGTAGCGCTGCGCCACGCCCAGGCTCACGAGCTCGGCGCCGTTCTCGGGATGGAGCAGGCGGGTCGTCGCGCCCAGCGTCAGCGCATCGAGGTCGGCGATGCGGTCGTTGCCGGCATAGGGGTTGGACAGGTAGATGGTGCTGAGGTTGAAGTCGTAGGGCGCCGTATCGAAGCTCGGCAGATAGCCCTGCTCGCGGTAAGGGGTGCGCGAGTAGTAGAGCCTGGGTTCGAGCGTCTGCAGCAGGTCGCGGCCGAAGTAGCGCGCCTCGCGTTCGAAGAACAGGCCGCTGTCCAGGCTCAGGGTCGGTACGGCCAGGCCCTGGTTGGACTGGCCGTTGCCGAGCGCCTGGTCGAACTGGTACTGGCGCAGATGCATCTGCAAGCCGGGCTTGACGAACCAGCCCGGCGCCTGCCAAGTCTTGCCGAGCTGGGCCACCGCCATGGCCCGCTGGCCGTCCAGCACCGTGGCGGTCTGGCCGTTGCCGATCTGGACCTTGCGGTCGGTGGCGAACTGGGTCAGCTCGGTCTGCAGCGAGCCTTGCCAGCCCGGGTTGCCCGCCAGGCTGAACGGTGCCGGTGCCAGCCGGGCCGCCAGCGAGGGCACGCGGTCATAGGGCGCGAGGATCTGGGCGGCCGGCGCCGGGTCCTGCAGCGTCTGCCAGCTGTAGCTGCCGGCCGAGAACGACCAGTCGCCGCTGCCCCAGGACAGCACGGCCTCGCTCGGCAGCAGGCGCTGCGTCAGCACCTTGCTCGACTGCGGGAAGTCGCGCCAGTAGTTGGCGTCGCTGACCTGGTTCAGGTTCAGCCGCAGGCCCATGTTGTCGACGCCGGTCAGCCCGTACAGCCGCTGCCGGTGCTGGAGCGAAGCATTCCAGCGATCGGCCGAACGCAGCTTGTCGTCCGACATGTAGGCGCCGCGCCACTCGCCGCTGTAGTCGCGCTCCAGATAGCGGAACTCGCCACCCAGGTCGAGGCCGCGCTTGCTCATCAGCGTCGGCGTCAGCGTGGCATCGCGCTCGGGCGCGAGGTTGAGGTAGTAGGGCAGCGAGATCTCGATGCCGCTTTGGGTGCCGATGTTGAAGCTCGGCGGCAGCAGCCCCGAGCGCCGCTTGTCGGACAGCGGAAACTGCAGATAGGGCGCCGCCAGCACCGGCACACCCTTGAAGTGCAGCACGCCCTGATGCGCGGTCCCGGTATCGGTCGCGCTGTCGAAATCCATCCGGCTGGCCGACACCCACCAGTCGGGGTCCCAGGGGCCCGAGTCCGGACGGGCGCAGGTCGAGTAGATCACCTGCTCGGCACTCGAGCGGTCCGGCCCCAGGAAGTCGAGCCGGCTCGCCTCGCCCTGGCCGCCGTTCTTGAGCAGCGTGAAGCGCGGCTGCAGGAAATAGCCCTCGTTGCTGTCGAGCTTGAGCTGCAGCTCGGGGCCTTCGTAGACATTGCCGAGCCGGTTGATGCGGACCCCGCCGCTGGCGCGCACGGTGTCGTCGGCCACGTTGTGTTCGATCTGCCCGGCCTTGAGCACCATCTCGTGACGCCGCAGTTCGGCATGGCCCTCGACCCGGGTCCGGACATCGGTCTGGCCCTCGATCTGGTCGCCGAACAGGAAGGTCGGACCCGCCTGCCTGGAGTCACCGCTCAGGCGCTCCTGCAATTGCAGGCTCGGCTGCAAGACCAGCCCGGGCTCGGCGCCACTGGACTGCGCAGCTGCCGGGCCCAGCAGTGCGCTGCCGGCCGCAAGCAGGAAGACGCTGCGCAAGGCCGCGCTGACAGGGCGCAGTCGGAGTCGCAGCGGGGCGTCGGTGTTGGGCTCGGAGGGCACGGATTGATGAGGGCTTTGTGAGGCGCGGGCGCGCCGTTCGTAGAATAGCTGGGCAATTATCCACGAGGCCCGCGCCGCGGGTCGCTGCTGCAGGCCAGATCCTGTGGTGCGCCAGACTCAGCTTATACATGTCACAAGTCCCTTCCGCCAACTCGTCCTCCATTGCCTGGGCCGACCCGCAGCGCCAGTCCGCCTTCGAGGCCTGGCTGGGCCAGGCGGCCGCCGAGCACGGCCTGCTGCCCGCCAGCCTGCGCCTGGCCTCGGCCGACGCGAGCTTTCGCCGCTATTTCCGCATCGATTCGGCTGCCGGCGGCACGTGCGTGATCATGGACGCTCCGCCCACGCAGGAAAACTGCCGCCCCTTCGTCCAGGTCGCCGCCTTGCTGCGCCAGGCTGGCGTGCGCGTGCCCGCCGTGCTGGCCTGGGACGAGGCGCACGGCTTCATGCTGCTCGACGACCTCGGCGACCAGACCCTGCTGACCGCGCTCGACCCGCAGCAGCCGGACGCCGCCTTGCCTTATTTCAAGGATGCGACCACGGCCCTGCTGGACCTGCAGCGCCTCGCGCGCCCGGACTGGCTGCCGGCCTACGATAGCGCGCTGCTGCAGCGCGAGTTGCAGCTGTTCCCCGACTGGTACCTGGCGCAGCACAAGGGAATCGCGATCGACGACGCGATGCGCGCGACGCTGGACAAGACCTTCGCGCTGGTGGTCGAGCGCAACCTGGCCGCACCCCAGGTGCTGGTGCACCGCGACTTCATGCCGCGCAACCTGATGCTGCCGCGCGCGGGCTTCGATGCGGCCGATCCGGCGCGCCGCCTCGGCGTGCTCGACTTCCAGGACGCGGTCTGGGGTCCGATCACCTATGACATCGCCTGCCTGACGCGCGACGCCTTCCTGAGCTGGGAGGAGGATTTCGTGCTCGACATCACGATCCGTTACTGGGAACGCGCGCGCAAGGCCGGCCTGCTCGACTTCGACGGCTGGAGCGAGGATTTCGGTGCCTTCTACCGCGCGGTCGAGTGGATGGCGTTGCAGCGCCACCTCAAGGTGGCCGGCATCTTTGCGCGCCTGACGCTGCGCGACGGCAAGCCCCAGTACCTGGCTGATACGCCTCGTTTCATCCACTACATCCGCAGCACGGCCTTGCGCTACCGCGAGCTCGGTCCCCTGCTGCGCCTGATCGACAAGGTCGAGGGCTGGGAAGTCGCGACCGGTTTCGCCTACGGTCGCGTCTGAAAGGCCCCGCCATGCCGCGCATCTACCAGCCCCAGGCCCTGCAGGCCGGCCTGCAGTTCGAACTCACGCCCGAAGGCGCCCGCCATGTCCAGGTGCTGCGGCTGCAGCCCGGCGACGGCATCACGCTGTTCGGCGACCCGGTCGCGGGCGGCGAGTGGGACGCCACCGTGCGCAAGATGGGCCGCAGCAGTGTCGAGGTCGAGGTCGGCGCCCACCAGGCGCTCGAGCGCGAGCCGGCGCGCGCCGTCCATCTGGCGGTCGGCATGCCGGCCAACGACCGCATGGACTGGCTGGTCGAGAAGGCGACCGAGCTCGGCGTCGCCAGCATCCAGCCGCTGATGACCGAGCGCAGCGTGTTGCGCTTGAAGGGCGAGCGCGCCGACAAGAAGCAGTCCCATTGGCAGGCAGTCGCGGTCGCGGCCTGCGAGCAATGCGGTGGCAACCGCGTGCCGCTGATCCATCCGGTGCGTACGCTCGACGACTGGCTGCGCCAGCCAAGCCCTGAGGGCCTGCTGTGCGGCGTGCTGTCGCTGGCGCCGGGCTCCAGGCCGCTGCTGCAGGTCGCCGCTACCGATCCGGCCGCGCCGCTGCTGCTGGTGCATGGCCCCGAGGGCGGCCTGTCGCCGCAGGAGGAGCAGGCCCTGCTGGCGCAGGGCTACGCGCCGGTCACGCTGGGGCCGCGCGTGCTGCGCGCCGAGACCGCGGCGATCGCCGCGCTGGCCGCGATCGCGCTGGCTGGCGCTTGAGTCTCTGCCAGGCTCAGCGCCTGGCTTGGTGACTCACTTCCAGCGCGTCGCTTCCAGGCTCACGCTGCCCTTGTCGCTGCTGAGCGTCAGCACCTGGTCGTGGATGGTGGCCTGCAGCTGCATGCTGCGCTCGGCCAGCCCTTCGAGTTCCTGTGCCGCCTCGGTCGGCAGGCGCCAGACCTGCAGCTTGTCGAGCCGGCTCAACTTGCCCTCGATGCCCTTCCACCAGACGTCGGCCTGGTGCGCGTAGACATAGAGCCGCACTGCGTCGGCCTGGCTGCAGGCCTTCAGCAGCGGCTTGTCCTCGGGCTGGCCGACCTCGATCCAGAGCCGCTTGCGGCCGGTGAAGTCGGTCAGGTGCACGTCCGGGTCGGTCACGTCGGACAGGCCGGCGCCAAACGCCAGTGTGCCGTCGCCGCCGCAGGTATCCTGCAGCTCGTGCGCGTTGAGCGCCAGCGCGACGAGACGCACCATCATGCGCTGGTCGGTCTCGCTCGGATGGCGCGCCAGCGTCAGGCTGTGGTCGGCGTAGTAGTTGTGGTCGATGTCGGCGATCTGCAGGTTCGCCTTGAAGATGGTGGACTTGATGGCCATCGGGTTTCCTTTATGCGGTGACCGACGGATCGGTGTGGATCAGCTCGAGCGGATAGCGGCGCCCGGCCAGGTGGTCCTCGATGCATTGCAGCACCAGCGGGCTGCGCAGGCGCTCGCGGCTGGCGCGCAGCTCGTCGGGCGTCAGCCAGAGCGTGCGCAGGATGCCGGTATCGAGTTGGGCGCCAGGTACCGGCTCGCCGAGCTGGCCGCAGAAGGCGAAGCGCATATAGGTCACGTCGCCGGCATCGCCCGGCAGCACCGAGCGCGACAGGTAGATGCCGACCAGCGCCTCGGGCTCGAAGCGGTGCGTGGTTTCCTCCAGCGTCTCGCGCCGGCAGCCCTGGACCGGGCTTTCGCCGGGATCGAGGTGGCCGGCCGGATTGTTCAGCCGCAGGCCCTCGGGGGTCTGCTCTTCGACCAGCAGGTAGCGGCCGTCGCGCTCGATGATCGCGGCCACCGTGACGCTGGGTTTCCATCTTGTGTTCATGCCGCGATTATCGCCAGCGCGCGGCGGGCGCCAGTCTGGCGCTGCCGGTAGCGCCAAAAACGAACCCGGCCAGCAGCCGGGTTGTCATCAATCCAGGGCCGGTCAAGGCCGCTGGTCGATATCAGAACTTCATGCCGACGCCGATCGTGATGCCGTCACCCTTGATGTTGTCCTTGTCGTAGAAGCGCAGGTAATTGGCGCTGACATAGCTGTTGCGGTCGAAATAGTAGTTGCCGCCCAGCCCGTAAGCCCAGTCACCGTCGGTGTCGGTCAGCGAGCGATAGCCCGGGGCCGAGGCCTTGAGCTTGCTCTCCACATAGCCGAGGCGGCCGAACAGTTCGAAGTTCGGGCTCAGCATGATGCGGGGCTTGGCGAACAGGCCATAGCTGTGTTCGAGCTCGACCTTGGCGCCGCCGATCTTGTCGTCCTGGACGCCGAAGGCCAGCATGCCCTCCACGGCAAGGTTCTCGTGCACGCCGTAACCGATGGTACCGCTCAGCGCCCCCAGATCGACACTGCTGCCGGCGCCTTCGACATCGAGGGCCGAGTAGCCAAGCTCGCCGTACAGCTGGGCTTGCGCACCTGCAGCGGCCAAGGCCAGGGCGGCGATCGCGGCGGTCTTGATAACGAATTTCATAATCTCCCCTTCAGCGTGTGACGAAAAGGGCAGTCTACCCCCGAGGTGCTGGGTGCCATGTATTCATTTGTATCATTGTTGTTCCAGGGCAACAACTAGCTGATGGCGGCGCGCTGCCACCGGACGATGTGCTGGTTTCAGTGGCCCAGCCAGTGCCGCAGCTTGTCCAGCAGCACCTGGGCCGTGATCGGCTTGGAGATGTAGTCGTCCATGCCGGCCGCCAGGCATTTCTCGCGATCGCCAATGATCGCGCCCGCCGTCATCGCGATGATCGGATGGTGCTTGTCCCGGCGTTTGCTTTCCTGCTTGCGGATCAGGCGCGTGGCCTCGAAGCCGTCCATCACCGGCATCTGCACATCCATCAGCACGGCGTCGAAGGCCAGCGCGGTCATCAGCCGGACGGCTTCGGCGCCGTTCTCGGCCAGCGTGACCTGAAAGCCGTGGCGCGTCAGCAGCCAGGTCGCGAGCTTCTGGTTGGCCGGATGGTCCTCGACCAGCAGCACCCGGCTGGCGCGCGCGCGCCGCTCGGGCTGGTTGGGCGGCGGGCCGCTGGACGGACGCGGCTCGGGCAGCGTCTCGCGCCGGCAGGGCAGCGTGAAGTAGAAGCGGCTGCCCAGTCCGGGTTCGCTCGTGAAGCCGATATGGCCGCCCATCAGCTCGATCAGATGGCGCGATATGCTCAGGCCCAGGCCGGTGCCGCCGAAGCGGCGCGCGGTCGAGGCGCTTTCCTGCGCATAGGGATTGAAGACCTGGTCCTGCTGTTCGTGCGCGATGCCGACGCCGGTATCGGTCACGACGAACCTGAGCAGTTCGTTGCCGTCCCCATCGCCGCTGACGCTGATATCGAGTTCCACGCAACCCTGGTGGGTGAACTTGAGCGCGTTCGAGAGCAGGTTGAGCAGCACCTGGCGCAGCCGGGACGGGTCACCCAGCACGACAGCGGGCACGTCGGGTGCCAGCGCGCAATGCAGCGCCAGTCCCTTCTCGCGCGCCTGCTGCGCCACCAGGCCAACGGCGTCGTCCACCATCGCCTTCAGCGCGAACGGCAGGCGCTCGATCGTGAACTTGCCAGCCTCGATCTTGGACAGATCCAGGATGTCGTTGATGATGGCCAGCAGCGCATCGGCAGAACTCTTGACAATGCTCAGGTATTCGCGCTGCTGCGGGTCGACCGTGGTCTCGAGTGCGAGCGCCGTCATGCCCAGGATGCCGTTCATCGGCGTGCGGATCTCGTGGCTCATATTGGCCAGGAACTCGCTCTTGCGCCGGTTGGCCGTCTCGGCGATCGCGTGCGCGCGCTCGAGCTCGAGCCGCTCAAGCTCGCAGGCACGCGCCTGTCGAGCGATGCTGGCGGCCAGCTGCAGCAGCTCATCGTCGGCCGCACCGCCAGCTGCCGGACCGGGCGGCACCATGTCGGCCTGCTGCGCCAGAGCCTCGCGCAGACAGGCGATGGCCTGCGCACGCACAGCGGGCCAACGCGCCGCATCGAGAGGCATTGCGATGGCATCGGCCGCCACAGGGGCGGGAGTGGGTGGCAGGTGCTGGCTCATGTGTATTTATCAATTGTACTGGGGTGCAAATCAATCGCACTCGAGCCCTTCCCGACGCAATAATGGACCGCCGACCAGCCTGCCAGGCTGGGCCCCGTCCGCAGATGATCCGGAGACGACATGGCCATCACCGCAGCAGATCGCCCCTGGCTGGGCCATTATCCGCCCGGCATGCCCGCCGCCATTGACACCAGCCAGTACCGTTCACTGGTCGAACTGCTCGAGACCAGCTTCAGCCAGTATGCCGGTCGCAAGGCCTGCAGCTTCATGGGATGTGATTTCAGCTATGCCGAACTCGACCATCGCTCGCGCGAGCTGGCGGCCTGCTTCCAGTGCCTGGGTCTGCGCCGCGGTGAGCGGATCGCGGTCATGCTGCCCAATATCCCGCAGTATCCGGTCACGGTCGCGGCCATCCTGCGCGCCGGCTGCGTGGTCGTCAACGTCAACCCGCTCTATACGCCGCGCGAGCTCGAACATCAGCTCAATGACTCGGGCGCCAGCGCCATCGTCGTGCTCGAGAACTTCGCTGCCACGCTGCAGGCCTGCCTGGCGCGTACCGGGCTGCGGCAGGTCCTGCTCTGCGCCATGGGCGACATGCTCGGGCTATTCAAGGGGGCGCTGGTCAACCATGTGGTGCGGCGCGTGCGCCGGCTGGTGCCGGCCTACGCGCTGCCGCAGGCGCTGCGCTTCAATACCGCGCTGGCCTGTGGCCGCGGGGTCAAGCTGATCCGGCCAGCGCTTGGGCCCGACGACCCGGCGCTGCTGCAATACACCGGCGGCACCACCGGTATCGCCAAGGGCGCGCTGCTGCTGCACCGCAATCTGATCGCCAACGTGCTGCAGTCCGAGGCCTGGAATGCTCCGGCATTGCGCCGGCTGGCGCCCGGCGAGCCGGTCTGCTATGCCTGTGCCCTGCCGCTGCACCATATCTTTGCCTTCACGGTGTCGATGATGCTGTGCCTGCGCAACGGTGGCCAGTTCGTGCTGATCCCGAATCCGCGCGATCTGCCGGCCACGATCCAGGAACTGGCGCGGCACCGCATCCATATCTTTCCGGCCGTCAACACCCTGTTCAAGGCCTTGCTGGCCCACCCCGATTTCGACCGGGTCGACTGGAGCCATCTGCTGGTTTCGGTCGGCGGCGGCATGGCGGTGCAGCCCGAGGTCGCGCAGCGCTGGCTGGAACGCACCGGCAGCCCGATTTGCGAGGGCTATGGTCTGTCCGAGGCCAGCCCTTCGGTCAGCTGCAATCCGGTGCTCGGTGGCGAGTTCGACGGCTCGATCGGCATGCCGCTGCCGGGCACCGAGATGATGTGCGTCGACGAGGCCGGCGCCGAGGTCGCCTCGGGCCGGCCCGGCGAGATCGCGATCCGCGGCCCGCAGCTGATGGTGGGCTACTGGCAACAGCCCGAGGAGACCGCCCAGGCTATGCTGCCGCGTGGCTGGTTTCGCACCGGCGACATCGGCGTCATGGATGAACGCGGCTATTTTTGGCTGGTCGACCGCAGGAAGGACCTGATCCTGGTCAGCGGCTTCAAGGTCTATCCGAGCGAGGTCGAGGCCGTCGTGGCCGAGTTGCCCGGGGTGCTCGAGTGCGCCGCCGTGGGCATGCCTGACCCCCATTCCGGCGAGGCGGTCAAGCTCTGGGTCGTCAGGCGCGATTTGCAGCTCGACGAACGCCAGATCCGCGACCATTGCCGCACGCGACTGACCGGCTACAAGCGGCCACGCCGGATCGAATTCTGCTCCGAGCTGCCGAAGAATCCGATCGGCAAGGTGCTGCGGCGCCGGCTGCGCGACGCCGACTCGTGCCAGCCTGGGGCTGGCCAGGCGCAATAATCGCGCCATGGGACAGACTATCGCGATCATCAGTGCCTTGCACGAGGAACAGGCCGGCCTGCTGGCGCTCATGCCCGGGCAGCGGCCCGAGCGCCTGGGCGGACGCGAGTTCTGGCGCGGCCAGCTGCAGGGTCACGAGGTGATCGCGGTGCTGTCGGGCATCGGCAAGGTGGCAGCGGCCACCACCACGGCGGTGCTGATGGAACGCTTCCAGCCGCAGCAGGTCATCTTCACCGGCGTGGCGGGTGGCATCGCCAGCGGGGTGGCGGTCGGCGACATCGTGGTCGGCAGCAGCTACCTGCAGCATGACATGGACGCCTCGCCGCTGTTTCCGCGCCACGAGCTGCCGGGCTACGGCCGCTCCCGCCTGCCGGCCGACCCGCGCCTGCTGGCGCTGATGCAGCAGGCGGCCGAAGAGGCCATCGCCTGGCTGCCGCGCCAGCTCGGCCCTGCCACCCGCACCGCCTTCAGCCTGCACTCGCCGCGCGTGCACAGCGGCAAGATCGTCACCGGCGACCGCTTCGTCGCCACCGCAGCCGAGAGCCGCGCGCTGCGCAGCGAACTCGGCGCGGCGCTGGCAGTCGACATGGAGAGCGCGGCCGTGGCCCAGGTCTGCCACGACTACGGCGTGCCGTTCTGCGCCGTCCGCACGATCTCGGACCGGGCCGACGACCAGGCCCATGTCGACTTTCCGGCCTTCCTGCAGCAGGTCGCACGCCATTACAGCGGCCGCATGCTGGAGACGGCGCTCAACCTGCTGTGAGTCGCCGCCTGGACCGGGCTTGCGGGCTGCAGCCCGCCCGGCTCACTTGAGCCAGCCGCGCTTGCGGAAGTAGAGCATCGGGCCGACCGCGGACGCGACCATCAGGCACAGCGCAGCCGGATAGCCCCAGGTCTGGCTCAGCTCGGGCATGTACTGGAAGTTCATGCCGTAGATGCTGGCGATCAGCGTCGGTGGCAGCAGCGCCACGCTGGCGACCGAGAAGATCTTGATGATCTTGTTCTGGTTGATGTTGATGAAGCCGACCGTCGCGTCCATCAGGAAGTTGATCTTGTCGAACAGGAAGGCGGTGTGGCTGTCGAGCGAGTCGAGGTCGCGCAGGATCTGGCGCGCGTCCTCGAACTGCTCGGCGCCGAGCATGCGGGTGCGCATCATGAAGCTGACCGCGCGTCGGGTATCCATCACGTTGCGCCGGATCCGGCCCGCCATGTCCTGGTGACGCGCGATCGCGGCCAGCACCTCGCCGGCCATGTTGTCGGTCACGTCGCCGGCCAGCACCTGGCGGCTGACCTCGTCGAGTTCGTCGTAGATGTCCTCGACCGTGTCGGCGCAGTATTCGGCGTCGGTGTCGAACAGGCTCAGCAGCACGTCCTTGGCGTCGGCGATCAGGCCCGGCATGCGACGCGCGCGCAGCCGCAGCAGGCGGAACACCGGCACATCCTCGTCGTGGATCGAGAACAACACGCCGTGGCTGTTGAGTTCGGTGTTCTGCTGGTTCAGGATGAAGGCCACCCGCACCGAGCGCGGCTTGTCCTCGTCATCGATCAGGAAGTCGGAGCGGATGTGCAACTCGCCGTTGTCTTCCTCGAAGAAGCGCGCCGACTCCTCGATGTCCTCGTCCATCGCGTCTTCGGGAATCGAGAGTCCGAAATGCTGGCGCACCCAGCGCCGTTCTTCGGGCGTGGGTGATTCGAGATCAACCCAGATCGGCTTGAAGCGGGTCAGTTCCTCAAGGGATTCGATTTCTTCCTGGAACAGGCGGCCGTTGGCCAGGGTGAAGACGTTGAGCATGGGCGGGCTCCCGTGACAAGTTGGGGGGCGAACAGGGTTCGCGAGGGCGGTGAGGTGCTTTCAGCCGCCAGCCCGGCCCCCTAGCCAGCCCGAGCCGGTGTCAGGAGCGCAGCGCCGGCACTGAAAGCATGCGACTGGGGCTGCTTTCCATGGTGGTTTCCGGAGGTGAGTTCAACTCGGATTATGGCATTGGAGCCGGCGCTTTTTTGCCCTGGGCCGGGATGGCGCGAACGTCGATCGGGCGACTGCGACGGTGCCGAATTTGACGATCGAAAAATCGGACAAACCCGCTTGCCAGGCACGACCGAAGGGGGCATAGTGGAGACGGAAATCGAGATTTCCGCCGTTGTCCGAACACAGCGGCATGGTCAATCCGAGCATAGGAGGCTCTCTATGAACCTGACGATCAGCGGTCATCACCTCGAAGTCACGCCTGCCCTGCGCAGCTACGTCGCTGAAAAACTCGATCGCATCACCCGGCATTTCGATCAGGTTGTCGATATCAAGGTTTTGCTCTCGGTGGACAAGCTCACCGAGAAGGATCTGCGCCAGAAGGCAGAGTGCAACATCCACGTCAAGGGCAAGGACATCTTTGCCGAAAGCGCGCATGCCGACCTCTACGCGGCAGTCGACGAACTCGCCGACAAGCTCGACCGCCAGGTCCTGCGCCACAAGGACAAGCTTCAGGAGCACCACCACGACAGCGCCAAGCGCACCCTGCAGTGAGCCCTGAGCCCGCTGTGGCACAATGCCTGTAGCGCAAAAAGCCGCTTGACGCCTCAAGCGGCTTTTTCGTTTTTCCGCGTCAGCTTGATGTGGTTAGGCATAATTTGCGCTCCCATCCCGAGGCTGTCACATGAACCGACTCTCCGTCATATTGCCTGCTGACCAAGTTCTGGTGGCCGTTGATGCCACCAGCAAGAAACGCGCGTTCGAGGAAGCAGGCCTGTTGTTCGAAACCCTGCATGGCCTCAACCGGGCGCTGGTCACCGACAGCCTGTTCGCCCGCGAACGTCTGGGCTCGACCGGCCTGGGCCACGGCGTGGCCATTCCGCACGGTCGCATCAAGGGCCTCAAGCAGCCGCTGGCTGCGGTGTTCCAGCTCGCGCAGCCGATCGGCTTCGACGCGCCTGACGAGTCGCCGGTCGGACTGCTGATCTTCCTGCTGGTGCCCGAGGCTTCGACCCAGAAGCATCTCGAGATCCTGTCCGAGATCGCCGAGCTGCTCAGCGACGGCGTGCTGCGCGAGCGCATGAAGGGCAGCACCGATGCCGCCGATCTGCACCGGATGATTGCCGCCTGGCAGTCGGCCCACAGCGCCGCCTGAGGCCCGTGCCATGAAACCCAAGCTCATCAGCGCCGACGCGCTGTTCGAGGACCACCGCGAGAGCCTGGGCTGGCAGTGGCTGGCCGGCCAGAGCGCGTCCGAGCGTCGCTTCGACGAACTCGCGATCCAGCAGGCGCGCTCGAGTGCCGACCTGGTCGGTCACCTGAACTACATCCACCCCTACCGCATCCAGGTGCTGGGCGAGCGCGAGGTGCGCTACCTGATCCACTCGGGTCAGGACGACTGCCGGCGCCGGGTCTCGCGCATCGTCACGCTCGAGCCGCCGGTGCTGGTGGTGGCCGACGACCAGCCGGCGCCCGACGCGCTGGTCTCGATGTGCGAGCGCGCGCATATTCCGCTGTTCTCGACCCGCGGCTCGTCGGCCCATGTGATCGACGTGCTGCGCGCCTATCTGGCGCGGCATTTCGCCGAGCGCGCCACGCTGCACGGCGTCTTCATGGACATCCTGAGCATCGGCGTACTGATCACCGGCGAGTCCGGCCTCGGCAAGAGCGAGCTCGGCCTCGAGCTGATCTCGCGCGGCAACGGCCTGGTGGCCGACGATGCGGTCGATCTGTTCCGGATCAACCAGAACACGATCGAGGGCCGCTGCCCCGAATTGCTGCAGAACCTGCTCGAGGTGCGCGGCATCGGCCTGCTCGACATCAAGCAGATCTTTGGCGAGACCGCCGTGCGGCGCAAGATGCGGCTCAAGCTGATCGTGCACCTGGTGCGCAAGGAGACGATGGAGCGCGACTACGAGCGCATGCCGTCCGAGCCGCTGTACCAGGATGTGCTGGGCGTGCCGGTGCGCAAGGCCGTGATCCAGGTCGTGGCCGGGCGCAACATCGCGGTGCTGGTCGAGGCTGCCGTGCGCAACACCATCCTGCAGCTGCGCGGCATCGACACCTATGCCGAGTTCACGCAGCGCCAGCGCGAGGCCATGGAGCGCGGCCCGCGCTGAAGCTGCTGCTTCAGCGCTTGGTGCGCGCGCGGTGCTCGCAGTCGGGCTTGCTGCAGCTGGCGTAGAGCGACAGGGCGTGCTCCTGCAGCGTGAAACCGCGCTCCTGCGCGATCTGGTGCTGGCGCCGCTCGATCTCGGGGTCGTAGAACTCCTCGACCCGGCCGCAGTCCAGGCAGACCAGATGGTCGTGGTGCTGACCTTCGTTGAGCTCGTAGACCGCCTTGCCCGACTCGAAGCTGCTGCGCGTCAGCAGGCCGGCCTGCTCGAACTGCATCAGCACCCGGTAGACGGTGGCCAGGCCGATGTCCGAGCGGCTTTCGAGCAGGACGCGGAACACGTCCTCGGCCGTCATGTGGCGTTGGCGGCTGTTCTGGAACACGTCCAGGATCTTGAGCCTGGGCAGGGTGGCTTTGAGTCCGGTGTTCTTGAGTTCTTCGATGTTGGACATGGCTGACTGGCTGGCTGGGGTCCGTCGCGGACCCGGGCCCGGCGGGGCCCAAGCCGGGCACGGCTGGGTCGCGCCCCAAGGGCTACAATGCCTCGGATCATATCGCCATGCGCTCCAGCCTGCGCAGGGTTTCACCTTTGACCGCAGAGACATGATGTTCATCCCCTCCCCGCTGCGCATCCGCACCTTTGGTGCAACCCTGCTCGCCGCCTCGGCGCTGCTGGCGCTGTCCGCCTGCTCCAGTGTGGGCAAGGTCGGCGAGGCAGTCGGCTCGCTCGGTGGTGTGCTGACGCCTTATCAGAGCGATGTACTGCAGGGCAATGTCGTGACGCGCGAACAGGTCCAGGCCTTGCAGATCGGCATGCCGCGCGAGCAGGTGCGCAGCATCCTGGGCACCCCCCTGCTGACCAGTGCCTTCCATGCCGACCGCTGGGACTATGTGTTCGGCTTCCGGCGTCAGGGTCAGCCGCCCCAGCAGCGCAAGGTGACGGTGTTCTTCAAGCGCGAGGCGCTCGAGCGCGTGCAGGCCGACGACCTGCCGTCCGAGCAGGAGTTCGTCTCCTCGCTCGACGTGCGGCGCAAGGGCGCCAAGGTGCCGCCGCTGGTGGCGACCGAGGCCGAGCTCAAGGCCTTCGCGACCAAGAACCGCCAGCCGGCCGAGCCCGAAAAAACCGCTCCCGCCGCCGCGCCTGCGGCGAGCTACCCGCCCCTCGAATCCCGTTAATCCGCCATGAGCAATTCCCTTCACCGCGTCTGCATCGCAGGCGCCAGCGGCCGCATGGGCCGCACGCTGATCGAAGCCGTCCAGGAAGCCGATGACTGCACCCTCGGTGCCGCGCTCGACCGCGCCGGCAGCCCGGCACTGGGCCTGGACGCCAGCGGCTTCATGGGCCAGGCCAGCGGCGTGGCGATTGCGTCCGACCTCGACGCGATGGCCGGCAGCCAGTATCTGATCGACTTCACCCGCCCCGAGGGCACGATGGAGCATCTGCGTGCCTGCGTCCGGCATGGCGTCAAGCTGATCATCGGCACCACCGGCTTTTCCGACGAGCAGAAGGCCGAGATCGCCGAGGCGGCCAAGAGCATCGCGATCGTGATGGCACCGAACATGAGCGTCGGCGTCAACGTCACGCTGAAACTGCTTGAGATGGCCGCCAAGGCGCTCTCGACCGGCTACGACATCGAGATCATCGAGGCGCACCACCGCCACAAGGTCGACGCGCCGAGCGGCACCGCGCTCAAGATGGGCGAGGTGATCGCCGACGCGCTGGGCCGCGACCTCAAGGACTGCGCGGTCTACGAGCGCTACGGCCACACCGGCGAGCGCGACCCGTCGAGCATCGGCTTTGCGACCGTGCGCGGTGGCGACATCGTCGGCGACCACACCGTGCTGTTCGCCGGCATTGGCGACCGGATCGAGATCACGCACAAGTCGAGCAGCCGCGCCACCTATGCCCAGGGCAGCCTGCGCGCCGCCCGCTTCCTGGCCGACAAGCCCAACGGCCTGTACGACATGTTCGACGTGCTCAGCCTGCGCTGACATAAGCCCCGGCAGTTCCCCAGGCTGCAGAGCACCGCATGAGCATATTCGGCATTAGACAAGGCGATGTCCGTCAGCCAGACGAGGGCAAGCGCTACGAGCCATTCGGCTTATGGGTGTTTCTTGTACTGGCGCTGGTGATCATGGTGCTGGCGCGCCGCGAGCATTACCTGCTGTTTCACACGATGGCCGAGATCATCGCCATCATGGTGAACTTCTCGATCTTCTCGCTGGTCTGGACGGCGCGCCGTCAACTGTCGAACCACTATCTCACCTTGCTCGGATCGGCCTATGGGGCGATCGGTCTGGTCGATATCTTCCATGCCCTGACCTTCAAGGGCATGACCCTGCTG
This sequence comes from Malikia spinosa, assembly GCF_002980625.1. GTDB lineage: Bacteria > Pseudomonadota > Gammaproteobacteria > Burkholderiales > Burkholderiaceae_C > Malikia > Malikia spinosa. Next base: position 102,412 of record NZ_PVLR01000011.1, on the reverse strand, counting down.
CCGGATGTCACGACGAATTATCCGACCCAGCTGTGGTTGATCGCCCGGCTGATCGAGGCGGTCGCAGTCGTGCTGGCGCCGCTGCTGATCCGGTGCCAGCTGGGTTTCCTGCGTCCGGCGCTGGCATTCGGTCTGGTTGGCGGCATCGGCGTGTTGTCGGTGTTCAAGGGCTGGCTGCCGCCTACCTTCGAGGATGGTGTCGGCCTGACGCCGTTCAAGATCGTCACGGAATACGTGATCATCGGCCTGACGCTGGTCGGCATGGTCTTGCTGTGGCGCCACCGTGATCAGTTCACGAAAAAAGTCTTCTGGCTGCTCGTGGGCTCGCTGTCGTCGGCGGCGATCACGGAATTCTGCTTCACCCAGTATGTCGATTTCTACGATTTCTCGAATGAAATCGGACATTACTTCCGCATTGCCTCCGCCGTGTTCGCCTACTTGGCGATCGCCGTCACCGGGGTACGACAGCCCGCCGAGCTGCTGATCGCCCGCCTGAAGCAGGAAGAGCGCAAGCTGCACGACACGAATCAGCAACTGCTCGAAACCAGCCGTCAGCTCACTCAGGCGCAGAGCATTGCCCATCTCGGCAGCTGGTATCTGGACATCCCGAACAACCGGCTCGCCTGGTCTGACGAGACCTACCGCCTGTTCGGCATCCCGCTGGGTACGCCGATGAGCATCGATCGCTTCTGGTCCTGCCTTCCAGCGGAAGATCTGCCTGCCGTCATCGAAGCCTGGAATGCCGCGCTGGCGGGTGCCGAATACGACCTCGAACACCGGATTGTCGTGGCGGGCGAGGTCCGTTGGGTCAGGGAGCGGGCCGAGATCCGGCGCAGCGCGACCGGCGTGGCGCTCGAGGGCGTGGGAACCGTGCAGGACATCACCGAGCGGATGCAGACCGAGCTGATCTTGCGTGAAAGCGAGAACCGGTTGCGCGCGATCATCAATGCCTCGCCGGTTCCGATGGTCATCAACAGCGGGTCGCAGGTCACCTATGTGAACCGGGCTTTCGTCAAGGTACTCGGCTATACCCTGGACGACATGCTCAAGCTGGAGGAATTCCGCGCCCAGGCCTACCCCGATCCCGACTACCGTCAGCAGTTGATCGAGGAATGGCGGTTTCGGCGCGAAATCTCGGTGCGCGACGGCAGCCCGTTCGAACCGATCGAAGTACGCATCTGCTGCAAGGACGGCAGTTTCAAGACGCTGCTGGCTGAATCGGCCATCCTGCCGGGACGCGACCTGCATCTGGCCACGCTGGTGGATATCTCCTCGCAGAAGAATGCCTTGACTCGCATGGAGTGCTTGCTCGAGACGGCCATCGACGGCATCCACATCATCGACGAAGCCGGCAACCTCGTGGAATGCAGTCCGTCCTTCGCGCGCATGCTGGGCTACCAGCAGCAGGAAGTCCTGGGCCTGAACCTCACCGACTGGGATACTGGCCTGCCCAGGGACCAGATCACGGCCGGGGTCCGTCGCCTGATGAAGCAACCGGCCGTCTTCGAAACCCGCCATCGCCGCAAGGATGGCTCGTTCTTCGACGTGGAAATCAGCGCCAAGGGCATCTTGCTCGACGGTCAGCATTATCTCTATGCCTCGAGTCGCGACATCACGGAGCGCAAGCGCATGGAGGCGGTGCTGGTGGTGGCCAAGGAAACCGCCGAGGCCGCCAACCTCGCCAAGAGCCAGTTTCTGGCCACCATGTCGCACGAGATCCGCACGCCGATGAACGGCATCCTCGGCATGGCACAGCTGCTGTTGTCGTCCACGCTGCCGGATGCCGAGCGCCTCGATTACGCGCGCATCATTCTGAATTCCGGCCAGATGCTGTTGACCCTGCTCAACGACATCCTCGACATGGCCAAGGTCGATTCGGGCAAGCTGGTGCTCGAGGCGGCGGTCTTTGATCCGGCACAGCTGCTGGGCGAGCTCAAGTCGCTCTTTTCCACATCGGCGCACAGCAAGGGGCTGGAGATCGAATTCCGCTGGCTCGGAGGGGCAAGGCGTTATCGCGGCGATCCGCATCGGCTGCGCCAGATGGCAACCAACCTGATCACGAATGCGATCAAGTTCACCGAGCAAGGTTCAGTCATCATCGAAGCCAGCGAACATGACGCACAGGGCGGCAAGACCCTGCTGAAGTTCGCGGTCACGGACACGGGCATCGGCGTTCCGCCCGACCGGCTGCCCCATCTGTTCCAGGCCTTCAGCCAGGCCGACAGTTCGATGACCCGCAAGTACGGCGGCACCGGCCTGGGCTTGTCGATCGTGCGCAGCCTGGCCCAGTTGATGGGCGGTACGGTCGGGGTGGAGAGCCAACCCGGCCAAGGGTCGTGCTTCTGGTTCCAGGTCTGTCTCGAGACGGTTGACGCGGTCGAGGACCGGCGCCAGGTCGCCCGGACCGGCGTCGCCAATCGCGACAACAGCAATCAGGCCGGAGACGAACGGCTGACGGGCCGCATCCTGGTGGTCGAGGACAACGCCACCAATCGCATCGTCATCCAGTCCATGTTGCGCAAGATGGGACTGGAAGTGGCGATGGCCGAGGATGGTCAGCAAGGCGTCGCGGCGGTGCAGGGCCAGGCCGCCTTTGACCTGGTCATCATGGACATACAGATGCCGGTGATGGATGGCCGCTCGGCCACCCGGGCCATCCGCGAATGGGAAGGCCGCGAGCAACGCGCGCACCTGCCCATCATCGCCTTGACCGCCGATGCCTATGCCGCCGATTGCCAGCAAGCCTTGGCTGCGGGCATGGACGATTTCCTGTCCAAGCCCGTCCTCTATGAGGCTTTGCGCGCTGCCTTGCTGCGCTGGTTGCCCAGGCGCAGCTGACGCCCCGTTTCGGGATCTGGCCGGCTGCCCCGGCGGCGTCATGAAGACAACGGCCTAAAATGCCATCCATTGACCGGGAAACACACAGCCGGTTTTTGTTGCCAATATCGCCATGCAAGACAAATACCAGCACCAAGAGATCGAACGCGCCGCGCATGCCCACTGGACGGCGGCTGACGCCTACCGCGTGAGCGAGGACAGCAGCAAGCCCAAGTACTACGCCTGCTCGATGCTGCCTTATCCGAGCGGCAAGCTGCACATGGGCCATGTGCGCAACTACACGATCAACGACATGCTGACGCGCCAGCTGCGCATGCAGGGCTACAACGTCCTGATGCCGATGGGCTGGGACGCCTTCGGCCTGCCGGCCGAGAACGCGGCGCTCAAGAACAAGGTGCCGCCGGCGCAGTGGACCTACTCGAACATCGCCTACATGAAGCAGCAGATGCAGGCGATGGGCCTGGCGGTCGACTGGTCGCGCGAGATCGCCACCTGCTCGCCCGAGTACTACAAGTGGAACCAGTGGTTGTTCCTCAAGATGCTCGAAAAGGGCATCGCCTACCGCAAGACCCAGGTCGTGAACTGGGACCCGGTCGACCAGACCGTGCTGGCCAACGAGCAGGTGATCGACGGCCGCGGCTGGCGCACTGGCGCGCCGGTCGAGAAGCGCGAGATCCCGGGCTACTACCTCAACATCACGTCCTATGCCGAGGAGTTGCTGCAGCATGTGCAGCTCGGCAACGAGGCGGCGACGCTCGACGGCTGGCCCGACAAGGTGCGCCTGATGCAGGAGAACTGGATCGGCAAGAGCAGCGGCGTGCGCTTTGCCTTCCCGCACCAGATCCGCGGTCATGACGGCAATGCCATCCAGGACGGCCATCTCTACGTGTTCACGACGCGCGCCGACACCATCATGGGCGTGACCTTCTGCGCCGTGGCGGCCGAGCACCCGCTGGCGCTGCACGCGGCCGAGACCAACCCGGCGCTGGCCGCTTTCCTCGAGGAATGCAGGCAGGGCGGCACCACCGAGGCCGAGCTCGCGACGCAGGAAAAGAAGGGCATGCCGACCGGCCTGCTCGTGACCCATCCGCTGACCGGCGAACAGGTACCGGTCTGGGTCGGCAACTATGTGCTGATGAGCTACGGCGACGGCGCCGTGATGGGCGTGCCGGCACACGACGAGCGCGATTTCGCCTTCGCGCTCAAGTACGGCATCGCCATCAAGCAGGTCGTTGGCGTTCCGGAGGGGGTGAGCCAGGGCGCAGGGGACGGAGCGGTCAGGCCGCCGCGCGACGAATCGGAGCTTGTGACTGAGGAGCGCGGCGGACTGGCCGCTTCGGCCCCGTCCGGCTTCAAGGTGTTCGATGACACCCGCTGGCAGGACTGGTACGCGGACAAGACCGGCGCGCTGGTGTGCGTGAACTCCGGCGCGCTCGATGGCCTGGGTTACAAGGCGGCGGTCGACAAGGTGGCCGAACTGCTGGGCGCCAAGGGCCTGGGCGAGAAGAAGACCACCTTCCGCCTGCGCGACTGGGGCATCAGCCGCCAGCGCTACTGGGGCACGCCGATCCCGATCATCCACTGCGCCCAGCACGGCTCGGTGCCGGTGCCGGAAAAAGACCTGCCGGTCGTGCTGCCCGAGGACTGCGTGCCGGATGGCTCCGGCAACCCGCTGGTCAAGCACGAAGGCTTCCACGCCGGCGTGACCTGCCCGATCTGCGGTGCCGCGGCGCGGCGCGAGACCGACACCATGGACACCTTCGTGGATTCGTCCTGGTATTTCCTGCGCTACTGCGACCCGAAGAACGCCGAGGCCATGGTGGCCGAAGGCGCCGACTACTGGATGCCGATGGACCAGTACATCGGCGGCATCGAGCACGCGATCCTGCACCTGCTCTACGCGCGCTTCTGGACCAAGGTCATGCGCGACCTGGGCCTGGTCAAGGTCGACGAGCCGTTCAAGAAGCTGCTGACCCAGGGCATGGTGCTGAACCATATCTATTCGCGCCGCACCGAGAAGGGCGCCAAGGAATATTTCTGGCCGCACGATGTCGAGCATCTGCTCGACGAGGGCGGCAAGATCGTCGGTGCCCAGCTCAAGAACGCGGTGGAAAGCGCCGACGGCTTGCTGCCGGTCGGCACCGCGATCGACTACGAGGGCGTGGGCACCATGTCCAAGTCCAAGAACAACGGCGTCGATCCGCAGGACCTGATCGAGAAGTACGGCGCCGACACGGCCCGCCTCTACACCATGTTCACCGCGCCGCCCGAGGCGACGCTGGAATGGAACGATGCCGCGGTCGAGGGCAGCTACCGCTTCCTGCGCCGGGTCTGGAACTTCGGCTACAAGCTGTCGCACACCAACTGGACCCAGGCGATCGAGAGCGTGGCACAGGCGCACAAGCTCAACGATGTCGCGTTCGGCAAGGAAGCCAAGGCGCTGCGCCGCGAGCTGCATACCGTGCTCAAGCAGGTCGACTACGACTACCAGCGCATGCAGTACAACACCGTGGTCTCGGGCACGATGAAGATGCTCAATGCGCTTGAGGGCTTCGACGCCGATGCCACGGCCGGCGGCCAGGTCGCGCTGATCGAGGGCTTCGGCATCCTGCTGCGCTGCCTGTACCCGGCGACGCCGCATATCACGCACCAGCTCTGGAGCAGCCTCGGCTATGCCGGCGAGCTTGGCGAGCTGCTCGACGCGCCCTGGCCCAAGGTCGATCCGGCCGCGCTGGTGCAGGACGAGATCGAGCTGATGCTGCAGATCAACGGCAAGCTGCGCGGTTCGATCCTGGTGCCGGCCAGCGCCGACAAGGCCGCGATCGAGGCGGCTGCCGTCGCCAGCGAGCCGGTGCAGAAGCAGGCCAACGGCGCGACACCGAAGAAGGTGATCGTGGTGCCGGGCCGCCTCGTCAACGTGGTGCTGTAACCCCGATGCGCGCCCCGACCTCGCACCCGCCATCCGGCTCGCTGCTGGCCGCCGATGCCGCGGCCTTGGCGGTTGGGGTTGACCGCCGCGCCTGGCTGCGGGCCGCTGCAGCTGGCGGACTGACGCTGGCGCTGGCCGGCTGCGGCTTCCGGCTGCGCGGCGCGCTCAAGCTGCCCTTTGCCAGCCTGCGCAGCAACCTGTCGGAGCACAGCGAGATCGGGCGCGAGCTGCGCGCCCAGTTGCAAGCCAGCGGTGTGCAGCTGGTCGAGCCGGCGCTGGCAGGCCAGTTGCAGGCGCCGGCCGAGGTCGAGCTGACGGTGCTCAACGAGCAGCGCGAGCGCGCCGTGGTCGGCATTACCTCGATTGGCCAGGTGCGCGAACTGCAGCTGCGCGTGCGCTTCAAGTTCCGCGTCCGCAGCGGCAAGGGCCGCGACCTGATTGATGATCTCGAACTGCTGCAGGAGCGCGACCTCAGCTACGACGAGGCACTCGTGCTCGGCAAGCAGGCCGAGGAAGAACTGCTCTACCGCGAGATGCAGTCCGACATCGTGCGCCAGCTGATGCGCCGGCTGGCAGCGATCAGGCCCGACTGAGCTGCAGCCGGGCGGATCAGCGAGTAACGAGCTGGTCCGGCGTCGGCTTCGAGCACCAGCAGGCCTTGGCCCAGGGTCAGGGTCTGGCCAGCCGCCACGAAATAGTCGTTCGGATCGCCCGAGCCAGTGATCCAGAGCCGGCCGCTCCAGACTCGCAGCCGCAGGCCTGGGGCGGCGCGCAGGGTCCGGGCCTGTCCGGGCCACAGTTCGATCAGGGATGGTGAAGAGGTCATGGGCGGGTTCCTTCCTGTATGGCTCCACTGTCCGCTGGCGGCACCAGGGCGCCAAGCCACAACACGGCCCTATTCGCAGCCTGTCAGGCCCGACGGCGCGCCGATCTGTGTAGTGCGAGCCGGTGGCAATCTGTACTGTGTGCTTCCTCGGGTTCCGGGCCTGGATTCGGCACAATAGCCCGCATGAGCAATCTGTCGCCCTCGGTCAAGACACCCCTGTATGCCCAGATCGGGCAGCGGATCGGGCAGATGATCGACGCCCAGGTATTCCGGGTCGGGCAGCGTCTGCCATCGCTGCGCGACCTGGCGTCGCAGAACGGGGTTTCGGTGTCCACGGCGGTGCAGGCCTTCCAGTGGCTCGAGGAGCGCCAGCTGGTGGTGGCCCGGCCGAAAGCGGGCTATTTCGTGGCGCCGCGCAGCCGCCGGCCGGCCTTGCCCGCGGTCAGTCGCCCGCCCCGGCACAGTCTGGTGCTGCAGCGCAAGAGCCGCACCGAAACCATCGCGGTGTTCCAGCCCCAGGGCCGGGAGGTGACCTTCGGCGCGGCCTACCCGGTGGTCAGCTTTGGTGGCGCCTGTCCGAAGGACCCCCTGTTCTTCGATGACGACCGCGTCCGCGTCGCGCTGGCGCGGGCCACCCGCATCCATCGCCAGAGTCTGATCGAATACAGCGACTCGCCGGGCACGCTGGCCTTGCGCGAGGCGGTGGCTCGGCGCGCCCTGCACCTGGGCTGCCAGCTGCTGGCCGACGACCTCATCATCACGTCGAGTTGCATTCATGCGGTCGGCCTTTGCCTGCGCGCCGTGACCAAGCCCGGTGACGTGGTGGCGCTGGAGTCGCCAACCCATTTCGGCTTCCTGGACTTGCTGGAGTCCCTGAACTTGCGCGTGCTGGAGGTGCCGACCCATCCGAAGCAGGGCCTGTCCTTGCCGGCCTTGCAACTGGCGCTGGACACGCAGCCGGTCAAGGTCGTGCTGTCGGTGCCGACCCTGTCCAATCCGCTCGGGGCGGTCATGAAGCACTCGGACAAGCGTGCCCTGGTGCAGATGCTGGCCAGCCGGCAGATTCCCCTGATCGAGGACGTGGTCTTCAACGACCTGCTGGCGGCGGACGAGCGGCGCAAGGCCGCCAAGGCGTTCGACCAGGACGGGGGTGTGATGGTCTGCGGCTCGTTCTCCAAGACCGTGGCACCCGGGCTGCGCCTCGGCTGGGTCGAGGCCGGGCGCTGGAAGGACAGCGTGAGCATGCTGAAACGGGTGCAGGGCGGCCCGACCAATGTGGTGCTGGAGCAGGCACTGGCCGATCTGCTGTCGCAGGCCGGCTACGAGGCCCGCATGCGCCGTCTCGGCGCCTTGATGAAGGACCGGCTGCAAGAGGCCCGCGGCCTGATCAGCGACGGCTTTCCACGTGGCACCCGGGTCAGCGATCCGTCGGCGGGCTATACCCTGTGGGTGGAGCTGCCCGGACAGCTCGATGCCATGACCCTGTTCCAGCGCTGCGTCGCCGAGGGCATCACCTTCGGGCCGGGCGCGCTGTTCACCGCGACCGATCGCTTTCGCCACTGCCTGCGGCTGAGCTTTGCCGGCGCCTGGACCGACGTGGAACGGCGGGCGCTGGCGCGGATCGGAGAACTGGCGCGGCACCAGGGCGATGCGCCATGAGCGGGATCGAGCGAGCGCTCAGTTCCCGCCGGCTTCGGCCCGCGCGCGTGGTCGCATCAGCGTGCTCTTGCCGAACAGGCTCTCGATCAGGTCGACCGCCAGCCGCGCGCTGCGGTTGCGCAGATCGAGCGCCGGGTTGAGCTCCATCAGGTCCAGGCTGGCCAGCCGGCCGCTGTCGGCGATCATCTCCATGCAGAGCTGGGCCTCGCGGTAGTTCGGTCCGCCGCGCACCGGGGTGCCGACGCCGGGCGCGATCTCCGGGTCCAGGAAGTCCAGGTCCAGGCTGAGATGCAGGTGGGTGTCGGCATCGACACCGAGCAGGGCCTGTTCCATCGCGTGGCGCATGCCGTGTTCGTCGATGTAGCGCATGTCGTAGACCTCCAGGCCCTGTTCATGCACCAGCCGCTTCTCACCCGGGTCGACGCTGCGGATGCCAAGCTGGCGCAGCTGCCCGGGCTGCAGCGCCGGCGCATCGCCGCCGCCCAGCCGGGTCAATCCGGGCGGTCCGAGGCCGCACAGGCAAGCCACCGGCATGCCGTGCATATTTCCGCTCGGCGTCAGCTCGCGGGTATTGAAGTCGGCATGGGCATCGAGCCAGAGCACGCGCAGGCGCCGGCCGCGCTCGCGGCAGTGAAGCGCGACCGCGCTGATGGAGCCGATCGCCAGGCAATGGTCGCCGCCCAGCAGCAGCGGCAGCCGGTCCTGCCGCAGCTCGGCCAGCACCGCCTCGTGCACGCGCTGGTTCCAGGCGATCACCTGGGCCAGATGACGGTAGCCGCCTTGCGCCGGCAGGTCGGGGTTGGCCGGCCCGGCCAGGTTGCCCTGGTCAAGCACCCGCAGCCCGCGCTGTTCGAGCGCCGCTTGCAGGCCGGCGACCCGCATCGCCTCCGGCCCCATCGAGGCGCCGCGCACGCTGGCGCCGATGTCGGTCGGCGCGCCGATCAGGCTGATGCAGGTTGAGCTGTCCATGCGGTTTTCCTCCGGGTGACAGGCCACTCTACAATCAAACGCACACCATGCAAGTCCCCGCCCTCCAATTACCCGCGCAGCTGCAGCGCGGGCTGAAAACCCTCTACACCCTGCACGGTGACGATCCGCTGCTGCAGCAGGAGGCGGCCGACGCGATCCGCGCTGCTGCACGCGCCCAGGGTCACAGCGAGCGCAGCGTCTTCACCGTCGCCGGCGCGCATTTCGACTGGAGCGCGGTGATGGCCGCCGGCGGCTCTCTGAGCCTGTTCGCCGACAAGCAGCTGGTCGAGATCCGCATCCCGTCCGGCAAGCCGGGCAAGGAGGGTTCGGTCGCGCTACAGCAGATCGCCGCCGGGGCGGCCGGCAACGACAGCATGCTGACGCTGGTGCTGCTGCCGCGGCTCGATGCCGCGACCCAGAAAAGCGCCTGGTTCGGCGCCCTCGACGCCCATGGCGTGACGGTGCGGATCGATCCGGTCGAGCGGGCCCAGCTTCCGGGCTGGATCGCGCAGCGCCTGCAGCAGCAGGGCCAGCGCGTCGCCGCGGGCGAGCCGGGCCAGCGCATCCTGGCCTTCATGGCCGACCGGGTCGAGGGCAACCTGCTGGCCGCGCACCAGGAGATCCAGAAGCTGGCGCTGCTTTACCCGCAGGGCGAGCTCAACTTCGAGCAGGTCGAGAGCGCGGTGCTCAATGTCGCGCGCTACGACCCGTTCAAACTGGCCGAGGCCGTGCTCGACGGCCAGCCGGCGCGGGTGCAGCGCATGCTCGACGGCCTGCAGGCCGAGGGCGAGGCCGCCGTGCTGGTGCACTGGGCGCTGGCCGACGATATCCGGGCCCTGAACCGCGTCAAGCGCGCGGTCGCCGACGGCCGGCCGCTGCCGATGGTGCTGCGTGAGCAGCGGGTCTGGGGCGCGAAGGAAAAGCGCTTCGAGCGCGTGCTGCCGCGCCTGGGTCCGGCCCAGCTTGCGCAGTGGCTGCAGGACGCGCACAAGGTCGACGGCATCGTCAAGGGACTCAAGGACGCCGACTGGCCGGCCGACCCCTGGCAGGCGCTGCACCGGCTGGCGCTGGCGGTCTGCCGCGGCTGCGCGGCGCGTTAGCCGGCGGTCGCGCGCCAGTCTGGGGTAGCCTGGGCGTTGCGCGCGCGCCAGCGGCTGACGGCTCTCAGTGCGGCAGCAAACCCGCTGCCAGCGAGGCGGCGCGAAAATCGCTCGGCGACAGCCCGGCATGCTCGCGGAACACGCGGCTGAAATGGGCGCCGTTGTTGAAACCCCAGGAAAACGCGATGTCGGTGATCGTGCGCGGCTGGTACTGGGGATTGCGCAGGTCGCGCATGCAGGCCTGCAGCCGGCGCTGCAGGATGAACTGGGCCAGCGTGACTTCCTCGTCGGAAAAAGCCTGGTGCAGATGGCGCTTGCTGCACCTGAGCACCTCGGCAATCCGGTCGATCGACAGCGCCGGGTCGCGCAAATGCTGGCCGATGTAGTCGCGAATCCGGTCCTTGAACGCCTCGCGCTGGGTCGCGCCATTGCCCCGGCCTGCCAGCTCCTGCAGCGACAGCCGCACCATTTCCAGGATCAGGTCGCCAGCACCGCGCGCGGCCTCGGGCGTCATGCTCGGCAGCTCCTGGTAGGTATGGCGCATGGCCTCGAGCGCCACCCGTGAGATGCCGCTGGCCCCGCCCACATGCCGGCCCATCAGCGGGTCGAGCCGCAGGCCGCGCTCGATCAGCTGCTCCTTGGGCAGCATCACGATCAGGTGCTGCGAACGCTCGGGGTTGGCGACTTCGTAGCTGCCGGTGGTGTCGTAGATGGCCCAGCCACCGGGCCTGACCCAGGCCTGGCGGCCATGCTGCTCGACGGCGGCATTGCCTTCCCAGGGCGCGATGATCTTGAGGTAGCTGGCCTCGCTGGCACGCGCCAGTCCGGGGCTGCGGATCACGCGGTGGCGGTTGGCATCGAGCCGGGTCATCAGCACGTCGCCAGCGCGCGCATTGCTCAGATGGCCGTCGAATACCTCGGCGCCGTACAGGTCGGACTCCAGCCCGAAGAACAGCGTCGACATCCAGTCGCGCCAAGCCTGGGCCCGTTCGTTCGACGGGAGCTCATCGGTGGAAAGGATGGAGCCGGTCATCATTTTTTCATTATCCGCCGGACCCGGCGCAGCGGCAAGCCGGTGCATTCCCTAGCGGCCTTGCGCTGTCAGTCAAGACTTTTGTGCACTCCAGGACAAGCCGGTTCGGCCCTGCCTTCCTACCATTCGGTCCTCTTCAGATTTTTCCGGGACGAACGAAATGAACGAAATCCAGATGCTGATCGGTGGCCAGCAGCGGGCTGCATCGAACGGCGTGACCTTCGAACGCCGCAATCCGCTCGACCACAGCGTGGCCACGCGGGCCCCGGCCGCGACGGTCGCCGATGCCCAGGCCGCCGTCGAGGCGGCGGCCCAGGCCTTCCCGGCCTGGGCCGCCATGGGTCCGGGCGAACGCCGCGGCCTGCTGATGAAGGCCTCGCAGTCGCTGGCAGCCAAGGCCGATGCCTTCGTCGCCGCGATGGCGACCGAGACCGGCGCCTCCGGCATCTGGGCCGGCTTCAATGTCCATCTGGCGGCCGACATGTTGCTGGAAGCCGCAGCCCTGACAACCCAGATCAGCGGCCAGGTGATTCCGTCGAATGTGCCGGGCAACGTTGCCATGGCTGTGCGCCAGCCGGCTGGCGTGGTGCTGGGCATCGCGCCCTGGAACGCGCCGGTGATCCTGGGCGTGCGCGCCATCTCGACCCCGCTGGCCTGCGGCAACACCGTGATCCTGAAAGGCTCCGAGCTGTGCCCGGCCACCCACGGCCTGATCATCGAGGCGCTGCAGGAAGCCGGCCTGCCGCCCGGCGTGGTCAACTTCGTCACCAATGCCCCGGCCGATGCCGGCGCGGTGGTCGAGGCCATCGTGGCGCACCCGGCGCTGCGCCGGGTCAACTTCACCGGCTCGACCAAGGTCGGCCGGCTGATCGCCCAGACCTGCGCCAAGTACCTCAAGCCGGCCGTGCTCGAACTCGGCGGCAAGGCACCCTTCGTGGTGCTCGATGATGCCGACATCGACGCTGCGGTCGCCGCCGCGACCTTCGGCGCCTTCGCCAACTCGGGCCAGATCTGCATGTCGACCGAGCGCCTGATCGTCGACCAGGCCGTGGCCGACGAGTTCGTCGCCAAGCTGACGGCACGCGCGCAAAGCCTGCCGCTCGGCGATCCGCGCCAGGGTCCGGTGGTGCTGGGTTCGGTGGTCGACCAGGCTACGGTCACACGCTGCAATGCCTTGATCGACGACGCGCTGGCCAAGGGTGCCAAGCTGCTGTGCGGCGGCAAGGCCGACAGCACGCTGATGCCGGCCACGCTGCTCGACCATGTCACGCCCGCGATGGAAATCTACCGCGAGGAGTCGTTCGCGCCGGTCAAGGCCATCGTGCGCGTCAATGGCGTCGAGGAGGCCGTGGCCTGCGCCAACGACAACGAGTTCGGTCTGGCTGCCGCCGTGTTCGGCCGCGATGTCTCGCGCGCCTGGCAAGTTGCGGGCCGCATCGAGTCCGGCATCTGCCATGTCAACGGCCCGACCGTGCATGACGAGGCCCAGATGCCGTTCGGCGGCGTCAAGTCTTCTGGCTACGGCAAGTTCGGCGGCCAGGCTGGCATTGACTCCTTCACCGAGCTGCGCTGGATCACGATCCAGAACCAGCCGCGTCACTACCCGTTCTGATCGGGTCGATTCCGAGCCACTACATCACAGAGGAGAAGCAATTGATCAACAAGATGACTTCAACCCTAGGCCTGGCCCTGCTGGCACTGGCTTCAGTCCAGCCGGCCACGGCACAGTCCGTCAACGCGGGCCAGCAGTTCTACCAGAAGATCTGCGCCAAATGCCATGAGGCGGGCATCGGCCCCGTCATCACGGGCCGCGGTCTGCCCGCGATCACCTATGTCAGCATCGCGCGCAACGGCAACCGTGCCATGCCGGCCTTCCGCGTCACCGACATCGACGACGCGACGCTGCAGCAGCTGGCCGATTACCTGGCCAGCACCCCGGTCAAGAACCCGTAAGGAGAGCCGTCATGAGCAATGACCGACGTTTTGTCCTGAAAGGCCTGGCTGCGGCCGGCCTGCTGGCCGCCATGCCCTGGGCGCAGGCGAGCACCAGCGCTGCAGCACCGCTGGCTGATGCCGGCGTGGCCGATGCAGCGACCCGCGTGACCCCGCTGGTCAGCGGCAGCGCGCTCGACGCCGCCTTCCTGGCCGGCGTGCGCCAGGCCACGGCCCAGCCGGCGAGCAGCCTGGTCACCCCGCCGCTGCAAGGCCTGGAGGCTTCGACCTATCAGCAGCTCAACGCGCTGCTGAACGACGACACCCCGACCCTGCTGGTCGGACTGCTCGACGATGCCGCCGCCATCCTGGTGCTGGACCTGGTGCGCTCGGCCGGTGGCCGCGTGCTGTCGGCCGAGCCGCACCGGATCGGCCGGGACAGCACCGGTCAGCAACGGGCTGGCGCGCTGGGCCAGGCCCTGGTGGCCGGTGCGGCCACTGCCGGCCGCGGGCAAGAGAACGGCAACGCCTATGTGGCATTGCGCTGCGTGATCTGAACAGGAGCAAGATTCCATGAAAAGCAAATACCAGGCCCTGCCCAAGGGCGTGAGCGAGAACCGCTTTGATGCGGCGATCAAGAAGTTCCAGGCTGCCCTCGGCGCCGATCAGGTGCTGACCTCGGCCGATCATCTGCGCCCTTACACCAAGGTCATGATGTCGGTGCCCGATGCGCGGCACCAGCCGTCGGCCGTCGTCACCGCGACCAGCGTCGAGCAGGTGCAGGCCGTGGTCAAGATCTGCAACGAGTACAAGATCCCGGTCTGGACCATCTCGACCGGTCGCAACTTCGGCTACGGCTCGGCGGCGCCGGTCGAGCGCGGCCAGATCGTGCTCGATCTGAAGAAGATGAACAAGATCATCCACATCGACCCCGAGCTCTGCACGGCTCTGGTCGAGCCTGGCGTGACCTACCAGATGCTCTACGACTACATCGAGGAGAACAAGCTGCCGCTGATGCTGTCGTTCTCGGCGCCGTCGGCGATTGCCGGCCCGGTCGGCAACACGATGGACCGCGGCGTCGGCTACACCCCGTACGGCGAGCATTTCCTGATGCAGTGCGGCATGGAAGTGGTGTTGGCCAACGGCGACGTGCTGCGTACCGGCATGGGCGGCGTCAAGGGCGACAAGGCCTGGCAGGTGTTCAAGTGGGGTTACGGCCCGACCCTGGACGGCATGTTCACCCAGTCCAACTACGGCATCTGCACCAAGATGGGCTTCTGGCTGATGCCCAAGCCGCCGGTGTTCAAACCGTTCGAGATCAAGTTCGACAACGAAGCCGACATCAACGAGATCGTCGAGATGCTGCGCCCGCTGCGCATCGCCAACATCATTCCGAACGCGGTGGTGATCGCCGGCACCTTGTGGGAAGCCGCCACCTGCGGCGTGCGCCGCTCCGACTACATCACCGAGCCGGGCGCCACGCCGGACTCCGTGCTGGCGCAGATCCGCAAGGACAAGCATCTGGGCGCCTGGAACGTCTACTGCGCGCTGTACGGTTCGCCCGAGCAGGTCGAGGTCAACTGGAAGATCGTCACCGAGACCATCAAGCGCGCCGGCAAGGGCCGCATCGTCACGCAGGAAGAGGCCGGCGACACCCAGCCGTTCAAGTACCGCGCGCAGCTGATGTCGGGCGTGCCTAACCTGCAGGAGTTCGGCCTCTACAACTGGCGTGGCGGCGGTGGCTCGATGTGGTTCGCCCCGGTCAGCCAGGCCCGCGGCAGCGAGTGCGACAAGCAGTACGCGCTGGCCAAGAAGATCCTGAACAAGCATGGCCTGGACTATGTCGGCGAGTTCATCGTCGGCTGGCGCGACATGCACCACGTGATCGACGTGCTGTACGACCGCAGCAGCGAAGAGGAAACCCAGCGCGCCAACGCCTGCTTCAACGAGCTGCTCGACGAGTTCGAGAAGGAAGGCTACGCCGTCTACCGCGTCAACACCGCGTTCCAGGAACGCGTCGCCAACAGCTACGGTCCGGTCAAGCGTTCGGTCGAACGCAAGATCAAGCGCGCGCTCGATCCGAACGGCATCCTGGCGCCGGGCAAGAGCGGCATCAACATCTGATTCCGTTGGAGAGTCCCCCCTGCGGGGGGGCAGAGGAGACTTATGAAATTCAACACAACGAGCGCAGCGCTGGCCCTGGTGGCCACGCTGGCAGGCGGAGCCGTGCAGGCCGAAGGCCATTACGTGACCGGCGTCGAGGGGCTGCAGGGCTCCAGCGTGCCGCCGGCCGGCAACTACTACCTGGGCTATCTGGTCAACTACGACATCAACGGCTTCCAGGCCCCGGATGCCAAGGATGGCATCGGCGGCTC
Organism: Malikia spinosa; assembly: GCF_002980625.1. Lineage (GTDB taxonomy): Bacteria > Pseudomonadota > Gammaproteobacteria > Burkholderiales > Burkholderiaceae_C > Malikia > Malikia spinosa. The sequence continues at coordinate 86,751 of NZ_PVLR01000011.1, read as the reverse complement.
CGGCCAGGTCACTGCGCTGGCCAACCGCCTGGTCCACATCACCGACACCAAGTTGTTCGGTGCCGACTACGGTTTCGAGACCATCATCCCGGTGCTGCGCAGCTCGGTGAAGGTCGGCCCGCTGGACGCCAGCGACAGCGGCGTGGGCGATGTCTATGTCGGTCCGCTGGTGCTGGGCTGGCATGGCGCCCAATGGGATGCCGTGGCGGCTGCCGGCATGTGGCTGGACACCGCGTCCAACACCCTGGGTGACCCGACCTCGCCGGGCAAGGGCTACCAGTCCACCATGTTGACCGGCGGCCTGACCTACTACTTCGACCAGCAGAAGTCCATTTCCGGCTCGGCGCTGTTCCGCTACGAGTACAACGGCAAGAAGGACAACGGCGTGCGCCCGGGCGACCAGCTGTCGCTGGAGTGGGGCCTGGGCAAGAACTACGGCGCCTACTCGCTGGGCGTGGTGGGCTACAGCCAGTGGCAGCTGAGCGACGACAAGGGCGCTGGCGCCAAGCTGGGCAAGGCCGAGCGCCATGCGCTGGGCGCCGAGCTGGTGTACCCGGTCGCCTCAGCGGGCCTGTTCCTCAAGGGCGCGGCCTACAAGGAATTCAGCGTGCACGGCGGCAGCGGCCCCGAGCCCAAGGGCAATCTGTTCCGTTTGAGCCTGGTCAAGCCGTTCTGACGCAGCCTGGCACCTTGCCAATGAAGGGCGGATGGGGCTTGCGCTCCCTCCGCCCTTTGCGCTTCAGTCAAACGACGGCAACTCGGGCTTGTGTACCGGCTTGCCGGCAGCGGCCCAGGCATCGAAGCCGCCGGCGATCGACTTCACATTCAGATAGCCCATCTCCCGCATCGCAACAGCGGCCAGCGCGGCGCGACCGCTGGTCTTGCAATAGATCACGAAGCTCAGGTCGCGGCTGGCCAGCTGCGGCGAGCCGCTGAGCTTGAACTCCAGCAGCCCGCGCGAGGCGTGGACGGCACCGGGCAGATGGCCGGCAGCGAATTCCTCGGCCTCGCGCACGTCGAGCAGCACATCGGCATCGCGGATGGCTGCCTCGGCGTCAGCGACGGGGATTTCGGCGACCTGCGCCTTGGCGGCAGCGACCAGATCCATGGCGGTTTTCATGCGGCAAGCTCCTGTCTGGGAAAGGGTAGGGGGTATCTTGGGATTGTCTGCCAGCGATAGGTTCGGGGCAAGTTCAGTCCGCGTCAGGCTCGGTGGCCGGCAGCGTGCGCCGGGTCCGCACCGCCTGCGCGAGCTGCTGCAGCAACGGCAGCGTCTGCTCGAAGCTGATGCAGGCGTCGGTCACCGAGACCCCGGGCTGCAGCGGCTGGCCCGGCACGATGTCCTGCCGGCCCTCGTGCAGATGGCTTTCGATCATGAGGCCGGTGATGCGGCGCTCGCCAGCGGCGATCTGGCCTGCCACGTCGGCGCCGACCTCGATCTGGCGCCGGTGCTGCTTGCTGCTGTTGGCATGCGAGCAGTCGACCATCACCTGCTCGCGCAGGCCCGAAGCGCGCAGCACGGCGCAGGCCGCCTCGACATCGGCGGCCGAGTAGTTGGGCTGCTTGCCGCCGCGCAGGATCAGGTGGCAGTCCTGGTTGCCGCGGGTCTCGAAGATCGCCGCCAGCCCCATCTTGGTCATGCCCATGAAGGCGTGCTCGGACTGCGCGGCGACGATGGCGTCGGCCGCGACCTTGACCCCGCCGTCGGTGCCGTTCTTGAAGCCGATCGGGCAGCTCAGGCCGCTGGCGAGCTGGCGGTGGCTCTGGCTTTCGGTGGTGCGCGCGCCGATCGCGCCCCAGCTGACCAGGTCGCTGATGAACTGCGGCGACAGCAGATCGAGGAACTCGGTGCCAACCGGCAGGCCGATCTGCAGCACCTCGAGCAGCAGTGCGCGGGCGCGCTCCAGCCCTTCGTTGATCGCGAAGCTGCCGTCCAGGTGCGGGTCGTTGATATAGCCCTTCCAGCCCACCGTGGTGCGCGGCTTCTCGAAATAGACCCGCATCACGATCAGCAGATCCTGTTGCAGCGCGTCGGCCTGTCCTTTTAGCCGGCGCGCGTAGTCGAGCGCCTGCTCGTGGTCGTGGATCGAGCAGGGCCCGACCACCACCAGCAGCCGGTCGTCCTGGCCGTGCAGCACGCGCGCGATCTCGGCCCGGCTGGCTTCGACCAGCGCCTGCGCCGGCTCGGGCGTCGGCAGCCATTCCTGCAGCAGCGCGGGTGTCAGCAGCGGGCGCACGGCGCGGATGCGCAGGTCGTCGGTACGGGTCTTGTCCTGGGTATGGGTCTGGCTGGGGGTATGCATGTCGAGCGGGAAAATCAGGCGGTGGCGCCGGCCTGGCGTTGCCAGAAGCGCGGCAAGGTGGCCTTGGAGCATTGCTGCAAGGCCTGCAGGAAATCATGATCGGGTGCGTCCACGCCGTGGCGCTGGCGCAGATCGCGCTGGATGCGCAGCAGCAGCTCGGCCGTGACCTCGGCATCGGACAGGGCCCGGTGCGCGCGGCCATTGCGCGGCAGGGCGTGGAATTCGGCCAGGGTGCCGAGCTTGTGGTTCGGCGCGTCCGGGTAGAGCCGGCGCGACAGCAGCACGGTGCAGGCGAAGGGCTGTGCCGCCACCAGGCCGACGCGCGCGAGCTCGGACTGCCAGAACTTGCGGTCGAAGGAGGCGTTGTGCGCCACCAGCGGTCGGTCGCCGACGAATTGCGCCGCCTGCGCCATCACCTGTGCCGCGGCTGGCGCGGCGCGCACCATCTCGTTGCTGATGCCGGTCAGCTCGGTGATGAAGGGCGGAATCCAGACCCCGGCATTCATCAGGCTGGCAAAACGGTCGATCACCCGGCCCTGCTCGACCAGCACGATCGCGACCTCGGTCGCACGGCCGCCGGCTTCGGGCAGCAGCCCGCTGGTTTCAAAGTCTATGACGGCAATCGCGCTCATGATGGCGCTAGTCTAAGCGCTGCTCGCGGGCCGGCCCCGCCGGACTCAGCTGGCGCTGGAGCGGGTGAGCAGACCGCCGCGCCAGGCCGACCGCATCTCGCCTTGCAGCCAGTCGCGCGCTTGCGGCAAGGTCTCGAACAGCATCACCTGGTAGACCGAGCGGTGCGAGCCGATCAGGATTGAGCGCAGCAACTGCGCCAGCACCGGATCGCGCCCCAGCCCGACATAGACCGCCCTGACCTGCGGATTGCTGGCCTGCGCGCCGTACTGGATCGCAGCGAGCTCCTGCAGCAGATCGGCGTCGAGTTCATGGCTGCTGACCTGGCTGAAGTCGTTGATCACATAGCGGATGTCATCGAAACGCGGATCGGCCTGTATCGCCTCGACCGAGTGCACGAATTCGTCAGCCGACACATGACCCGACAGGCGCTTGAGCACCCCTTTGTTTTCCCAGATGGTTTCGCAAGTCATGGCGGTAAATCGGTTCGATGTCCGGTATTGAGTAAGGCTGCCCCATGGTAGATCATCCTAATGGTAATTACTATGAGGAAACAGCGCTGGAATCCCTATCATCAAATGCTATGTCTGCTAGAGAATGCGCGACTGCTCCATCGGCTGCCCCCTCATTGACGGTCGGGCTCATCAGCCTGGCTGGCCTGCCGATGCCGGCCTGGGCCAGCTCGGTCGAGCCGTCAGTGGCCGCTCCGGTGACCGGAGTGATGCTGGTTGCCGCTCTGGTCGCGCTCTGGCTCGCGAAGCGGCGCGCCGACCTGGCCTTGCGCCAGCACCAGGCCAGCCTGGCCTCGTTGCGACAGGACTGGCAGGCTGCCGAAACGCGCTGGCAGGCCGTCGTCGAGCAGTCTGACAACGCCAGACAGGCTGCCAACCGCGAGCGCGACCGGCTCGAGCAGGCGCTGTTCAGCAGCGAGCAACGACTGCTGCGCCACCTCGAATGCGCCAGCGAGCTGGTATTCGCGCTCGACCTCGATGGCCGCATCCAGCAGCTGTCGGCCAACTGGCGCCAGGCGCTGGGCGTGGACCCGGAGCACCTGCTCGGCCAGAGCCATGCCTGGCTGGTGCACTCCGACGACCTGCCGGCCTGCCAGCAGATCATCGAGCGCGCGCTGGCCAGCCGCCGCCTGCAGGGCGAAGTCGAGTACCGGATCCGTCATGCCGAGGGCGACTGGCACTGGCATGCGGCCAGGGTCGCGCCCCTGTTCGACCCGGGCGGGCGCATGGTCGGCCTGCTCGGCGTCGCGCGTGAACTCGGTGCAGACCGGCGGCCGGACGCGCTGCAGCGGGCGCATTTCGACGCGCTGACCGGGCTGCCCGGCCGCATCCTGTGCCTGGATCGGCTGCGGCAGGCCTTGCTCCAGGCCGAGCGCCATGGCGAGCGAACCGCCTGGCTGCAGGTCGAGCTCGACCATTTCAAGTCACTCAATGAACGCTGGGGCCATGCCATCGGCGACCTCGTGCTGCTGGAAGTGGCGGCCCGGATCGCCGCCTGCGTGCGCCGCTCCGATACGGTCGGCCGCGCTGGCGGTGACCAGTTCATGGTGCTGCTGCCCGCTGTCGGCTGCGAACGCGAGGCGCTAGAAGTGGCGGACAAGATCCGTCGTGCGCTGCGCGAACCGATGCCGCTGCGCGGCCAGCGGCTGGCGTTGACGAGCAGCGTCGGCGTTGCGCTCTATCCGCTGCACGGCATGGACGAGGACGAGTTGAGCCTGTGCGCCGGGCTTGCCATCCAGCGCGCCAAGGACGCTGGACGCGACCGCATCGCGTTGCCGGACCGCCTGCCAGACGACTTGCCCGAGATCCTCGAGGCAGCCTGAATTTTTTTGTTGCACCGCAACAAAAAGTCTTGCACGAGTCCGAGACCACTCCTAGAATGGAATCCATGTTGCGGTGCAATATAAGTCTTGGGAGCCTCCTGAGACCGGCGTCGCGGCAGAGTTCATATCCATATTCAGGAGGATTACCATGCTGACCGTTGAACAAATCGTCTCGACCCAGAAAGACCAAGCTGCCGCTTTCTACGCGCTGGCCAACCAGGCTGTCACCGGCGTCGAGCGCCTGACCGATCTGAACCTCAAGGCACTCAAGTCGACCATGGCCGACAGCGCCGCCCAGACCGAAGCCCTGTTCAGCGTCAAGGACGTGCAAGGCATCATGGCGCTGCAGAACAGCGACCTCAAGGCTGCCGCCGAGAAGGCCAGCGCCTACGGCCGTGAACTGTATGAAATCGCTTCCGGTTTCGGTGGCGAATTCGCCAAGGCTGCCGAAGTCCGCGCCGCCGAAGCCCAGAAGCAGATCAGCGCTTTCGTTGACAGCGCGGTCAAGAACGCCCCCAAGGGCACCGAGCAGGCCGTCGCCGCGCTCCAGAGCGCTGTTGCCACTGCCGGCAATGCGTTCGAATCGGTCCAGAAGGCTGTCAAGCAGGCTTCCGAGCAGGCCGCTGCCAGCATCGAAACCATGACCCACGGCGCGACGAGCACCGCTACCGTCACCGACGTCAAGGCCAAGAAAGCCGCCTGATCGTCCGGCTCGCTTAAGCCAACCAGCCCCGCGCGCCCTTGACTGGGTTGCGGGGCTTTTTCACAGGAGCGCCCATGGGACTCCAGCCCTTGGCAACAGCAATCGAAGGCCTGTTGTACCGATCCCGGATTGTCAACCGCATCGGGCCGCTGCACATGTTCCTGCTCGTGGAGCGGGCGCGGCTGGCCAATCAGGCCGAGGGAATCACCGGACAGTTGATCTACCTCGATCACAGCTTCATGGAATATCTCGAGGGGCCTGTGGCGGCACTCGATGCCCTGTGGCGCAACCTCAGGCAGGACCCCAGGCATTACGACGTCGAACTGCTGGCGCGCTTTCCGCTGACACAGCGGCGCTGCGCCAGCTGGCCGCTGATGTTCTCGAGCAATGCCTACTTCCAGCAGTACCAGATGACCGGCTTTTCCACGGTGCAGCCGGGCGACATGGACGCCCTGCTCGAGGACTGTCTGTTGCGGCAACAGGCAGCGGCGGCCGCTCAGCCGCCAGCGCGCTTCGAGTGCCTGGAACACCGTGGCGAGAGTAGCCAGCTGCTTGCTAACAACCCTGTGTACAAGATTGAAGGTATTGCAGGCTTATCCACAGCCCGGATCGATGTTGTGAACTTGCCCCTGGTGGTTCCCGCTCCATCTGCGCATCGATCCACAGACTTGTCCACTGGATAGCGATTTGATTCGATGGCGCAAAAACCCCTTGTCCACGGAAACCTGGGGGGCTCTACTACTACAACTATTTCTTTTATATATTAAAAAGGTTAATAAAGAAGCATTCATGATGGTCAATGCTCGAATCGGTAGCCTTGGGCCAGATGGGTCTGCCAGCCTCCGTTGCCATCGAGCTCAAGCACCTGGCTATGGTAAGTCAGCAAGGTCGAACGATGACCGACGCTGATCAGCGTGGTCTGGCCGTCCATCAATTGCTGGTAAAGCCAGCGTTCGTTGGCCAGGTCGAGCGCGCTGGTCGCCTCGTCCAGAATCGCATAGCGCGGCTGAGTCAGCAACAGGCGGGCAAAGGCCAGCCGCTGTTGTTCGCCCATCGACAGGGTCTTTTCCCAGTCGAGCTCGGCATCCAGGCCGCCCGAGCGCTCGGCCAGATCGGGCAGGTTGACGCGCTCGAGCAAGGCGAGCAGCTCCTGGTCGCCGACCTGGCGCTCCTGCCGGGGGTAGAGCAGCTGGCTGCGCAAGCTGCCCAGCAGCATGTAGGGCTGTTGCGGCAGGAACATGATCTCGTCCGGATGGGGGCGCAGGATCTTGCCGCTGCCACTGTCCCAGAGGCCGACGATGGCGCGCAACAGCGAACTCTTGCCGCAGCCGCTGGCGCCGACCACCATCAGGCCCTGGCCCGGTTCCACCGCCAGCGACAGTTCCCGCACCAGCACCCGCTCGGCGCCCGGGGTCTGCAAGGTGACGCGCTCGAGTGCGAGCTGGGGCGCGCCCTCGATCGATTCGATGCGGCCGGCGGCACGCTTGTCACCCGCAGCGGCCGGGCCGTCGAGCTGGTGCGAGAACACATCGAGGCGCTCGATGCCGGCGGCAAAGCGGCTCAGGCTTTCGAAGTTGTCGATCACGACCGATACCGCGCTCAACACGGCGGTGAAGGCCCCGGCGGCGCGCACCGCCATGCCGACCTCGAGCTCGCCCGACAGCACGCGCTCGGCGATTAGCATGCTCGGCAGCACGAGGGTCAGCATGCTGTAGCCATACTGGAACAGGTTCAGGAAGAACTGACCCCGGATCAGCTGTCGGAAGTTGTCGTAGGCCAGGCCGAAGCGGTGCCGGATCTGCTGCAACTCCTGTTGTTCGCCGCGGTAGAGCGCGATCGATTCGGCTTTCTCGCGCACCCGCACCAGGCTGTAGCGCAAGTCCGCCTCGCGCTTGAGCTGGCGGAAATTGAGCCCGGTCAGGGGCTTGCCGTAGACGCGCAGCGTGATCACGGTGCCGCTGATCGCGTACACCACCAGGAAATAGACCAGGGTGTGCGAGATGCCCCACAGCACCTGGCTGAAGGCGGTCAGCTGCATGGTCGCGCCGATCAGGATCAGCAGGAAGAACAGCGAGCGCTGGGTGAAGGTGTTGATGTCCTCGGCGATGCGCTGGTCCGGGTTGTCGAGCGCCGCCAGGCCATTGAGCGAGTAATAGTGGCGGTCGCCGAAATAGCGCAGCAAGAAGCGCTGCGTCAGCCAGCGCCGCCAGTGGTTGCCCAGCGTGTCGCGCACCCAGTAGTAGCAGGCGTAGGTCGGCACGGCGCCGACCAGCAGGCCCAGGCAGAGCAGGATCGCCTGCCAGAAACGGTGTTCATCGCGCGCCGCCAGCGCCGAGGTGAATTCGCCGGTCTGCTCGTTGAGCAGCACCGCAAAGGCGGTCTGGCCCAGCAGCAGCAGCAGCAGCAAGGCCAGTCGGCCCCAGGCCGACCAGCGCTCTTCCGAGCACCAGTAGGGCGCTGCGATGTCGAGAAAGCGCTGCCAGAGTTGACGATTGACGGATTTCATGTTAGACAGGTCGGTCCCGCTGAACGAGACGGATTCCGATCATGCCCGCAAAAAAGCGCTGCAGAACAAAATCTTTGCCCACTCGCCCCGGCTGTTTGCTGCTATTGTCATGGTAAAAATCAGCTCTATCTGATGCACTGACTGGGTTGATTCGTCATGAACAAGGAGAACTTGACTATGAAATATAAGAAAACTGCTTTCCTTTCGGCTGCCTTGGCCTTGGCCGCGCTGTCCGGTTGTTCCTATCTGCCGACCCAGCTGACGCCCCAGCTGCCGGGCCAGCAGCCGGTGGCCAAGGCCATGCTCGAACCCCGTTCGGGCAGCCAGGTCAGCGGCAAGGTCAGCTTCACGCCCGTCGGCGACAAGCTGCTGGTCGAGGCCTACGTCACCGGCCTGACCCCCGGCGAGCATGGTTTCCATGTGCACGAGGGCGGCGACTGCTCGGCCGCCGACGCCAGCGGCGCCAAGGGGCATTTCAATCCGGCCGGCATGCCGCATGGCCATCACCATCAGATGCACCATTCCAAGCGCCATGCCGGCGATCTGCCGAATCTGGTCGCCGACTCGAGCGGGCAGGCCTATTACCGGGCCGAGGTCACCTGGCTCAAGCTCGACGGCAGTGCGCGTGGCATCGTCGGGCGCAGCGTGATCGTGCATGCCGATGCGGACGACTACCAGTCCCAGCCGGCGGGCAATTCCGGCCGGCGCGTCGCCTGCGGCGTCATCAAGGCGCCTTGAGCGCCAGTGGTGGCGCATTGCGGGCGGGTCTGTCGATAATGGTGCTGTCCCATCACCACAGGAGATCGCCTTGATCGTATTCGTCACCGGCGCATCCGCCGGCTTCGGCGCGGCCATTGCCCGCAAGTTCGTACAGGCCGGCCATCGCGTGATCGCGACCGCCAGGCGCCAGGATCGCCTTGAGGCACTGGCGGCCGAGCTTGGCGACGCGCTGCTGCCGCTCGAGCTCGATGTGCGCGACCGCGCCGCCGTCGAGGCCTTGCCCGCCGCGCTGCCGCCCGAGTTCGCTGCCGTCGATGTGCTGGTCAACAATGCCGGTCTCGCGCTCGGGCTCGAACCGGCGCAGCGCGCGAGCCTGGACGACTGGCAGACCATGATCGACACCAACTGCACGGGCCTGGTCCAGGTCACGCGCGCCTTGCTGCCCGGCATGGTCGAGCGCAACCGGGGCCATGTCTTCAACCTCGGTTCGGTGGCCGGCAGCTGGCCCTATGCCGGTGGCAACGTCTATGGCGCGACCAAGGCCTTCGTGCGCCAGTTCAGCCTCAATCTGCGCGCCGACCTGGCCGGCACCGCCTTGCGCGTGACCGATGTCGAGCCGGGACTGTGCGGCGGCACCGAGTTCTCCAATGTGCGCTTCCATGGCGACGACGAAAAAGCCGCCAAGGTCTATCAGGATGTCCAGGCGTTGAGCGCCGAGGACATCGCCGATACCGTGCACTGGATCGCGACCCGGCCCGCCCATGTCAACGTCAACACGATCGAGCTGATGCCGGTGGCGCAGTCCTTCGCCGGGCTGACGATCCACCGCGGCTGAAGCAGCGCAGGCGGCCCCGTTTACTTGTTCAGGTACTTGTTGCCGATGGCATGCACATCGGCGGCCAGCTTGGCGCCGTCCAGGCCCTTGGCCGTGGCCTGCTTGATCCAGTCGGCCTCGACCGGGGCCGTCGTCTTCTGCATTGCCTTGTAGTCGGCTTCCTTGATCACCAGCACCTTGTTGCCGCGCGCCAGCATGGCCTTGCGCGCTGCCTCGTTGCCGTCGTCCCAGACCTTGGCGGTGCGCTCGAGCAGCGGCAGGCCGCTGCGCTTGTCGAGCACGGCCTTGAACTCGGGCGACAGGCTCTCGTACTTCTTCTTGTTCATCAGCAGCGCGAACGGGGTCTGGGTGAAGCCGGGCTGCTTGGCCGGACCCTCGATGTGGTACTTGGTCACTTCGTCGACCTTGACTGCCGGCAGCACCTCCCAGGGCGCCATGGCGCCATCGATGACGCCCTTGGAGATGCCTTCGGTGATCTGTGCCGGCGGCATCGTCACGGGCACGCCGCCGAGCGCCTGCAGGAACAGGGACGGGTAGCGCGAGGGGCTGCGCAGCTTCAGGCCCTTGATGTCATCGGGCACGATGACCGGCTTGCTTGCGGTGCTGATCACCACGCTTGAGCCGCTCCAGATCGACAGCACCTTGAAGTCCTTGAAATCCTCCATCGCGTGCTTCTGCGTGAACTCCCACATCGCCAGCGAGCCGCCCAGGCTGCTGCGCGGCAGCGTGAACGGCAGTTCGAGCGCCTCGGAGCGCGGGAAGCGACCGGTCGAGAAGCTCGGCGAGACCCAGGCGATGTCGGCCACGCCGTTCTTGACCTGGTCGGGCAGCTGACCCACGGTGCCACCGAGCTGCAGCGCCGGGTAGATCTGGCACTTGAGCTTGCCGCCCGAGTCCTTGTCGAGCTCGGCGCACCAGGGTTCGAGCACCTGGCTGTGGAAGTTGTGGTTCGAGCCCAGGTAATGCGAGACCTTGAGCGTGACGGTCTGGGCCTGCAGGGCGGTGGCGCCGAGCGCCAGGGGCAGGGTGGTGATCAGTGCAGTGATCAGTTTCATGTGATGGGTCTCCGGTGACGTTAGGTTAGAGGGACGACCGCCGGCCATCCCAGGCCGGTCTACTGTAATCCTTGTCGGTGCCGTCGCAGGGCGCCGGGCCGAAGTGATACCGTAGCGTTCCGATCCCAGTTGTCTATTCACCGTCCGACCATGCCACGCCTCCAGTTCCAGCCCGCCGCCCACTACGCCTTTGCCACCGAAATGCCGATCGAGCCCGGCCAGATCAACGAGGGCGGCCACCTCGACAATGTCCAGCTGCTGGCGCTGGTGTCGGTCGCCCGCACCCGCTTCTTTACCTGGCTCGGCTACAGCGTGCTCGATGTCGCGGGCCATGCCTTCTTCGTCGCCGACCAGGCGGTGCAGTACCGCTCCGAGGGCCAGCCCGGCGAAGTGCTGCGCATCGAGATGACGCCGGCCGACCTCAACCCCAAGGGCTTCGACCTGCTGTTCCGCGTCAGCGCGGCGCAGTCCGGGCGCGAGGTGGCCCTGGGCAAGATCGGCCTGGTCTGTGTCGACATGGTCAGCCGCAAGCCCAGCCCCATGCCCGAGGCGTTCAGCCAGCGGCTGTGCGCTGATTGAGCCGGCCTGGGGTCAGCTACTACTGCAGTTGCTGCAGGCCTCGAGTGCCTGGCTGGCTTGCTGGCGGGTTTCCTGCAGCAGGAAATCGAGGAAGACCCGGGTCCGCTGCGGGATGAACTTGCGGCTCGGCAGCGCCGCATACATCGCCAGCCGGCCTGTGATCCAGGGCGACAGCACCCGCACCAGTTCGCCCCGGGTCAGGTAGGGGGCCACCAGATCCACTGCGACCGAGGTGATGCCGGCACCGTCGAGCGCCGCGCGCAGCAGTGTGTCGGTGTGGTTGGCCTGCAGCACCGGCTCGATCGCCATTTCCACCACTTGCGCCGACTGATGCGGCTGCCACATGCGCCAGATCCGGGCCCGGCCATTGGGCTGCTTGAGCCGCAGGCATTCGTGCGCCGCCAGATCCTGCGGCTGTGCCGGCACGCCGCGCCGCTTCAGATAGTCGGGTGAGGCCACCAGGATGGCTTCGGACTCCATCACCTTGCGCGCCACGATGTCGGCATCGAAGCTGTCGTCCGCGCCCAGCAAGGTGATGTCGAAGTCCTCGATCGGCGGCTCCTTGATCGACTGGACCTCGATCTCGATCATGATCTTGGGGTAGCGGCGGCGAAACTCCGCCAGCAGCGGGGCGATCACATAGCTGGCCAGCACCGGCGGGGTGTGCAGGCGCAGCAGCCCGGCCAGTTCGGTGGTGTGCGAACTGGTCACGGCATGGGCTTCGTCGATGTCCTGCAGGATGTTGCGTACCCGGCTCAGGTAGCCCTGCCCGGCTTCGGTCAGCGACAGGCGCCGGGTCGTGCGCTGCAGCAGGCGCGTGCCCAGGTGCTCCTCCAGGTCCGCCACCAGCCGGGTCACCACCGGGGCCGACATGTCCATGGCCCGGGCTGCGGCTGCGAAGCCGCCCTCATCCACCACGCGCTCGAATACGCGCATCGACAGCAAGCGGTCCATCTGGTCTCCGGTATCGGACTCAAGTCCTTGATTATTTCTTTATTTGGAACGTATAGATAACGAAACGGTTATTTATCTATTCCCATGGAAATTTTACAGTTGATGCCATCGATGTGAAGACTGCATCCGCCGCCTCATCGACCGGGCTGTGGACCCGATCAGCCGATCGCCCGCTCCGCATGCCCGCTTGCTTGTTGATCTTGAAAGGACTCTTGTCATGAACCGCACCTACGCTTCCATCCTCGCCCTGACCCTGACGGCCTTCTCCGCCGGCTCTGCCCTCGCCAGCGACGCTTCCGCGCCCAAGACCCGCGAGCAGGTCAAGGCCGAACTGGCCGAAGCCATCCGCACTGGCGACATCAGCTACGGCGAGAGCGGCCAGAAGCTCAACGAGCTGTTCCCGCACCAGTACCCGGCCAAGCCGGTTGTCCAGGGCAAGACCCGCGACCAGGTCAAGGCCGAGCTGGCCGAAGCCGTCCGCAGCGGCCAGTTGCCGGCGCACAGCGGCTCCTGAGTCGTCGCTGCTGTTGCGGGTCGCCGGTCGGGCCGGCCCGCAACAGCTCCAGAACGGCCAGAGGTCTTATGCTTGAGCCTCGATCCATCCAGGAGCTGGCATGACCCCCTCGCATCAGACGCCCTTGCAGCCGCCGGCCCATGTCGGGCCGGTCCGGTTCGAGCGCGCCGAAGGCCTGCAGTCCAGCAGCCAGCCATGAACGCTTTTGCCTTCAGGCATCTGCCGGAGCTGTGCGGCAAGATCGTCCCGGCCGAGGCCTCGCGCCTGCGTGCCACCGACGAGGTGCTGGCCAGCTGGGACGAGCAGGCCCTGGCGCTCGGGCTTGGTACGCGCTGGCGCTGCTCCGACGAGTGGTTGGAGGCCTCGCGCCGCGCCTTGCTGTCTGGCCTGGACCGCCGGCAGGACCTCTGGATCTTCGCCTACGGCTCGCTGATGTGGGACCCGGCCCTGCATTTCACCGAGCTGCGCCGGGCCAGGTTGTCGGCCTACCAGCGCCGCTTCAGCTACCTGACGACGATCGGCCGCGGCAATGCCGAGCAAGCCGGCCTGGTGCTGTCGCTCGAGGCGCAGCCGGGTCACTGCGAGGGACTGGCGTTCCGTATCGATGCCAGCATCGCCGAGCAGGAGTCGCGCCTGTTCTGGCGCCGCGAGATGATCGTCGGCGGCTACCAGCCCAGGCTGCTGCCGCTCTCAACCCCGCAGGGCGAGCTGCTGGCGCTGACGCTGGTCTCGAATCCCGGCCATGCCAGCCATGCGGGCGGGCTGAGCCTGGCGCAAGAGGCCGCCATCATCCGCCGTGCCCAGGGCAGCCATGGCACGAATCGCGACTACCTCGAACAGCTGGTGGACCAGCTCGACCGGCTCGGCATCGTCGACGGCTATGTGCAGCAACTGTTCGGCCTGGTCACCGGGCCTGACTTTCCCCTGTCCGCTCCCGGTCGATCTAATTATTTCTGATTTAGAAATATATTATGAATAAAACGGCTATTTGAGCTCTCCTGGGGCAGCTGTACAGTTCATCCATCGAGTCCGGGCCGGCGGCACAACGTTTTCCCTGACCCGGCAAGCCCGATGTGCAACGCGGCAGGCAGCGACCGGTACTATCCCTCGCAGGAGTTGCAGATGATCCAGATTCGTCCCGCACCGAGCGCGGACGCTCGAACTACGGTGGCTGGCTGACAAGCCACCACGGCTTCTCGTTCGGGGACTACTTCGACATCCGCCATCAAGACCACGGCAACCTGCTCGTGATCAATGACGAAACGGTTTCCGCCGGCCGCGGTTTCGCGACCCATGGGTGGCGATGGCGCTCGCCGGTCTGCCTAGCGGCTGGGGTTTGATCTGGTACGCTCTGCGACCCTTTTGCCTCGGCGGCCAAGGCGGCCCATGCATTGCACAAGCGTAGTGGCATGGCGCATGTGCTGCACGGTGGCCTTGATGGGGGAATTCAGGCGGGTCTGCGATTGGATGACCAGGCGCAGCCTATCGATAACCCTCAACCAAAACGGTGAACCATGAACTTCAATTCGATGACAGTGGGCAAGCGCCTTTACCTCGGCTTTGGTGCGGTGCTGGCGATCCTGGTGTTGGTCACGCTGGTAGCAATTGCCAAGGTTAGTGCGATCAACACGGCACTCAAGGTCAACAACGATGAGCATGCGGCAATCCAGCGCTATGCGATCAATTTCCGCGGATCGGTCCATGACCGGGCAATTGCGGTGCGTGACGCGGTGCTCAGCAGCTCAGCGACCGAACGGCAGCAGTTGAGCCATGACATCGAGCAGCTGGCGCATTTCTATGCCGAGTCGGTCGGTCCAATGGAAGGGCTGCTGCAGTCCTCGGCAGATGCCGCGCAACTGCGAGTGCTCTACAGCACGATCCAGGGCATCGAGAAGCAGGCGGTCGTCTCCACCCAGGCCATCCAGGTCAAGCTCGACGCGGGTGACGTGCAGGGCGCGCAGGCGCAGTTGTCGAGCGAGGCCAAGCCCCAGTACGTGGCCTGGCTGGCGGCAATCAACAAGCTCATCGATTTCGAGGAGTCACGCATCCAGACCCAGAGCAAGGTTGCCATGGGCGAGGCAAGCAGTTTCCTGATGGTGATGCTGGCCGCACTGGTGGTGGCGCTGCTCATTGGTGCGGCGCTGGCCTGGGCCATCCCGCGCAGCATCGTGCGTCAACTGGGTGCCGAGCCGGACGAGCTGGGCGAGGTGGCGCAACGCGTGGCCTCCGGTGACCTCAGCGCGGTATCGGGTGCCGATCGCGCACCAGCTGGCAGTGTGCTGGCCTCTCTGGGCGCTATGCAGGCCAGCCTGGCCCATGTGGTGGGTCAGGTGCGCCAGGCATCGGACTCCATCGCCAGCGGGTCGGCCGAGATCGCCAGCGGCAATGCCGATCTATCGCGTCGCACCGAGCTGCAAGCCTCGCACCTGCAGCAGACAGCGTCCTCGATGGTACAGATGAACACCATGGTGCAGGGCAACGCCGATACCGCCAGGCAGGCCACCCAGCTGTCCACCTTGGCCAGCGCTGCGGCCCAGAAGGGCGGCGAGGTGGTCGGCCAGGTGGTCACCACCATGGATGACATTGCACAGAGTTCGCGCAAGATCAGCGACATCATCGGCGTCATCGACGGCATTGCCTTCCAGACCAACATACTGGCGCTCAATGCCTCGGTGGAAGCGGCCCGGGCCAGCGAGCAGGGCCGGGGCTTTGCCGTGGTGGCCGGTGAAGTACGCAACCTGGCGCAGCGCAGTGCCGAGGCGGCCAAGGAAATCAAGGGCCTGATCGGCACCAGTGTGGGCAAGATCGAAGCCGGCACCCGGCTGGTCAGCGATGCCGGCACCACCATGGAAGACATCGTCCGCCAGGTGCGCCATGTCTCGGACCTGATCAGCGAGATCAGTGCTTCCACCCACGAGCAGACCACAGGCATCGGGCAGGTCAGTACAGCGGTCATGCAACTGGACCAGAGCACGCAGCAGAACGCGGCGCTCGTGGAGCAAAGCGCGGCGGCGTCCGCCAGCTTGCAGCAGCAGGCCTCCCGGCTGACCGATGTGGTCAGGACTTTCCGCTTCGACTGAGTGGTGCCGGTGGCGCTGAGCCACCGAGGAAAGCTCCCTTCTGGGGCGATAGACAGAAGCGGCCGCTTGTCCCATCATGCAAGCGGCTGTTCGTAATCCTGCCTGCGGCCGACCCGGTTTTGCTCGCGCGGCTGCTTGCCTTTCTGCTGTCAATTCAGGAGAACCCATGTCCAAAGTCCTCGTGCTCTATTACTCGACCTACGGTCATATCGAGACCATGGCCCAGGCCGTTGCCGAGGGTGCTCGCACCGCCGGCGCCCAGGTGGATGTCAAGCGGGTGCCGGAAACCGTGCCGGCCGAGATCGCCAAGTCGGCCCATTTCAAGCTCGATCAGGCGGCACCGGTCGCAACCGTGGCTGAACTCGAAGGCTATGACGCCATCATCGTCGGCGCCCCGACCCGCTACGGCCGCATGCCGTCGCAGCTGGCGGCCTTCCTCGACCAGACTGGTGGCCTGTGGGCCCGTGGCGCGCTGAACGGCAAGGTTGGCGGCGCCTTCACCTCGACCGCCACCCAGCATGGCGGCCAGGAGGTCACGCTGTTCTCGATCATCACCAACCTGATGCACTTCGGCATGGTCATCGTTGGCCTACCCTACAGCTTCCAGGGCCAGACCACGCTGGACGAGATCGTCGGCGGCAGCCCCTACGGCGCCTCGACCATCGCCGGCGGCCAGGGCCAACGCGTGCCGAGCGCGATCGAGCTCGATGGCGCCCGCTACCAGGGCCGGCTGATCGCTGAGACCGCCAACAAGCTGTTCGCCCAGTAACAGGCACAACCCAGCGGCGCTGCCAGCTGGTCAGGTCGCGCCAGTTCCGGGGCCCATCCCAGATTCGAAGACGCATGAAGACGCCCCATTTCATCCAGTTGCACCACCCCAGCGACCAGCGCCTGGTCGAGGAGGCCGCGCAGGGCCTGTTGCGCCAGCCGGCTCAGGCCTCGCCCAAGTTTTTCTACGATGCGCTGGGCTCGCGCCTGTTCGATGCCATCACCGAGCTCGAGGCCTACTACCCGACCCGGACCGAGGCCCTGGTGTTCGACACCCAGGGCGCTGCGATGGCCGAGGCCGTGCGTGCCTGCCTGGGCCGCCCGCCGGTGCTGGTCGAGCTGGGGGCGGGCAACTGCAGCAAGGCTTCGCGCCTGTTCGCGCTGTTGCAGGCCCGGGCCTATGTCGCGGTCGATATCTCGGTCGAGTTCCTGCGCCAGTCACTGCTGAACCTGCAGCTGCGGCACCCGGAGATGGACCTGGCCGGCGTCGGGCTGGATTTCTCGGCCAGCCTCGACTTGCCGGCTGACCTGCCGGTGCTCGATAGTGGCCCGCGCCTGCTGTTCTACCCCGGCTCAAGCATCGGCAACTTCGCGCCCGACGAGGCGCTGCGCCTGCTGCGCGACATGCACCAGCTGGCCGCTGGCGGGGCGCTGCTGATCGGCGTCGACCTGATCAAGTCCAGCGCGTTGCTCGAGGCGGCCTATGACGACGAGCTGGGCGTGACCGCCGCCTTCAACCTCAACTTGCTGCTGCACCTGAACCGGGTGCTCGGCAGCGATTTCCGGCCGGCCGACTGGCGCCATGTCGCCTGCTTCAACGCCGTCGAATCGCGGATCGAGATGCACCTCGAGGCGCGGCACGCGCTGGTGGTGAGCTGGCCGGGCGGCCAGCGCCGCTTTTCGGCTGGCGAGCGGCTGCACACCGAGAACTCCTACAAATGGACTCCGGCCGGCTTCGAGTCGCTGCTGCAGCGCGCCGGTTTCGGCTCGGTGCAGACCTGGTGCGACCCCAAGGGCTGGTTCGCGGTCTGCCTCGCGTCCGGCTGATTCCCGCTGTCGGGGTCGGTGCCAGCGCTGGCTCAGGGCGCGCAGCTGCGAAAGCCGGCCGCGATGTCGTTGCGCGTGGCCGGAAAGAAGTTGCGGTAGTCCGGATGGCGGACCCTGGGCTGGGTCATGAAGGAGGCGCCGCGCAGCACCGGCCGGCCATCGAACCAGGGCTGCGAGTAATCGCGGTAGGGGTGGGGCTGGAAGCCGGGCCAGGGCGCGAAGGCGCTGGCGGTCCATTCCCAGACATCGCCCCAGCGCAAGCGCTCCGGACTCGAGCGCAGCGCCCAGACCCATTCGGCTTCGGTCGGCAGGCGGCGGCCGGCCCAGCGGCACCATGATTGGGCCTCGTGCCAGCTCAGGTGGCAGGCGGGCTGGTGCAGGTCGAGTGCCTGCCAGCGGCCGTGCCGCCATTGTTCCCACTGCCGGCCCTCGCACCGCAGGTAGCGCGGCATCGGGCCGGCACCGGTTTCGACGAAGCGCAGGTACTCGGCCCAGCGCAGCACCTGGGCATCGATCTGGAATGGCTCCATCTGCTGCACGGCATGGCCCAGCTCGTTGTCGAAGCGAAAGCCGTCCTCCATGCCTGCGCCCAGCAGCAGCGTACCGGCCGGGATTTCCAGTGCCGGACCCGGCGTGGGCAGCACTGGCGCCTGCCAGCGTGCGTTCTCGAGTGGCAGGCCCAGCTGCTGGGCCATGTAGAGCGCGGCTTCGTGGTGCATGTCCTCGTGTTGCAGCGCCAGGCGGTAAAAATACAGCGCCCGCGGGTCGGAGTCGTCCAGTGCCTGCAGGCAGGCCAGGGTCTGTTCCAGCTGTCCGGCGAGCTGGGTGCGCAGGGTGTCGGCGTCGGGCAGCTTCAGCTGCCAGCGGCTGTCGTGCGGCACCGCGCTCGAGTCATAGAGCCGGTCGTCGGCGTCGGCCTGTGCGGCGCCCGGATCGGCGTCCCAGCCCCGGTGCCGCTGCGGGTTGCGGCTGATCCAGTGCTGCTGGAACCAGCCGATATGGCCCAGTTCCCAGAGCGGCGGATTGAGCTCGGGGTGCAGCGGCACCTGCAGCTCGGGCAGCACGGCTTCGAGCGCCGCGAAGGTCGACAGCGTGTCCTGGCGGCTGGCGCGCAGGCACTGCGCCAGCAGCTGCGGGCCGCCCCGGCGCGCGGCCTCGGCGGCTGTTCGGTCCGGACTGATGTCGGTGGCTGGCATGCGGTCCCCCTCGTGAGCGTGATGCTGGCGCCGCTGTTGCTGTTGCTGTTGCCGCTGGCAGGCGGCGCCTGGGGGTAGAGCTTAGAGCCGTTCGAACACGGCGGCGATACCCTGGCCGCCACCGATGCACATCGTCACCAGCGCGTAGCGGCCGCCGGTGCGCTGCAGCTCGTACAGCGCCTTGGTCGCGATCACCGCACCGGAGGCACCGATCGGATGACCGAGCGCGATCGCGCCGCCGTTGACGTTGGTCTTGCTCGGGTCGAGGCCCAGGCCGCGCGAGACCGCGATCGCCTGCGCCGCGAAGGCCTCGTTGCTCTCGATCACGTCGATCTGGTCCAGTGTCAGGCCGGCCTTCTTGAGCGCGAGCCGGGTGGCCGGGATCGGACCCTCGCCCATGACATCGTTCGGCACGCCGGCCACTGCGTAGGAGGCCAGGCGGGCCATCGGCTGGTGACCATGCGCGGCGGCGACCGCGGCGTCGGCCAGCACGAAGAAGGCAGCGCCGTCGTTGATGCCCGAGGCATTGCCGGCGGTGACCGAACCGTCCTTCTTGAACGCCGGCTTCATCTTGCCCAGCGACTCGAGCGTGGTGGCGGGCTTCACATGCTCGTCGGTGTCGAACACGACGTCGCCCTTGCGCGTCTGCCGGACGATCGGCACGATCTGCGACTGGAAGCGGCCTTCGGCGATCGCGGCGGCGGCGCGTCGGTGCGACTCGACTGCCAGCGCGTCCTGCTCCTCGCGCGTGATACCCCATTTGCTGACCAGGTTCTCGGCCGTGATGCCCATGTGGCCGACGCCGAACGGATCGGTCAGGGTGGCGACCATGGTGTCGATCAGCTGGGTGTTGCCCATGCGGGCGCCGTTGCGCATTGCCGCCGACAGGTAGCCGCCGCGGCTCATGACCTCGACGCCGCCGCCGATGCCGTAGTCGCAGTCACCGAGCAGGATGTTCTGTGCCGTCGTCACGATGCCCTGCAGCCCGGACGAGCAGAGCCGGTTGACCGACATCGCGACCGAGTCCATCGGCAGGCCGGCCTGGATCGAGGCCACGCGCGCCACGTAGGCAAAGCGGCTCTCGGTCGGAATCGTGTTGCCCACCGTCACGTAGTTGATCGCCAGCGGGTCGACGCCGGAGCGCTCGACCGCCGCCTTCATCACGCTGCCGGCCAGTTCCGCCGGTTCGATCTCCGACAGGGCGCCGCCAAAAGTGCCAACCGCCGACCGCACCGCACTCAGTACCACCACGTCACGCTGATTCATGTCTGCCTCTTTTTGAAGAAATGCCCTGCGTCTAAATGCGCAAGGTGAACCACATGCTATGCGCCGGGGATTGCCGGGGTCTTACAGCCGCTGGCGCGGGATGCCAAGCAGCGCCACGCGATACGGCCCAGGCTTGGAGGTCAGCGTGTCATTTCGAGGTTTTCGGGCGCTTGGCCCTTGCTGGTGCGGGCAGGCGGTCCACCATCATCTGCATCATCTGTTCCGTCATGGCCATGCGTCGTTCCATCTGCATGTGCATGCCCATCATGTCGCCCATCGCCGGTATTCCCTCGGCACCTGCTGGAGCTGCACTGCGCATCTGAGCCATCATGGCCATGCCCGACTGCATCAGCTTCAGCTGCTCGTCCAGAAGCGCCGCACGCTTGGCCGGAGTCCTGGCGGCCTGCAGCTTCTGGTGCATCGCCTCCATGGCCTGCAGCTGGCGATTGAACGCATCAGGGGCAGGAGTCCGCATGGGCGCTACCTGGATTACAGCCGTGGCGGGGGCACTGTCTTCCGGGTGGAGGGCGGAAGGGTCCTCTTCGGCCTTGGGGGGCTGAGTCACGGCACAGCCGGAAACCAGCAGGGCCGTGATCAGCCCGGTGATGGTGAAAAAACGCATGATGCTCTCCTTGTTGAATCAACTACAAGCTGATGGCGCGCAAGCGGTGCCGCCTGGATGGATGGCTGCAACTCTTATGCTGGAATCCACATGATCTTTCTGAAATCTACCGGGGGTAGTTTCGAGGCGGGTTGTGCCAGAAGTCAATCAAGAAAAATGCCCATGAGCTTTGGGGCTCATGGGCATCAGTTTCGCAGGATTATTTGTTTTTTGACGATCAGATGTGGATATTGCCCGTCTGCAGCGTGAACACCTTGTCGGCCTCGATCGCATCCTCGATCTGTACCTGCAGCAGGCGGCTCACGGTCGTTGCGATGGCGGATTCACGAATTTTCGAGCGTTACGCTACAATATGTCTAACACGGCCCCCTTCGGTTAAGTCGCTTCGGCGGCTAGCTGCTAGGGGGTTTTTTCTTGTTGTTTTGCCACTGGATGGCTACCAGTCTCTGACCTGCCAGTGGTCGTCCACTCCCATGCCGATCAGGTTCAGGTCCAGATGACCGAGTGGCGGGAACGCCTGCAGCAGGTCGCGCAGACGCGAACCCCAGGTTGAGCCCGGGTTGATCCGCTTCATCAGAAGCTGCACGATGCACAGCAGCAGGAATGGCCTGGCCAGCCGGTGCGGGTTGCCGTGGAACGCAGCCAAGGCAGGGATTTCATCTGCCGAAGGCAAGCGTGGCTGTTCGGTGATGTTGCGGTTCCATAGCCGGCTGTGGTGGGCGCAGACGTTGCGCAGGTAGTTCAGGCTGCGCAGCCAAGAGGCGAACACTCGACCATTGCTGATACCGTAGCGCTGTGCAATCTGATCCTGGTCGGGTTCGCGCATGCCGTCGAAGAGTTTGGACATGCAGCCAAAGTCCCAGACCTCGCAGGCGACCCAGATAGCCAAGGGTAGACCGTATTTTTCCCGGTTGTGCCGGATGAAGTCTTCCTTGGATCGGCTGATCAGCGTGGCTTGCTTGGCAAGCCAGTTGTGATGTGTGGTCAGGCCGCTCTGGTGGTCCAATGCGACCGAAAACGAGGGGTGAAACAGTTCCGGGCGCAGGTAGGCAAAACGATCACGCTCGCCCAGTCGGTGCGCTATGTCGACACGCAGACTGATTTCGATGCGCTCCAGTGCATCCATCGCCAGCAGGCGCAGCTTTTTGTCGAAGACGTACAGGTCGACAGCATTCTGGAAACTCGCTCCCAGCTTGAAGTCGTCGAGTGGCAGGCGCGTGGGTTTGGTTTTTACCATCGCGTGCGCGTGCCACGGACAGCACAGTTCGGAGCGCTGCCGAAAGGCGAACCAATACCCGCTGAGCCGGTAGTAGCCGATGCGCTCCAGATAGTCCAGCGCCCTGGCCCGATCCGTCACCACCATGCCGCGCTGGATCAGCTGGTCGAGTTGTTCCTCGGTGCTGAGCCAGGGCTTGTGGTACGAAGAGACGGCCATGACGGCTCAGACGTCGATATTCCCCGCCCTCAGTGCATTGGTCTCGATGAAGTCGCGGCGCGGCTCGACCTCGTCGCCCATCAGCATCGTGAACACCTTGTCGGCCTCGATCGCGTCCTCGATCTGCACCCGCAGCAGGCGGCGCACGGTCGGGTCCATCGTGGTTTCCCACAGCTGGGCCGGGTTCATCTCGCCCAGGCCCTTGTAGCGCTGGCGCGCGGTGGTGCGTTCGGCTTCCGAGATCAGCCAGGCCATGGCCTGGCGGAAGTCGCCGACCTTTTCTTCCTTCTGGCGCTCGCCCTCGCCGCGCAGCGCCTTGGCACCTTCGCCCAGCAGGCCGCGGAAGCTGTGCGCAGCCTCGGCCAGGGTGGCGTAGTCGGCGCCATGCACGAATTCCTGCGTCAGCACGCTGCTCTTGATGTTGCCGTGATGGCGCCGGCTGATGCGCAGCAGCGGCTTGTCGGTGCGCGGGTCGAGCTCGGCGTTCACTTCGGCCGGCACGCCGGTGGTGTTGAGCTCGCGCAGCTTGGCCTGCAGCGCCGGGGCGCAGGCGGTCGCGGCATCGAGCGTGTCGAGGTCGAGTTCCACGCCGTCGGCAATCGCGCGCAGCGCCTCGGCATCAAGGAAGTTGGACAGGCGCGCGATCACATGCTCGGCGATCTGGTGCTTGCGCGCCAGTTCGCCCAGTGTCTCGCCAGTCAGCAGCTGGCTCTGTTCGCCGCCGGTCTGGATGCTGGCGTCCTTCAGCGCGATGCGCAGCAGGAAGCCGTCGAGCGCGGCGGCGTCCTTCAGGTACAGCTCTTCCTTGCCGCTCTTGACCTTGTAGAGCGGCGGCTGCGCGATGTAGATATGGCCGCGCTCGACCAGCTCGGGCATCTGGCGGTAGAAGAAGGTCAGCAGCAGGGTGCGGATATGGGCGCCGTCGACGTCGGCGTCGGTCATGATGATGATGCGGTGGTAGCGCAGCTTGTCGATATTGAAGTCATCGGCACCGCTCTTGCCCTTGGGCGCGTATTCGTCGACGCTGGCCTTGCCGATGCCGGTACCCAAGGCCGTGATCAGGGTCAGGATCTCGTTGCTGGCCAGCAGCTTCTCGTAGCGCGCCTTCTCGACGTTGAGGATCTTGCCGCGCAACGGCAGGATGGCCTGGAACTTGCGGTCGCGACCCTGCTTGGCCGAGCCGCCGGCCGAGTCGCCCTCGACGATATAGATCTCGCACATCGACGGGTCTTTTTCCTGGCAGTCGGCCAGCTTGCCGGGCAGGCCCATGCCGTCGAGCACGCCCTTGCGGCGCGTCATCTCGCGGGCCTTGCGCGCGGCTTCGCGGGCGCGTGCGGCCTCGACGATCTTGCCGCACAGGATCTTGGCGTCCTGCGGCCGTTCCTCCAGGTATTCGGTCAGCGCCTTGGCGACGATGTCTTCCAGCGGTGCGCGCACTTCCGAGCTGACCAGCTTGTCCTTGGTCTGGCTGCTGAACTTGGGTTCCGGCACCTTGACCGACAGCACGCAGCACAGGCCTTCACGCATGTCGTCGCCCGAGACCTCGACCTTGGCCTTCTTGGCCAGTTCGTTCTGCTCGATGTACTTGCCGATCACGCGCGTCATGGCGGCGCGCAGTCCGGTCAGGTGGGTGCCGCCGTCGCGCTGCGGGATGTTGTTGGTGAAGCAGAGCACGTTCTCGTTGTAGCTCTCGTTCCACTGCATCGCGACCTCGACGCCGATGCTGGTGCCCGGGATGCCACCGTAGCTGTCAGCCGGGCGCTCGCCCATGGCGTGGAAGGTGGTCGGATGCAGCACCTTCTTGCCCTGGTTGATGAACTCGACGAAGCCCTTGACGCCGCCGGCGCCCGAGAAGTCGTCTTCCTTGGCCGTGCGCTCGTCCCGCAGCCGGATGCGCACGCCGTTGTTCAAGAAGCTCAGTTCACGCAGGCGCTTGGCCAGGATCTCGTAGTGGAAATCGTGGTTCTGCGTGAAGATGTCGGTATCGGGCAGGAAATGGACTTCGGTGCCGCGCTTGTCGGTCGTGCCGGTCACGCGCATCGGCGAGACCTCGATCCCGCCGACCTGTTCGATCAGCCGGTTCTGCACGAAGCCGCGCG
Organism: Malikia spinosa; assembly: GCF_002980625.1. Classification (GTDB taxonomy): domain Bacteria; phylum Pseudomonadota; class Gammaproteobacteria; order Burkholderiales; family Burkholderiaceae_C; genus Malikia; species Malikia spinosa. Next base: position 62,605 of record NZ_PVLR01000011.1, on the reverse strand, counting down.
CGAAGTCGATCTGGTGCACCTTGCCTTCGCGGCGCACGGTCAGGCGCAGCCACTTGGACAGCGCGTTGACGCAGGACACGCCGACGCCGTGCAGGCCGCCCGAGACCTTGTAGCTGTTCTGGTTGAACTTGCCGCCGGCGTGCAGCTCGGTCAGCGCGATCTCGGATGCCGAGCGCTTGGGCTCGTGCTTGTCGTCCATCTTGACGCCGGTCGGGATGCCGCGGCCGTTGTCGGTGACCGAGATCGAGTTGTCGCTGTGGATGGTGACGACGATGTCGTCGCAATGGCCGGCCAGCGCCTCGTCGATCGAGTTGTCGACCACTTCGAAGACGAGGTGGTGCAGGCCGGTGCCGTCGCTGGTGTCGCCGATGTACATGCCGGGACGCTTGCGCACCGCCTCCAGGCCCTCCAGGATCTGGATCGCGCCTTCGCCGTAGCCTTCCGATGCGCCGGCCTGATGGGCGTCGATCTGGGGCTGGACGGTGGTGAAGGCCTCACCTTGGGCATCCACTGGGTTGGGCTGGTTGGCGTCGGTCATGGTCAAAAATCTCTCTCGCTTCAATGGCAAAACCCGCACGAAGGGGCGCGGGTTCGGGGGCGGCTAGTGGCAGGTCTGCCGGGTAGTCCGCCTCAGATGCGCATGGGCATCACGACATACTTGAAGTGTTCGTTGTCGGGGATGGTCAGCAGCGCCGAGCTGTTGCCGTCGTTGAGTTCGAGCCGGACCATGTCCTGGCTCATGTTGGACAGGGCGTCGATCAGGTAGCTGACGTTGAAGCCGATCTCGATCGCGCTGCCGTCGTACTGGATGTCGAGTTCGTCGACTGCCTCTTCCTGGTCGGCGTTGTTGGCGGCCACGCGCAGGCTGCCGCGCTCGAGGTTCAGGCGCACGCCCTTGAACTTCTCGCTCGTCATGATGGCGGCGCGCTGCAGCGCGGCCAGCAGCGCGGTGCGGCCCAGGATCACGATGTTGGGGTGGTTGCGCGGGATCACGCGGTTGTAGTCGGGGAACTTGCCCTCGACCAGCTTGGTGACGAACTCCATGCCCTCGAAGCGAAAGCGCGCCTGGTTGGCGGCGAACTGCAGCTCGATCGCGCCGTCCTTGTCCGACAGCAGGCGCTGCAGCTCGAGCACGGTCTTGCGCGGCAGGATGACTTCCTGTTTCGGCACTTCGACGTCGAGCTCGGCGCTGGCGAAGGCCAGCCGGTGGCCGTCGGTCGCGACCAGGCTCAGCTTGGTGCCTTCGGCGACGAACAGGATGCCGTTGAGGTAGTAGCGGATGTCGTGCACCGCCATCGAGAAGCTGACCTGGTTCAGCAGGCTCTTGAGCGTCTTCTGCGGCACGCTGAAGGCGGGGCCGAAGCTCGGCGCTTCCTGCACCAGCGGGAAGTCATCGGCCGGCAGCGTCTGCAGCGTGAACTTGGACTTGCCGCCCTTGAGGATCAGCTTGTTCTGCGCCGATTCCAGGCTCACGAGCTGGTCGGACGGCAGGGTACGCAGGATGTCGATCAGCTTGCGTGCGCCGACGGTGGTCGCGAAGGCGGCATCCTCGCCGCCGAGGTCGACCTGGGTCCGGATCTGGATCTCGAGGTCGGAGGTGGTCAGTTGCACCTCGCCGGCGGTCTTGCGGATCAGCACGTTGGCCAGCACCGGCAGGGTGTGGCGGCGTTCGACGATGCCCGCCACCGATTGCAGGGCGGCCAGCACTTTGTCCTGGGTCGACTGGAAGACGATCATGTTCAGGGCTTTCTTCTGTTTCCGTATGGGTCTGGGCCTAGCTTAAGCGATCCGGCTCAGCCCTTGAGGGTCTGTTCGAGTACATGCAGCTGCTGATTGAGCTCGCTGACGGTCTGGCGCTCGGCGGCGATCTTGCGCACCGCGTGCAGCACCGTGGTGTGGTCGCGACCGCCGAACAGCTCGCCGATCTCGGGCAGGCTCTTCTGCGTCAGTTCCTTGGCCAGGAACATCGCGATCTGGCGCGGCCGCGCGATGTTGGCCGGCCGCTTCTTCGAGTACATGTCGGCGATCTTGATCTTGTAGAAATCGGCGACGGTCTTCTGGATGTTCTCGACGCTGATCTGGCGATTCTGGATCGACAGCAGGTCCTTCAGCGCGTCGCGCGCGAGCTGGATCGAGACTTCCTTCTGGTTGAAGCGCGAGTAGGCCAGGATCTTGCGCAGCGCGCCTTCGAGCTCGCGCACGTTCGAGCGCACGTTCTTGGCGACGAAGAAGGCGACGTCCTCGGGCATGGAAGCGCCTTCGGACTCGGCCTTGCTGATCAGGATCGCGACCCGCATCTCGAGCTCGGGCGGTTCGATCGCGACCGTCAGGCCGGAGTCGAAACGCGAGACCAGGCGTTCATGGATGTCGGCCAGGCCCTTGGGGTAGGTGTCGCTGGTCATCACGATGTGGCTCTTCTTGGTCAGCAGCGCCTCGAAGGCGTTGAAGAACTCCTCCTGCGTGCGTTCCTTGTTGGCGAAGAACTGCACGTCATCGATCAGCAGCAGGTCGAGCGAGTGGTAGCGCTCCTTGAACTCGTCGAAGGTCTTCTTCTGGTAGGACTTGACCACATCGGTCACGAACTGTTCGGCGTGGATGTAGAGCGCCTTGGCGCCGGGCTTGTCGGCCAGCAGCTGGTTGCCGATCGCGTGCATCAGGTGGGTCTTGCCCAGGCCGACGCCGCCGTAGATGAACAGCGGGTTGTAGAGCTGGCCCGGGTTGTGCGCCACATGCATCGCGGCGGCGCGCGCCATCCGGTTGGCCGAGCCCTCGACCAGGGTCGCGAAGGTCAGCGCGTTGTTCAGGCGGTGCTTGTGTGTATCGACCTTGGCTTCCGGCACCGGACTGTCAGGCAGTTCGGCGAACACCGGCGGCTGATACATGTGCGCGCTGCGCTGCGTTGGCATGCTGGTGCGCTGGGCCGGCTCGCGCGCGGCCAGCGTGAGTTCGAGCATCACCTGGCGGCCAGCCGCGGCTTCCAGCGCAGCGCTGATCTTGCCGGCGTACTGGGCGCGAATCCAGTCCATCTTGAAGCGGTTGGCCACGGCCAGCGTGACCCGGTCGCCGCTTTCGGATACGCGCGCCAGCAGCGGGCGGATCCAGGTGTTGAACTGCTGTTCGGGGATCTCCTGCGCCAGCCGCTCGGTGCACGCTTGCCACAGGTCGGACGCATCGGGCAACAGGCTGGGTTGGCTCATGGGCAAGGGGGGGGAGGGTGTGGAAAAACACGGGAAAACTGCGGCGCGCGGGTCGCCGGGGTGCTGATTGTAGTGCTATCGGCGAGTTATCCACAAGCTGGAAAACCGCTCCGGCCGCCGCTTCGAGACAGTTCACGCGAAACAAGGTTTGTCTTTCGGGCCGTTTTTTGTGATAATCATGGGTTTTCCCAATACCGTCAAATTTCAACCCGGCGTGCTGACAGCGGTGCGCCCGACAGGAACCCATCATGAAACGCACCTATCAGCCCTCCAAAATCAAGCGCGCACGTACCCACGGCTTCCTGGTCCGCATGGCCACCAAGGGCGGTCGTGCCGTCCTGAACGCTCGCCGCGCCAAGGGCCGCAAGCGCCTGGGCGTCTAAGCCCCGGCGTCCCGGCGCACCGTGTCGGTCCTGCCGACCCCTGTGTCCACGCAACGCATCCTTCAGCGCGCCCAGTTCGACGCGGTGATGTCGTCCGGCCCTCCCGTGGCCAAGACGGTGCACTTCGCGCTCCACATGGCCAAAAGCCATGAGCCGGGCGGTGTACCGGACTTGTTTCCGGGTGGCGGCGCCTGGCTGGGTGTGCTCGTTCCCAAGCGCTGGGCGCGTCGCGCCGTGACCCGAAATACCCTGCGCCGGCAGATCTATGCCGTGGCGCGGGAATTGACCGCTGGCTTGCCGCAACTCCCGATGGTGGTGCGGCTGCGCAGCGGTTTTTCGCGTGACGATTTTCCGAGCGCGACCTCCGACGCGCTCAAGCGCGAGGCGCGCGCTGAACTGCAGCAACTGCTCGGCGAACGGCTGGCCAGGCGTCAGCGCGCACCGGCTGTCGCTGTGCCCGCAGCCCCGGCGCCCCAGGCTGACGATGCCGCTGCCTGACCTGCCCCGCCAGTGCCTGATGGCCCTGGTCAGGGCCTATCGGCTGCTGCTGAGCCCCTGGGTCGGCTCGGGCTGCCGTTTCGAACCGACTTGTTCCGCTTACTCCCTGCAGGCGCTTGAACGTCACGGCGCGGTGTTAGGCTCCTGGCTCACGCTCAGGCGGTTGGGCCGCTGCCATCCCTGGTGCGCCGGCGGCTGCGACCCTGTGCCTGAGCAGGCCCCGCGCCTGTTCTCCCGCCTCATTACCGACCCTACGGAAACGACCCGTCATGAGTGACATCCGCCGATCCATACTCTGGGTGATATTCGCCTTTTCCCTGGTCCTGCTCTGGGATGCGTGGCAGGTTCACAACGGCCGACCCAAGACCTTCTTCCCGGCGCCGCAGGACCAGCCGGCCGCCAGCGCGCCGGCAACCGGCACCCAGCCGGTCGCGGCCCTGCCCGGTGCGGCCCCTGCCGTGGCTGATGCTGCCACCGCGCCAGCGGTCCCGCGTCAGACCTATGTCGTCAGCACCGACTTGCTCAAGCTGAGCTTCGACAGCGAAGGCGGCTCCCTGATCGGCGCCGACCTGCTCAAGCACCTCAGCACGGGCCAGTCGACGCCGGTGCGCCTGCTGCTGCAGAACGACCAGCACACCTATGTGGCACAGACCGGCCTGCTCGGCAGCTCGGCCCTGCCCAACCACAAGGTGGCGATGCGCCTGGTCGGCCAGGCCCGCGATCTGGCCGAGGGCCAGGACAGCCTGAGCCTGCGCTTCGAGTCGGCCCCGGTCGGCGGCGTGGTGCTGGCCAAGACCTACACGCTCAAGCGTGGCGCCTATGACATCGCGGTCAAGCACGAGGTGATTAACCAGGGCGCGGCCCCGGTCTCGCCGCAGCTGTATCTGCAGCTGGTGCGTGACGGCCGCGAGGCTGGCAGCGACGTGCCGTTCGCCTCGACCTTCACCGGTCCGGCGGTCTACAGCGACGCGGCCAAGTTCCAGAAGATCGCCTTCGAGGACATCGACAAGAACAAGGCCGACTTCAGCAAGAGTGCCAATGACGGCTATGTCGCGATGGTGCAACACCATTTCGCCAGCGCCTGGCTGCTCGACGCCGGCGTCGCGCGCGAGAACTATGCCGAGAAGGTGCCGGGCGGCACCCTGTATCGTGCCGGCCAGAAGATCGAGCTCGGCGCGATTGCGCCCGGCCAGAGCAAGGCGGTCGAGGCACGCCTGTTCGTCGGTCCGCAGGAAGAGAAGGTGCTTGAGCAGCTGGCCCCGGGCCTGGAGCTGGTCAAGGACTATGGCTGGACGACCATCGTCGCCAAGCCGCTCTACTGGCTGCTCGAGAAGATCCATGCCTTCGTCGGCAACTGGGGCTGGGCAATCGTGCTGCTGGTGGTCGTGATCAAGGCCGCTTTCTACTGGCTCAACGCCAACGCCTACCGCAGCATGGCCAAGATGAAGGCGGTCAACCCGCGCATCCAGGAGATGCGCGAGCGTCTGAAGGACAAGCCGCAGCAGATGCAGCAGGAGATGATGCGCATCTACCGCGAGGAAAAGGTCAACCCGCTGGGCGGCTGCCTGCCGATCCTGATCCAGATCCCGGTCTTCATCGCGCTCTACACCGTGCTGCTGGCCAGCGTTGAGATGCGCGACGCGCCCTGGCTGGGCTGGATCACCGATCTGTCGTCCAAGGACCCGTTCTACATCCTGCCGGTGGTGCTGACGCTGACCACCATTGTCCAGACTGCGCTCAACCCGCTGCCGCCGGACCCGATGCAGGCCAAGATGATGTGGATCATGCCGCTGGTGTTCTCGGTCATGTTCTTCAGCTTCCCGGCCGGACTGGTGCTGTACTGGATCACCAACAACACGCTGACCATCCTGCAGCAGGCGCATATCAACAGCCGCATGGGTGTGCCGCTCAAGATCACGCTGCCGACCCAGCTGTTCAAGAAGGCCTGACAGGCCGATTCCCCGAGGGGCCGCGACAGCGGCCCTTTTTCATTGGCGGCGGGCGCTGTCCTGCCGTGCCGCCTTCTCCTCGTCCATTTTTTGTCCGAAACTCCTCACATGCTGTCGCGCCACCAGGACCCCATCGTCGCCATTGCCACCGCCCCAGGGCGCGGAGCCGTCGGCATCGTCCGCGTCTCTGGCCGCGGCCTGGACCGTCTGATACAGGCGCTTTGCGGCAAGCTGCTCAAACCGCGCGAGGCGACATACGGCCCGCTGCGCGATGCTGACGGCGGCGTGATCGACCACGGACTCGCGCTGCATTTCCCGGCGCCGCATTCCTATACCGGCGAGGACGTGCTCGAGCTGCAGGCGCATGGCGGGCCGGTGGTGCTGCAACTGCTGCTGGCGCGCTGCCTGGCCGCCGCGGCCGAGATCGACCCGGCGACGCAGCAGCCGCGCCTGGCCGGCCTGCGGCTGGCGCAACCCGGCGAGTTCACCGAGCGCGCCTTCCTGAACGACAAGATCGACCTGGCGCAGGCCGAGGCGATTGCCGACCTGATCGACGCCAGCACCGAGGCGGCTGCGCGCAGCGCCAGCCGTTCGCTTGCGGGCGAGTTCTCGCGCGAGGTCGGCCAGTTGCGCGAGGCCCTGGTCCATCTGCGCATGCTGGTCGAGGCCACGCTCGACTTCCCCGAGGAGGAGATCGATTTCCTGCAGAAGGCCGATGCGCAGGGCCAGCTCGACCGGCTGCAGGCGCGGCTGGGCCAGGTGATGCAGCGCACGCGCCAGGGCGCGCTGCTGCGCGAGGGCATCAAGGTGGTGATCGCGGGTCAGCCGAATGCGGGCAAGAGCTCGCTGCTCAACGCGCTGGCCGGCGCCGAGCTGGCGATCGTGACGCCGATCGCCGGCACCACGCGCGACGTGGTGCAGCAGACGATCCAGATCGAGGGCGTGCCGCTGCACGTGATCGACACCGCCGGCCTGCGCGAGGGCGAGGGCATCGACGAGGTCGAGCGCATCGGCATTGCGCGCGCCTGGGGCCAGATCGAGGGCGCCGACGCCGTGCTGCTGCTGCACGACCTGACCCGGATCGGCCAGCCCGAGTACGACGCGGCCGAGCGTGAGATCGCCGCCACGCTCGAATCCCGGCTGCCGGCGCGGGTGCCGGTGTCGATGTCTGGAACAAGGCCGATGCCGGCCTGGCGCTGGCCCCGCTGGCGGCAGCAGGCCTGGAACCCGTGGCCGGACACGCGCCGCATGAGCAGCTGCGCCTGTCGGCGAAAACCGGCGCCGGCCTCGACGCGCTCAGGAAGCGCCTGCTCGAACTCGCTGGCTGGCAGGGCGGCGGCGAGGGCCTCTACATTGCGCGTGAGCGCCATGTCCAGGCGCTGCGCCAGGTCGGCGAGCATCTGGAAGTGGCCAACCTGCTGCTGGCCCAGCAGGCGCAGGCGCTCGACCTGCTGGCCGAGGAACTGCGGCTGGCGCAGAACGCCCTGAACCAGATCACGGGTGCCTTCAGCTCGGACGATCTGCTGGGTGTGATCTTCTCGTCGTTCTGTATTGGCAAATAGCCTGCGCTTCGCTGCCCTGCAGCCTGTCGGGGCATTCCAGGGTCATTGCGCGCTCAAAGCCTGACGGATTGGGCAGGATGGACTGCAGCACCGTCAGCACGTTCTGCAAGCGCGGGTCGCTGGTCTGCGCATCGTCAGTGGTGTCGTTGATGCAGAAGAAATCCAGTGCGCCGAATTCGGCCAGCAGGGCCTGCAGCTGCTCGTGCTGGTCCGCTGCGCCGGTCGAGACATAGCGATGGCGATAAGGCCGCAGGCTGGCCAGCCCATGCGCCAAGGCCCAGCGCAGCACGAAGTCCGAAATGATGGTCGGCTTGTCCCAGCTGCGAAACACGGTCGACCTGACGCTGGCGAACAGCTCGGGGGCGGTGTGCTCCAGCTCCAGCAAGACTGATTTCAGCATCGGCCGCGGCGAATGGGCAAAGGTGCGAAAGGTGTTCCGGTACAGCGGATCTGGCTCGCGCCCCGCAGCCGTGCCGCTGCTGGCCCTGTCGGTCAGCCACTGGATCGACAGCCGGCAGGCATTTTCCAGCGAGGTGGCGTCCATGCGCATGGCTTCGTCACTGACCTCCGGCTCGTCGGACCAGGTGACATGAAAGCCATCCGGACTGAACCAGTCGTCCGGGCGCACCGGGGCGCCAAAGAACACGTCGTCGTTGAAGTAGAAATAGCGTTCCGACAGGCCGGGGATATGGTGAATCCAGGACTCGATATGCCCCGAGTCAAAGGTCGGCAACGACGCCGCGGGTATCAGGTCACGGTGGTCGACCAGGGTCAGGCGCTCCGAGGGGCGCAACCAGTCGGGCCGCTGGCCGTCGGTGACGAGGTAGACATGACCATGCTGCGGGAAGAACTTCTCGAGCGCACGCAGGCTGTAGCGCAGCTCATGGTTGTCACGAAACCGGCCCTCCACATTGCTGTAGCGCGCCATGGCGGCGCTGGAGTCACTGCCGAGCTGCTGCAGGGCTGCCTGGCGTTTGGCGCGCCAGGTCGCATCGTTCCCGTCAACCCATAAATAAACGATATCGATGGGCGAACCGTGCGGCATGTCTGTGTCAGATTTTTTAAAGCTGCCGAGTCTAGCAGCGCCTCTGTGCTGCCGCTGCGCAATGACCCCCGGGCGGCGAGGGCCTCTGCCGCGCAGCAAAAAAGCAATGGGGCCGGCATCAAAATGATGCGGCCCCATGCAGCGGTCGTGATCCCAGGCACAACACCCTGGTCTCACCGCCTTGGCTTATTGGGCGGGCTTGTCAGCAACTTTTCGCAAGACATTCGAGTCGGCATGGCTGAACTTATTGCCGTAGATGTTCAACGCCGTGATTTGTGAATAACTCAGGGTATTGTCCGGGTTGATGTTCATGCCAATCGAGAAGCCTTCGGTCTTGGCATTCTTGCGCATGAATTCGGTTTCGGCAAAAGCGGTCTTGGTGCTGGCGCTGAATTCATCCTTCTTGTTCAGCTCCCCTTCGGCAGAGACGCACACCCCACGCGGTACGCAGAAGGAGTAGATGACCTTGGCGTTCTTCTTGTCCCAAATCAGGTAGCCCAGCTGGTCATGGAACTGTTGCTGGTCTGACTTGCGGAAAACCTGCTGGCGAACGGTGAGGGCCTCCAGATCTTGCTCGCTGGCATTGGTGGCCGCCGGGCCGGCCAGGATTTCAATGCGCTCGAAGAACGGACTGACGGCAGCCGAGCCAGGCGCACGGGTTTTTTTCTGTGCCGGTGACACATCCACCCCTTGATCGCCTTCCCAGACACCAATGAAGCGGCTCAGGGGATTGACATCTTGCGCATGAGCTTGGGTGACCAAACCTGCGCCAGTCACGGTCAATACTATCAATAAGTTTTTGATTTTCATATTTCCCTTTTAATATAGCGATTTTATCGATTGCCAGGCAAGAATTTGCTTGCAATTTTTCGCCAATTGACATCGGGTTGAACAACAAGAAAGTTCAATCAATGACAGTCAGGCATCTATCAACTGTAAAGATGAACATTAAGCTCAGATTAAGCTGAGGCAATCTGAATTCCGTGGGCGCCTGCATGAGCCGGGCCGCACTGCGGTTGGATACGGCTTTGTCTTTCAGGTACAGGCATGGCTGCAAAAGAGCTAGCAAATCCCTATGTCTTCTCCATGAAAACATAGGGATTGCAAGCTTCCTATCGACGGCTAGGCCAGCTCGACCCGGTTGCGCCCCTTGGCCTTGGCCCGGTACATCGCCTCGTCCACCCGCTGCAGGGCGGCTTCCTGCGTTTCGCCCTTGGCGATCAGCGTCACGCCTATGCTCACGGTCAAGGCGATCGGGCCATGCGGGCCGGCGACCGGTTGTGATTCGATCAGCGCGCGCAGTCGTTCGGCGACGCATGCCGCCGCCTCGAGTCCGGTATTGGGCAGGAAGATGACGAATTCCTCCCCGCCGACGCGGCCGATCACATCCTCGTTGCGCAGATGTTCGGTGGTCAGCTGGACGAAGTGGCGCAAGGCCTGGTCTCCGCTGCCGTGACCCCAGGTATCGTTGATGCGCTTGAAATGGTCCAGGTCCAGCCCCAGCAGCGACAAGGGTGAGTTCATGCGCTGCATCAGGTTGACTGACTTGTCGAGCAGGGTCATGAACGAGCGGCGGTTGTAGATGCTGGTCAGCGGGTCGCGCTCGGCGAAATGCCGCAGCTCGGCCGTGATATGGGCATTGGCCAGCATCACGACCCCGAAGGCACGCATGACCAGCACGACGATGGATTCGATCAGCACGAACTGCGCGACGAAATCCAGCCGCTCCAGGTCGGTCGGGTGGGTCTGGATCAGCAGCAGGCTCAGGCTGGTCGCCAGCAGCGCCAGCCCATGGGTGCCGCAGGCCAGGGTGAACAGGTAGCGTTCCGGCTGCCTTCTGATCTCTGCCGACAGCATCGCCAGCGCGCTCAGCAGCATCAGCGTGCCGCCGGCTCCCAGGATCAGCGCCAGGCGCAGCCGGGGCTCGGGCTGCTGCCAGGTCAGGTAGCTCGCCAGACCCAGCACGATGAGCAGTGCCCAGCCGAAGCAGGTCCGCGTCCAGGGTCGTCGGCCGGTATAGATCTGGGTCGCTACCAGGTTCAGCCAGGCCGAGGTGAAGAGCAGGACTTGCGAGACGATGACCGCCGGCCCCTCGGGGACATGGGGCCTGAGCAGGAAGCTGACACAGAGCAGCAGGCCACAGAGGTAGGAATAGGCCCAGGCGCGCAAGCCGGGAATCTCCCGGTTCGCCTGCTGCACGGCAAACAGCACGACGGTCATGATCACGACCAGGATCACTGTCAGGAGCATCAGGATCTGGAAGGTCGGGCTGTTCATGTCTGGGTTTTCGTGTCGATGCCTGTCACTGTGCCACAGGGATGCCGGTCCATGGCCTGTGCCAGGGCTCGGCCGCCCGGTAGCGGCCCATGTTTAGCGAGGACGACCTGGGCGGACCGCCCAAGTCTTTGGCTTGAGAATGGGTAATTCACAGGTAAATCTTGATTTATATCAAATTAATTTAAGCAAATTAAACAATTAATGTCTTATCTTTAATAAAATTGAATGTTTTACGGAATATAACGCAATATGAGCAAAGGAAAGTGGAACTGGCATCAGCTCGGACTGGGTGCCAAGATAGCGGGTGGTAATTTCTTGCTGGTGACCACGGTCCTGGTGGTGTTGGTGACCCTGATCAGCGTGGTGGTGTCGCGCGAGATGGAACACCAGGCCGAGCAGGAACTGGCTGGCAGGACCAGGATGCTCGCGGAGTTCGTGGAGGCCAGTGACACCGACTTGCAGCGCCGCATTGCCGCGTTGGCGCAGGTGTTGGTCGATAATCTGCCGGGCAATCTGGAGCTCGATACCGCTACCGTCCAGATCAAGGAGATCGCGACGCCGGTCCTCAAGCTCGACGGCCGCCCGCTGAATCTGAATTTCCAGACCGTCGATCACTTCACGGCCATGACGGGCAGCGTGGCCACGATCTTCGCCAAGACGGGCGACGATTTCGTGCGCATCAGCACCTCGCTGAAGAATGAACAGGGCGAGCGGGTCGTCGGCACCTTGCTCGATCGGAATCACCCGGCTTACACACAGGTGCGGGCCGGCAAGCGTTATGTGGGCCAGGCGACCCTGTTCGGTCGCCGCTACATCACCCAGTACGACCCGATTCAGAATCAAAATGGGCAGGTGATCGGCCTGACCTTTGTCGGCCTCGATTTCTCGGAAATCTTCAGCAGCCTCAAGCAGGCGATCAAGCAACTCAAGGCCGGCAGTTCGGGCTACTACTATGTGCTCGACGCGCAGCCGGGCCCGAACTACGGCACCCTGCTGGTGCATCCGGCGCAAGAAGGGAAAAATGTGCTGGAGGCCAAGGACTCCAGCGGTCGCCCGTTCATCAAGCAGATGCTGGAGCAGAAGAACGGCCTCGTGCGCTACCCCTGGATCAATGCGACGCTGGGCGAGACTCGGGTGCGTGAAAAAGTGGCGGCCTATGCGTTCTACCCGAACTGGAACTGGGTGATCGCCGGTGGCACCTATGTCGAGGAATACACGACCAAGACCCAGCGCTTGTTGGGTTATGTGGTCTGGCTGGGCCTGGCGGCGGTGCTGGCGCTGTCGGGGATTGGTTTCGTGTTGATGCGCCGCATGGTGGTTCGGCCGCTGGCGCAGGTCAGCGCGGTGGCCGATACCCTGGCCAAGGGCGATTTGACGGCCCGACTGGTCACGACCCGCCAGGATGAGATCGGCACCCTGATGCAAGCGATCAACCACATGGGCCATGGGCTGAGCCAGGTGGTGCAAACGGTGCGCGACCGAGCCGAGGGTGTGGCGAGCGCCGCCGCCCAGATCGCCCAGGGCAATCTGGACCTGAGCCAGCGCACCGAACGCCAGGCCAGCGCGCTGGAGCAGACCGCCGCCTCGATGGAGGAGTTGGGCTCGACCGTGCGGCGCAATACCGACAGCGCCCGCAACGCCAACCAGTTGGCCTTGAGTGCCCGTGACGTGGTGACCGAGGGCGGCCAGGCGGTGATCCAGGTGGTCGATACCATGAAGGGCATCAATGCCGCCAGCCAGCGCATCTCCGACATCATCGGCGTGATCGACGGCATTGCCTTCCAGACCAACATCCTGGCCTTGAACGCGGCGGTCGAGGCGGCGCGTGCTGGTGAGAATGGCCGGGGTTTCGCGGTGGTCGCGTCCGAGGTCCGTTCGCTCGCCGGTCGTTCGGCCGAGGCCGCCCGAGAGATCAGGGACCTGATCACGGCCAGTGTCAAGCGGGTCGAACAGGGCGATGTGTTGGTGGACCACGCCGGCCACACCATGCAGGACGCCGTCGACAGCATCCAGCGCGTGACAGCGATCATGGCTGAAATCAGCGTCGCCAGCCTGGAGCAAAGCTCAGGCGTGATCCAGGCGGGCGAGGCGCTTTCCCACATGGACCAGGCGACCCAGCAGAATGCTGCCCTGGTGGAGGAAGTGGCCGCCGCCGCCGCCAGCCTGCGCAGCCAAGCGGATGAACTGGTGCATGCGGTCGCGGTGTTCCGCCTGGAGTCGGATCAGGCCGGCGGCTGATCCGCGACCTCAGTCTTCGTCCGCGCCCTCGATCGCCTTCCTGATCGTTTCGCCCGAGAAGCCGCGCGCGGCCAGGAAGCGCATCTGCCTGGCGCGCTCGGCGGCATCGGCCGGGGGTTGGCCGAACTTGCGGCGCCAGACTTCGCGCGCGCGTTCCAGCTCGGTCGCGCGCAGCGATTCGACCGCCTCGCGCACCACCGCGTCGTCCAGGCCCTTGGCCTGCAGTTCGGCCTTGACGCGGCTGGCGCCGAGCTTGGCCGATCTGCGGTGCAGCAGGCTGTCGGCCACGCGTTCGTCGCTGATGAAGCCGCGCGCGGTCAGCGCGTCGAGCGCCTCGGCCAGCTCGCCTTCGCGCGTCTCGTGCGAGCTGAGCTTGCGCTCGAGTTCGAGGCGCGAATGCTCGCGCATCGACAGCAGCCGCAGCGCCCGGCCCTTGAGCGAGAGCTCGGGCCGGCTGCGTCTGGCCGGGGCTTCTTCAGCCGCCCCAGCCGCCCCAGCCGCCTCGGCCGTCTCGTCGGCGGGCGCCTGGGCGCTGTCGGCGTCGGACCGCTCAGGCCGGCGGCGGGCCGGGTCGGGGCGGCGCCAGCCTGTCATGCGGCGTCGGACGGATCGATTTCGTCGCTGGCCGCACCGCGCTTGACGCTGGCCGGATCGAAGGCGGGCAGGGCCGGCACGCCGAGCGCGACGCGGATCTTGTTCTCGATCTCGTGTGCGAGCTGCGGGTTTTCGCGCAGGAACTCGCGCGAGTTCTCGCGGCCCTGGCCGATCTTCTCGCCCTGGTAGGCGTACCAGGCTCCCGACTTGTCGACCACCTTCTGTGCCACGCCGAGGTCGATGATCTCGCCCTCGCGGCTGATGCCCTCGCCGTAGAGGATGTCGAACTCGGCGGTCTTGAATGGCGACGCGACCTTGTTCTTGACCACCTTGACCTTGGTCTCGCTGCCGACGACTTCCTCGCCCTTCTTGATCGAGCCGATGCGGCGGATGTCGATCCGCACCGAGGCGTAGAACTTGAGCGCGTTGCCGCCGGTGGTGGTCTCGGGGCTGCCGAACATGACGCCGATCTTCATGCGGATCTGGTTGATGAAGATGACCATGCAGTTGGTCTTCTTGATCGTCGCGGTCAGCTTGCGCAGCGCCTGGCTCATCAGGCGGGCCTGCAGGCCGGGCAGGCTGTCGCCCATGTCGCCCTCGATCTCGGCCTTCGGCGTCAGCGCGGCGACCGAGTCGATCACGATCAGGTCGACCGCGCCCGAGCGCACCAGGCTGTCGACGATCTCGAGCGCCTGCTCGCCGGTGTCGGGCTGGCTGATCAGCAGGTCGTGCGGGTTGACGCCGAGCTTCTGCGCGTACTGGACGTCGAGCGCGTGCTCGGCATCGACGAAGGCGCATTGGCCGCCGACCTTCTGCATCTCGGCGATGACCTGCAGCGTCAGCGTGGTCTTGCCCGAGGATTCCGGGCCGTAGATCTCGATCACCCGGCCGCGCGGCAGGCCGCCGACGCCGAGTGCGACATCGAGGCCGAGCGAGCCGGTCGAGACGACCTGGATGTCCTCGACTTTCTCGCCTTCGCCCAGGCGCATGATGGCGCCCTTGCCGAATTGTTTCTCGATCTGTGCCAGTGCGGCTTGCAGTGCCTTGGCCTTTTCGGTGTTCAGGGTCTTGTTCGGTGCGTCCATGGCGGGCTCCTTGAAAAAACAATGGGTTGCAGCACCCTGGAGCGGATTTTCCGGATCGCCTGGAGTGCTTGGGATGCAGTGTAGCGAGTAATTGAAAATAAAAAACCTGTTTTTTAGTCAGTTTGCATTACCATTTGACCATGGAAAAAAGCCTGGATTCCGCTGCCCTGGACGAGGGCTGGCGGCTGACCCACATGGGCCGCTTGCTGGGCCACGCCCTGCGCCGTTTCGACGAACGGGTGCTCGAACTGATGGCGCATGCGCTCGATGTGCCGCTGGCGCTGTCCAACCTGGCCGCGCGCGGCCAGGTCGGTGCGGCGCATGTGCACATCACGCGCCATCTGCCGCTGGCCGGCGCGCGCCTGACCGAACTCGCGCAGAGCGCGGGCATGAGCAAGCAGGCGATGGCCGATCTGGTCGATCAGTGCGAGGCCTGGGGCCTGGTGCGGCGCGAGCCCGACTTGCTCGACGCGCGTGCGCGCCGCATCCGCTTCACGCCGGTCGGGCTCGAGTGGCTGCAGGCGTTCCGGCTCGCGGTGCAGCAGGCCGAGGCCGAGTTCCGCGACCAGGTCGGCGCACCGGTCGCCACCGTGGTCGCGATCGGCCTGGAGGCCTACGCCAACGGCTACCAGGCCGATCGCCGGCCGTCGCGCACGCGCGGGCAGGCCGCGGGCCGAGGCCTAAAATAGTGTGCATAACAAGAGGAGATTCCATGCGCATCCTGATTGCAGAAGACGACCAGGTCCTGGCCGATGGCCTGTTGCGCACCTTGCGCGCAGCCGGTGCCGCGGTCGATCACGTCGCCAGTGGCAGCGAAGCCGATGCGGCGCTGATGACCAACCACGAGTTCGATCTGCTGATCCTCGACCTCGGATTGCCCAAGATGCACGGGCTCGAAGTGCTCAAGCGCCTGCGCTCGCGCGGCTCGACGCTGCCGGTACTGATCCTGACCGCCGCCGACAGCGTCGAGGACCGGGTCAAGGGCCTGGACTATGGCGCCGACGACTACATGGCCAAGCCTTTCGCGCTGCAGGAGCTCGAGGCGTGCGTGCGCGCGCTGACGCGTCGCGGCCTGGGCGGCGCCACCAGCCAGATCAAGCATGGACCGCTGCTCTATGACCAGGCCGGCCGTGTCGCCAGCATCGACGGCAAGATGATCGACCTGTCGGCGCGCGAGCTCGGGCTGCTCGAGGTGCTGCTGCAGCGCGCGGGCCGCCTGGTCAGCAAGGACCAGCTGGTCGAGCGCCTGTGCGAATGGGGCGAGGAGGTCAGCAACAACGCGATCGAGGTCTATATCCACCGCCTGCGCAAGAAGATCGAGAAGGGACCGATCCGGATCGCGACCGTGCGCGGGCTGGGCTATTGCCTTGAAAAAATTCCTGGCTGATTCCGACCGTCCGGCCCGTCAGCGCGGTACGACCGCGTTCGGGCTGTTCCAGCGCGAGCAGCGCAGCCTGTTCGGCGAGATCCTGGACTGGATGCTGACGCCCTTGCTGCTGCTGTGGCCGCTGTCGCTGGCGCTGACCTGGTTCGTGGCCCAGGGCATTGCCAACAAGCCGTTTGACCGCGCGCTCGAGTTCAACCTGCAGGCGCTGACCCAGTTCGTCGTGCTGCGCAGCGAGCAGCCGCAGTTCAACCTGACCCCGCAGGCGCGCGACCTGCTGCGCGCCGACGACACCGATCAGATCTTCTACGCGGTGCGCAAGGCCGATGGCCAGTTCATCAGCGGCGATCCCGAGTTCCCGGCGCCGCCCAACTATGTGCTGCCCGATGCCGGCCATGTGCGCCTGCGCGACGACCAGATCCGCGGCGAGGAGGTGCGGGTGGCCTACACCTGGATCGCGCGCGGCGAGCGCGAGGAGCAGCTGGTGCTGCTGCAGGTCGCCGAGACGCTGGGCAAGCGCTCGCGGCTGGCGACCGAGATCATCAAGGGCGTGATGGTGCCGCAGTTCGTCACCTTGCCGCTGGCGGTGCTGCTGGTCTGGATGGCGCTGGTGCGCGGCATCCGGCCGCTCAACGAGCTCGAGCAGCGCATCCGCGCGCGCAAGCCCGACGACCTGAGCCCGCTCGAGCAGGAGTCGATCCCGCAGGAGGTGACGCCGCTGGTGGGTTCGATCAACGACCTGCTGGAGCGCCTGGCGGTGTCGCTGACGACGCAGCGGCGCTTCCTGGCCGATGCCGCGCACCAGCTGCGCACGCCGCTGGCGGGCCTGCGCATGCAGGCCGACATGGCGCTGCGCGCGCAGGATACCGAGGAAGTCAGGCGCTGCCTGCAGCAGATCACGCGCTCGAGCGTGCGCGCGACCCATACCGTCAACCAGCTGCTGTCGCTGGCGCGTGCCGAGACCACCGGGCGCGCGCTGCCAAGCGAGCCGGTTGACCTCGGCGACCTGGCGACCGAGGTGATCGCCGATTCCTTCCCGCTGGCGCAGGACAAGCGGATCGACCTCGGCTACGAGGGGCCGGACCGCATACCCGAGTCCTGCCGGCTCGATGGCAACCCGACCCTGCTGCAGGAACTGGTGCGCAATCTGGTCGACAACGCGATCCACTACACGCCAGCCGGCGGCGTGGTGACGGTGCGAGTGCTGCTCGATGGCGACAGCGGGGGCCAGCAGCTCGAGGTCGAGGACAACGGCCCCGGCATCCCGGAGGCCGAGCGCGAGCTGGTGTTCCAGCCCTTCTACCGCGTGCTGGGCAGCAACGTCGATGGCTCGGGCCTGGGGCTGGCCATCGTCAGCGAGGTCGCGCAGCAGTACCGCGCCCAGGTCGAGCTGGCCGATGCGCGCCCGGAGCAGGCCACGCGCCGCGGACTCAAGGTCACGGTGCGCTTTCCGCCGCGTCAGCGGGCTGAGTGAGCGTCAGGTCGCTCTGGCGCAGGCACGAGGTCAGGCACCGCCGCGCCTGACCCGTCCACCTGGCGCTGGCGTCAGGCTCAGGCGACGGTTTTGGCCGTCTTCTTCGCCGCCGCCTTTTTCGCCGGGGCTTTCTTGGCGGCTGCCTTCTTCGCTGGCGCCTTCTTGGCGGCGGTCTTGCGCGGCGGGTACTTGCTCTCGCGCGGCTCGAACTCGAAGCCGACCTTGCCGGCCTCGGCATCCCAGGCCAGGAAGGCCTTGAAGGCGCGCTTGGTCTTGTTCGAGACGAACTTCTCGAGCAGGTCGGTCTTGCCGGTCGCCAGCAGCTTGCTCATCTGCTCGGGCGCGATCTCCTGCTGCAGGATGGTGGTGCCGCTCTTGAAGTCGCAGCTCGGCGCGGCCTGCTCGAGTGTCGGCACCGCTCGTGCGCAGACATAGTTGCTGCCATGCACATGGACCGGGCTGCCGCAGCGGGGGCAGGCGCCAAGCGACTCGCGGCCGCTGAAGTCGGCCAGCTCGCCGGTTTCCTCGTCCTTCTTGTCGCCGAAGTCGAACTCGAGCTTCCAGTTCTGGTCCTCGTCGCTGAACTTGAGCGCCAGCTCGGCCACGAACGGCCAGCCGGCCTTGGAGCGGAAGCCTTCGAGCGGGCCGATATGCTTGTCGGCCAGGAAGGCGTCGGCCTCCTCGATCTCGAAGGTGCGCCCGGCCGGCGACTTGCCGAACGAGAAGCCGCAGCCGTCGGACTTGCCGTCGGCGCCGCAACAGGCGTAGCGGCGGTAGTTTTCCTTCACCACGCCGCCGCAGTT
Organism: Malikia spinosa; assembly: GCF_002980625.1. Classification (GTDB taxonomy): domain Bacteria; phylum Pseudomonadota; class Gammaproteobacteria; order Burkholderiales; family Burkholderiaceae_C; genus Malikia; species Malikia spinosa. The sequence continues at coordinate 44,116 of NZ_PVLR01000011.1, read as the reverse complement.
CGGGCAGGGCGTCTGCAGCGTGGCGTAGTTGCCCGGCACGCTGTCGCGGTCGTATTCCTTGGCCTTCTTGACCATGCGCTCGGTCATGGTCGCGATCTCGCGCATGAAGGCTTCGCGGCTGAGCTGGCCCTGTTCCATCAGTGACAGCTTGTGCTCCCACTCGCCGGTCAGCGCCGGCTTGGACAGTTCCTCGACCCCGAGCCCGCGCAGCAGCGTCATGAGCTGGAACGCCTTGGCGGTCGGGATCAGCTCGCGGCCTTCGCGCAGCATGTATTTCTCGGTCAGCAGGCCTTCGATGATGGCGGCGCGCGTGGCCGGCGTGCCCAGGCCCTTGTCCTGCATCGCGCTGCGCAGCTCGTCGTCGTCGATCAGCTTGCCGGCGCCTTCCATCGCGCCCAGCAGCGTGGCTTCGCTGTAGCGCGCCGGCGGGCGGGTCTTGAGGGCCTTCGGCGCCGCCTCGCGCGTCGCGACCGTCTCGCCCGGCTGTACCGGCACCAGGTTCTGGCCCTTGTCGCCAGCGGCGGCATCGGCCACGTCCTCGGCCGCTTCCTTGCCGTAGACCGCCATCCAGCCCGGCTTGACCAGCACCTTGCCCTCGGTCTTGAAATGGTGGGTCGTGCCCGCAGCCTCGACCTTGCTGATGCGGGTCGTGACCATGAATTCGGCCACCGGGAAGAACACCGCCAGGAAGCGGCGCACCACCAGGTCGTACAGCTTCTGTTCGGCCTCGGACAGGCCGCTCGGGGCCTGCAGCGTCGGGATGATCGCGAAGTGGTCGCTGACCTTGCTGTTGTCGAACACGCGCTTGCTCGGCTTGACATAGCCGTTGTTGAGCGCCACCAGCGCGTGCGGCGCCAGGTGGTTCAGCTGGCTGGCGGCGATCATCTCGAAGGTCTCCTTGACCGTCGGCAGATAGTCTTCCGGCAGCGCACGCGAGTCGGTACGCGGGTAGGTCAGCGCCTTGTGCTTTTCGTACAGGCTTTGCGCCAGCGCCAGCGTGGTCTTGGCCGAGAAGCCGAAGCGGCCGTTGGCCTCGCGCTGCAGGCTGGTCAGGTCGTAGAGCAGGCCGCTGGCCTGGGTGGTCGGCTTGGACTCCTCGCTCACGCTGGCGGGCTGGCCGCGCACGGCGTCGGCGATCTGCTGCGCCTGTTGCCCGTTCCAGACCCGGTCGGCCCTGAGCTCAGGGTCGGCGCCTTCGTCACCGCTCTTGGCCGAGGGCTTCTTGAACGCCGGGTCGAACCACTTGCCCGGGTAGTCGCCGGCCTGGGCGCCAAAGGTGGCGTGGATTTCCCAATAGTCGCGGCTGCGGAAGGCGCGGATCTTTTCCTCGCGCTCGACCACCACTGCCAGCGTCGGCGTCTGGACCCGACCGACGGTGGTCAGGAAGAAGCCGCCGTCGCGCGAGTTGAACGCCGTCATGGCGCGGGTGCCGTTGATGCCGACCAGCCAGTCCGCTTCCGAGCGGCTGCGCGCGGCGTCAGCCAGCGGACGCATCTGCTCGTCGCTGCGCAGCTGCTGGAAGCCGTCGCGGATCGCCTGCGGCGTCATCGACTGCAGCCACAGTCGCTGCACCGGCTTGCCCAGCGGCTTGGCGCCGCCGGCGTATTGCTCGATCAGGCGGAAGATCAGTTCGCCCTCGCGCCCGGCGTCGCAGGCGTTGATCAGCGCGCCGACGTCCTTGCGCTTGGCTAATCGGACCACTGCCGACAGGCGCGACTTGCTCTTGTCGATCGGTTTCAGGTCGAAATGCGGCGGGATCACCGGCAGGTGGGCAAAGCTCCACTTGCCGCGCTTGACGTCGTAGGCCTCGGGCGCGGCGATCTCGACCAGATGGCCGACCGCCGAGCTGACGACATAGTGCTCGCTCTCGAAATGGTCCTCGTGCTTCTCGAACTTGCCCGCCAGGGGCGTGAGCGCACGGACGATGTCCTGGGCGACTGAAGGTTTCTCGGCAATGACCAAGGTTTTGGTAAGACCAGCGGTTTTCATCTCTAGAATAGGCTCCCGTGCGCGCAACGCGCGCCTGTGTGTGTGCGCACACGCGCACCTGCATGAATTCACCTTACCAAATTTTGGCGCATGGCTGACGCTCCTGACGTTTCTTCCTCCGCCAGCACCGCCCAACCGCGCCGCCGCCTGCAGGTGCGCCGCTCCGGCGTCCATGGCAAGGGCGTGTTTGCCGTCGTCGATCTGGCGGCCGGTGAAGCGCTGATCGAGTACACCGGCGAGGTCATCAGCTGGAACGAGGCGCTGCGCCGTCACCCGCACGACCCGGCCCAGCCGAATCACACCTTCTACTTCCACATCGACGACGGCCATGTGATCGACGGCGGCCAGGGCGGCAATTCCTCGCGCTGGATCAACCACAGCTGCGCGCCCAACTGCGAGGCCGAGGAGGACGCGCGCAAGCGGGTCTTCATCCATGCGCTGCGCGACATCGCGGCCGGCGAGGAGCTGTTCTTCGACTATGGCCTGGTGGTCGACGGGCGCTACACGGCCAAGCTCAAGGCCGAGTACGCCTGCCACTGCGGTAGCCCGAACTGCCGTGGCACCATGCTGGCACCCAAGCTGCCAGCCAAGAAGGCGTCCCGGGGTCGGGCGGCATGAGCGGGCCGAGCCCTGCCAGCAGCTCGCAGGCTGCGCTGCACGCCCTGACGCGCCAGGCCGAGGGGCTGTGGCAGGCGGTCTATCCGCTGTGGCCCGACTTCTCGGTCGAGGTGCTGCCGAGCATCGACTCGACCAATACCGCGCTGATGCAGCGTGCCCGTGCCGGTGACCGTGCGCCGACCCTGCTGGTCGCGCTCGAGCAGAGCGCCGGGCGCGGCCGGCGCGGCAAGTCCTGGCACAGCCAGCCCGGCGCCTCGCTGACCTTCTCGCTCGGGCTGCCCTATCAGCCGGCGGACTGGTCCGGCCTGTCGCTGGCGGTCGGTGTCAGCCTGGCCGAAAGCCTGCATCCCGAGATCCGGCTCAAATGGCCGAACGACCTCTGGTGGCGCGGGCGCAAGCTCGGCGGCATCCTGATCGAGGCCGCCACGCTGGGCGCGCAGCGCTATGCGGTGATCGGCGTCGGCCTCAACGTGTGGTTGCCCGAGCTGCCGGCCTGGTCGCCGGTCCCGCTCGATGAGGCGGCCACCCAGGCCCTGCCACCGGTGCCGCCGGCCGCTTTATGCGAACTGGACCCCGGCCGCGATGCCGGTCAATGGCTGGCCGCGCTGGTGCCGGCCCTGGTGCAGGATCTGCAGGCCTTCGAGCGCGCGGGCTTTGCCGCCTTTGCTGCCCGCTTCGCCGCGCGCGATGCGCTGGCCGGCCTGGAGTTGCGCCTGTCCGACGGCCAGGAGGGCCAGGCCGCCGGCGTCGGACCGGACGGCGCGCTGCGCCTGCGCACCGGGACCGGCCTGATCGACATCACGAGCGCCGAAGTCAGCGTGCGTCCGCGCTGACGGCGCCTGCCCTGGCGCTCGGCAGGGTGGCTGCCAAGCCGGCACAATCACGTTCTTCTTTTCAACGCTGCCCCGAAAGTCCCCATGCAAATCACCAAAGACACCGTCGTCACGATCAGCTACCAGGTCGCCGATGCCCAGGGCAAGCTGCTCGAAGCCAGCCCCGAACCGATGGCCTACCTGCACGGCGGCTACGGCAACACCTTCGAGAAGATCGAGGCCGCGCTCGAAGGCCAGCAGGCCGGCTTTGCCACCACCGTGGTGCTGGAACCGTCCGATGCCTTCGGCGAGCGCGACGAGAGCCTGGTGCAGACCATCTCGAAGGCCGATTTTCCGCCCGGCGTCAAGGTCGGCGGCACCCTGCGTGGCGTGGCCGATGACGGCGGCGAGCGCATCTTCACCGTGGTCAAGATCAAGGGCCCGCAGGTGATTCTGGACGGCAACCACCCGCATGCCGGCAAGACGCTGCGCTTCAGCCTCAAGGTCGAGGGGGTGCAGGCCGCCTCCGCCGAGGAAGTCGCGCACGGCCACGCGCATGGCGCGCACGGCCATCACCACTGAAGCCGGTGGTCAGGGGCGCAAGCCATGTGTCCCTGCAGAAGTCAATCCTCAAATACCCTTGGAATCTGCTAAGTCTTCATTGACTAATTAAGCATTGTGATTAGAATAATACTGTTTCTAATGAAAATAATTAGCTAGATTGCTCATCGAACATTCGGGTGAATGATCGGTCCGATGGGCAGCCCCATCCGGGCCGGGTAGCGCCTGAAGAAGAGATGACGATGATGAACTTGCGTGATATGGCGGTTCGGCTCAAGCTGAGCCTGGCCTTCGGTGGTTTGGCGGCCTTGGTGTTGCTGGTCGCCGGCCTGTCCCTGCTGGCGCTCGATGCCGCCAACCAGCGTTTCATGGACTATGTCGACGGACTCAATGCGCGTTCCACCGTGGCCGAGCATGTCCAGACTGCTGTCGACCACCGGGCCATCGCGGCGCGCAACCTGGTCCTGACCAGCAAGCCCGAGGATGTTGCGCTTGAAAAGGCCAATGTCGAGCAGGCGCATCAGGAGGTCCAGTCCAGCCTGGCCCAGCTCAAGCAGCTGATCGCCAGCGCCACTGACACCACCGCGCAGGCCCGTCAGCTGGTAGCGGACGTCGACCGCGTCGAGCAGCGCTATGGCCCGGTGGCGCTGTCCATCGTCGAGCTGGCGCTGCAGGGCAAGCAGGCAGAAGCCATCGCCAAGATCAATGACGAGTGCCGCCCGCTGCTGGCCGAGCTGCGCCAGGCCACCCAGGCCTATTCGGAACTGGCTGAAGCTCGGACTGCCGAGTTGAAGCAGGACGCGGAAGACGCCTACCTGGCACAGAAGATCCAGCTGATCGTCGTCTGTCTGCTGGCGATTGCCGCGGCCGTCGTGACCAGCTGGTTGATTGCGCGCAGCATCACCGTGCCGCTGGGCCAGGCGGTGGCGGTAGCGAACCGGATCGCCGAAGGGGATCTGAGCAACCGGATTGAAGCCAACTCCCAGGATGAAACCGGACGGTTGCTGCACTCGCTCGAGCTGATGCAAAGCGGTCTGGTCAAGACGGTGCAGTCAGTGCTGGCCAATGCCGATGGCGTGGCCAGCGCCAGCAGCCAGATTGCCCAGGGCAACCTGGACCTGTCCTCCCGCACCGAGCACCAGGCTAGCGCGCTGGAGGAAACCTCGGCCTCGATGGAGCAGCTGGGCTCGACCGTGCGCCAGAACTCGGACAACGCGCGCCAGGCCAACCAGCTGGCCCAGAGCGCCAGCGAGATCGCGATCAAGGGCGGCGGGGTGGTGGCCCAGGTGGTCGACACCATGAAGGGCATCAATGACAGTTCGCGCCGCATTGCCGACATCATCGGCGTGATCGACGGCATCGCCTTCCAGACCAATATCCTGGCGCTGAACGCCTCGGTCGAGGCGGCGCGCGCCGGCGAGCAGGGGCGTGGCTTTGCCGTGGTGGCGGCCGAAGTGCGCAACCTGGCGGTGCGCAGCGCCGAGGCGGCCAAGGAGATCAAGGGCCTGATCACGACCAGCGTCGAGCGGGTCGAGCAGGGCTCGGTGCAGGTGGACCAGGCCGGCGCGACCATGAACGAGGTGGTGGCGGGCATCAAGCGCGTGACCGACATCATGGGCGAGATCAGCGCGGCGAGCACCGAGCAGAGCGCGGGCGTGGGCCAGGTCGGCGAGGCCGTGATGCAGATGGACCAGGCCACGCAGCAGAACGCCGCGCTGGTCGAGCAGATGGCCGCTGCCGCGACCAGCCTGAGGGATCAGGCGCAGGAACTGGTGCAGACCGTGTCGGTCTTCAAGCTGGGCCAGCATGCGGCCGGCACGGGCCGTGCTCCCGGGCGCCGGGCTGGACTCAAGTCCGTACTGGCGCAATGAGGCGCGCCACCAGCAATACCAGCAGCATGATGACGCCGGCACCCAGGAAGTCGCCCAGCGTCATCGCCAGCGCCGCCGACCAGAAGGACTCGCTGCTGCGCAGGCCCAGTGACCAGAAATAGCCGTTGACCACGATGCCGTGCAGCAAGGTGTTGAGCATGTCGATCTGCACCAGTTCCCAGAAGCTCAACCCTTCGAGCGTCGGCCCCAGTGCCATGCGCCTGAGCATGACGCCGACCACCAGCCAGGTCATGCCGACCGACAGCGTCGAGTAGAGCAGCAGCCAGACCGGCTCCAGATCCGGCCAGAAGCGGGTGGACAGGCTCAGCAAGGACAGGCCGCAGCCCAATGCGCCGCGCCAGCCCGCCACCATGATCAGGACCAGCTTGACGCCCGCCGGCAGGAACAGCAGATCCACGCCCTGCGTGTAGGCCACATAGGGCGTCAGCAGCTCGTGCAGTTCGTAGGTCAGCCGGGACAGCGTGAAGCTCAGCGCGATCAGGCCAAGGTGTGGCGCCATCAGTTGCCAGAGGGACGACGACGGAGTGTTGGGGGAGGTGGACATGTGCGGCGGCAGCCTGGAGGCATTGCCGTCCTGTTGGGGCTTTTTTATTAAAGCTGTTGCAGTTGATGGTCAGGGTTAACCCCGCATTGTCTCACTCGTTACAAATTCTTGCATCTAAGGTCTGGAAATTTCACTCTTTTAGCATTAAGACCAGTCATGAAAAAACCCGCCACTGGGGCGGGTCTTTGCTGGCTGGCCACCTGGGTGGCTGGCTGGAATCGATTACTTCGATACCACGCGCACCATCTCCAGGCACTTGGCGGCGTAGCCCCATTCGTTGTCATACCAGGCCACGATCTTGACGAAGCTCTTGTCGAGCGCCAGGCCGGCGCCGGCATCGAACACGCTGGTGCAGGATTCGCCGCGGAAGTCGGTCGAGACCACCTTCTCGTCGGTGTAGCCCAGGATGCCCTTGAGCGCGCCTTCAGACTGCGCTTTCATTTCGGCGCAGATTTCCTCGTAGCTGGCTTCGTTCTCGAGCTCGACCGTCAGGTCGACCACCGACACGTCCGAGGTCGGGACGCGGAAGCTCATGCCGGTCAGCTTCTTGTTGAGCTCGGGGATCACCTTGCCGACGGCCTTGGCGGCGCCAGTGCTCGACGGGATGATGTTCTCGAGGATGCCGCGGCCGCCGCGCCAGTCCTTGCGCGAGGTGCCGTCGACGGTCTTCTGGCTGGCGGTGGCGGCGTGCACGGTGGTCATCAGGCCGCGCTTGATGCCCCATTTGTCGTTGAGCACCTTGGCGACCGGGCCCAGCGCGTTGGTGGTGCAGGACGCGTTCGAGATCACGGCCTCGCCGGCGTACTTGGCGTGGTTGACGCCGTAGACGAACATCGGCACGTCATCCTTGGACGGGGCCGAGATCACGACCTTCTTGGCACCCGCGTCGAGGTGAGCCTGGTTGCCTTCGGCGGTCAGGAACTGGCCGGTGCACTCGAGCACCACGTCCACGCCCATCTTGCCCCATTGCAGCAGCTCGGGATCGCGCTCATGCGTCAGCGGGATCGCCTTGCCGTTGACGATCAGGTGGCTGTCGTCGAAGCTGACTTCGCCCTGGAAGCGGCCGTGCACGCTGTCGTACTTCAGCATGTAGGCCAGGTAGTCGGCCGGCTTGGGGTCGTTGATGCCGACGACCTCGATGTCGTCGAAGCCCAGCACGGCAGCGCGCAGCGCCAGACGGCCGATACGGCCGAAGCCGTTGATGCCCAGTTTGATGGTCATGATTTGCTTTTTCAGGAAGTTACAAAATCGTTACGTACCCCAAGCATGGATCAGAGCGCTGACGGCGCCCTGTCGATCAGGGTGGCGGCGGGACCGGCCCGCCGCCTGAATCAGTCTCAGATCTTCTCGCCGACGACAGCCAGCACGGTGGCCGCGACGTTCTCGGGCGTGAAGCCGAAATGCTTGAACAGCACCGGCGCCGGTGCCGACTCGCCGTAGCAGTCGATGCCGACCACGGCGTCGCAGCCGTATTTCCACCAGCCCTCGCTCACGCCCATCTCGACCGCGATGCGCGGCAGCTCGGCCGGCAGCACGCTGTACTTGTAGTCGCCGTCCTGGCGGTCGAAGGTGGTGTTGCTCGGCATCGAGACCACGCGCACGGCCACCTTCTGCTCGGCCAGCAGCTGCTGCGCGGCCAGCGCGAGCTGGACTTCGGAGCCGGTCGCGATGATCACGGCCTTGGCCTTCTTGTTCTTCTTGAAGCCGACATCGGACGGCTCGCTCAGCACATAGGCGCCCTTGGCGATGTCGTCGAGCGAAGCCTTGGGCGCGTAGGGCAGGTTCTGGCGGCTCAGCAGCAGCGCAGTCGGGCGGTCGGCGTTGCGCAGCGCGACGGTCCAGGCGACCGCGGTTTCGGCGGTGTCGCCCGGACGCCAGACGTCCAGGTTCGGGATCAGGCGCAGGCTGGCGGCGTGCTCGATCGACTGGTGGGTCGGACCGTCCTCGCCCAGGCCGATCGAGTCGTGGGTGAACACATGGACCACGCGCTGCTTCATCAGCGCGGCCATGCGGATCGCGTTGCGGCTGTAGTCGCTGAAGGTCAGGAAGGTACCGCCGTAGGGGATGAAGCCGCCGTGCAGCGCCACGCCGTTCATGATCGCGGCCATGCCGAATTCGCGCACGCCGTAGTTGATGTGGCGACCGCCCTGGCCGGCCTCGTTCTTGACCACGGCACCGCTGGCGTCGAAGCGCAGGTTGGGCGTCGACTTGGTGTTGGTCAGGTTGGAGCCGGTCAGGTCGGCCGAGCCGCCGAGCAGTTCGGGCAGTGCGGCGGTGAAGGCTTCCAGCGCCAGCTGGCTGGCCTTGCGGCTGGCAACGGTCTCGGCCTTGGCATGGGCCGCAGCCAGGGTGTCGGCAGCGATCTGCTCGAAGTTCTTCGGCAGCTCGCCCTTCATGCGGCGCTCGAATTCCTTGGCTTCAGTCGGGAACGCCTTCTTGTAGGCCGCGAAGCGGTCCTTCCAGGCCTTCTCGGCGGCCTTGCCGGCGTCCTTGGCGTCCCAGGCTGAATAGACTTCCTTCGGGATCTCGAACGGGCCGTGCGCCCAGCCCAGCGCTTCGCGCGTGAGCTTGATTTCCTCGGCGCCGAGCGGCTCGCCGTGCGCCTTCGAGGTGTTGGCGCGGTTCGGGCTGCCCTTGCCGATATGGGTCTTGCAGCAGATCAGGGTCGGCTTGTCGGCATTGAGCTTGGCCTGGGCAATCGCGGCGTCGACCGCGTCGGCGTCATGGCCGTCGACGGCGCGGATCACGTTCCAGCCGCAGGCCTCGAAGCGCTTCGGGGTGTCGTCGATGAACCAGGGCGTGACCTGGCCGTCGATCGAGATGCCGTTGTCGTCGTAGAGCGCGATCAGCTTGCCGAGCTTCCAGGCGCCGGCCAGTGCGATCGCTTCGTGGCTGATGCCTTCCATCAGGCAGCCGTCGCCCAGGAAGACATAGGTGCGGTGGTCGACGATCTCGTGGCCGTCACGGTTGAACTCGGCGGCCATCAGCTTTTCAGCCAGCGCGAAGCCGACCGCGTTGGTGATGCCCTGGCCCAGCGGGCCGGTGGTGGTCTCGACGCCCGGGGTGTGGCCGACTTCCGGGTGGCCGGCGGTCTTGGAGCCGAGCTGGCGGAAGTTCTTCAGCTCGCTCATCGGCAGCTTGTAGCCGCTCAGGTGCAGCAGCGCGTAGATCAGCATTGAGCCGTGACCGTTCGACAGCACGAAGCGGTCGCGGTCGAACCAGCCCGGATTGGCCGGGCTGTGCTTGAGGTGGCGGCCCCACAGCGCGACTGCCATGTCAGCCATGCCCATGGGCGCACCCGGGTGGCCCGAGTTGGCTTGCTGCACGGCGTCCATCGCCAGCGCGCGGATGGCATTGGCCATGGTTTGCGCGTTGACGGTGGAGGCTTGGGATGGGGTCTTGGCGTCGGTCATGGGAGCCTCAAAAATCTAAACCCTGGATTTTATCTGTGCCCCTCCGGCAGCCGCAAGAAATGCGGTTTCAGCGTGGTTTCTGGCAGACGGAGTCGCGCTGTTCGCGCTCTTCGCAGAACTGTTCCTGCAGCAGGCGCTCGAACTCGCGCGTGCGCGCATCGATGATCGACAGTTCGGCGTGATCGCTGTGGCCTTGCTGGCGCGCCAGCGTCTGGGCCGACTTCATGCGGCTCAGCGCACCCGCCAGGTCGAGCTGGGCGCGCTGGGCCTCGGCCATCGCGCGTGCGGCGCGCACCGGCTGGCCCTGCTGCTGCGCCACCGTGGCCAGGGCCTGCCAGGCCGGGATGTCGTCGGGGTGCAGCGCCAGCCAGGTCTGCAGCCGCTGGCTGGCGCTGTCGAGCGCGCGTGCCTCCGGCGGTGCGCTGGCCGCGCGCGCGCCCAGCAGCAGCGCGGCGCGCTCAGGGGCAGCCAGTGCCTGTTCGCGCAGCGTGGTCCGCTCCAGGCCGGCCAGGCGTTCGCTTTGCGTCAGCTGCATGGCTTCAAGTGCGAGCAGATGGATCGCCTGACGCGCGGCGGCGTCGTCGGGCAGGGCCGCGAGCAGGCGTCCGAGCTGTTCCTGCGCCGTGCCGGCGTCGCGCAGCTGGGCTGCGGCCAGGGTTGCGGCATAGCGCAGCGACAGCGTGGCCGGGTCGTGCCGCGGCGCCGCGTTCGAGCGCCCGGCCTGTGCCAGCGCCTGCAGCCGCTCGATCCGGGTCTCGCCCAGCACGCGGGCGCGCGCCGACATCAGGGCGTGCAGGGCCGGGCTCGGGCCCGTACCGTCGCGCGTGGCGGGCTGGTTCAGCGCCAGCCGCGCGCGCATGTCGGCCATGCGCTCGGTGCTCAGCGGGTGGCTGCGCAGGTAGGGGAAGGCGCCGTCATCGTTCAGGCGCGAGGCCTGCTGCAGCTTGTCGAACAGGGTCGCGAAGCCGGCGCCGTCGAAGCCGGCTCCGGTCATGATGCCGTAGCCGACCCGGTCGGCCTCGCGCTCCATGTCGCGCGAGAAGTTGAGCTGGGTCTGCATGGCCAGCGCCTGTCCGCCCACGATGGCGGCGTTGCCGATGTCGGCGTTCTTCGACTTGCTGGCCGCCAGCACGCCGAGCAGCATCGACGCGATCATCCAGGGCGCCTGCCGGCTCTGCTGCGTCAGCAGGCGCGCGATATGGCGTTGCGAGACATGGCTGAGCTCATGCGCGAGCACCGAGGCCAGCTCGTCGGCGCTGGCCACGGTCGCCAGCAGGCCCATGTGCACGCCGAGGTAGCCGCCCGGCAGCGCGAAGGCGTTGACCGAGGGCTCGCGCAGCAGCAGCAGGCGCCAGGCGTAGCGCTGGTCGGCATCGGCTGGCAGTTCGCCGCGCGCCAGCGCCGAATCGAGCAGCGGCCGCCAGACCTGCTGCAAATAGTCGGCCAGCAGCGGGTCGTCCAGGTAGTCGGGGTCGCGGTAGATCGAGCGGGCGATCTGGTCGCCGATGCGGCGCTCCTCGCCCAGCGTCATCTCGCCGCCGTCGCCCAGGCTGGGCAGGGCGCGCATGGGTGGCAGGGCCGGCAGATCGGCCGGCGCCTGGGCCTGCGACCAGGCCTGGGGCGTCAGCAGCAACAGGGCGGCAGCCAGCCAGGGCCGCCAGCGGGAACGGAAGGGAGCGCACATCGCCGTATCATGCCCGTTCCGGCACCGGATCACATTTCGTAGGTAAATCTGAGCATGAGCGATTCCCCCCTCACCCATTTCGACGCCAGCGGCCAGGCCCATATGGTCGATGTCGGCGCCAAGGCGCAGACCCACCGCGTGGCGCTGGCGCAGGGCCGCATCAGCATGTTGCCCGCCACCTTCGAGCTGGTCCGGCATGGCAGCCCGAAGAAGGGCGATGTGCTGGGCGTGGCGCGGCTGGCCGGCATCATGGGCGCCAAGCGCACCGCCGACCTGATCCCGCTCTGCCACCCGATCGCGCTGACCCGCGTGACGGTCGAGTTCGAGCTGCTCGAGGCCGAGCCGGCCGTGGTCTGCCGCGCCAGCGCCGAGACCGTCGGCCCGACCGGGGTCGAGATGGAGGCGCTGACCGCCGTCAACTGCGCGCTGCTCACCATCTACGACATGTGCAAGGCGGCCGACCGCGGCATGGTGATCTCGGACATCCGGTTGCTCGAGAAGCATGGCGGCAAGTCGGGGAGTTTTGTGGCCGTCTGACCCTGTCCGGATGGCGTGCTCAGGCGTAAAAAAGCCGCCTTGCTCTTGCGAGCAGGGCGGCTAAGCCTTGATCTGAAACCGGGTCGGCGTTCAGGCTTGGTTGGCAGCGTCCATGCACTGGCCGAGCTGGTCGAAGCACTGGTTGGCCAGTGCAGTAGGCATCACATACTTGGTGCGGCTGTCGATCTGGTCGTTGACCAGGGTGATCATGCCCTTGGCGCGCAGCGTCTTGAGGCGACGATGCACGGTGCTGGGCGAAATCTCTTTCGACATGTGCATGGCTTCGAGCACGGTGATCTGCTTGCCGGTGTGCCAGACGGCTGCGAAGCTGTCGAGCAGCGACTGTTCGACGGCATCCAGCATCGGGAAGGTCGGCAGATCACGGATCGCTTTGACCAGGTTCAGGAATTTCAGATAGGCTTGGGAGTGGTGTGTAGTCATTTGCATGTTGCTAAGTATGTCGTGTCAATCTTGCGGAAGTCAAGAGAGCTTCGGTGCAAAAATGGGGGGAATTATCGCCCGTGATGGCAGATCGCGAACGATCTTGCGGGTAAACCCTGTTGGCGACTCTACCTCCTGCACGGGTTCGGCCCCGTTTGACCCTCTGGTTTGCGACGGGTCACGGTCCTGGCTGGCGCCTGCCGCTGCCCTGGTCCGAGCGGGCCTATGATAGCCATGACCGAGCCGCCATCCGCGCGGCCGCATTGGAGGCTGGATATGAAGTTGCTTGTTCCGATTGACGGTTCCGAACTGGCGCTGCAGGCGCTGCAGCATGCGATTGCCCTGGCGAGCGCCGGGCTCGAGGTCGAGCTGGTGCTCGTCAACGTGCAGGAGCCGGCTTCGGCCTACGAAATGCTGACGCTGCATGACGCCGAGGCGCTGGCCGAAGTCGCGGTCGGCGCCGGGCGTGACCTGATGGCGCCCGCTGTCGAGCTGGTCGAGGCCGCCTACCTGCCTTATTCCGAGACCGTGGTGGTCGGCGACGTGGTGCCGGCCTTGCTCGAACTGCTTGAGGAGGAGGGCTGTGACGCGGTGGTCATGGGCAGCCATGGCATGGGCCTGGTGCGCAGCGCGCTGGGTTCGGTCTCGCGCGGCATGCTCGAGCATGCGCCGGTGCCGGTGACCTTCGTCAAGGCACCGCCGGAATCCGAGTCCGAGCCAGAAGCCGACGCCGACGCCGACGAGTGAGCCGGCGCGCGGCCGATTTCAGCCGCCCAGCACCGGGAAGATCTTGACCAGCCCGGCCGCCATCACCTCGACCGCGATCGCGGCCAGGATCAGGCCCATGATCCGGGTCATGACGTTGATGCCGGTCTTGCCGAGCGCGCGCTCGATCGGCACCGCCAGCGTGAAGCAGATGGCGGTGGCCAGCGCGATCACCACGCCGTAGCCGACCAGCGCGGCGTGCTGCAGCAGCGTCTTGGCCTGGTCGGCGTAGATCACGACGGTCGACATCGAGGCCGGGCCGGTCAGCAGCGGAATGGTCAGCGGCACCACGGCGATCGAGGTCCGGGCCGACGCATCGTCGACCTCGTCCTGGGTCGTGCGTGCCTCGGCCGGCTGGGCGTTGAGCATCGACAGCGCCGAGTTCAGCAGCAGCATGCCGCCGCCGACCTGGAAGCTCGCCAGCGAGATGCCGAAGAAGTCCAGGATCTGCAGACCCAGCAGCGCGCAGGCCGCGATCACGGCAAAGGCGCTGAACGAGGCGATCAGCACCGTGCGTCGGCGCTGCTCATCGGAAAAGCCCTGGGTGTAATGGATGAAGAAGGGCACGATCGCCAGCGGGTTGACGATCGCCAGCAGGGTGATCAGCGGCTTGAGTTCCATCGTCGCATTGTCGGGCATGCCGCTGCGTCGAAGTCCGCTAACCTATGGGTTTTTGACCGTTCAGGAGGACTGTTTTCATGGGCCAACTCATCGCCATCACCGCCGCCGACGGCAGCACCTGTTCCGCTTACCTGGCCGAGCCGGCCGGCCAGCCGCGCGGCGCCGTCGTGGTGCTGCAAGAGATCTTCGGCGTCAACTCGCATATTCGTGCCGTGGCCGATGGCTATGCGGCCGAGGGCTATCTGGCGCTCGCGCCTGCGACCTTCGACCGCGTCAAGTCGGGCGTCGAGCTCGGCTACACCGACGCCGACATGCAGGCCGGCTTCGCGCTCAAGCTGGCGGTCGAGGCGCTGCCGGCGCCCGGCGTGCTGGCTGACATCCAGGCCGCGATCGACGAGGCGGCGCGTCGCAGCGGCGGCAAGGTCGGCATCGTCGGCTACTGCTGGGGCGGTCTGCTGACCTGGCGCAGCGCCTGCGAGCTGCAGGGCCTGGCCGCCGCCGTGCCCTACTACGGTGGCGGCATGACCACGCCCGACGAGGCCGCGCGCCGTCCGCAATGCCCGGTGCTGGCGCATTTCGCCGAGCAGGACCACTGGATTCCGATGGATACGGTCGAGGCCTTCCGTGCCGCCCAGCCCAGCGTCGAGCTGCACAGCTACGACGCCCACCATGGCTTCAACTGCGACCAGCGCGGCGCCTCGCACCCGCCTTCGGCTGCACTGGCACGCGAGCGCACGCTGGCCTTCTTCGCCCGCCATCTGGGCTGATTCCAGCCTGATCTCTGGCGCCGCTGCTGGCGCATTGACATGAAAAAACCCCTGCGCGCCTTGCGGCGGCAGGGGTTTTGCGCTGTGGCCTGGGCCGGCCCATCAGGCCGGCGCAGTTGTCATCAGAGGCCGATCGGGCCGCCGTCGGTGCGGGTGATCACCATCGTGGCCGAGCGCGGGCGCTTGGTCGAGCCCGGGTTGGTCTGGCTGTCCGGCCAGTGGCTGGACAGGGCGTCGAGCTTGCTGTCCTCGCCCGGGTGCTGGATGTTGCAGAACATGGTGCGGCCGTCCGGGGTGATCGCGATGCCGGTGATCTCGCAATCCTTCGGTCCGACCAGGAAGCGGCGCACGCTGTCGGGCGTCGCCTTGGCGCCGACCCGGGTCTCGGTACCGCCAGCAGCCGTCACCTTGCCGCCGTCGCCGACCTTGCCAGGCACTGCGGCCAGCATCATGCAGTTGGTCTCGTCGGTGTAGGCGTTGTCGTCGGTCTGGATCCAGAGCAGGCCGCGCGGGTCGAAGTACAGGCCGTCCGGGCTCGAGAAGTCGTTGACCGCGGTCAGGCCCGACAGGTTGACGTCGGCAGCGGCATCGTCCTCGGCGCCGAACAGGTAGATGTCCCAGCTGAAGCGGGTGGCCGCCTGGGCGCCGGCTTCCTTCCAGCGGATGATGTGGCCGTTCGGGTTGCCCTTGTTGACCTTGGTCTTGCCGTTGGCGTTGTGGCTGTCGCTGTAGTAACGCGGGTTGGCCGCGTCGGGCTTGAGCTGGCTGCCGGTCGGGGTGGCGTTCGGGTCGACCCGGTTGCTGTTGTTGGTCAAGGTCATGTAGACCTCGTGGTTCAGCGGGTTGACCGCGCCCCATTCCGGGCGGTCCATCTTGGTTGCGCCGACGGCATCGGCGGCCAGGCGGGCGTGGATCAGCACATCGGCCTGATCGGCGAAGGCATAGAGCTTGTTGCTGGCGTCGAGGCCGTTCTTGCCATGGGCCAGTTCGAGCCATTCGCCGCTGCCGTCGGCGTTGAACCTGGCCACATACAGCTGGCCTTCGTCGAGGTACTTGGCGCCGGCGGCCAGGCCACCGTTGACGTCGGCCTCATCCCACAGCGCCTTCGAGACGAACTTGTAGATGTACTCGTTGCGCGAGTCGTCGCCGCTGTAGATCACGACCGGCTGGCCCTTGACGGCCGGCACCGGCCAGGCGCCTTCGTGGTTGAAGCGGCCCAGCGTGCTGCGCTTGACCGGGGTGCTGTCGGGGTTGAACGGGTCGATCTCGACCACCCAGCCGAAGGTGTTGAAGATGTTGCGGTAGTCGTCGCCGGCGGTCGCGCCGGTGACGGCGCTGTTCCAGCGTGCGAACAGGTCGTCGCTGCCAGCGGTATCCCAGAGATAGGGGCTCTTGCGGCCGTCGGTCATACCGTAGCGCTTGAGGCCGGTGATCTCCTTGGCGCTGCGCTTGGCGTCATCGCCGGCGGCACGGCTGATCACGTTGGTGTAGTTTTCCTCGCAGGTCAGGTAGGTGCCCCAGGGGGTGTAGCCGTTGGCGCAGTTGTTGTTGGTGCCGCGGGTCTTCATGCCATCGGGCGAGAAGCGGGTCTGGACCAGTTCGCTGCCCTTGACCGGGCCGGCGAAGGCCATGGTGGTGGCCGATGTGATGCGGCGGTTGAAGCGCGAGCCACGCACCATGCCCATGCCGGTGCCCTTGGCGTCGCGCTTGACCTCGACCACGCTGACGCCGTGGGCGTAGATTTCCTTCTCGACCTCGCTGGCGACGCGAGCGGCACCGCTGGTCTTGCCGTTCGGGTGCAGGGCATAGGGGGCGACCACGTATTCGTGGTTGACGCAGAGCAGGCCGCGGTCCGAGCGCTTGGCGTCGAACTTGCCGGCTTCGCCCAGGCCGAAGAAGTACATGCCGTCATGGCCGTCGCCGATGCGGCGGTTGTAGGAGTCGGCGCTTTCGCTGCCGTCGCCCTTCCAGGACTCGTCACCCCAGTGCATCGGGTCGCCCAGGGCGTGCAGGATGCTCATCTGGTAGCCGGCCGGCAGGCTGACCTTGTCGTCGCGGTGCTTGGCCACCGAGCCGAAGCCCAGCTTGAGGGCGGCTTTCTTCGCGCGCGCTGCGCCGCTGGCCTGGCCCTGTGCGGCCATTGCCGAGCCGCCCAGCAGCAGGCCGGTGGTCACGCCGATGCCGCCCTGGAGTGCCAGACGGCGGCTCAGACGAGCTGCCAGCAGGTCATCCATGTGGGCGTTGTCGGAAAAGTTGACGTTTTCGCCGTCGTTGAATTCGTCTTTGGGGCTGTGGTAGTTCATATCAAGCCTTGTTCAGGGAGATTTCGGTCAGTTCGCCCGTCAGATAGCCGACGGCGGCGCCAGACTTGTAGTTGGCCTTGATCAGCGGGTCCAACTGGCCCTTGACGATGCTGTGGATGCTGCCCCAGTCGCCAGCGTGCTGGAAGTTGCTCATGATGTAGGTCCAGCCGTTGAGCTCGTCGACCGCGTGCAGACCGGTCGATTCGCCGCCAGCCGGGATCGACATGATGCGCGACAGCACCTTGGTGTCGATGTTGTAGGCCCACAGGAAGTTGTTGACATGCTGGCCGCTGTCCTCGCCGATGAACAGGGTGCGCATCTTCTCGGAGAACTTCAGGTTGTCCGGGTTGGCGATCTTGTTCGGGTTGGCGGTGTTGCCAAGCGCGTCGCCCTGGAGCGTCTTGCCATCGGCGGCGAGCAGGTCCTCGCCAACCAGCAGTGCCTTGGTGTCAGCAGGCATCCATTCGCTGGCGATGGTGGCGCCCAGATCGTCCTTGAGGCCGCCCTTGAGGTTGAGCACCATCACGGCGCCGGCCACCAGCTGCTTCGGCAGGGAAATGCCGTTGCCCGGGACGTTGGCAGCATTGCCCGCCACCATCGAGCTCTGGATGTTCTGCAGCGCCGAATAGGCGACCTTGTCCTTGATGTTGACGGTGGTGCCTTCCATCTTGGTGAAGCCCAGGCTGCCGCCGACATAGGCAGCATAGCGGTGGGTCTCGAGGAAGGCTGCTGCCTTCTCCATGCCGGCCTTGACCTTGATCCATTCGGTCTTGCCGTTGGCGACGGTCTTCTTGAACGAGGCGTCAGCCGGATCAGCGCTCCTGATGTCCAGGATGTCGGTCGGCTTGAGCGTGTTGGCCAGTTGCTCGATTTCGGCGCTGGTCGCCGAGCCCAGCTTGATCCAGCTCAGCGGTGCGGCGGCTGCAGCCGGATCGATCGAGAAGCCGGCGCCGACCTTGGCGACGTACAGCGTACCGGCCGACAGGTCCTTTTCCTTGTCGGCCACGAACACGAAGTAGCCGCTGTTGGTCGCGTCATCGCCCATCAGCACGGTGCGATTGTCAGGCATCACCTGCACCAGCTCGTGCGAGATGCGGCCCATGCAGTAATGCTTCTTGATCGAACCCGTGCCGTCGGCATTGACGGTCACCTCGGGCATATGGCCGTAGTGGTAGGGATTGGCCTTGGTGGCGTCACCATACAGGTTCAGGCTGAAGTCGTTCATGAAGTTCTTGTCACGAGCGGCGAATGCATCGGGCTCGTACTCTTCACTCGACAGGTGGGTGCCCCAGGGCGACAGGCTGGCACCGCAGGTGATCCACAGGCCATGCACGCCCGCGGTGTTCACGTTGTGGTACTTGACCAGCGACAGCTTGCCGGTCTGGGGATTCTGGTCCAGCGTCAGCACGGCGATCGGCGACGGCAGCTTGCCGTACATGCCGGTCTTGCCGTCCTGGGCCAGCGAGCTGTACTCGAACTGCACGACCGCGAACACGGCGTTGCCCTTCACGCCGTCGACCTTGGCGCCGGGCACGCTCAGCAGCGAGGTGCCGTCCGGCCCATCGGAGAAGAACTGGCGCTCGCTGCCGACGACGGTCTTGTCGATGATCGGCTGGTTGTTGATGTCGAAATAGCCACCCGCGAGGATCTGGCCGCCCTTGCCGTCGCTGACCTTGTTGCCGGTGATGAAGAACGGTGCATAGGACAGCTTGAAGTCGGCCTTGGTGCCGTCGTCGAAGCTGGCGCTCATCACCGAACCGACGGTGGTGGTGGCCATGGCAGCCGGGTTGGCCAGCGTCGGTGCCGCCATCGAGCTGAACGTGACACCGATGAGTCTGGCGTCGTCGCCACCCCCGCAGCCGGCCAGCAGTGCGGAACCGGCAAAGCCGGTGGTCAGCGGCAGCATGGGTGCCGCCGACAGCATTTTCAGGATATTGCGGCGCGAGGTGGCGTTAGGGTTGTGCATGACTAAGTCGGATTGATGTGATCAAGGAACGATTAGTCTGCGGCACCAGTGTTTCAAATTCATGAATGCCGCGCGGCAGCTGCGGCGCGACGGGGGGCGACAGCTGTGCAGCGGATCAAGCCCCGCATACACTTTGATCGGATTCATCCTGTCGATGGGGTGCCGGCCTGTGGGTCGTCACCCTGGCCAAAAGGAGGTTGATGATGACCGTCCCCCAGTCTGCCCTGGTCGGCGCTGTTCCTGGCGCCGTCACGCTCGACGACAAATACGCGCTGGCGCGCGGCCATGTCTTCATGAGCGGCATTCAGGCCCTGGTGCGGCTGCCGATGCTGCAGCAGCAGCGCGACGCGCTGCAGGGCAAGAGCACCGCCGGCATGGTCAGCGGCTACCGCGGCTCGCCGCTGGGCGGCTACGACCTCGCGCTCTGGAAGGCGAAGCAGCATCTCGACGCGCACCAGATCGTGTTCCAGCCTGGCGTCAACGAGGAGCTGGCCGCGACCGCGCTCTGGGGCACGCAGATGCTGGGCTATGCGCCGCCTGGCACGCAGAAGTTTGATGGCGTGTTCGGCCTCTGGTATGGCAAGGGACCGGGCGTGGACCGCTGCTCCGACGTCTTCAAGCATGCCAACCTGGCCGGCACCACGCCCTGGGGCGGCGTGATCGCGGTCGCCGGCGACGACCACGCAGCCAAGAGCTCGAGCGCACCGCACCAGAGCGACCATGTGTTCAAGGCCTGCGGCCTGCCGGTGTTCTTCCCGTCCAGCGTGCAAGAGATCCTCGATCTGGGCATCCATGCCTTCGCCATGAGCCGCTACGCCGGCCTGTGGGCCGGCATGAAGACGATCCAGGAGGTGGTCGAGTCGGGCGCCGGGGTCGAGGTCGATCCGCAGCGGGTGCAGATCGTACTGCCCGATTTCCCGATGCCGGCGGGCGGGTTGCATATCCGCTGGCCCGACACCCCGCTGGCGCAGGAAGACCGGCTCATGAACCACAAGTGGTATGCCGCGCTGGCCTATGTGCGGGCCAACCGGCTCAACCACGATGTCTGGTCCGGGCCCGATGACCGCTACGGCATCATCGCCAGCGGCAAGGCCTACAGCGATACGCGGCAGGCACTGGCCGACCTCGGGCTGGATCAGGCCGCCTGCCGCGCGCTCGGCATCCGTCTGCACAAGGTCGCGGTGGTCTGGCCGCTGGAAGCGCAGACGGTGCGCGAGTTTGCCACCGGCCTGCAGGAGATCCTGGTGGTGGAGGAAAAGCGCCAGGTCATCGAGTACCAGCTCAAGGAGGAGCTCTACAACTGGCGCCCTGATGTGCGCCCCGATGTGCTCGGCAAGTTCGACGAGTCCGGGACCGACCACAGCGGCGGCGAGTGGAGCCTGCCCGACCCGAGCGGCCAGACCTTGCTGCGCGCCACCGCCGACCTGACGCCAGCCTTGATCGCGCGCGCGATCGGACGCCGGCTGCAGCGGCGCGGCCTGCTGGCACCGGGCAGTGCTGTTGCACAGCGGGTCCAGTCGCAGCTGGATCTGCTCGACGCGCGCGCGCAATCGCTGCAGACACTCTATGCGGGCGGCGCGGCACCCGAGCGCCCGCCCTGGTACTGCTCGGGCTGTCCGCACAACCGCTCGACCGTGGTGCCGGAAGGCTCGCGCGCGATCGCCGGCATCGGCTGCCACTACATGGTGACCTGGATGGACCGCCATACCGAGGGCTTCACCCAGATGGGCGGCGAGGGCGTGCCCTGGGTCGGCCAGCAGCCCTTCAGCCGCGAGCCCCACCTGTTCGCCAACCTCGGCGACGGCACCTATTTCCACAGCGGCCTGCTGGCGATCCGCCAGACCATCGCCGCCGGCGTCAACATCACCTACAAGATCCTCTACAACGACGCGGTCGCGATGACCGGCGGCCAGCCGGTGGGCGAACGCCCCGAGGGCTGTTCGGTGCTGCAGATCGTGCACAGCCTGCGCGCCGAAGGCGTGCGCCGGATCGTGATCGTGACCGACGAGCCGCTCAAGTACGTCAACGCCGAGCAGCAGCTGCCCGGCGGCATCACGCTGCGCCTGCCCGCCGAGGTGCCGGTCGAGCACCGCGACGAGCTCGATCGCCTGCAGCGCGAGTTCCGCGAGGTGGCGGGCACGACTGCCATCATCTACGACCAGACCTGCGCCACCGAGAAGCGGCGCCGGCGCAAGCGCGGCCTGCTGGTCGAGCCGGCGCGGCGCGTCCATATCAACGCCGCCGTCTGCGAAGGCTGCGGCGACTGTGGCGAGAAAAGCAACTGCCTGAGCGTCGAGCCGCTCGAGACCGAACTCGGCCGCAAGCGCCAGATCAACCAGAGCAGCTGCAACCTCGACTATTCCTGCCTGGACGGTTTCTGTCCCAGTTTCGTCACGGTCGAAGGTGGGCGGCTGCGGCGCGCAGCGCTCAAGGGTCTGCCCGACCCGGCCGAGCTGGGCGACTTGCCCGAGCCCGAGCTGCCAGCGACGGCTCATCCCTACGGCATCCTGATTGCCGGCGTGGGCGGCACCGGCGTCATCACGCTCGGTCAGCTGATCGGCGAGGCCGCCTTCCTGGACGGGCGCGGCGTCGTGACGCAGGACGCCGCCGGCCTGGCGCAGAAGGGTGGTGCCACCTGGAGCCATGTCCAGATTGCCGACCGGCAGCCCGACATCCTGACCACCCGCGTCAGCCTGGCCGAGGCCGACCTGCTGCTGGGCTGCGACCCGATCGTTGCCGCGCAAGCCGAGTCGGTGTCACGCCTGCGTGCCGGCCGCAGCCGTGTCGCGCTCAATTCCCATGTTGCGCCGACGGCGGCCTTCGTGCACCAGGGCGGCTGGAAGAGTCCCGGCGCGCAATGCCAGGCCATCCTGGGCCAGACGGTGGGCGAGCCCGCGCTGTCGGTGCTCGACGCCGAGGCCCTGGCGCGCCAGCTGGTCGGCGACGCGATCTACGCCAACCCGCTGCTGCTCGGCTATGCCTGGCAGCGCGGCTGGGTGCCGCTGCGGCGCGAGTCGCTGCAGCGCGCGATCGAACTCAATGCCACGGCGGTGGCACAGAACCTGGCCGCCTTCGAATGGGGCCGGCTGGCGGCGCATGACGGCGCGCGCGTGCAGGCCTTGCTGACACCGCCAGCCCAGGTGATCCGCTTCCAGCCCAGGCCCGGGCTGGACGGGCTGGTGTGGGACCGCGTCGAACGGCTGACCGCCTACCAGGATGCGGCCTACGCGCGCCGCTACCAGGACGCGGTGCGCCGCGTCCAGCAAGCCGAAGCTGCCCAAGTGCCCGGCAAGACCGCGCTGGCTGAGGCCGTCGCGCGCCACCTGCATGACCTGATGGCCTACAAGGACGAGTACGAGGTGGCGCGCCTCTACACCGATGGCAGCTTCGAGCGCGAGGTGGCCGAACGCTTCGAGGGCGACTACCAGCTGCATTTCCATCTGGCGCCGCCGTTCTGGGCCAAGCGCAACCCGCAGGGCGAGCTCAGGAAGAATGCCTATGGCCCCTGGATGCTGGGCCTGATGCGTGGGTTGGCGCGGCTCAAATTCCTGCGCGGCACCGCCTTCGATCCGTTCGGTCGCAGCGCCGAGCGCCGCACTGAGCGGGCCTTGCCCAGCGAATACCTGGCGCTGGTCGACGAGCTGCTGGCGACGCTGTCGCCCGACAACCACGCGCTGGCGCTGCAGCTCGCCCATCTGCCGGGCCAGATCAAGGGCTTCGGCCATGTCAAGGCGCGCCATCTGGCGGCAGCGCGCGAGCGCTGGAGCCAGCTGCTGGCGCAGTGGCGCGCCCAGTCCCCAGCCGGCGACAGGGCCTGAAGGGATTCAAGCCGCGCGCAGTCAACGCACAAAGTCCAAGCACAATCGGGCCGACCTGAAAGGACCCCCCCTCATGAGCCAGACCTTGCGTTTTCTCCAATTTGACTGCAGCGAAGACAGCGGCGGTCTTGCCAGCTTCGAGGCCATGGCCAGTGTCGGCGCCGCGCAATGGCCGGCGTTGCAGGCCGAGGTTGCCGCCGTGCTGGACTGGGCGCACCACGGCTTTGCCGGCGTGCGCGGCCCGCTCGAGGACGACGGCGACTGGGACTACGACCTGCATGCCAGCCTTGAGACCGTCGCCGCGCTCGAGCTCGACTACGACCCGGCCGCGCGCCGGCTGGCCTGCCAGGCAACAAGCGACGGCCTGCCGCGCTACACGCTGACCTTGACCCTGGGAGGTACACCCGGTTTCGCCCTGGCCTTGCGCGAGCGCTTTGACCTGGGCGACGATTAGAATGACCGCAGGCTGGCCCTCAGGGTCGGCCGCCTCTGAATTCTTTTCTGACAGGACCCCAAGTGTTCATTTCTCCCGCTTTCGCCCAGGCCGCCGCTGGCGGCGATACCCAATCGACCCTGATGAGCATGCTGCCGCTGGTGCTGATGTTCGGCGTGCTGTATTTCGTCATGATCCGGCCCCAGATGCGCAAGCAAAAGGAACACAAGGCCATGATCGAGGCGCTGGCCAAGGGTGACGAAGTCGTTACCGCTGGCGGCCTGCTCGGCAAGGTCAGCAAGATCGGCGACAGCCACATCGGCGTCGAGATCGCCACTGGCGTCGAAGTCCAGCTGCAACGCTCTGCCGTGGTGCAGGTGCTGCCCAAGGGCAGCCTCAAGTAATTCCCTCGCGATTGAGTTCGGCCGGACCTGGGTCCGGCCGTTCGGCTTTTTGAACGGAGCGCCAGGCTCATGAATCGATATCCCCTGTGGAAATACGTGACCATCGTGGTCGCGTTGCTGATTGCCACCCTCTACACCCTGCCCAACTTCTTTGGCGAGGCACCAGCGGTCCAGGTTTCCTCGGGCAAGGCCACCATCAAGGTCGACCTGTCCATGGTCAGCCGCGTCGAGCAGGTGCTGGCGCAGCAGGGGCTGGCAGCCGAAGCGATCCAGTTCGATGGCAATTCGGTCAAGGCGCGTTTTGCCAGCACCGATCTGCAGATCAAGGCGCGTGACGCGATCGATCACGCACTCAACACCGATCCGACCAATCCCGGCCATGTCGTGGCGCTGAACCTGCTGCCGCGCACTCCGGCCTGGCTGCAGTCCTTCGGTGCGGCGCCGATGTACCTGGGCCTGGACCTGCGCGGTGGCGTGCACTTCATGCTGCAGGTCGACATGCCGGGCGCGCTGGTCAAGCGGGCCGAGGCCATGGCCGGCGATGTCCGCAGCGCCTTGCGCGAGAAGAACCTGCGCGCGATCGTGCGCCGCGAAGGCCAGGCGCTCGACATCCGGCTGCGCGATGCCGAATCGCTGGCGGCCTCCAGCCAGCTGCTCCAGACCCAGTTCAACGACTGGGTCTTCACCGAATCCGCCGCCGAAGGCGAGTTCCGCCTGACGGCCCGCCTCAAGCCCGAAGGTGCGCGCGCGATCCAGGAGCAGGCGCTCAAGCAGAACATCAACACCCTGAACAACCGGATCAATGAGCTCGGCGTGGCCGAGCCGGTGATCCAGCAGCAGGGCCAGGACCGGATCGTGGTCCAGCTGCCGGGCGTGCAGGACACGGCCAAGGCCAAGGACATCCTGGGCCGCACCGCGACGCTGGAAGTCCGCATGGTCGAGGCCCATGGCCAGCCGGGCGCGCGCGACTACAACCCGGCCCGCCTGCAGGAAGCCGAGCAGGGCCTGGTGCCGCCCGGCACCGAGCTGATCTACTCGACCCGCGACGGCCGCAAGGAGCCGTTGCTGCTGTCGCGCGAAGTGGTCTTCAGCGGCGAGAACCTGACCGGCGCCGACGCCTCGATCGACCAGCAGAACTCGAGCTCGGTCGTCAGCGTGACGCTCGACGGCAAGGGCGGCGCCGCGATGCGCGCCGTCACCCGCGACGGCATCAAGCGCCGCATGGCGGTGGTGCTGATCGAGAAGGGCCGGCTCGAGGTGCTGACCGCGCCGACCATCCAGTCCGAGCTCAGCAACCGCTTCCAGATCACTGGCATGAACAGCCCGCAGGAGGCGACCGACCTCGCGCTGCTGATGCGCGCCGGCAGCCTGGCGGCACCGATGGAGATCATCGAGGAGCGCACCATCGGCCCGAGCCTGGGCGCCGAGAACATCGCCAAGGGCTTCAACAGCGTGATCGGCGGCTTCATCGTGATTGCCATCTTCATGTGCGTCTACTACATGCTGTTTGGCGTGTTCTCGAGCATCGCGCTGTCGGTCAACCTGCTGCTGCTGGTGGCCGTGCTGTCGATGCTGCAAGCCACGCTGACCCTGCCTGGCATTGCCGCGATGGCGCTGGCGCTCGGCATGGCGATCGACTCCAACGTGCTGATCAACGAGCGCATCCGCGAGGAACTGCGCAACGGCGCCGCGCCGCAATCGGCTATCGCTGCCGGCTATGACCATGCCTGGGACACGATCCTGGACTCCAACATCACGACGCTGATCGCGGGCGTGGCGCTGCTGGCCTTCGGTACCGGCCCGGTGCGCGGCTTTGCGGTCGTGCACTGCATCGGCATCCTGACCAGCATGTTCTCGGCCGTGTTCTTCTCGCGCGGCCTGGTCAACCTCTGGTATGGCCGCCAGAAGAAGCTCAAGTCCGTGTCGATCGGCACGGTGTGGAAACCGGCCGCCAGCCCGTCCCAGGCCGACTGACAGGAAAACGCGATGGAACTGTTTCGAATCAAGAAGGACATCCCCTTCATGCGCCACGCGCTGGTGCTCAACGCGGTGTCGTTGATCACCTTCCTGGCGGCGGTCTTCTTCCTGTTCTCGCGCGGGCTCAACCTGTCGGTCGAGTTCACCGGCGGCACCGTGATGGAGGTCGCCTACGAGCAGCCGGCCGACCTCGAGTCGGTGCGCAAGGTCGTGACCCAGCTCGGCTATGCCGACGTGCCGGTGCAGAACTTCGGCACCTCGCGCGATGTGCTGATGCGGCTGCCGGTGCTGCAGGGCCAGAGCTCGGGCCAGCAGAGCGAGGCCATGATGGCGGCGCTCAAGGCACAGAACCCCGCGGTGTCGCTGCGCCGTACCGAGTTCGTCGGCCCGCAGGTCGGCAAGGAACTGCTGGCCGACGGCCTCAAGGCGCTGGCCTTCGTGATCGCCGGCATCATGCTCTACCTCGCGGTCCGCTTCGAGTGGAAATACGCGGTCTCGGGCATCATCGCCAACCTGCACGACATCATCATCATCCTGGGCTTCTTTGCCTTCTTCCAGTGGGAGTTTTCGCTGGCAGTGCTGGCGGCGGTGCTGGCGGTGCTGGGCTATTCGGTCAACGAGTCGGTCGTGATCTTCGACCGCATCCGCGAGACCTTCCGGCGCCAGCGCAAGATGGACCCGGTGCAGGTGATCGACCACGCCATCACCTCGACCATCAGCCGCACCATCATCACCCACGGCTCGACCCAGATCATGGTGCTGTCGATGCTGCTGTTCGGCGGCCAGACCCTGCACCATTTCGCGCTGGCGCTGACCATCGGCATCCTGTTCGGCATCTATTCGTCGGTGTTCGTCGCGGCGGCGATCGCGATGTGGCTCGGCATCAAGCGCGAGGACCTGGTCAAGACGTCGGGCAAGAAGGCCGGCGATCCGGACGACCCGCATTCCGGCGCCGTGGTCTGAGCACCGATCTTCGACTTCCGATCTGCAAGCCCCCCAGTCTGACGACCGGGGGGCTTTTTTTCAGCTGCGTGCGCGCCGCTGGTAGATCCCGCCCGGCAGGCGGGCCACCCAGCCGTCGAACTCGAGCTCGAGGAGCCTGGCCTGCAGGGTCGGCAGGTCCAGGCCGCAACGGGCCTGCAAGGCATCGAGTCCGCACGGCTCGAAGCCCAGCACCCGCAGCAGCGCATCGTCCGGCAGCGGGTCCTTGCCTTGCACTGTGCCCTGTTGATCAGCCGTTCCGTTTGGCTCCGACTCCTGACCCGTCGCAGCGGACGGGAGCTGGTCACGCAGTTCCTCCAGGATGTCCGCTGCCGACTCGACCAGCTTGGCACCCTGGCGTATCAGCGCATGGCAGCCGCGCGACTGCGGCGAGTGGATCGAGCCGGGAATCGCGAACACCTCGCGTCCCTGCTCGGCGGCCTGGCGTGCCGTGATCAGCGAGCCCGACTGCAGCGCGGCTTCCACCACCAGCACGCCCTGGCTCAGGCCCGAGATGATGCGGTTGCGTTTCGGGAAGTTGGCTGCCAGCGGTGGCGTGCCGAGCAGGTATTCGCTGATCAGCGCGCCCTGGGCGGCAATGCGCTGCGCCAGCGCCTGGTGTTTTTTCGGGTAGATCTGGTCCAGCCCGGTGCCGACCACCGCCAGCGTGCAGCCGCCAGCCTCCAGCGCGCCCTCGTGCGCGGCGCCGTCGATGCCGAGCGCCAGCCCCGAGACGATGCAGGCGCCGGCTTCGGCCAGTGCGCGGGCGAACTGGCGCGCATGGTCGGCGCCCTGGGCGGTCGGGTTGCGACTGCCGACCATGGCCAGCCGCAGCGGATGGCGCAGTGCGGCCGGGTTGCCCTCCAGGTGCAGCAGCAGCGGCGGGTCCTCGATCTGCAGCAGCTCGGCCGGATAGTCCGGGTCGCCCAGCGTCAGCAACTGGCGCCGCGTAGCGCCTGCCAGCCAGCGGCGGGTCTGCTCGCACAGTTCGCGCCAGCCCTCGGGCTCGGTCAGCAGCCGCTCGGCCAGGGTCGGGCCGACCACGGCGGCCAGCGCCGCGCGCGGTTGGGCGAATATCGCTGGCGGCAGGCCGAAGGCTGCCAGCAGCTTGCGCGCGCTGGCATCACCGACACCGGGCGTGAGCTTCAGGCGCAGCCAGGCCTCAAGTTCGGCGTCTGGCAGCGCGCGCGTCATGACAGCAGGCGTCAAGGGGTGATGAAGCGGTCGCCGATCTTGACGCCGTCGGTGATCTGCAGCAGCAGCGCGTACGACACCCGTTCGAAGACCCGGAACACGATCATCAGGCCGTTGCGCTCGCCTGGCAGGCGCAACTCGGGCTTGCCCGGGTCGGTCTTGTCGGGCAGCACGCCGCTCTCCTTGAGCAGCGTCAGCACCTGGCCGGGTTCGACGCCGTCGCGCGCGCCGCGGTTGATCGTCACGACCTGGCTCTGGCCGGCGTAGCGCACCGCATTGCCATAGACCGACACCACCTGTCCTTGCTGTTCCGGCTCGGGGGCGTGCGGCACGAATACCGGCCACTCGGGCGGTGGCGCGGGCAGCAGTCGGTCACCGATGCGGACCTCTTCCTTGGCCAGCGTGATGTCCACGGTCGCCGGAACGATCTGCTGCGTTGGCTTGCCGTCCGCTCCGGTGCCGACGATGATGTCCTCGGAGCGCACCAGCTCGGCCTGGCCGACATACTGGGCCTCGTAGCCCAGGATCTCGCCGCTGGCCGGGTCCTTGAGCGCCACCGCGTTGCGGAAGATGCGCAACCGGCGCGGCGAGCCCGCCTCGAGCTGCAGCGGCTGACCGAGCTGGCGGCCGCTGTCGCCATACTGGCCGCGCGCATAGGCCCGGTCGCCCTGGCTCAGCAGCACGCGGTTTTCCGGCGTGGCGACCAGCCGGGCCGCACCGGCCAGGGTGTTTTCGTCGACTATCAGCGCCTCGTTCAGGAACGGCGCGATCACGTCGAGCGGAATCGGCGGGATTGCCGCTTCGGCCAGGTTCTCGCTCCGGACGCGAGGCGACAGCCTGACCGTGGGCATCTCCCCCTGCTCCAGGCTGAGCCAGGCGCGGCCGTTGGCCTTGTGCAGCACCAGCCGCTGGCCCGGGAAGATCAGGTGCGGGTTGCGGATCTGCTGCAGGTTCATGCCCCAGAGCTCGGGCCAGCGCCAGGGCCGCCTGAGGTAGAGCCCCGAGATGTCCCACAGGGTGTCGCCGCGCTTGACGGTATAGCGGTCCGGC
The DNA here is from genome assembly GCF_002980625.1 of Malikia spinosa. Lineage (GTDB taxonomy): Bacteria > Pseudomonadota > Gammaproteobacteria > Burkholderiales > Burkholderiaceae_C > Malikia > Malikia spinosa. The sequence goes on along the minus strand of NZ_PVLR01000011.1, from coordinate 15,346 downwards.
GCATTCGGGCTGAGCTCGGACAGCGGCACGCCGGCCTGCGCCACCTTTTGCGCGGTCCCGCGCTGGCCGGGCGTGACCGGGTAATCCGGGAAGGCCCGCGCCGGGCCTGCCGCCCACAGCAGCGTGATGCTGGCGGCGCCGGCCAGCAGGCCACGGCGTCCGCTCGCCAATTGGCTCGCTCCGATGGCTGGCATTGCGGTGTCTCGGGTCTCGGCCCCTTGGCCCGACCCGGGCTTGCTCGTGGCTGCCATTGCTTCCTCCCTGGAGTGGTTTCTGTACAGATATTGCCTCCTGTCCCCCCTTGTGGCAAGCGTAAAACCCGCATCGCCAGACGCAGCGCTGAAAAGTCGCGAAAATATGCACCTTTGCGCTGCGCCCCTGGCGGCGGTTTTGCGCCTCCTACCGATATAGCTCCCCATGTCCGATACCGAACTGCTGACCATCCTGCGTTACCCCGACCCGCGCCTGCACACCGTGGCCAAGCCCGTGGCGGCGGTCGATGACGCCATCCGCGCCATGATCGAGCGCATGCTGGCGACCATGTACGAGGCGCAGGGCATCGGCCTGGCCGCGACCCAGGTCGATTTCCACCAGCGCCTGGTCGTGATCGACGTCAGCGAGGAGCGCAATCAGCCGCTGGTGCTGATCAACCCCGAGATCGAATGGGCCAGCCCGACCCAGCGCCGCGGCGAGGAGGGTTGCCTGTCGGTGCCCGGCATCTACGACGGCGTCGAGCGTTCGATCGCGGTCAAGGTGCGCGCGCTCGATGAAAAGGGCGAAAGCCGGCTGATCGAAGCCGACGGCCTGCTGGCGGTCTGCATTCAGCACGAGATCGACCACCTCAACGGCAAGGTGTTCGTGCAGCATCTGTCGCAGCTCAAGCGCGACCGCATCAAGGCCAAGCTGGTCAAGGCCGAACGCGAGGCCAGGCGCTGAGATGGCGGGCCTGAAGGTCGTCTTCGCGGGCACGCCCGAATTCGCCGCAGTGGCGCTGCAGGCGCTGCTGGCCGCCGGCTTCGAGGTGCCGCTGGTGCTGACCCAGCCCGACCGCCCGGCCGGGCGCGGCATGAAGCTGCAGGCCTCGCCGGTCAAGCAGTTGGCGCTGCAGCATGGCATCCCGGTGTCGCAGCCGCTGAGCCTCAGGCTCGACGGCAAGTACCCGGCCGATGCCGCCGCCGCGCGCGAGGCCCTGCTGGCGGCTGGCGCCGACATCATGGTGGTGGCGGCCTATGGCCTGATCCTGCCGCAGTGGACGCTGGAGCTGCCGCGCCTGGGCTGCCTGAACATCCACGCCTCGCTGCTACCGCGCTGGCGCGGTGCGGCGCCGATCCATCGCGCGATCGAGGCCGGTGATCTGGAAACCGGCATCACCATCATGCAGATGGACTTGGGGCTCGATACCGGCGACATGCTGCTGGAGGAAAAGCTGGCGATCCGTCCTGATGACAGCACCGGCGTGCTGCATGACCGGTTGGCGCTGCTGGGCGGACGCCTGATCGTCGAGGCGCTCGAACTGGCGGCCTGTGGCGGCCTGCGCGCTACGCCCCAGCCGGCCGAAGGCGTCAACTACGCGCACAAGATCGAGAAGGCCGAGGCGCTGATCGACTGGTCGCTCGACGCACAGACCCTGGCGCGCCGGGTGCGTGCCTTCAACCCGTTTCCGGGTGCAGTCACGAGCTGGCAGGGTGAGTCGCTCAAGGTCTGGGGTGCTGTGGCCGAGGGCGATCAGCCCGCCAGCGCCGACTTTCCCGCCGGCAGCGTGCGCAGCGCCGATGCCGAGGGCGTGCGGGTGCAGGCCGGCGCTGGCGTGCTGCGTCTGACCGAACTGCAGCGCGCGGGCGGCAAGCGCCTGCCGGTGGCCGATTTCCTGCGCGGGGTCGCACTGGCGCCCGGCGCCCGTCTGGGCCAGCTGCTGGCCTGAGTCGGCCGCACCTCGCGGTCCTGCCGGGCCGCGGCTCAGTGGCGCTGCCGGCTCCAGCGCAGCAGCGCCTGTTGCAGCTGCTGCTTTTGCACCGGCTTGGACAGGAATTCGTCGATCCCGGCTGCCAGCGCCCGCTCCTGCGCCTCGTTCATCACATCGGCGCTCAGGGCAATGACGGGGATATGCCGCTTGTCATCGCTGCGCGCGCGCAGCGCCTGGGTCGCTTCGAGCCCGTCCATCTCGGGCATGTGGATATCCATCAGGATCAGGTCGAAGTCCTGCTGCTCGATCTGTTCGAGCGCCTCGCGGCCATTGACGGCGAAGCTGGCCCGGTGGCCCAGCCGTTCGAGCAGGGTGCCGATGAAGCTGCGGTTGACCGGGTGGTCCTCGGCCACCAGGATCTCGAGTGGTGGCGGGGTCGGTTCGCTCGGCCCGGCAGCAGGCGGCTGCTCCGGCTGCGCCGACTGCGGGTCTGTCTGGGGCGCGGCGCAGGCCGGTGTCTCCAGCGTCAGCGTGAAGGTCGAGCCCTGTCCGGATTGACTCTCCACCGTGATGTCGCCGCCGATCAGGCGGGCCAGCGTGCGCGAGATTTCCAGTCCCAGCCCGCTGCCACCGAAGCGGCGGTTCGCGCCCGCATCGATCTGGTGGAAGCGCTGGAACAGCTGAGCCAGCGTGGCCGGGTCCATCCCGATGCCGGTGTCGCTGACCGCGAAGGTCCAGTGCAGCGCTTCATCTGGCCCGGGCTCGCAGTGCACGCTCAGCGTGACGCGGCCCTTGTCGGTGAACTTGATCGCATTGTTCAGCAGGTTGTAGAGGATCTGGCGCACGCGCGTGGGGTCGGTCTCGACCCAGTCCGGCCATTGTGCCGGCGCTTCGAACACGAACTCCAGCCCCTTATGCTGGGCCTGGCTGCCCATCAGCTGCTGGACATCCCCGATCAGCCGGCGCATGTTGACCGGCTCGGGCTGGATCAAGATCCGGCCCGACTCGAGTGCCGACATGTCGAGGATGTCATTGAGCAGGCGCAGCAGATGCTGCGCCGAATCCCTGGCGGTCTGCATGTGCTCGCGTTGCAGTGGTGCGAGGGGGCTGTCGCCGAGCATGTCGAGCATGCCCAGCATGCCGTTGAAGGGCGTGCGCAGCTCGTGGCTCATGTTGGCCAGAAACAGGCTCTTGCTGCGGTTCGCTTCTTCGGCCAGGTCGCGCGCCGCGGCGAGCTCGGCGTTGAGTGCCTGCAGCGCGGCCTGTTCCTGCTCCTGGCGGCGCTGACGCAGCAGCAAGCCGGTGGCCGCCAGCATCAGCAGCAGCATCTGGGCGCCGATCAGCCATCGGATCTGGGCATTCTGTACGTTCAGCACCACGACATGCTCCTCGATCAGGCCCGCGACCACCAGGGTGGAGGCGACCGAGAGCGCCTGCACGTCCGGGCCCAGCTGGTACAGGCGCTCAAGCAGCGTTTCGAGCGCCGCGCCATCTGGCGCCGGCGTGCTCAACAAGGGCGTGGCATCGGCGATCAGCTGTTCCAGGTGCGGCATCAGTTCCTGGTATTCCGATCGTGTGCGCAGCTTGAAGGTGCTCGGGTTGTCGCGCAGCAGCTCGACCCGGCTCAGGAAAATCTCGTAGCGCAGCGTGACCGCCTCCCAGTCGGGCTGGCTGCGGCCACGGCTACGCAGCGTCAAGGCCAGGTCCGAGCGCAGGCGCAGGAATTCGCGTTCGAGCTGGAAGGTCAGCGAGGTGATCGAGTCGCCCTGGAGCCGGGTGGCTTCCTCGACGGTGCGGTTCTGGCGCATCAGCACCGCCAGCATGATCGCAAACGCCACCGCCAGCAGCGCTGCCGTCAGCGATAGCCCGAGCAGGAAGCGGCGCTGGCTGGGCAGGCGCATCGACTTATTCAACCTCGATCGCCTTGAGCTGCCAGATCGAGCGGCTGTAGTAGAGCGTGTTGCGCAGTTCCTCGTCGCTGTCGTAAGGGTAGACCACGAACAGCGGGCCCTTGTGGCGCACCGGGATCAGTTCGCCATTGATGCGCAGCGCCAGCACCACATCGAAGCGCAGGCTGTCCGAGACCGGAATGCTGACCTTGTAATCGTTGAGCGCAATCGCCTTGAGCTGGCTACCCTGGGCCTTCACCGAAGCCAGTACATCGCGCAGCAGCGGGCCGCTGAACTGGACCGGCTTGTCCTGCCAAGGCGTCTGGGTCGTGAAGCTGCGCTGCGGCAGCGACTCCAGCCGGCTCAGGTCGAACGCGACCTTGGCACCCGCTTGTCCGGCGCCAATCTTGCCGCTGATCGTCAGGATTTTCTTGCCGGTCGGCGCGGCATCCTGTGCCAGTCCGGGCCTGGCCAGCAGCAGCGCTGAACCGGTCAGCAACAGGCCCAGTACCAGTCGACGCCGTCCGGCTTTACGCATCATTTTCTCCATAAACTTATTGATTTTTTCGTTATGGTAACGCTCACTGGCCGGGTGGTGCCTGCGCGGCTCTGGCCGCGAACTCGGCGCGCAGCGCGCGCAGCTTCTCGCGCGGGTCCTCCTTGACCGTGGCCTGGTCCAGCGCCATCTCCTCGATGAAGCGGCTGGGCTGGCCCGGCACCATCTCGCGGCCCTTCTTGCGCCGCTTGAGCCAGCTCACGACCAGGGTCTGCTGCGCGCGTGTGATGCCGACATACATCAGGCGCCGTTCCTCCTGGATGCGCAAGGCCAGCGCCGCGCCGTCGCCCGCATCGTCAGGCTTGAACGGCAGCAGCCCTTCGTTGACACCGGCCAGGATCACATGCGGCCATTCCAGTCCCTTGGAGGCATGCAGTGTCGACAGCGTGACCTGGTCGGCATCCTGCTCGCGTTCCGAGATGGTCGAGATCAGCGCGATGGTCTGCGCGACTTCGAGCATCGACTTGACCTCGCGCTCGGTCGTGACGCCACCGCTGTCGTCGATCTGGCCGCCGCAGCGCGCCGCCACCCAGTCGCAGAAGTCGATCACGTTGCCCCAGCGTGCGGCGGCGGCCTTCTCGCTGTCCTCGCTGTCGTAGAGGTATTGCTCGTAGCCGATGTCCTTCAGCCAATCGCTCAGGAAGACCTTGGCTGCCTCGGCACCGCGGGTGTGGCGCGCACGGTGCTCGAGGTCGTTGAGGTAGCGGCCGAATTCGTGCAGGCCCGCCAGTGCGCGCGCATTGACTGCCGCCGCCAGCGAATGCGAGAACAGCGACTCGAACAGGCTGAGCTTGTACTGGGTCGCGAAGCTGCCGAGCTGGGCCAGGGTCTGGTGGCCGATGCCGCGCTTCGGGGTCGTGATCGTGCGCAGGAAGGCCGGGTCGTCGTTGTTGTTGACCAGCAGTCGCAGCCAGGCGCAGAGGTCCTTGATCTCGGCCCGGTCGAAGAAGCTCTGGCCCCCTGACACCTTGTACGGAATCTGCGCCCGGCGCAGCGCGGTTTCCAGCGGTCGCGCCTGGTGGTTGGCGCGGTACAGGATCGCGAAGTCCTTGAACGCCTTGTGCTTGTGGTTGGCGCGCAGACCCTGGATGCGTGCCACCGCGCGTTCGGCTTCGTGTTCCTCCTGGTCGCAGGCGCTCACGCGCACCGGCTCGCCCTCGCCGAGCTCGCTCCAGAGCGTCTTCGGGAACAGCTTGGGGTTCGGGCCGATCACGTTGTTGGCCGCACGCAGGATGGCGCTGGTCGAGCGATAGTTCTGCTCGAGCTTGATCACGCGCAGCTCGGGGTAGTCCTGCGGCAGTTTCTTCAGGTTGTCCAGCGTCGCGCCACGCCAGCCGTAGATCGACTGGTCGTCGTCGCCCACCGCGGTGAAGCGTCCGCGCTCGCCGACCAGCAATTTCAGCAGCTCGTACTGGGTCGCGTTGGTGTCCTGGTACTCGTCGACCAGCACATGGCCGAGCTTTTTCTGCCATTTCTCCCGTACCTCGGGAAACTCGCGCAGCAATTTCAGTGGCAGCGCGATCAGGTCGTCGAAGTCCACGCTCTGGTAGGCCGTCAGCCGTTCCTGGTAGCGCGCCATCACGAGCGCGATCACGCGTTCGTTCTCGTCCTTGGCCTGGGCCAGCGCCTGCTCGGCGTTCAGGCCGGCACCCTTCCAGCCGCTGATGGTCCATTGCCATTGGCGCGCGGTCGCTGTGTCGGTGCTGCCGCCACAGTCCTTCAGGATGCCGGTGATGTCGTCGGTGTCGAGGATCGAGAACTGGCTCTTGAGCCCGAGTGCCTTGCCGTCCTCGCGCAGCAGCCGCACCCCGAGCGAGTGGAAGGTGCAGATCAGCACGTCCTTGGCGGCCTTGCCGACCAGCTGGCGCGCGCGCTCGCGCATCTCGGCCGCCGCCTTGTTGGTGAAGGTGATGGCCGCGATCCGGTTCGCCGCCAGCCCGGCCTGGATCAGGCGTCCGATCTTGTGCGTGATCACCCGCGTCTTGCCCGAGCCGGCACCGGCCAGCACCAGGCAGGGGCCGCCGAGGTGATTGACGGCATCGAGTTGGGCGATGTTCAGACCGGCTGACATGGGGTAGCGCGCATGGAAAAGCTTTCAATGATAAAGGTAGAACAGTTTTTTCGCTTGTGGCTGCCGGTTCCTGTTTCAGTCCGGCCCCTGATCCCACCTATTCTCGGCAGAAGCGCTTCAGATCGCCAGCGGGTCGACGTCGATGGCCCAGCGCAGCACGCCCTTGGCCTCGGGCTGGCTGCGTGCCAGTTGCAGCTGCTCCTGCCAGGCGGCCAGGAAGGCCTGCAGCGCCGGGCGCGAATCGCTCTCGATCAGCATCTGCGCGCGTTCGACATTGGCCACGCGCTGGATCGCCATCGGCACCGCGGGGTAGAGCGTCAGGTGCTCGCGCCCGGGCAGCGGCTCGCCAGCCTGCGCCGCCAGATTCAGCAGCGCCTGCGCCGCTTCCTGGGTGCGGGCCTCGGCGCGCACCAGCGCCTGGAAGGAGTAGGGCGGCATCAGCGCGGCCTCGCGTTCCTCGAGTTGCTGCGTCGCGAAGGCCGGGTAGTCGTGCTGGACCAGGGCCGCGAACAGCGGATGCTCGGGGTACCAGGTCTGGACCCAGAGCTCGACCGCCGCGCCCTGGCTGGCGACGAAGTCGGCATCGCGCCCGGCGCGCCCGGCCGCCTGCAGCAGCAGTGCGAACAGCCGTTCGGGCGCCCGGTAGTCGCTCGCGAACAGGCCGCCGTCGGCGTTGACGCTCGCGACCAGCGTGATGCGGCGGAAGTCGTGGCCCTTGGCGATCATCTGGGTGCCGACCAGCACATCGAATTCACCCTCGTGCATGCCGGCGAGCTGCTGCTCCAGGCTGCCCTTGGCGCGCGTGCTGTCGGCGTCCAGCCGCAACACGCGGATCGGTTCGCCATCGGCGCGTCTGGCATGGGCCAGCAGCCCGACCAGCTGCTCCTCGAGCTGTTCGGTGCCGCGTCCGACCGGCGCGATGTCGAGGTTGCCGCAACCCGGGCAGGCATAGGGCACGCGCGAACTGTAGCCGCAGTGGTGGCAACGCAGCGTGCGGTCGATCTTGTGGAACACTGCATGCGCGCTGCAATGTGGACAGTCGCTTTTCCAGCCGCAGGCGTGACAGGCCAGCACCGGGGCGTAGCCGCGCCGGTTCAGCAGCAGCATGCTCTGCTCGCCGCGGGCGGCGCGCTCGGCGATCGATTCCAGCAGCGCAGGGGCCAGCACGCATTGCTTGGGCTGGTGGTTCATGTTGACCAGTCGCAGCCTGGGCAGTGCGCCGCCACCGATGCGCTGCGGCATCTCGAGCTTGAGGTAGCGGCCGATCTCCGCTGCGCGCCAGCTCTCGAGCGAGGGCGTGGCCGATCCCAGCAGCACGCGGCAATGCGCGGGCGACCGGCCCTGGCTTTCGCGCTTGGCCCGATAGACCGCGAGGTCGCGTGCCGAGTAGCGCGCGCCTTCCTGGCTCTTGTAGCTCGGGTCGTGTTCCTCGTCGACCACGATCAGGCGCAACTGCGGCAGGCTGGCGAAAATCGCCATCCGGGTGCCGAGCACGATGCGCGCCCGGCCCTGGTGTGCCGCCAGCCAATGGTCGAGTCGCTGCGCCGGCGTCAGCCCGCTGTGCAGCGAAACCACGCCCCAGCGCGCAAAGCGTTCCATGAAGCGGGCCTCGAGCTGAGGCGTCAGGTTGATCTCAGGCACCATGATCAGGGCCTGCGCCTGCGGGTCCTGCTCGAGCAACTCCTGCACCGCGCGCAGATAGATCTCGGTCTTGCCGCTGCCGGTGGTACCGAACAGCAACGCCGGCCGGTCTGCGGCCTGGAAGCGCTGCAGCGCGATGGCCTGTTCCGGGCTGAGTTCGGGCCCAGCCTTGGTGTCACCCACGGACAAGGATTCCGGCATCTGTGGTTCGGAGTCTGCGGCCTGGTTGACTTGCCGACCCTGGGTCTTCGGGTTGCCGGCCGCCGCCTTGGCCAGGCGCTTGAGCTTGCGCGCGAGCTGCTCGGCTTGCAGATCGCGCAACTGCGGCGGCAGCGCGGCCAGCGCTACCTCGCCCAGGCTGCGCTGGTAATAGCGGGCGGCAAAGCTCGCCAGTCCGCGCCAGGCGGCGTTGAGTGGCGGTATCGCATCGAACACCTGCAGCACCGCGCGCGCCTGTCCGGGCTCCAGTCCTTCCAGGCTCAGTCCTGGCGCCTCCCAGACCAGGCCCAGCAGCTCGCGCTTGCCCAGTGGCACCCGCACCAGGGTTCCGGGCTCCAGCGGGCGGTCGTGCACATAGGTCAGCGCCGGGCCCAGGCCGCTGTAGGCGGGCGTGGTCACGACCACCGCCAGCGGGGTCAGCGACAGGTTCAGGTCGCCAGCATCAGCCATTCATCGGAACCGGAAATTGGCTGCCGCTTTGCTCTGGTAGCGGTGCCAGATTTCTGTGGATAACTTTGTTGGCAACCGGTGCGGGTGAGTTGGACATTGGCCCCGGCCTTGTCGCTCACGCGATCGAGGCCAGTCCAGGGAGGCAGGAAAAAGATCAATTGCAACAATGGCTTGAAAAATTTTCTGCGCCGGATCTTGCCAGCTGGCGCGCACCGGACTTATCCCCTTGTGCTGCGACCAAACTGTGCAAAAGCCAATCTTCCACATCTGGTTTTCCGCTTCAATCGCGCGTGCGCATCAGGCGCGAATGCGCATGCACGGTGTCGACCAGCACCTTCACGATCTCGGGCGGCGTGTGCTGGCTGATGCCATGGCCCAGGTTGAAAATATGGGTCGGCCCCGTCTGGTCGCGGTCGGTGTGCGGCGTGCCGAAGCTCTCGAGCACGCGACGCACCTCGGCTGCCACCTGATCGGGATTGGCGAACAGCACATTTGGGTCGAGATTGCCCTGCAAGGCCTTGCCCGGACCGCCGACATGACCGCCGACCCGAGCGCGCGCCTGCGCCAGGTTCACCGTCCAGTCCAGGCCCAGCACATCGCAGTCCAGGCTGTTCATGTCGTCCAGCCACAGGCCGCCGCCCTTGGTAAAGACGATGCGCGGGATGCGTGATCCGTTGAACTCCCTGGGCAGCTGGTCCAGCACCCGCTTGGTGTAGGCCAGGCTGAACTGCTGGAAGTTGCCGTCGGCCAGCACGCCGCCCCAGCTGTCGAAGATCATCACGGCTTGCGCGCCAGCCTCGATCTGCGTGCGCAGATAGAGTGCGACCGCGTCGGCGTTGATCTCGAGCATGCGCCGCATCAGGTCGGGGCGCTGATACATCAGCGTCTTGACCTGGCGGTAGTCGTCCGAGCCACCGCCCTCGACCATGTAGCAGGCCAGCGTCCAGGGGCTGCCCGAGAAGCCGATCAGCGGCACGCGGCCATTGAGCGCCCGGCGGATCGAGGTCACCGCATCGAACACATAGCGCAACTTGTCCATGTCGGGCACGGCCAGCGCGGCGACATCGGCCTCGGTGCGTACCGTCTTGGCGAACTTGGGACCTTCGCCGAGCGCAAAGCTCAGGCCCAGTCCCATCGCGTCGGGCACGGTCAGGATGTCGCTGAACAGGATGGCCGCGTCGAGGTCATAGCGCTCGAGCGGCTGCAGCGTGACTTCGGTGGCGTAGTCGACATTGGTCGCCAGCCCCATGAAGCTGCCGGCCTGGGCCCGCGTGGCGCGGTACTCGGGTAGATAGCGTCCCGCCTGGCGCATCAGCCAGACCGGAGTGTGATCGGTGGCCTGGCGCAGACAGGCGCGCAGGAAGCTGTCGTTTTGCAGCGGGGCAAAGCTGCCGGAGGTGACGTTCGTGCTCATCCCGCCATTGTCGCAGCAGCGTTGCCAGCCGGCCGGCAGTTTGATCCGGAGATCGTCCAGGTCTTGATCGATCGCAAACCGTTCAGCGTCGGCTCAACGCCTCGATCACCTCGGCGCTGCTGGGCAGTTCCGACAGCAGCCGGGGTTCCTTGCCGGGCAGGTAAAGCGCGTAAGTCGGCACCCCATTGCGCCCCACCGCCGCCAGTGCCTGGGTCACTGCCGGGTCGCGCCGGGTCCAGTCGGCGCGCAATAGCACCACGCCGTCGGCCGCGAAGCGGTCTAGCAGTCCGGGGTCCGACAGCACTGTACCCTTGTTGTACTGGCAGGTGACGCACCAGGCTGCCGTGTAATCGACGAAGACCGGTGTGCCGGCCGCCTGCAGCTGTGCCATGCGCTCGGGCGTCCAGGCGTGCCAGCTCCGGTCGGCAGTCGGCAGGGCGGATGTTGTCGTCACCTGTGCCGGCTCGTTCACCGGGGTCCAGATCCGTCCCCCCGCTTGCCAGAGCCAGCCCAGCAGTCCTGCCAGCAGCAGCAGCGCCAGCAGCGTGCGCACTTTGCCGCGCCGGTTCACTGCCCAGGACAGCCAGGCCAGCAGCAGCAGTGCCAGCAGCAACGTCGCTGCGCCATTGATGCCGGTCTGCTGACCCAGCACCCAGAGCAGCCAGACCACGGTCGCGAGCATCGGAAACGCCATGAACTGGCGCAACGTCTCCATCCAGGCGCCCGGCCTCGGCAGCGCATGGGCGACCCAGGGGAAGAAGCTGGCCGCCAGATAGGGCAGCGCCATGCCGATGCCGATCGCCACGAAGACCGCCAACGCCTGTGCCGTCGGCAGGCCGATCGCCAGTCCCAGCGAGGCCCCCATGAAGGGCGCCGTGCAGGGCGATGCCACCGCCACCGCCAGCACGCCGGTCAGGAAGGCATCCGCCAGCGGGTGGCGCAGCTGCAGCCCGGCCAGCGAGGCCGGCAGCACGCGGCCGAAATCGAACAGGCCGGCCAGATTCAGGCCGATCACAGTGAACAGCAGCGCCAGCCCGGCCACCACCGCCGGATTCTGCAGCTGGAAGCCCCAGCCCAGCTGTTCGCCCGCCGCCCGCAGCGCCAGCAGCAGTCCGCCCAGCGCCAGGAAGGACAGCAGCACGCCAGCGGTGTAGGCCAGCCCGGCCCGACGGTGCGCGCGCCGGTCATCGGCATGGCGCGCGAAGGCCATCACCTTGATCGCCAGCACGGGAAACACGCAGGGCATCAGGTTCAGGATCAACCCGCCCGCCAGCGCGCCGAGCAGCGCAGCCCACAGCCCGATATCGCCCGCCGTGCCGGAACTGCTGGCTCCGCTGGTGCCTGTGCCTTGAGGGGCTTGCGCCAGCGCCTGCTGCAAGGCTGGCGGGATTTCGCTGCGCTGTGCCGCGGCAGGCCATTCGCCTTCCACCGGCACTTCCATCCGCACCCCGGCCTGCTGTTCGCCCGCGCCAGCCAGTGCCAGCACGAGCGCGACCAGGCTCGGGCCCTCAACGCGGTCCGGTGACAAGGGCAGGCTCGCGCTCCATTGCGTGCCATTCCAGCCCTGGGTCCAGGCCGCGCCCGGAGCGATCAGCCCGGCGCTTTCCGGGAAGATCTCCAGTGACTTGCCACGCCAGCCCGCCGGCAATCCGTCCAGGCTGACTCGCAGGGTCTTTGCATCGGGGCGCAGCCGGCTGGCCGCCGCTGCCTGGGTGCGCGGAGCCGCGTCCCAAGCCTGCTGGAACAGGCCTGCATGCTGGGCCGTCGAGCCCTGGGCAGCAATCCGGACCTGGAAGCTGCCCTGCTCGGGAATGCATTCCTGGCGGCAGACCAGCCAGCTCGCCTGCAGATTCACGACCAGCGCATCGCCCTGGAACCCGGGGCTGACTTGCAACGGCACCGGCAGCAGCACCGTACCGTCATAGCCGTAGTTGGCCAGCTCGCCGAGCGGGAACTTGCGCGGTGTCGGCCAGGCGATCTCGCCCGCTGTCACGCCAGCCGGCAAGGTCCAGCGCAGCTCGGTCGGCAGCCCCGAGTCGCCCGCATTCTTCCAGTAGCTGTGCCAGTGCGGCGCATGCTGCAGCTGCAGGCCTAGCCAGAGCGGCTTGCCCACCGCCACCCCCTCCGGGGCATGGACCAGCAACTCGGCCCGTACCTGCGCGGTCTTGACGACACCGTCCCCCGTCAGGTCCAGCGCCCAGGTGGGCCAGGACAGGGTAGACAGCAGGGCGAACAGCAGTCGGACGATCCAGTGACGCATCGTGAAGCAACAAGGTAAAGGTGGATCAGGGGGAGGCCTAGGCAGCAGCCCCGGCACCGCATTGTGCAGGACCGCCCCAACCCTTGTCCGGCTTAAGATCTCGCCATGCCCGATTCACTTCCTGTCCTGCGCCGTTGGGCCGACCTCTGCACCACCGACTTTTCAAGCCTCGATCCCGAGCGCACCGTTGCCGTGTTGCCGGTTGCCGCGATCGAACAGCACGGCCCGCATCTGCCGCTGTCGGTCGATGCCGATCTGGTCGAGGGGATCTTGACGGCAGCCGGGCCGCATCTGCCGGCAGCTTGTCCGGCCTACGTCCTGCCGACCCAGTCGGTCGGGCTGAGCCCCGAGCACCAGCGCTTTCCCGGCACGCTCACTCTGCGGCCCGAAACCGTGCTGCGGCTCTGGACCGACATCGGTGAATCGGTGGCGCGCGCCGGCGTGCGCAAGCTGCTGATCTTCAACAGCCACGGCGGCCATGCCGGCATCATGGATCTGGTCGCACGCGACCTGCGCACCCGCCTCGACCTGCTGGTCTACAGCGCCAGCTGGTTCAACCTGCCCTTGCTCGACGAACAGGGTCACGACCTCAACACCCGCATCAGCCCCGCCGAGCACCGCTTCGGCATCCACGCCGGCCAGGTCGAGACCTCGATGATGCTGGCGCTGAAACCCCATCTGGTGCGGATGGAGCATGCCCGCGACTTCGCGTCCACCTCGCAACAGCGCGCCGCGCAATACTCGATCCTGGGCAACGGCCGCAGCGCCAAGCTGGCCTGGCAGATGCAGGACTACCACCCGCAGGGCGCAGTCGGCAACGCCGCGCTGGCCGATGCCGCGACGGGACGGGCATTGGTCCAGGCTGCCGGGCGCTCATTGGCCCAGCTGCTGCAGGAGCTCAGCCAGCTGCCGCTTTCCACGCTGGTGGATCAGCCCGACCTCGACCTGCAACCCTGAGCTCTCAGACGCCGCCGAGCTGCTCCCAGCGCTCGAGCGCCGTCATCAGCGCCTCCTCGATCTCGCCATGGCGCGCCGACAGCAAGGCCGCCTGGGCCGGATCGTTCGCATACAGGTGGCCGTCGGCCAGTGCCCGGTCGATCTGCTGCTGTTCCTGCTCCAGCGCCTCCATCTGTGCTGGCAGCGCCTCGAGCTCGCGCTGCTCCTTGTAGCTCAGCTTGCGCTTGGCCGTCGGCGCGACGCTGGGCGACGGCACAGCCGCAGGCGCTGCCGCCGTTGCCTGTCCCTTGGCCGCCAGCGTCTTGTCGCCCAGCTTGCCGGAAGAGGTCTTGGCGCCCCAGGGCGATCCGGCCACCGCGCCCTGCGCCCGTGCCGCCTGTGTCAGCCAGTCCTGCACGCTGCCTTCGTATTCGCGCCACAGGCCGTCGCCCTCGAACACGATGGTGCTCGTGACCACGTTGTCGAGGAAGCGCCGGTCGTGGCTGACCAGGAACACCGTGCCCTCGTACTCGGCCAGCAAGCCTTCGAGCAACTCCAGCGTGTCGATGTCGAGGTCGTTGGTTGGCTCGTCGAGCACCAGCACGTTGGCCGGGCGTGCGAACAGGCGCGCCAGCAGCAGCCGGTTGCGCTCGCCGCCCGACAGAGTCCTGACCGGCGCATGCGCCCGCGCCGGCGAGAACAGGAAGTCACTCAGATAGCTCTTGACATGGGTGCGGCGGCCGTTGATCTCGACCCATTCGCTGCCCGGGCTGATGAAATCCTCCAGCGTCGCGTCCAGGTCGAGCTGGTCCCGCATCTGGTCGAAGTAGGCTACCTGCATCTGCGTGCCGCGCTTGACCGTACCCTCGTCGGGCTCCAGCTGACCCAGGATCAGCTTCAGCAACGTGGTCTTGCCGGCGCCGTTCGGGCCGATCAGGCCGACCTTGTCACCCCGCAGGATGGTGGCGGTGAAATTCTTGATGATGGTCTTGCGCGAGTCGCCGTCGCCGAACCACTTGCTCGCGTTCTCCAGCTCGGCCACCAGCTTGCCGCTCGGCGCGCCGCTGCTGACCTCCATCCGCACCCGGCCGACCGCATCGCGCCGCTGCGAACGCTGCGAGCGCAGCACCGACAGCCGCTCGATGCGTGCCTGTGCCCGTGTGCGCCGCGCCTCGACCCCCTTGCGGATCCAGATCTCCTCCTGGGCCAGCAGCTTGTCGGCCTTGGCGTTGATCACCGCCTCCTGCGCGAGCTGCTCTTCCTTCAGCACCTGATACTGGCTGAAGTTGCCGGCATAGCTCATCAGCCGGCCGCGGTCGAGCTCGACGGTCCGCGTCGTGACCCGGTCCAGGAAGGCGCGGTCGTGGCTGATCACCACTACGCTGCCCTTGAAGCCCAGCAGCAGCTCCTCCAGCCAGCCAATCGCATCGAGGTCGAGGTGGTTGGTCGGCTCGTCCAGCAACAGCACGTCGGGCTGGCTGACCAGGGCGCGCGCCAAGGCCACCCGCTTCTTGAGTCCGCCCGACAGCTCGCCGACCCGGGTCGCGCCATCGAGCTGCAGCTTGTCCAGCGTCTGTTCGACCCGCTGCTCCCAGTTCCAGGCATCGAGCGCCTCGATCTCGTTTTGCAGCGCGTCGAGGTCGACCCCCGGCGCATGCTCCAGATATAGATCGCGTACCAGTTTGGCGCGCGCCAGTCCTTCGCTCGTGACATCGAACACGCTGGCATCGCCATCCAGTACCGGCTCCTGCGGCACATAGGCCTGGCGCAAGCCGTTCTGCGTCTGGACCACGCCATCGTCGGGCCTCTCGAGGCCCGCCAATATCTTGAGCAGCGACGACTTGCCGGTGCCGTTGCGGCCCACGAGACCGACGCGCTCCTGCGTTTCGAGGGAGAAGTCTTGGTGATCCAGCAAGGGCACATGCCCGAACGCCAGCGATACCTGATTGAGAGTGATCAAAGCCATGCGAGCGATTATCCGCCTGACCCATCCCCATCCCCATCCCC
>NZ_PVLR01000103.1 GCF_002980625.1 Malikia spinosa | reverse complement strand
AAAGTTCATAACACGCTCTAGTGAGGGTGGTCCGGTGATGCTGCTGCTCTGCGCCGCCTATAGAACGAATTTAGTTGCAGGATATTGTCGAATTTAGTTGCGTGAGCGACCACCCCGGTGCCGGCATTTTTCTGGAGGTATTAACTAAAGATAAGCTTCAATTATCTTTAGTTAAAATTCAGTCGACAAAACCCGCCTCAGCCATCGAGCCGGCCGCACCGTCGTGGAGATTCCAATGCCCACAGGGACTTACCCCTCCCGTCACTCGTCCCCCTCCATATCCCAGCACACCTCCCGTTTCAACCGCCGCCTCGGACCGCATCACTTCGCCTACCTGCGCGCGATCGCCGAAGGGCTCGACCGCCAGGACTGCGCCCGGCGTTACCTGGGCATCGAGCACGGCCACGAGGCCGTCACCACCCACCGGCTGGTGGTCGATCAGGTGCGCGCCGCCGCCCGGCGCCGCGGTGAGACCTCGGCCCGCCTGATCGGGCTCACGATCAGCGTCTCCGAAACTACCCAGCCCAGCCTGGAAGACTTCATCGCCGAGCGTGGCCTGGACGACTGGAGCGAGGCCGAGGTCATCGAGCT
>NZ_PVLR01000102.1 GCF_002980625.1 Malikia spinosa | reverse complement strand
CCGTGGATCACCGGCAGGCTGGACGCACCACCGGCGCCGTACAGGCTGACGCCCGGGATGTCCTGCAGCAGGCTGGCGGTGTCGCTGGTGGCGGCGCGGCGCGACACCAGTTGTTCGGCCTGGTACTCGGCAGTGGGCTGCGGTAGCGGCAGTTCGCGTTCTGCGCTCACGGTGACCGAGGGCAGTTGCGCGACGGTGTCTGGGCTCTGCGCATGGGCAGCGGGGAAGGCGGCGAGCCAGGCGAGCGCGAACAGCCTGGGTTGGGTCAGGGAGGTTTTCAGGGGAGACATCTGGCAATTCAAAATTTGTGTGCAGGCAGACGCGCCATGCACCCCGGACCATCGGCCCGGGTGTGTCACGGCAAAGCGAGAGGTGAGCGCTGGTGTCGGGTCGGCAGCGCTACGGCAGTCCAGGCCAGCAACGGCCCAGTGCCAAGGCGGCATGAGGCAGGAAAGCCCTCAGCATGCGCTTGGGTTCTGCCGTGCCAGTACAGCGTGCGAAGGTGTTCAGCAGCAGAAGGGCGCGCCGAACCGACGGATCAAGTCAGACCCGAGGGGGGCCGCGCGAGAGCGCGCTGAGCCAGACTGCCGAGGTCTTT
>NZ_PVLR01000101.1 GCF_002980625.1 Malikia spinosa | reverse complement strand
AGCCACTGCCACTCGGCCGAGTTGAGCTGCAGAGATCGGGTTTCAGCCTGGACCCCTCGCAACACCAGGTGCCCCCAGAGTGGCCGACCATCCTGCGTGGCGTCCTCACGGTAAGGCCAGCGCCGCCTGGACACGTCCGGCTCCAGTGTTCGTGCCCACAGCATTTCCCCGAAGACCAGCAGCGCTCCCTGGTTGGAACGCATCAGCTGCGCGATTTCCACCGGATCGCACGAGGCCATGAACTGGCGAACCCAGTGTCCGGAATCCCTGGCGACATGACGGCGCAGGTAGCGTTGCATCGCACGATAGACCCAGGTGACCGGTTCATCATGCCAGTAGCGATTCGCCTCTGGCTGCAGCCATTGTCTTCATTGGCGTAGGGTGACATGATGGAAGTTGATTGATCTTCGAATCAGTTTTCGACAGGGGGGTTCTGTGCGTATCTGCAAAAAAATTGTCATATCGGAATTCTTGGCTTTGGGTGTGTCCGTTGCGGTAGCCCAAACGGGGCCTGGTGCCGGCGGAGGACCGGGCAAGGGCCCAAACTGGAACAGCGACAACACGCCGGGCTGGTCGCTCATGACGCCCGAGGAGCGCGAGGCGCACCGGCAGCGCATGGCCGCCATGAAGAACCGCGAGGAATGCCAGGCCTACATAGCCAAGCATCACGAACAGATGGCAGCACGCGCCAAGGAGCAAGGCCGCAAGGCGCTGGCCAAGTCGAGGCGTGATCCCTGCGCAGGCATCCAACCTTGACGAAAAACTGGAGAGGAACATCATGAAACGAACTTCTTGGCCCCTTGCACTGTTGCTGACCGTTGCCATTGGAGTTGGTGGCGCGGCCTCGGCGGCAGGGCATGGTGGTGGATCAGGCGGCAGCGGGGCGGGCGGCTCCGGATCCGGTGGTGCAGGTTCTGGCTCGGCGGGGGGTGGGGGGGGCGCCGGCGGCGGGGCGCGG
>NZ_PVLR01000100.1 GCF_002980625.1 Malikia spinosa | reverse complement strand
CAAGCGCCTGCCCTCGGTCTATGAGATCGGCGTCAACTTCGCCAACGTCGACATCACCAAGGAAGACATTCCGGTCGTGCCGACCATCCACTACCAGATGGGCGGCATCCCGACGAACATCCACGGCCAGGTCGTCACCCCCGACGGCCACGGCGGCCAGGCAGTCGTCAACGGCCTGTACGCGGTCGGCGAATGCGCCTGCGTCTCGGTGCACGGCGCCAACCGCCTGGGCACCAACTCGCTGCTCGACCTGCTGGTGTTCGGCCGTGCCGCCGGCAACCACATCGTCGCCAACCTCGACACTAAGGCCGAGCACAAGCCGCTGCCCCAGGACGCCGCTGACAAGACCCTGGCGCGCCTGGCGCGCCTGGACGCCAGCACCACGGGCGAATACGCCCAGGACGTGGCCAACGACCTGCGCGCGACCATGCAGCAGCACGCGGGCGTGTTCCGCACCCAGGCCAGCATGGACGAAGGCGTGCGCAAGATCAACGCGATGCGCCAGCGCGTCGCCAACATCACGCTGAAGGACAAGTCCAAGGTCTTCAACACCGCGCGCATCGAAGCGCTCGAAGTCGACAACCTGATCGAAGCCGCGCAGGCGACCATGACCTCGGCTGCTGCCCGCCACGAATGCCGCGGCGCGCACACCGTCAACGACTACGAGCGCGGTGCCGACGACGCCGAATTCCCGCTGGGC
>NZ_PVLR01000010.1 GCF_002980625.1 Malikia spinosa | reverse complement strand
AGCATAAGAGCCTGACGATGACCTACTTTCACACAGGGATCTGCACTATCATCGGCGCGAAGTCGTTTCACGGTCCTGTTCGGGATGGGAAGGAGTGGGACCAACTTGCTATGGTCGTCAGGCATAACGGGTTGCTCTGCTGACCCACGCGGGTCAACACAGCGAATTCATAGAGTCGATATTGTATCAGCGTCCAGCCCTGGGGGCTGTACATTTTGATGGCGTCTGGCGTGTTCAATCTTGTGCGACGGTTTCTCAGTATCGGGTTGGATACGGATAACGCACATTCCTGATTCATGACTATCAAAGTTATAGGGTCAAGCCTCACGGGCAATTAGTACTGGTTAGCTTAATGCATTGCTGCACTTCCACACCCAGCCTATCAACGTCGTGGTCTACAACGACCCTTCAGGGGGCTCAAGGCCCCGGCAGATCTCATCTTGGAACGAGTTTCCCGCTTAGATGCTTTCAGCGGTTATCTCTTCCACACATAGCTACCCGGCGATGCCACTGGCGTGACAACCGGTACACCAGAGGTGTGTCCACTCCGGTCCTCTCGTACTAGGAGCAGGCTTCCTCAAATCTGCAGCGCCCACGGAAGATAGGGACCAAACTGTCTCACGACGTTTTAAACCCAGCTCACGTACCTCTTTAAATGGCGAACAGCCATACCCTTGGGACCGGCTACAGCCCCAGGATGAGATGAGCCGACATCGAGGTGCCAAACACCGCCGTCGATATGAACTCTTGGGCGGTATCAGCCTGTTATCCCCAGAGTACCTTTTATCCGTTGAGCGATGGCCCTTCCATACAGAACCACCGGATCACTATGTCCTGCTTTCGCATCTGCTCGACTTGTCAGTCTCGCAGTTAAGCACGCTTATGCCATTGCACTATCGTCACGATGTCCGACCGTAACTAGCGTACCTTCGAACTCCTCCGTTACGCTTTGGGAGGAGACCGCCCCAGTCAAACTGCCTACCATGCACTGTCCCCGATCCCGATAAGGGACCTAGGTTAGAACCTCAAACGCACCAGGGTGGTATTTCAACGTCGGCTCCACCAAGACTAGCGTCCTGGCTTCAAAGCCTCCCACCTATCCTACACAGATCCGTTCAAAGTCCAATACAAAGCTACAGTAAAGGTTCATGGGGTCTTTCCGTCTTTCCGCGGGGAGATTGCATCATCACAAACATTTCAACTTCGCTGAGTCTCGGGAGGAGACAGTGTGGCCATCGTTACGCCATTCGTGCAGGTCGGAACTTACCCGACAAGGAATTTCGCTACCTTAGGACCGTTATAGTTACGGCCGCCGTTTACCGGGACTTCGATCAAGAGCTTGCACCCCATCAATTAATCTTCCGGCACCGGGCAGGCGTCACACCCTATACGTCCACTTTCGTGTTTGCAGAGTGCTGTGTTTTTAGTAAACAGTCGCAGCCACCTATTTTTTGCAACCCATTCACGCTTCGTTGTTCACTACACGTTACTAGGGCACACCTTCTTCCGAAGTTACGGTGTCAATTTGCCGAGTTCCTTCTCCCGAGTTCTCTCAAGCGCCTGAGAATACTCATCTCGCGCACCAGTGTCGGTTTGCGGTACGGTCGATTACAAGCTGAAGCTTAGTGGCTTTTCCTGGGACCCCGTTTGGTTACTTCGCGAACATGTTCGCTCGATCGACAGCCTCGGTATATGACACGCGGATTTGCCTACGTGTCGCCTACTTCTGTCTAAACCGGCACTTCCAACCGCCGGATAACCTATTAAGATCCGTCCCCACATCGCACTTGTAATCGGTGCAGGAATATTGACCTGCTTCCCATCAGCTACGCATCTCTGCCTCGCCTTAGGGGCCGACTTACCCTACGCCGATGAACGTTGCGTAGGAAACCTTGCGCTTACGGCGAGCGGGCTTTTCACCCGCTTTAACGCTACTCATGTCAGCATTCGCACTTCTGATACCTCCAGCAGCCTTTACAAGCCACCTTCACAGGCTTACAGAACGCTCTCCTACCACGCACAGTAAACTGTGCATCCGCAGCTTCGGTAACTGGCTTGAGCCCCGTTACATCTTCCGCGCAGGACGACTCGATCAGTGAGCTATTACGCTTTCTTTAAATGATGGCTGCTTCTAAGCCAACATCCTGACTGTTTTAGCCTTCCCACTTCGTTTCCCACTTAGCCAATTTTAGGGACCTTAGCTGGCGGTCTGGGTTGTTTCCCTCTTGAGTCCGGACGTTAGCACCCGGTGCTCTGTCTCCCAAGCTGTACTCGTCGGTATTCGGAGTTTGCCTTGGTTTGGTAAGTCGCCATGACCCCCTAGCCAAAACAGTGCTCTACCCCCGACGGTAATACTTGAGGCACTACCTAAATAGTTTTCGGAGAGAACCAGCTATTTCCAAGTTTGTTTAGCCTTTCACCCCTATCCACAGCTCATCCCCTAGTTTTGCAACACTAGTGGGTTCGGACCTCCAGTACCTGTTACGGCACCTTCATCCTGGCCATGGATAGATCACTTGGTTTCGGGTCTACACCCAGCGACTATGACGCCCTATTCGGACTCGATTTCTCTGCGCCTCCCCTATTCGGTTAAGCTTGCCACTGAATGTAAGTCGCTGACCCATTATACAAAAGGTACGCCGTCACCCCTTAGGGCTCCGACTTTTTGTAAGCATGCGGTTTCAGGATCTATTTCACTCCCCTCCCGGGGTTCTTTTCGCCTTTCCCTCACGGTACTTGTTCACTATCGGTCGATGATGAGTATTTAGCCTTGGAGGATGGTCCCCCCATATTCAGACAGGATTACACGTGTCCCGCCCTACTTGTCGCTAGCTCAGTACCACACAGGTCTTTTCACATACGGGGCTATCACCCACTATGGCCGCCATTTCCAGGGCGTTTTGTTAAGTCTTGTGCTATCACTAGCAGGCTCTTCCAATTTCGCTCGCCACTACTTTCGGAATCTCGGTTGATGTCTTTTCCTCGAGCTACTTAGATGTTTCAGTTCACTCGGTTCGCTTCGCACACCTATGTATTCAGTGTGCGATACCTATCGCTAGGTGGGTTCCCCCATTCGGAAATCTCCGGATCAAAGCTAATTTGCCAGCTCCCCGAAGCTTATCGCAGGCTATCACGTCCTTCGTCGCCTATCATCGCCAAGGCATCCACCACATGCTCTTATTCACTTGACCCTATAACTTTGACGTCTCCCGCAGGAAACCTCGCCATTCAAGCATCAAGGAATGTCTGTCAGGTCTCTCACCTGACGCGTTATGCCGTATTCAACTCGATTTGAAACTCTCGCTTCAAAATTGAATATTCGTTTTGACGCAATCAAAATGTTGCTGACGGCACGGTCCGCGCAAGACTTCTCGTCCGCACGGTTTCCGTCAGCAACGCTGATTTTCGACTCTATGAATTTTTAAAGAACAGCCGTGAGCTTGTTGATCGACGTCTCCATCTCTCTTCTCGCTCATCATTGGTTAAGAACCAATATCGAAACGCTGCAGCTCAGTCGCCTGCAGCGCTTCGATCTTGAATCTCGGGTCGCATAGTATACCAGACCTCTTGCTCCCGCGCCCCAGCTCTTGGGTTCAATGCTCGGGTCCAGTCTTGGTGGAGGATGACGGGATCGAACCGACGACCCCCTGCTTGCAAAGCAGGTGCTCTCCCAGCTGAGCTAATCCCCCAGGGGTCGTGTGCAAGGGATGCAGCATCTGGTGGGTCTGGTTGGATTCGAACCAACGACCCCCGCCTTATCAAGACGGTGCTCTAACCAACTGAGCTACAGACCCAAGCCGGTCACTAGAGACTCACGCCCCGCCAGGAGTTCCCTCCTACCAGGTCATGCGCCGCTGGCGACATCCCTTCAACAACCGATAAGTGTGAGCGTTCGAGCTGGCAAGCCAGTTTTCCAGAAAGGAGGTGATCCAGCCGCACCTTCCGATACGGCTACCTTGTTACGACTTCACCCCAGTCACGAACCCCGCCGTGGTAATCGCCCTCCCTTGCGGGTTAGGCTAACTACTTCTGGCGAGACCCGCTCCCATGGTGTGACGGGCGGTGTGTACAAGACCCGGGAACGTATTCACCGTGACATGCTGATCCACGATTACTAGCGATTCCGACTTCACGCAGTCGAGTTGCAGACTGCGATCCGGACTACGACCGGCTTTGATGGATTGGCTCCCCCTCGCGGGTTTGCGACCCTTTGTACCGGCCATTGTATGACGTGTGTAGCCCCACCTATAAGGGCCATGAGGACTTGACGTCATCCCCACCTTCCTCCGGTTTGTCACCGGCAGTCTCATTAGAGTGCCCTTTCGTAGCAACTAATGACAAGGGTTGCGCTCGTTGCGGGACTTAACCCAACATCTCACGACACGAGCTGACGACAGCCATGCAGCACCTGTGTTACGGTTCTCTTTCGAGCACGAAGCCATCTCTGGCAACTTCCGTACATGTCAAAGGTGGGTAAGGTTTTTCGCGTTGCATCGAATTAAACCACATCATCCACCGCTTGTGCGGGTCCCCGTCAATTCCTTTGAGTTTCAACCTTGCGGCCGTACTCCCCAGGCGGTCAACTTCACGCGTTAGCTTCGTTACTGATCCAGCTAAGGACCAACAACCAGTTGACATCGTTTAGGGCGTGGACTACCAGGGTATCTAATCCTGTTTGCTCCCCACGCTTTCGTGCATGAGCGTCAGTGCAGGCCCAGGGGATTGCCTTCGCCATTGGTGTTCCTCCGCATATCTACGCATTTCACTGCTACACGCGGAATTCCATCCCCCTCTGCCGCACTCCAGCTTTGCAGTCACAAGCGCCATTCCCAGGTTGAGCCCGGGGATTTCACGCCTGTCTTACAAAACCGCCTGCGCACGCTTTACGCCCAGTAATTCCGATTAACGCTTGCACCCTACGTATTACCGCGGCTGCTGGCACGTAGTTAGCCGGTGCTTATTCTTACGGTACCGTCATGAGCCCAGGGTATTAACCCAGACCTTTTCGTTCCGTACAAAAGCAGTTTACAACCCGAAGGCCTTCTTCCTGCACGCGGCATTGCTGGATCAGGCTTGCGCCCATTGTCCAAAATTCCCCACTGCTGCCTCCCGTAGGAGTCTGGGCCGTGTCTCAGTCCCAGTGTGGCTGGTCGTCCTCTCAGACCAGCTACAGATCGTCGCCTTGGTGGGCCTTTACCCCACCAACTAGCTAATCTGACATCGGCCGCTCCAATCGCGCGAGGTCTTGCGATCCCCCGCTTTCATCCATAGATCGTATGCGGTATTAGCACAGCTTTCGCTGCGTTATCCCCCACGACTGGGCACGTTCCGATGCATTACTCACCCGTTCGCCACTCGTCAGCATCCGAAGACCTGTTACCGTTCGACTTGCATGTGTAAAGCATGCCGCCAGCGTTCAATCTGAGCCAGGATCAAACTCTATAGTTCGATCTTGAATTTTTTGCCCCATCCATTGCTGAACAGAGCGAACTCATAAAACGGAATTGACAAGAACATCACATTGCTGTGATTCTTGTCTATCTATTCCATGAGCGTTTTTGTCGTTCCGAAGAACTTGTTCCGTAGAACTCTTCGGCTTACTCGACTCAAACGCCCACGCTTATCGGCTGTATATTTTTAACGATCTACCCGCTCGGCGACTTATCATCACCTCACTTCGTTTGCTCCGCCGCGATCAGCGAAGCCTTGAATTATGACACAGTT
>NZ_PVLR01000001.1 GCF_002980625.1 Malikia spinosa | reverse complement strand
CAAGCTGACCTACACCCCGCTGGCCAACGGCAACGGGGCGGGCTACGCGAGCTTTGGCTTCAAGGTCAGCGACGGCAGCCTGAGCTCGGCCAGCGCGTACACGATGGCGCTCAACGTCGCGGCGGTCAACGACGCACTGACGGGGTCGGTCACCCTCAGCGGCACTGCCAAGCAGGGCCAGATCCTGACCGCTTCGAACACCCTGGCTGATGTGGATGGCCTGGGCACGATTGCCTATCAGTGGCTGGCCGATGGGGTAGCGATTGCCGGCGCGACGGCCAAGACCTTGACGCTAGGCCAGGCACAGGTAGGCAAGATCCTTAGTGTCAAGGCCAGCTACATCGATGGCAAGGGTACGGCAGAGAGCCGGACCAGCAGCACGACGGCCAAGGTGGCCAACGTCAACGACGCGGGCACGGTCACAGTCAGCGGCACGGCTACGCAAAGTCAGGTGCTGACGGCGACGGTGGCGGATGCCGACGGCCTGCCGACAACGGGCGTGACCTACCAGTGGCTGGCCGATGGGGTGACGATCGCCGGCGCGACGGCCAAGACCTTGACGCTGGGCCAGGCGCAGGTGGGCAAGGCGATCAGTGTCAAGGCCGGCTACACCGACTTGCTGGGCACGGCAGAGAGCCGGATCAGCAGTGCGACGACCAAGGTGGTCAACGTCAACGACGTGGGTACGGTCACGGTCAGCGGCAAGGCCACGCAAGGCCAGGTGCTGACAGCGACGGTGGTGGATGTTGATGGCGTGCCGACCACGGGCGTGACGTACCAGTGGCTGGCCGATAGTGTGGCGATTGCCGGCGCGACAGCCAAGACCGTGACGCTGACACAGGCCGCTGCCGGCCACGCGATCAGCGTGGTGACCAGCTACCAGGATCTGCAGGGCACGCAGGAAAGCATCACCAGCACCCCGACGGCGCTGGTCGGCGGCCTCTACCAGGGCGGCTCGGGTCTGGACACGATCAACGGCAGCGCGGGCAACGACACCATCTATGGCGGCGAAGGCCGGGACATCCTCCTTGGCGGTGATGGCAATGACTACATTGATGCTGGAGCATCGGCACCCTTCAACATCAGCGTCGCCTACAACGACTGGATCAGCGGCGGAGCGGGCAACGACACCCTGCTCGGCGGTGCGGGTGCGGACTGGTTCGCCATCGAGGCGGGCGACGACTCGATCGACGGCGGCATCGTGACCGATCGCGCCAACAACTCCGACAACAATGGCATCCGCTACGAAGGCAGTGCCGACCTGACGGTTGATCTGCGCGGCATCACGGGCGACGGCAGCATCGGCGTGGGCCGGGTGACGTCGAGCGATGGCAGCGTCGGGGTCGACACCGTGGCCAATATCAACCGCGTCACCACGGGCGCCGGCAACGACCGGCTGCTGGGCAGCAGCGCCATGATCCTCGAAGTCTTCGACGCCGGACTGGGCGACGACACCATAGACGGCGGCGCGGTTGATCCAGTCACCCATGCCAACAACAACCGCGCCGCTTACGGTTCGGCAGTGGGCTCCGTGACGGTGGACCTCAAGGCGGGCACGGCCAGCGGAGGCGGCGGCAACGACCAGCTGAGCAACATCACCCAGGTCTTGGGCTCGTCCTACAACGACACGCTCTACGGCAGCGACACCACGACGCTGGCGGAGGGCTTTGAAGGGGGCCGCGGCGATGACGTCATCGACGGCCGCGGCGGCTTTGACATCGCACGCTACTTCAATGGCGGCGAAGTCGACAGCGGCATCGGCGTCAATGTGAACCTGGTCACCGGCATCGCCACGGGATACAACGTCGGCACGGACAAGTTGCTCAACATCGAGGGGGTATTCGGCTCCAATTTCAACGACACCCTGACAGGCGGCAACACGGCCAACGGGGCGAACTACCAGGCGGACCAACTCAAGAAGGAAGTCTTCCAGGGCGGGTTCGGCGATGACACTATCGACGGTGGTGTCGGTTTCGACCGCGCAGACTACACCATCGCGGTCTCAGGCATCGTGGCCACCCTGAAGATGGATGCTGCGGGCACCGTAACCGGCGTTGTCAGCGATGGCCTGGGCTGGATCGACATCCTCAGGAACATCGAGGGCATTCGCGGCTCGGACTTCGATGACCTGCTGCGCGGCAGCAACCGGGACAGCTATGCGAGCGACGGCTATTTCGAGTTCTTCGAGGGCCGCGCGGGCGACGATGTGATCGACGGACGCGGCGGCATGGACTTTGCCGACTACCTGAGCACGCCTGGCAGCATCAACGTGAACCTGGCGGCGGGCAGCGCGGACGACGGCCATGGCACAAGCGACACGCTGCTCAACATCGAGGGCATCCGCGGCTCGGCATTCAGCGACATGATCGTGGGCGACGCGAAGGCCAACACCCTGCTGGGTCACGGCGGTGCCGACACGCTCACGGGAGGAGCCGGCAGCGACAAGTTCGTATTCACAGGGCTGAACGATCTGGGGCTGGGCGCGGGCCAGCACGACGTCATCACCGACTTCAAGAGCGCCGAAGGCGACAAGCTGGACCTGTCGCTGATTGATGCGAACGCGGCGCTGGCGGCTGATCAGGCATTCAGCTGGGTGACGGGCTTCACGACGACGACGGGTCAAGCAAGATTTGCCGCTGACGGCAAGGGTAACGGCATCGTCTACCTCAACACCGATACGGACCTCGATGCAGAGTTCGAAATCCTGCTAACCGGCGTGACCACCCTGGCGAGTGCGGATGTGATCCTGTGAGCTATTCGGCAAAGGTCAACGATTGACAAACTCGAATACCCGGCAACCCACCGGGTATTCCCATCAGACGTTGGCCGCATGTACCGTCAGAAGAAGCCACGGCAATGACCGGTGCCTCCTTGCCCGGCTAGGCTGATCAGCTCTGCCGGGCCAGCAAGGCCCGCGCCACGCGCGAACCGGTCGGCAGGCCCAGCGCCGCGCTGATGAAGGCGCCCGCATCGACCAGTGCCTCGAGATCGATGCCGGTCTCGATTCCCATGCCGTGCAGCAGGTAGACCAGGTCCTCGGTCGCGACGTTGCCGGTCGCGCCCTTGGCATAGGGGCAGCCGCCCAACCCGGCGACCGATGACTGGAAGTTCCAGACCCCCAGCTGCAGCGCGGCCAGCGTGTTGCTCAGGGCCTGTCCATAGGTGTCATGGAAATGGCCGCTGACCTGGTCGAGCTCGTAGACCTTGAGCGTGGCCTCGATCGCGCGCTGCACCTTGAGTGGCGTGCCGACGCCGATGGTGTCGGCGACATCGACCCGCTGCACACCGATACCCTTCATCAACCTGGCCAGCATTTCGACCCGCTGAGGGGCGATCTCGCCCTCGTAGGGACAACCGACCGTGCAGCTCATGGCGCCGCGCACCTGGATGCCGGCAGCCAGCGCGGCCTGCACGACGGGCGCGAAGCGCTCCATGCTTTCGGCGATGCTGCAGTTGATGTTCTTCTGGCTGAAGGCCTCGCTGGCGGCGCCGAAGACCACGATCTCGTCGGGCCGGTCGGCCAGTGCGGCCTCGAAGCCCTTGAGGTTGGGCGTCAGCACCGAATAGCGCACGCCGGCGCGCCGCTGGATGCCGCTCATGACCTGGTGGTTGTCGGCCATCTGCGGCACCCATTTCGGGCTGACATAGCTCGTGACCTCGATCTCGCGCAGGCCGGCAGCCTGCAGGCGCTGCACCAGTTCGATCTTGACCGCGGCCGGCAGCGGCTGCTTCTCGTTCTGCAAGCCGTCGCGCGGGCCGACCTCGACCAGCCGGACGCTCAAGGGGTAGTGGATGCTCATGCGGACTCCTGTGCGGTTTCAGGCCGGTGCCAGCTCGAGTTCGAGCTTGAGCAGTTCGGCGCCATCGCCGACCTGGTCGCCGACCGCGTACAGCAGCTCGGTCACCACGCCAGCGGCGGGCGCGGCGATGGTGTGCTCCATCTTCATGGCTTCCATGACAGCGAGCGGCTGGCCCTGGGCGACGCGCTCGCCGGCCGCAACCAGGAAGGCGACCATCTTACCGGGCATCGGCGCGGTCAGGCGCCCGGCCTCGGCGCCGCTGTCGCCGGCATGCGCCAGCAGGTCGATCTCGACCAGCTGGGCAGCGCCCTGCGGCGTGAAGACCTCGACCCGTTCGCCATCGAGGTAGACGGTGGCCAGGCTGCGCTGCGTGCCAAAGCGGATGTCGAGCGCCCAGTCGCTGTCCTGGCGCGGCACGAATTGCAACGGTCCCACCACAGCTGCCGCGCCCTCGCCCACGGTCAGCTGTAGATCAGCATCGCGGTGATAGGACAGCGTGGCGGCCACGCGCTCGCCGAGGTAGTCGAAAGCGAAGCGGCGCGCGAAAACACCGTGGCTGCGCCAGCCGTCGGTCCTGCTGAACGGGTCAGCGCCTTCGGCGGCGCGCTCGGCCAGCAAGGTCTGCGCCACGGCGGCAGCAATGGCCAGCGGCAGGCCGACCTCGTCTCGGCCGAACAACACGGCGCGCTCGCGCTCGATCAGCGCGGTGTCGAGGTCGGCGCCAGCGAATGAGGGGCTGCGCAAGACGCGGCGCAGGAACTGGACATTGGTCGCCAGGCCGACGATATGGGTCTGGGCCAGGGCGTCGTCAAGCCGGGCCAGCGCCTGCTCGCGCGTGTCGCCATGCACGATCAGCTTGGCCACCATCGAGTCATAGAAGGGGCTGATTGCGTCACCCTCGCGCACGCCGTCGTCGAAGCGCAGCGGGGCAATCTGGAAGCTGTCGTGCGCGGGCTTGCGGTAGTGGTCGAGCCGGCCGGTGGCGGGCAGGAACTGGCGTTCGGGGTTTTCGGCGCAGATGCGGGCCTCGATCGCGTGGCCCTTGATCTGCAGCTGGTCCTGGCGCAAGGGCAGCGGCTCGCCGGCGGCCACGCGCAGCTGCCACTCGACCAGATCGAGCCCGGTGATGGCCTCGGTCACCGGGTGCTCGACCTGCAGCCTTGTGTTCATCTCCATGAAGAAGAAATTCATGTCGCCGCCGGCGCGCTGCTCGACGATGAACTCGACCGTGCCGGCACCGACGTAATTCACCGCGCGCGCGGCCGCGACCGCCGCCAGGCCCATCTGCGCGCGCAGCTCAGGCGTCAGCCCGGGCGCCGGCGCTTCTTCGAGCACCTTCTGGTGCCGGCGCTGCACCGAGCAGTCGCGCTCGAACAGGTAGACGATGTTGCCGTGCGTATCGCCAAAGACCTGGATCTCGATGTGGCGCGGGCGCTGGACATATTTCTCGATCAGCACCGCGTCGTCGCCAAAGCTGTTGCGCGCCTCGCGCTGGCAGGAGGCCAGCGCAGCGGCGAAGTCCTCGCTGCGGTCCACTGCGCGCATGCCCTTGCCGCCGCCGCCCGCACTGGCCTTGATCAGCACCGGATAACCGATGCGGTCGGCCTCAGCCTGCAGCAGTGCGGGGTCCTGGTTGGCGCCGTGGTAGCCGGGCACCAGCGGCACGCCGGCGCGCTCCATCAGCTGCTTGGACTCGGCCTTCAGGCCCATGTCCTTGATCGCAGAGGGCGGCGGGCCGATGAAAACCAGCCCGGCATCGGCGCAGGCCTGGGCGAATTCCTCGTTCTCGCTCAAAAAGCCGTAGCCGGGGTGGATCGCCTGCGCGCCGGTCGCCTTGGCCGCTGCCAGGATGGCCTGCCAGCGCAGATAGCTGTCCTTGGGCGAGCTACCGCCGATGTGCACCGCCTCGTCGCAGGCCGCGACATGCTTGGCGCCGGCATCGGCGTCCGAATAGACCGCGACGGTCTTGATGCCGAGGCGATGCGCGGTAGCAGCAACGCGGCAGGCGATTTCGCCACGGTTGGCAATCAGGATTTTCTTGAACATGGCTTGTTTCCTCAGGCCAGCCAGGCTGGCTGACGTTTTTGCAGGAAGGACTGCACGCCCTCCCTGCCCTCGGTGCTGGAGCGGATGTCGGCAATGGCCTCGACCGTCTGGGCGATCAGCGCGGCGTCGATCTCGCGCTGCGCGACATCCTGCAGCAGGCGCTTGCAGGCACGCACCGCGGCCGGGCTCGCATGGATCAGCGCCTGGGCGACCGCATCGATCCGCTCATCGAGCTGATCGGCCGGCACCACCTCGTGCACGAAGCCGATGCGCAGCGCTTCGGCGGCATCGAAGCGCTCGGCGCTCAGGCAGTAGCGCTGGGCGGCGCGCGGCCCCATGGCACGCATCACATAGGGGCTGATGGTGGCTGGCACCAGCCCGAGCCGGGTCTCGCTCAGGCAGTAATGCGCGGAATCGATGCTGAGCGCAATGTCGCAGCAGGCCACCAGTCCCATGCCGCCGGCGTAGACATCGCCCTGCACGCGCGCCACGACCGGCTTCGGGCAGTGGTGGATCACGCGCAGCATCTCGGCCAGGCGCGCCGCGTCGGCCAGGTTCTGCTCGCGGTCATAGTCGGCCATGCGGCGCATCCAGTTCAGGTCAGCGCCGGCGCAGAAGGCCGGTCCCTCGGCAGCCAGCACGATGGCGCGCACGTCCTCGCGGGCCCCGAGCTCGGTGAAGGCCTGGGTGAGTTCGGCAATCACTTCGTCATTGAAGGCGTTGCGCAGTTCGGGCCGGGTCAGCGTGAGGGTGGCGCGTTGCGCCTCGACCTTGATGTTCAGATTGCTCATCACGGCCTCACATGCGGAAGATGCCGAACTTGGTCTCGGGGATCGGCGCGTTCAGGCTGGCCGACAGGCCCAGCGCCAGCACGCGGCGCGTGTCGGCCGGGTCGATCACGCCGTCGTCCCAGAGCCGGGCGCTGGCGTAGTAGGGGTGGCCCTGCTGCTCGTACTGCTGGCGGATCGGTGCCTTGAAGGCTTCCTCTTCCTCGGCGCTCCACTGCTTGCCCTTGGCCTCGATGCCATCGCGCCGCACGGTCGCCAGCACGCTGGCGGCCTGCTCGCCGCCCATCACGCTGATGCGCGCGTTGGGCCACATCCAGAGGAAGCGCGGCGAGTAGGCACGACCACACATGCCGTAGTTGCCGGCACCAAAGCTGCCGCCGATGATGACGGTGAACTTGGGCACCTGCGCGGTCGCGACCGCAGTCACCATCTTGGCGCCGTTGCGCGCGATGCCCTCGTTCTCGTACTTGCGCCCGACCATGAAGCCGGTGATGTTCTGCAGGAACACCAGCGGGATCTTGCGCTGGCAGCACAGCTCGATGAAATGCGCGCCCTTCAAGGCCGACTCCGAGAACAGGATGCCGTTGTTGGCGATGATGCCGACCGCCATGCCCTCGATATGCGCAAAGCCGCACACCAGCGTGGTGCCAAAGCGCGGCTTGAACTCGTGCAGCTCGGAGCCGTCGACCAGGCGCGCGATGATCTCGCGCACGTCGAAGGGCTTGCGGGTGTCGGTCGGGATCACGCCGTAGAGCTCGTCGGCCGGGAACAGCGGCGCGCGTGGCTCGCGCAGCGGGATCTCGGACTGCTTGGCCCGATTCAGGTGGCCCACCGCCTCGCGCGCGAGTTTCAGCGCATGCAGATCGTTCTGCGCCAGATGGTCAGCCACACCGCTCAGTCGGGTATGGACGTCGCCGCCGCCGAGGTCCTCGGCGCTGACCTCCTCGCCGGTGGCGGCCTTGACCAGCGGCGGACCGCCCAGGAAGATCGTGCCCTGGTTCTTGACGATGATGGTCTCGTCGCTCATCGCCGGCACATAGGCGCCGCCCGCGGTGCAGCTGCCCATGACGACCGCGATCTGCGCGATGCCCTGCGCGCTCATATTGGCCTGGTTGTAGAAGATGCGGCCGAAGTGGTCGCGGTCCGGGAACACCTCGTCCTGGTTCGGCAGGTTGGCGCCGCCCGAGTCGACCAGGTAGATGCAGGGCAGTCGGTTCTGCTCGGCGATCTCCTGCGCGCGCAAGTGCTTCTTGACCGTCAGCGGGTAATAGGTGCCGCCCTTGACCGTGGCATCGTTGCAGACCACTAGGCAGTCGATGCCGGCGACGCGGCCGATACCGGCGATGAGGCCGGCGCCAGGCGCCTCGTTGCCGTACATATTGAGCGCGGCCAGCGGCGCGAGTTCAAGGAAGGGCGTGCCGGGGTCGAGCAGCATCTGCACGCGCTCGCGCGGCAGCAGCTTGCCACGCGCCAGGTGCTTGGCGCGCGCGGCGTCGCCGCCGCCCTGCGCGATCTGTTCGATGCGCTCTCGCAGGTCATCGACCAGCGCGCGCATCGCGGCGGCATTGGCCTGGAAGTCCGCGCTGCGCGGATTGAGTTGGGTGCCGAGTGTGCTCATCTGGGGGGCTTTCTGTGTCGGATCGTGAAGGGGACGGCTTTCAGGTCAGCGTCAAGCCGTCCTGGCTTCCTGCAGGCCGAGCTGGGCCTTCATCGCTTCGCGGATCTTGAACTTCTGGATCTTGCCGGTCACCGTCATCGGGAAGCCCTCGACGAAGCGGATATGGCGCGGAATCTTGTAGTGGGCAATGCGGCCGCGGCAGAACTCGCGCAGCTCGTCCTCGGACAGGCTCTGGCCCGGCTTGAGCACCACCCAGGCGCACAGCTCCTCGCCGAAGCGCTCGTCGGGCACGCCGACCACCTGCACGTCCTGCACCTGTGGCAGGCGGTAGAGGAACTCCTCGATCTCGCGCGGGTAGATGTTCTCGCCGCCGCGGATCACCATATCCTTGATGCGGCCGACGATGTTGATGTAGCCCTGCTCATCCATGGTCGCGAGGTCGCCGGTGTGCATCCAGCCCGCGGCATCGATCGCCTCGCGCGTCTTGGCCTCGTCGCCCCAGTAGCCCTGCATGACCGAATAGCCACGGGTGCAGAGCTCGCCGGCCTGGCCGCGCGCCAGCGTGGCGCCGGTCTCGGGGTCGGCGATCCTGACCTCGAGGTGGGGCTGGACCTGGCCGACGGTCGAGACCCGCTTGTCCAGCGGCGTGTCGGTGCGGCTCTGGCAGCTGACCGGACTGGTCTCGGTCATGCCGTAGGCGATCGTGATCTGGTCCAGGTGCATGTCGCTGACGACCCGCTTCATGACCTCGATCGGACAGGGCGAGCCGGCCATGATGCCGGTGCGCAGGGTCGAGAGGTCGAACTCGGCAAAGCGCGGGTGGTCCAGCTCGGCGATGAACATGGTCGGCACGCCGTGCAGGCCGGTGCAGCGTTCGTCCTGCACGCTCTGCAGCACGGTCAGCGGATCGAAGGCGTCGTTCGGATAGACGATGGTCGAGCCATGCGTCAGGCAGGCCAGGTTGCCCAGCACCATGCCGAAGCAGTGATACAGCGGCACCGGGATGCAGAGCCGATCAGCCGGGTTCAGGCGCATCGCCTCGCCGATGAAGAAGCCGTTGTTCAGGATGTTGCGGTGCGTCAGCGTCGCGCCCTTGGGGAAGCCGGTGGTGCCGCTGGTGAACTGGATGTTGATCGCATCATCGGGATTCAGCGTGGCGGCGATGCGGTCGATTCGCGCGTCGTCCGAGCGCCCGCGCGTCATCAGCTCGGAAAAGCGCAGCAGGCCCGGTACTTCCTCGCCCTGGCCGGGCACATCGATCCAGACCACGCTGCGCAAATGCGGCAGCTGACCCGACTCGAGCGCGCCGGGCTGGCCATGGGCCCATTCCGGCGCCAGCTGCTGCAGCATGGCCAGATAGTCGCTGCTCTTGAAGCGGCTCATGGTCACCAGCGCGCGGCAGCCAACCTTGTTGAGCGCGTATTCGACCTCGGCCGTGCGATAGGCCGGGTTGATGTTGACCAGCACCAGGCCGACCTGGGCCGTGGCCAGCTGCAGCAACACCCATTCGGCATTGTTGTGCGACCAGATGCCGACCCGGTCGCCCGGCTCCAGGCCCAGCCCGAGCAAGGCGCTGGCGAGCTGGCGCGCGGCCTGCTGCAATTGCCGATAGCTGTAGCGTCGGCCCTGGTGCACGCTGACCAGCGCCTCGTGCTCGGGCTGGCGCGCCACCATGGCATCGAAACAGGCGCCGATGGTCTGCTCGATCAGGGGCTGGTCGGTGGCGCCCTGTGCCAGGGCCAAGGGTTGATCCGCGGTAAGGTTGTCTTGCTGCATGCTGGTCTCCTGCTGTCACTGATGGTTCTTATGCCGCCATGGTAGGGACGCGCAGCGGCTGGCGTGTGCCACAATGGTTGCAATTCATGCCATCAAGGTGCGCCCTTCAGATGCCCCTCATCAGCGCCTCCCCCCGCCCGCCGGACGGCGGCCAGCAGCAGCCAGTCAACGCCCGGCAGGCCGGCCAGGCCGTGACGCCAATGGCCTTCGTCCAGGCCATTGCCTGCGCCTATGCCAGGCGTGGACTCGATCCGGCCGGAGCCTGGGCGGCGGCACAAATCCCGCCAGAGCGTATCGATGACCCGCAAGCGCGCATCAGCGCGCTGCAGATGGAGCGCCTGTCGGGCCATGCGATGCGCGAGCTCGACGACGAGGCACTGGGCTGGTTTGCTCGTCGCCTGCCCTGGGGCAGCTACGGCATGCTGGCGCGCGCCTCGCTGGGCGCGCCGACGCTGCGGCGGGCGCTCAAACGCTGGTGCCGCCACCACGGGCTGCTGGCCGACGACATCGAACTGAAAGTGACCGAGGCCGACGGGGTGGCTGAAATCACCCTGGCCGACCCGCGCCCCCCGCTGCCGACGCGCGAGTTCTGCCATGTTTCGGTGTTGCGCAACATCCACGGCCTGGCCTGCTGGTACAGCGACTCGCGCATCCCGCTGCTGGGGGCGAGCTTCAGCTTCGCGGCGCCACCGCATCGCGACAGCTACGCGGTGCTGTTCCCGGGGCCGGTGCAGTTTTCGGCGGCGCAGACCGCACTGCGCTTCGATGCGCGCTATCTGGACTTGCCGCTGCGGCGCGACGAAGCCGCCATGAATCAGCTGCTAAAGAATGCGCTGCCGCTGATGGTGCAGTCCTACCGGCGCGACCGGCTGCTGCTCGAGCGCGTGCGCCAGTTGCTGCGCAGCCGGCCACAGGACGCGCACAACGCCGAGGGACTGGCGGCGCTGCTGCATGTCTCGCCACGCACGCTGCACCGCCAGCTGCACGAGCTCGGCAGCTCGCTGCAGGCGCTGAAAGACGCGGTGCGGCGCGAGCGCGCGATCGAGCTGCTGCTGCGCACGCAAAAGCCCAACAAGCAGCTGGCCGAGGCGACCGGCTTCACGAGCGAAAAGAGCTTCATCCGGGCCTTTCGCGGCTGGACCGGACAGACGCCGGCGGAATACCGCCAGCAGCAGCGCGAGCTCGCTGCGCTGCGCGTGCCGCCGGACTGAGGGCGATCCGGTTGGCTCAGGCAGTCTCGGCGAACAGCTCGCGCCCGATCAGCATGCGGCGGATCTCGCTCGTTCCCGCGCCGATCTCGTACAGCTTGGCATCGCGCCAGAGCCGCCCGAGCGGGTATTCATTGATGTAGCCATTGCCGCCAAAGAGCTGGATGCCGTCGCCGGCCATCTTGGTCGCCTGCTCGGCGCACCAGAGGATCACGCTGGCGCAGTCCTTGCGCACATGGCGCGCGTGGCCGTCGCCGAGGGCGTCGAGGTTCTTGCCGATCTGGTAGCAGAAGGCGCGGCCGGCCTGCAGCACGGTGTACATGTCGGCCACCTTGGCCTGCACCAGCTGGAACTCGCCGATGCTCTGGCCGAACTGCTTGCGGTCGTGGATATAGGGCACGACGTTGTCCAGCACCGACTGCATGATGCCGATCGGGCCGGCCGCGAGCACGGCGCGCTCGTAGTCGAGCCCGCTCATCAGCACCTTGACGCCCTGGTTCAGCCCGCCCAGGATCTGGGAGGCCGGCACCTCGACGTTGTCGAACACCAGCTCGCCGGTATGACTGCCGCGCATGCCAAGCTTGTCGAGCTTCTGCGCCACCGAAAAGCCCTTCATGCCCTTCTCGATGATGAAGGCCGTGATGCCCTTGGCACCCAATTCTGGCTCGGTCTTGGCATAGACCACCAGCGTGTCGGCGTCGGGGCCGTTGGTGATCCACATCTTGTTGCCGTTGAGCAGGTAGTAGCCGCCCTTGTCCTCGGCACGCAGCTTCATGCTGACGACATCCGAGCCAGCGCCGGGTTCGCTCATCGCGAGCGCACCGACATGCTCGCCGCTGATCAGCTTGGGCAGGTACTGGCGCTTCTGTGCCTCGCTGCCGTTGCGCTTGATCTGATTCACGCAGAGGTTGGAATGGGCGCCGTAGCTCAAGCCGACGCTGGCCGAGGCGCGGCTGATTTCCTCCAGCGCGATCATGTGCGCCAGATAGCCCATACCGGCGCCACCATATTCCTCGCTGACCGTGATGCCGAGCAGGCCCAGCTCGCCCATCTTGCGCCAGAGGTCCATCGGAAACTGGTCGGTTCGGTCGATCTCGGCCGCGCGCGGTGCGATCTCGGCTTGTGCGAAATCGCGCACCGCGTCGCGCAGCGCATCGATGTCTTCGCCGAGCATGAAGTCGAGTCCTGGAATCTGCAGCATCTTTGTCTCCTGGTCTTGTAGTGGTGGGCAATCGGTTGGCAATTGCCTGAAATATTACGCAAGCCCGGCCCCGGCCATGCGCCAGATTGGTTGCAATTCGCGCCAAGCACCGCCCAGCACCGCCGACATGCCGGCGGTCAACGGTCCGGCTGCCTCCCGCAGCGGATGGCGTGAATTGCTACCTGAATGGCAGATATTTTCAGGCGGCGCTGCCTACCATGCCCAGACCCGCACCAGCGCCAGCAGCAGACGCTGCAACCGGCTGCATCTGCGGGCATAAAAAAGCCGATGCGCCCGCTGCTCCCTGGACAGCAGGCCACGGACACCAACATGACAGGAGACAAAGACATGAAGCCCTTCCCACGCCAGCCCTTGCGCCGCCGCCTCATCGGAGCGGCAGCGGCCGCCCTGTGCACCTTCGGTGCGCTCGGCCCTCTGCAAGCCCAGACTGCCGCCTGGCCCAGCGCCAAGCCGATCCGGTTGGTGGTCGGCTTCGCCGCGGGCGGCACCACCGACGTGATGGCGCGCATCGTCGCCAAGTCGCTCAGCGAATCGCTGGGCCAGAGCGTGGTGGTCGACAACAAGCCCGGCGCCAGCAGCAACGTGGCCGCCAGCGAAGTCGTGCGCGCCCAGCCCGACGGCTACACCTTCCTGGTCGCGCCGACCTCGGTCGAGACTGCCAACCCCTTCCTGTTCAAGCAGACCCTCAATCCGGCCAAAGACCTGACCCCGGTCGCCGGCATCGGCCGCAGCCAGATGTACCTGGTCGTCAAGCCGCAGTCACCGTTCAAGGACGCGCGCGAACTGGTCGAATTCGCACGCAAGAACCCGGGCAAGCTGTCCTACGCCTCGGCCGGATCGGGCACGCCGCCGCATCTGGCGGCTGAACTGTTCAAGCAGGCCGCAGGCATCTTCGCAGTGCACATTCCCTACCGTGGCGCCGCTCCGGCCCTGCAGGATGTGCTGGGCGGCCAGGCCGACTATGTGATGGACCCCGGCATCGCCTTCCCGCATGTCAGGTCGGGCAAGGCGCATATGCTGGCGGTCGCCGGCTCCCGGCGTTCGCCATTCTTCCCCAACGTGCCGACGCTGAGCGAGCTCGGCTTCAAGGCCGAACTCGACATCTGGTTCGGCCTGT
The DNA here is from genome assembly GCF_002980625.1 of Malikia spinosa. Classification (GTDB taxonomy): domain Bacteria; phylum Pseudomonadota; class Gammaproteobacteria; order Burkholderiales; family Burkholderiaceae_C; genus Malikia; species Malikia spinosa. The sequence goes on along the minus strand of NZ_PVLR01000001.1, from coordinate 97,946 downwards.
GGTCGCCCAACGGCACGCCGACCGAGATCAACGCCCGCATGGCGCGCGAGATCGCCAAGGCGCTGACACAGGCGCAGAGCAAGGAGCGCTACGACGCGCTGGGCGCGGAGCCGGTCGGACTCGACACCGCCGACTTCAAGGCCCTGCTCGCCAGCGAAGCCAAGCAGCTCTCGGGCCTGATCCGCGACAAGAACATCAGCGCCGAGTAACACCCGACCCGGCCCGCCCCGGCCCCAGCCAGGACCCTGCCTGTGTCGCCGGTTGGCCGACCGAGTCCGGGCAGCGGCCCGTGCCTCAGGTCCTGGCAGCCAGCTCCCGCGCCACTGTAAACAGCGACTCGACCTGGCCCAGGCAGACGCCCCGGTGCGCGCCGCCCGGTGCGCTGTGGGACGACTGGCACAGCTGGCCGATCGCCTGCTGTATCGCCTGGTTGAACGGCGTCGCGACCCCGTGCAGGCGCCCGAGCAGCACGATCTCGCCATTCAGGAAATCGACCTCGTGCGAGGCGCCGCGCGCGAGGCTCTGCCAGGTCGACTGCTGGCCCGGCTCGATGCCGCAGCCAGGCGCAATGCCCCAGTGCGACACCCGCTGGCGGCGCTCCTGCGCGCGCGCCGGCGCAATGCCCATGGCGCCGAACACCGCCATCGCCTCCTGCGCCAGCTCTGCGGCATAGGCCTGCAGCAGCCCGGCCGGGCCCTCGAACAGATCCAGCGCATTGTTCCTGACGCTGTTGATCAGCTTGGCCGCCTTCCAGCGCAGGATGTCGGGCTGGGCCTCGGCCAGATAGCCGGCCCGGCACAGGTCGGCGGCGATCTCGGCCGCCAGCTTGTCTTCGCCTTGCGGAAAGCGACCGACCACCATCAGCCCCGGCTCGGGGTCGCCCCCGACCACGATCTGGCCGAGCTCGGTATAGCGCGCCGGCGTGTTGACGCTGGCGCCATAGACCTGGCTGAACCAGCGCAGGGCGATGCGCTCGGCGGCCATGCCGTTCTGCGGCGTCAGCACCGGCAGCCCGGAGGCAGTGCGTGCCGGACCGTCGCCCGGCACCGGCAACCAGGCCCAGTCGGCGCAGGCCCGCTCCAGGTCCTGGGTCTTGGTCGTGAAGATCAGCCGATCATGCTGCGTCAGCGCCAGCTCGCTGCGGTCGGCACAGGCCTGTAGCCTGATGCTGCGGGTCCCTTCGGGCCGGACATAGCGGATGCCATGGGCCTGGATATGCCGGATCTGCTCGCCGCGGCCGAACAGCCGATAGGGAATGCCGTTGAGCTCGAACTGCGCGGCCAGGCTGGCGCCGATGGCACCAGCGCCAATGATGAGGTATCGCTTCATGGGAAGTGACTGTACCGGACAGGAGCAGGAGCAGGAGCAGAGGCGGGACGGGGCGGTAGCTCAGGCGGTCAGCAGATCCAGCAGCAGCGCCAGCCGAGCCTGCGCCGGCGGCAGGGCCACGGGCGGTATCGGGTCCGGGCTGGAGCCTGCCAACAAGACCCGGCCCGAGGCGCAGCGCGTCGTGCGCCAGACCCGTAAGCTGGCCGCCTGCGCCTCGCGCAAGGCGGCCAGCAAATCCGCATGCAAAGTGCCGTTGCCGGTGCCGGCGACGACCAGCCCTTGCAGGCGGTCGGGCCGGTCATGGCCTTGCAGTGCATCCTGCGCCAGCAGCGCGCGCACCAGCCAGCCATCAGCAGCGCCGTGGCTGAACAGGCATTCGACGCGCGGCCAGGGCTGCGGACCCAGCAGGCGATCGAGCCAGACCGGGCGCCGGCTGCAATCTGCTGCTTCGGCCACAGGCCAGGGCTGGAACAGGGCACAGGCGCCCTGCTCCACCAGTCCCAGCGGCCCGGCATCGCCCGAATCGAAGGCATCGAGCCGGTAGTGATGGACCTTGCGCAGCGCCAACCCGGAGTGGATGCGCCCGGCGCAGACCGCGACCACGCCGCGCGCGCCCGGCTCGGCGGCCACGACCAGCGCATCGGCCAGGTTCTGCGGCCCGTCGGGCACCAGCGCCGTGGCCGGGCGCATGGCACAGGTCAGCACCACCGGCTTGGTCGGCGCCAGCACGCGCTGCAGCAGGTAGGCGGTTTCCTCCAGCGTGTCGGTGCCATGCGTGATCACGAGGCCACCGACATCGGGTTGACCAAGCAAGTCGCGCACGCGCGCCAGCAACAGGCGCCAGACCCCGGGCCCGATGTCCTTGCTGTCGATCTGCGCCAGCTGCTCGGCCTGCACACGCCAGCCTGGCGGCACTGGAATTCCGTCCAGCAGGTCAGCCACCGCGACCTCGCCGGCGCGGTAGCCGACATGGTCGTCGCGCTGGGCAGCCCGGCCCGCGATCGTGCCGCCGGTGCCCAGCACCACCAGCCGGTCGGGCCGGGGCGGAGGGTCTTGCGGCTCGAAGTTCAAGTTCATGACAGGTCTCCTATGACGCACAAGGCGTGGACGAAATGGACAGGGGTAATACCCGGCCCTGCCCTGCGGCTCAGCGGCGCAGGATCAGGAACGCAGGCGCTGCAGCGACAGGTCCCAGACCTGGAACAGCCAGGCCTGGAGCTGGAGCGGCGGCTGCAGGTTGATCAGGCCGACCCAATGCAGCGACAGGGCGCCTGCCAGCCAGCTGAACCATACCATCGGCCACACCATCTGGTCGCCGCGCCACCAGTTGAGCGTCACGCGCTGGCGATACGGATGCAGGAAGCGGATGCCGGAAGGGTTGGGCAGGTCCATCACCAGATGGAGCAGCGCACCGACCGCAAAACCCAGCCAGGCCGAGGCCCAGAGGTCCTGCTGCAGCGACTGCAAGGCCCAACTGAACAGCGCCCCCCAGAGCAAGAGCCAGTGGGTCCAGGTGCGGTGCGGGATGAGGCTGTGGCGAATGCCCTTCTTGAACCAGGCGATCTCGAGCCAGTCAGGGGCCGTGGCGCCCGGAATGGCCAGCGCAGCCGCCAGCCAAGGCAGGCCGTGATAGGCATGCGCAATCGAATAAGCAATGGCGGCGGCACCCAGGCTGGTGGCGCGATGCCCGGTAAGAGTCATGATTCTGCAAAATAACTAGGGTAGGCAAGCGCAGTCCTGCCCTGCTTCGAGGTCGCGAGTATGACACTCCTAGGACACGAGCCATGGCAGCCGGCGCCAACAGCCCTGCTTGACCGAGGTCAAACAAGCGCCTCGGCGCCTGCACCAGGCCAGCCGTTCTTTGGCATGATGGAAGTTCAACCACCAGCAGGAGATTGCATGAAGCGGCTCGAAGGAAAAGTCTGTCTGATCACCGGCGCCGGCCAGGGCATAGGCGAAGCCACCGCGCTCAAGTTCGCGCGCGAGGGCGCGGTCGTGATCGCCTGCGACCTCAAGCAAGAGCAAGTCGACGCGGTGGCGCAAGCCTGCCGCGCCGCCGGAGCCCAGGCCGAGGGCCAGGTGATGGACGTGACCAACCGGGCTCAGGTCGATGCGGTCGTGGCCCAGGTAATGGCGGCGCATGGCCGCATCGACGTGCTGGTCAACAACGCCGGCATCACCCAGGACGCGCGGCTGCAGAAGATGACGCTCGAGCAATTCGACCGCGTGATCGACGTCAACCTGCGCGGCGTCTTCCATTGCGCCCAGGCCGTGGCCGGCCCCATGACGCAGCAGGGCAGCGGCGTGATCCTCAACGCCTCGAGCGTGGTCGGTCTCTACGGCAACTTCGGCCAGACCAACTACGCCGCGACCAAGTTCGGCGTGATCGGTTTCACCAAGACCTGGGCCCGCGAACTCAGCCCCAAGGGCGTGCGGGTCAACGCGGTCGCACCGGGCTTCATCAAGACGCCGATGATCGCCACGGTACCGGACAAGGTGCTCGACGAGCTGGCGCAGAAAGTGCCGCTCAAGCGCCTGGGCCAGGCCGAGGAAATCGCCAACGCCTACGCCTTCCTGGCCAGCGACGAGGCCAGCTACATCACCGGCGCGGTGATCGAGGTCGACGGCGGCCTGACGCTCTGATCCTGGGCGAAAATCGGGGGCAATGAAATCTGCCCTCTCCACTGCCCTGCCTGCTGACGACGCAGCGCCGCGACCGCGCTCACGCGCCGACCTGTTCTGGACCTTCACCTGGCTGGCGCTACAGGGCTTCGGCGGCGTGCTGGCCGTGGTGCAGCGCGAACTGGTAGAAAAGAAGCGCTGGCTCACGCGCGAGCAGTTCCTCGAGGAATGGGCGGTCGCGCAGATCATGCCCGGCCCCAATGTGCTCAACCTGGCCATGGTGCTGGGCGGACGCCATTTCGGTCTGTCAGGCGCGCTCGCCGCCGCCAGCGGCCTGCTGGCGTTGCCACTGCTGCTGGTGCTGGCACTGGCGGTGCTCTACGGCAGCGTCGCCGACACGCCGGTCGCCCAGGGCGCGCTGCGCGGCATGGGGGCGGTATCGGCCGGCCTGATCGCTGCCACCGGCCTCAAGCTGGCACCGGCGCTGCGCAGCAGTCCCATGGGTCTGGCCGCCGCCGCGCTGGCAGCCACGCTGAGCTTCATCGCGATCGCCTGGCTGCGGCTGCCGCTGGCCTGGGTACTGCTGATCGTCGGCGGGCTGTCCTGCGGCTGGGCCGCCTATCGCCTGCGCGACATCGCACCGCGCCAGGAGCCAAGATGAACACCATGATGACCCCCTCGGACTGGCTGCAACTGGCCGGCCATTTCGCCAGCCTGTCGCTGCTGGGCGTCGGCGGCGCGATCACGACCACCCCCGAGATGCAGCGCTTCCTGGTGCTGCAGCAGCACTGGCTGAGCCAGGAGCAGTTCAGCAGCTCGATCGCCCTGGCGCAAGCCGCGCCCGGGCCCAACATCCTGTTCATCGCGCTGATGGGCTGGAACGTCGGCCTCAACGCCGCCGGCGGCATGGGCGCGGGCGCGACAGCCTGGTGGCTGGCCCTGCTCGGCATGACGCTGGCCATGCTGGGCAGCCTGCTGCCCTCGTGCACGCTGAACTACCTGGCCACGCGCTGGGCGCACCGCAACCAGCACCTGCTGGCCGTGCGCGCCTTCAAGACCGGCATGGCGCCGGTCGTGATCGGATTGCTGATCTCGATCGGCTGGCTGCTGAGCGCTTCGCACGACCGGCCCGGCGACTGGCGGCTCTGGCTGCTGACAGCCATCGCCACGCTGCTGGTCTGGCAGACCCGGCTCCACCTGCTGCTGCTGATGGGCGCCGGTGCGCTGTTGGGCGCCTTCGGGCTGGTCTGAACCCGCGCGCGGCCCGGCCCGACCACGCTTACAGACGCGTCAGTCGGGTCAGTGCGGGTTGTCGAAGAACACCGCGTTGGTGTAGTCGCTGATCTCGAAATAGACCCGCTTCTCGCCCGAGTCGGCCACCATGTTCAGGTTCTCGTCGAGCACGCCATAGCCGTAGCGATAGGCACGCGGGGTCTTGTCGTCGGTGCCGAGCGCCGTGCTCATCTTGTCGACCTTCAGGAAGCGACGCACCAGCTTGTCGCCGGCATAGACCTCGAGCACGCCGTCGGTGCCGGTCCAGTTCTGGATGCCGCGGCCGAGCTTGTTCTGCTGCTCCTGGGTGCAGCCGGCCAGCAGCGCCAGCGCGACTGCCGCCAGGGTGAGGGTGAATCGCTTCATGGGGTTTTCTTTCTTCAGCCGCGTTGACGCAGCGATTCGTAGAGGCAGACCGCGCTGGCGACCGAGACGTTCAGGCTCTCGACCGCGCCCTTCATCGGGATGCTGACGAGCTCGTCGCAGGTCTTGCGCGTGAGCTGGCGCATGCCCTGGCCCTCGGCGCCGAGCACCAGCGCGACCGGGCCCTTGAGGTCGACCTGATAGACGGTCTTGTCGGCGTCATCGCTGGTGCCGATGATCCAGATATTGCGCTCCTTGAGTTCGTTCAAGGTGCGCGCCAGGTTGGTGACCATGAAATAGGGCATGGTCTCGGCTGCGCCGCTGGCGACCTTGGCCACCGTCGCGTTGATGCCGGCCGCATGGTCCTTGGGCGCAATCACCGCATGGGCACCAGCGCCGTCGGCCACCCGCAGACAGGCGCCGAGGTTGTGCGGATCGGTCACGCCGTCGAGCACCAGCAGCAGCGGCGCAATGCCGTCGGCCTCAAGCTGCTCGAGCAACTCGTCGAGCGACCTGACCTGCTCGACCTCGTTGACACGGGCCGCGACACCCTGGTGGCCGTGGCTGCCGCAGAGCTTGGCGATGCGCAGGCTGTCGGCCTCGATCAGGCGGGCGCCGGCCTCCTTGGCACGGTCGATGAACTGCCGCATGCGCGCGTCGCGCCGGCTGCTCTCGTAATAGATCTCGATGATGGACTGCGGCGCGGTCTTCAGGCGCACGCCGACGGCATGGAAGCCGAACAATACTTTGGGAGAGGACATAGCCCCGATTATCAGGCCTGCGCCGCCGCCGCTGTGTTTTGCCTGGCGGCTTCAGTCGACCACAGCCGGCAGTTCGTGGGCGCGGCCGGCTTCGATCGTGATCCGGCGCTCGCAGCGGCGCGCGATCTCGCGGTCATGCGTGACCAGCACCAGCGTCGTGCCCTGCTCGCGGTTGAGCTCGAACATCAGTTCCATGACCTTGTCGCCAGTGGCCGAATCCAGGCTGCCGGTCGGCTCGTCGGCCAGCAGCACCGCCGGCTCGACCACGAAGGCACGCGCCAGCGCGACACGCTGCTGCTCGCCGCCCGACAGCAGCCGGGGGTAGTGACCGAGCCGCTCGCCCAGGCCGACGCGCTGCAGCATGCGGGTCGCGGCAGCGCGCGCATCGCGCCGGCCCGCGAGCTCGAGCGGCAGCATCACGTTCTCGAGCGCGCTCAGGTTGGTCAGCAGCTGGAAGCTCTGGAACACGAAGCCGAGCTGGCGCGCGCGCCACTCAGCGCGGTCGTCCTCGGCCAGCGCGAACAGATCCTGGCCGGCCAGCAGCACGCGTCCGCGGCTCGGCGTATCGAGCCCGGCCAGGATAGCCAGCAGCGTGCTCTTGCCAGAACCCGAGGCGCCGACAATGGCTACCGTCTCGCCGCGCTGCAGCTCGAACTCGACATCGCGCAAAATGTCCAACGTGCCGCCGGAATCGGTCACGGACTTGGACAGGCGCTGCACGGCAATGATCGCATCGGACATGGACAAAATTCCTCAATTGACTCGTCGCTACTTTAACTCGGGCCTGGGTCGCGCGCTGCTGGCAGGGGCATGCGCGTCCGGCCTGCTGGGGTCTGCGCTGGCCCAGGCGGCCGAGCCGCGCCGGCTGCTGATCGTCGGCGACTCGCTGAGCGCCGAATACGGCCTGCAGCGCGGCACCGGCTGGGCCGCGCTGCTGCAGCAACGCCTCGACGCGCGCCAGCCAGGCTGGCAGGTCGTCAACGCCAGCATCAGCGGCGACACGACCGCGGGCGGCCAGTCGCGCCTGGCGGCGCTGTTACAGCAGCACCGCCCGGCGGTGGTCGTGATCGAGCTCGGCGGCAACGACGCGCTGCGCGGCCTGCCGCTCGAGATGACGCGCGACAACCTGCGCGCCATGGCGCGCGCCGCCAGGCAAGCCGGCGCGCGCGTGCTGCTGCTGGGCATGCAGGTGCCGCCGAACTACGGCGCGCGCCACGCCGAACAGTTCCGCCAGCTCTATGCCGAGGTCGCCAAGGCCGAGAAAGCCGCGCTGCTGCCGTTCTTCCTCGCGGGCGTGGCCGACGGCGCCAACCCGACCGCGCTGTTCCAGGCCGACCGCATACACCCGAACGAGGCGGCCCAGCCCAGGATGCTCGAGAACGTCTGGGGCGAATTGAGGCGGCTGCTGAAACCCTGAGCCTCGCACGGGCTTTGCTGGTTCTACCCAAGATGGGCGACGGATTCAAGGCTGGAATTCAGCTACAGCGTCTTTTGCACGCCACTGACACACAAGCTTTGCAAGTGATTAACAATCCATTTGACATCCAAGGCTTCAAACAGGGGTAATCCCTCCATGATCAAGGCCTCACCGCCCTGGGCTGGCTTCATCGAAACGCTGTAGCTTTCTTCGTATCCGGATTTGCTCAACTCAGCCTTAGATCCCTGAAGGGGAATCGAGCGCAGGGATTTCCATCCGATCAAGCGCTTGCGCTCCCCTTGCAACGCGCAGGCCGATTCCGACTTGAAGCGTATCGGCTGGTCGACCAGCGGAGACTCTGCAATCAGGTTCAGGGCTTTCAACGCCTCCTGCTGCGACATGCTGAAATCCAGTATCCGCGGTGCTTGGTTGGGGGCGTAGCCATCCGCGCAGGAAGCGCAAAGCCAGGCCAGGCCGATGACGGCGCCCAACTGCCTGCTCCTTGTTGACAGATGATGGCCTGGCAACCGCGCAGGGCATTCATCTGTCATGACGCAGGCTCAGCACTCGCCCTCACCGCATCCTCTGATGCCGGCAGGCGACTGGCCAGCACCTTGTCAATCGTGCGGCCATCCATGTCAACGATTTCCAGCTGCCAGCCTTCCCACTGCACGGTGTCGGCGACCTTGGGCAGGCGCCCGGTCAGCAGCATCATCATGCCGCTGAGTGTGTGGTAGCGGCCACGCTCCTCGTCCGGCACCTTGTCCAGCTCCAGTCGATCCTTGAGCTCCGGCACCGGAATCAGGCCATCGAGCAGCCAGCTGCCATCCTCGCGCTGCACGGCCCAGGAATTGTGCGGATCGCGCGGGCGGAACTCTCCGGTGATGGCTTCGATCAGGTCGTGCAGGGTCACGATGCCCTGGATCTCGCCGTATTCGTCGATCACGAAAGCCATGTACTCGTCAGACGACCTGAAGTTGTCGAGCAGCTCCATGCCGGTGATGGTTTCAGGCACATACAGGGGCGCTTGGAGTTTCTGGCTCTGCAACTCGCGGTCTTCTCCCCTAAGGGCCTGGGACAGCCATTTCCTGGCATGGACCACGCCGACGACGTTGTTCAAGTCACCATTGACGACGGGATAGCGCGGGTGGTCGGATGCCTCGACCCGGGCCATGTTCTGCTCGAACGGCAGATCAAGGTCCAGCACCACGACGTCGCTGCGCGGCACCATCAAGGAGGCGATCTGGCGGTCATCGAGGCGGAACACGTTGCGCACCATGGTGTGTTCATTCGACTCGATGATCCCGGCCGTGGTGCCCTCTTCCAGCATGGCGTGGATTTCCTCCTCGGTGACGGCATTGGCATTGGATTCCTTGACCCCCAGCAGCTTGAGCAGGGCACGGGTGGACACCGACAGCAGCAAGACGAAGGGCTTGGTCGCTATCGCGAGCAAGTCGATCGGACGCGCCACCAGACGGGCCAGCATTTCCGGATTGGATTGACCGATGCGCTTGGGCACCAGCTCTCCGATCACGATCGAGAAATAGGTCACCAGCAGCACCACCAGCCCGGTGGCCAGCAACTGGCTGGCTGGCTCAGGCAAACCCAGGGTCACCAGCCAGATGGCCAAGGGTGCGGCCAGTGCCGCTTCACCCACGATGCCATTGAGCACACCGATCGAGGTGATACCGATCTGGATGGTGGACAGAAACCGGGTTGGGTCTTCCCCCAGCTTGACGGCAGCCGCAGCGGCCTTGTCACCTTCGTCGATCAGTTTCTGCATCCGCGCCTTGCGCGCGGTGACCAGCGCGATCTCCGACATTGCGAACAGGCCATTGAGGACGATCAGCGCGAAAAGTATTGCTATTTCCATTGAAATCTTTTGTCAGGGCCTGCTGTGCAGGCAAAGAAGACCCGTCACTGACGGGTCTGGCTCGGCGGTCTGGGGTGGGTGATCAGTCGTCACGACCACCGAAGATGCCCAGCAGTGCCAGCAGCGACTGGAACACGTTGTACAGGCTCAGGTAGACGCCCAGCGTGGCCGTGATGTAGTTGGTCTCCTCGCCATCCTGCACCCGCTTGAGGTCGTACAGGATGAAGGCCGAGAAGATGCCGATCGCCAGCACCGACAGCGTGATCATCAGCGCGCTGGACTGGATGAAGAAGTTCGCGATGCCGGCCACCAGCAACAAGATGACGCCGATGAACAGGAACTTGCCCATCGAGCTCAGATCACGCTTGATGACCGAGGACAAGGTCGCCATGCCCAGGAAGATGGCACCCGTGCCGGCAAACGCCGTCATGATCAGGCTGGCACCATTGGCCAGGCCCAGCACCGATCCGATCAGGCGCGACAGCATCAGCCCCATGAAGAAGGTGAAGGCCAGCAGCATCGGCACGCCAGCGGCCGAGTCCTTGGTCTTCTCGATCGCGAACATGAAGCCGAAGGCACCGACCAGGAACACCACCATGCTGATGCCAGGCGACATCGCCGCAGCCAGGCCGGTGGCGACGCCGATCCAGGCGCCCAGCACGGTAGGCACCATCGACAGCGCCAGCAGCCAGTAGGTGTTGCGCAGCACGCGGTGGCGTTGTTCGGCGCCAAAGGCCAAGGCGCCATGAGTCGGACTTGAAAAAGTATCGAGATGAGTGTTCATAATAAAAACTATTAGTGAGTGACTAACCGGTGGGCGGTCAGAACAAGCGGGGGTTTGCTCGGTGCAGTCGTCGCATGCCCGGCCTTCACGGAGCGGCCAACACGGACAAGGTCAGACGCAAGGCCATGCAGAGCCCGGTGGGCTCAGGCCAGGGTCGTCAAGCGGTGAAGCTGGGCGGGCGCTGCAGCGCTGCCAGGAACGGCCAGGGCAATGAGGGCGCTGCGAGCAGGAATCTCTGCAGCACCAGCCCTTGACTCAAGGATGGAAACGGTGACAGGCGATCAGACAGGTCAGGCCAATCGGACCACTCGACACTCAACAGGTTGTCGTTGGGAGAGTCGGGGTCGGCATCCGCTTGGACCAGTTCATCGGCCAGATCCTGTCCGTCGAGATCAAACAGCAGATGGGTGTCGCCAGCGTTCACGCTGCGCGGGTCCATGCTCAAGCTGAACGCGGACAGACCTGCGCTGAGAAAGAACATCAGTGAAAAGACCGTGACCAGCCGACGTACCATTACCACTCCATTATAGGGACTGTGCAAAACTCAGCCCAGGGCGATCACAGCCTTTCAGTGGCGGTGCAAGTGATGCGCGTCCGGTACATGGGGGTGGCTGTGCTGCTGGTAGCGCAAGCACAATCTGTGCGATGACGCGTCAGGCGGCCTGAGTCACGATTACGCTCTGCGCCGGCATGGGAGCCGGGAAGCCGGCTTCGGCCAGCGCCTCGCGCAGCACCCGATTGGTGTCGAAATACACCTGCCAATAATGGTCGTTGTGGCAATAGGGGCGTACCGCCAGCACCGGCCCGACCAGCGTGAAGTCCAGGATCTCGACATCGACCATGGGCTCGGCCAGCACGTTGGGGATTGCAGCAATCTTCTCGCGCAACAGCGCAACCGCCGCCCGGTGATCTGCCGCGCCCGAGAGCTGGCACTTCAGGTCGACGCGGCGGAACGGATTGGCCGAGAAGTTCTGGATCGTCTCGCCAAATATCTTGTTGTTGCCGATGATGGTGTGGACGTTGTCAGGCGTGTTGATCACCGTCGTGAACAGGCCGAGCTCAACCACCGTCCCAGTCACTCCGGCGATGCTGACAAAGTCGCCTACCTTCATCGGGCGCAGCACAACCAGAAAGGCACCGGCGGCGAAATGCGCCAGCAGGCCAGACCATGCCATTCCGATCGCAACACCCGCAGCTGCGATCAGCGCGGCGAAAGTGGTTGTCTGAATACCGAAATAGCCCAGGATACCGACGACCAGCAGGACGTTCAGCGTCACGGTGACGATAGAGCCAACATAGCGCAGCACGGTCGGATCGAACTTCTGCCGCTCCAGCGAACTGCGCACCAAGTTGAACGCGACACCGATCAGCCAGCGGCCTATGACCCAGAATGCGACTGCGGCCAGGACCTTGAGCCCGACCTCTGTCATCGTTGAAAGCAGGATATCCTGGTAGCGCGCAAGATCTTCTTTCATGTTTGACTCCCTTGGTGATTTCCAGCCTGATTGGCTACTCTGATTCTCCCAAGTAAAGTCTCTCGATGGTATGAATTCGGAGCGGTCAGCTGTGGGCCGGCAACAACGTGCAGTCCACTTGTCAATCGTCCGGTCCAGTTCCTCCTTGGATTACCCCGGCCCAGCGATCCAGAGCGGAAGGGTCTGATGCCCAGAGGCTTTCATTGCTGGGACAGGGTCGCCCTGTTGCGCTGGGCGGAGACCTTTCAGGCGTTCAGCACCCGCAGCGCCTGCGCCAGATCCGCGCGCAGGTCCGCCACCGACTCCAGCCCGACCGCAAGGCGCACCGGACCATGGGCATGCGGCCAGTCGCGCCCGCGCATCTCGGAGCGCTCATAGGGCACGCACAGGCTGACCGGGCCGGCCCAGCTGTAGCCGAGCCGGAACAGCTTGAGCGCATCGCAGAACGCCACCACCCGCTCGGGCGCGATCGCATCATCGAACACGACAGTGAACAGGCTGGCCGCGCCGCGCGCATCGCGCTGCCAGGTCTCGTGGCCAGGCGAACCCGGCAGTGCCGGATGCAGCACCTGCTTGACGCCGGGCTGCGCCTGCATCCAGCCGGCCAGTTCGCGCGCGGCGGCATCCTGCGCCGCGTAGCGCAACGCGATCGAGGGCAGGCCGCGCAGCACCAGTTCGGCGTCGTTGGCACCCACGCCCAGGCCTAGCCGCATATGCGTCAGCAGCAGCTCGCGGTGCAAGGCCGGGTCGCGCGTGACGACCGAGCCCATCAGCACATCGCCGCCGCCGCTCGGGTACTTGGTCAGCGCCTGCATTACGAGGTCGGCGCCCAGGTCGAAGCCGCAGAACGCCACGCCCGCGCCCCAGGTGTTGTCAAGCACGCTCACGATCGGGCGCGCCCTTCCCGCGCTGGCTTGGCGGACGATGGCCGTCAGCGCCGGCAGATCGGGGAACTCGAGCGTGACCGAACCGGCTGCCTCCAGCCAGACCAGCCGCGTCTTGTCGCTGATGCGCGCCGCCAGGTCGGCCGGGTTCATCGGGTCGTAGTAGCGCGCCACGATGCCCCAGCCCGCCAGTTCGACTGCAGCGAAGGACTTGTTGGGGCCGTAGGCGTTGTGCGGAATCAGCAACTCGTCGCCGGCACGCAACAAGGCCATGTCGACCAGCGCGATCGCGGCCAGGCCGCTGGGCACCAGCACGCAATGCGCGCCGCCCTCGAGGGTGGCGATGTGCTCCTCGAGCGTGAAGGTGGTCGGCGTGCCGTGCAGGCCATAGGTATAGGCCGACTTGTCCTTCCAGTCACGCGAGCGCAGCGCCGCCACGCTGGGAAAGAACACGGTCGAGGCCTTGTGCACGCCCGGTGCCGGAGCCTCGAAATCGGCCGGTGGCCGGTAACTGTGGTGGATCAGCACGGTTGGCTGCGACAGCGCGGGAACCAGGGTAGCGGTGGCTTGAAGATCAGACATGACCGCATGGTAGCGTCTCGACCTCGAAGCCGACCACGCTGCGCTGCGCCTTGCTGAACTCGACCCCGATCAGGTGGATCGGCTCGCCGCGCGCGCGGTACTTGTCGGCATAGGCCCGGTCCTTGATCTGCTGCAGCGCCCGGCTCTCGGGCGCCAGCTCGACCACCTTGAACTCGAACAACCAGACCTGGCCGTCGAACAGCACCGTCATGTCGATGCGGCCCCGGTTGGTCACGTCCTCGAGCCGGATATCGAGGCCCAGCGCGGCGAAGTGGCTGTAGAAGATGCTGGCGTAATAGCCCTCGAACTGCGCCACCGGAGAGTTGCGGTACCAGTCGTGCGGAATGCTGGCGAAGAAGGCGGTGAACAAGGCCTGCAAGCCAGAAAAGTTCCTGGCCTGCAGCAGGCGGTAGAGCTGGCTGACCTGCACGCCCGGCACCGACGGGTCGCCGCTCAGGCGCTGCAGCAGGCTGTCGTTGAGACTGGCCTGCACTTCCAGGTTCGGATACTTGAGCGTGAACTCGGCCCGACCCGGAATGCGCCAGATGCTGCCCACGGTCAGGTAGCCGGTCTGGAACAGCAGCGCCTCGGTGGTCATCTGCTCGACATCGAAACTGCCCAGCAGGTTCTCCTGCGCCACGAAGGCCTGCAGTTGCGGCGTGAACACGCCGCGCTGCGTCAGCACGTCGATCAGGAAGGTCGGCGTGCCGGTCTCGAACCAGTAGGGATGGAACTCGCGCTTGTCGAACAGCAGCAGCAGGTCAAACGGGTTGTAGACGCTGGTGCCGGTCCAGTTGTAGCCGTTGTACCAGGTGCGGATCTGCGCCCGATCCAGGCCCGGCTGTTCCGGGGCGAACACGGTATCGACATCCTCGTCGGTGTAACCGCAGATGGCAGAGTAATCGGCCGAGACCGTGATGTCGCGCAAATTGTTCAGCCCCGAAAACAAGCTGAACTTGCTGACCCCGGTCAGCATCGCGAACTGGATATGCGCGTCCTGGCCCTTGATCACCGAGTACAGGTCCCGCAGCCCGTCGCGCATCTGGCGCGCGATTGCTGGCTCGGTGATGTTGTCGAGGATCGGCTTGTCGTACTCGTCAACCAGCACCACCGAGCGCTGGCCGTGACTGGCCCTGGCCTGGCGGATCAGTTCGCCGAACTGGCCCGGCACGTCCAGGCCCGACGGGAAGGTCACACCCAGGCGTTCGGCGTTCTGGCGCAGGTTGTCAAGGATGCGCTGCTGCAGCCGTTCGGCACTGTGCAGCACGCCATCGGCAAAGCTGATGCGGATGACGGGATAGCTTTTGGACCAGTCCCAGTGCGCCTCGGCGTGCAGGCCGTCGAACAGCAGACGGTTGCCCTCGAACAGCTCGGCCAGGGTGTCGATCAGCAGGCTCTTGCCGAAGCGGCGCGGCCGGCTCAGGAAATAGAACGAGCCCTCCCGAACCAGTCGCAACAGCAACGGCGTCTTGTCGACGTAGTAGCAGCCCTCCTGGCGCAGCTTGGCGAAGGTCTGGATGCCGATCGGGAGTTTGCGGCGCGTCATGATGCCGGTTTGATCTTCATGTCCCCGAACCGCTTGCGGTATTGCTCGACCTTGTCCTTCATGACGACGCTGAGCGGCTGGGTAGCCTGGATGACCTTGAGCAGGCGCTCGGTCGTGAGCTCGGCTCGGCCATCGACAAAAGCCTGCTCGATGCCCTCCTTGACCACCGCTTCGATGTCGGCGCCCGAATAGCCATTCGTCTTGCCGGCCAGCTGCCTGACATCGATGCGGGCGCCCGCTTTCCTGCGCTTGTCCAGATGCACCTTGAAGATGGTCTGGCGCTCGGACTCGGTCGGAAAATCAACGAAGAAGATTTCGTCGAAGCGGCCCTTGCGCAGCAACTCGGGCGGCAGCGCCGAGATGTCATTGGCCGTGGCGACCACGAACACCTGGCGGGTCTTCTCCTGCATCCAGGTCAGGAAGTAGCCGAACAGTCGCGTCGCGACCTCGGAGCCCGCGCTACCGCCACCGATGCCGACGAAAGCCTTCTCGACCTCGTCGACCCACAGCACGCAGGGACTGACCGCCTCGGCAACGGCAATCGCGCGCCGCATGTTGGCCTCGCTGTCGCCGACATACTTGCCCATCAGCGAGCCCAGGTCCATTCTGAGCAGCGGCAAGCCGAACAGCGCAGCCGTGGCCTTGGCGGTCAGCGACTTGCCGCAGCCCGGCATGCCGACGATCAGCACGCCCTTGGGCGGCTCGACGCCGAAATCGCGCGCGGCCGGCCAGTCGGACAACACCTGGCGTTTCTGCTGCAGCCAGGGCTTGAGCTGGTCCAACCCGCCGATGTCGTCCAGTCGCTCGCGGACCTCAAGCATTTCGAGCAGGCCGCTTTTCTGGATAATCTGCTTCTTCTCGGCCTGCACCAGCTTGATGTCCTTGGCACCGATCAGACCATCCTGCTGGAAGCCACGGTTGATCAGCTGGCCGATCTCGTAGCGGCTCAAACCCTGGAAGGCCAGTGCCAGCTGGCTCAATTCCGACTTGTCGACCACCACGCCATAGGCCTCGGCATGTGCCTGGATGATGGCACGTATCGCAGCCTCGTCGGGCAGAGGCAGTTCGAACAGCGTGATGAACTTCTCGAGTTCGCGCGGAATGAATTTTTCGGACGAGACCAGCAGCACCGTGACCTCGGCCTCCGAGTCTTCGCGCACCCGGGTCATCAGGGCCTTGAGCCGCGCGACCGCGAGCGGGCTGTCGCGCAGACCCAGGTGCGCGTCGCGGATCACGATGAAGTGGTGCTTCAGGTTGTCGTGATCGAGCAGCTGGTCGAGCGCCGTCGCCAAGTCGCACCAGGCCAGCAGCGGCCGCTTGGTGCCGAAATCGACCAGGCCACGCGCCATGTTCCATTCAATGATCTGGCGCTTCGGCTTGAGGTCGAGGTTGGCAATCAGTTCGTCAGCCTCGGTGTCGTCGTGCGTCAGCAGGTAGAGGATGGGGTAATGCGATAGCGCGTGGGCGCGCAATGATTCTTTGAGTATCAGCTTCATTTTATAAAATATTCACAATAAAATTATCTTCATAAAAACTCATGTTTTTTATTATCTCTACAGAGTTCATTTCTAGATTCATTAAATATTTTTAATCTAATATTGATCGGAAATTCTTTTCGAACCACTCATCATATGTGAAATCGACATAGCTTCTTTCAAAGCTTTCCCTCTCCTAGTCTCCAAATCTATTTTTAAGGCAATAGGTTTCTCAGACTCTTCCTTTTTCTCCAATAGCTGCAGCCTTATCTGCTCATAAAGTTCAGCGTAACGCGCCCCTGGAATGAATCTTCCTGGCGCCGTCGGCGCATCGAAGATCGCCTTCACGTCATCCGGATGCGCCGCGACGTCCAGCACCTTGCACAGCGCCAGAAACAGGCCCTTGTCAGTACCTTCCCGCTTCACTACCTCCGCGACGGCCTGCGCCTGATCTGGCAGCTGGCGCGTCCTGAGCCAGCGCTCCAGCTGGCTGCTACGCGCGAGCGTCAGGATCTCGTCGGTCAGGTTGTCGCGTAGTTCTTCGAGATTTTTGACCTTGGCGCCGTTGATCGGCAGGTCGAATTTTAATAGTTTCATTTTCGCCCAAACGGATTTTCATGAGCTTCGAGCGACCTGAAGCATCTGCCTCAGTTTATTTTCAAATTCAGATATCTCCAGCATTAGACTTTCATGCATCGACGACAACCATATTGATTCAGTCAAATCTCTGCTCTGCCGAAAAAATTTCGACAACAGTTCGCGGAAATATATTAGGTCATCACAACAACTGCTCATAAATTTACACATATTTTCAATCGGAGCACGCTGCTTTATTCGAACACTATCCGATTGCGCAATCCTGTGCAAGATCTGATACAGTAGCCCCATTCCGCTTTCGGAGAAGGCGGCCGGATCGTCGGCGTTGAGCTGCGCGTAACGCGCCGAAATCGAGACGATTTCGAGATTGGCAATCCGGCTATCACTGCTGCCGTTCGCTAACTCCCGCAGCGCTTCTCGTACATAGGCGTGCTGTTTTTCACGACGGTTCGCGTCTTTCATTACGACGGTTTGCACCAAACTGTCCGTCTCATCGTCGTAGTCTTCCTCCACGTCATCGCTACCCGTCAGCAGCAGCAGAACCTTCTTGTCCTTGCCCAGCAGTTGCTGGATCTCGGCGAGGTCGCTGGCGCGTCCTGGCGCATCCGACTTCATCGTGTAAAGAATCAGGTCGGCGTGCTCGACGTAGTCGCGGGCCAGCTTCTCGTTCTTCTCCTTGAACGAGTGCAAGCCGGGCGAATCGACCCAGGTCAGGCCTGGCAGCTTGAAGCCCTGGATCGACTCGGTGGGGCCGATACCAAACTCACGCCACTGCTCCGCTTCGTCTTTTGCATCACCACCATCGACGGCATTGTTTTCATGCGAGAAATAGATAGGTACCTGATGAGGAGTAACCTGCTGTTTCAATTCCTCGTCGGGATCGGTATATCCCCATGCCATGTAGTTTCCAAGCGAGCTTTTACCAGACTTAACCTTACCGGTGATGAAAACTAACAGCGAATCCTGAAATCTCAAGGCCTGCTCCAGCTCTGCCAATCGTTTATCCAAGTCATCTCGAAATGAATTAATTAGATCAACAAGCTTAATCATATAAGAGTCGTATTTTTTACCACCTTGATATTTTTCAAGCACAAGCGTCAGATTATTAGAAATTCGAAGCATAAAATTTTGAAAAAATACATTAAAATAATTTTTATGTATTTTTTCTTGCTCAAGTACGATGCTGAATCGTGACTGTAGCAACTGAAATGAACTAAAAAGTTTTTCGCGATCTGCGTGGTGGGCTACAGCAGATTTTATCCTCTTATTGATAACTTGTTCTTTTTCGAAGCGATTTTTTAGTGCCTCGTACATCTCAAAATATCTAGCCTTATGAATGGAATTCCCCGGTGCTGGCGGCGCATCGAAGATCGCCTTCACGTCATCCGGATGCGCCTCGACGTCCAGCACCTTGCACAGCGCCAGGAACAGGCCCTTGTCGGTGCCTTCCCGTTTCACGGCCTCCGCGACGGCCTGCGCCTGATCTGGAAGCTGGCGCGTCCTGAGCCAGCGCTCAAGCTGGCTGCTGTGCTCCAGCTGACTGCTACGCGCCAGCGCGAGGATTTCATCGGTCAGGTTGTCGCGCAGTTCTTCGAGAGTCTTGACCTTGGTGCCGTTGATCGGCAGATCGAACTTGATGAGTTTCATGTTGATGGGGTAACTGCAAATTTCAAGCAAGAAGGCCGAATGACAGGAGACTGGCAACTTTCTGGGCTGCCTTGGTTACACCTGATACCACCTTGGTAGCCACCTTCGTGACCACTTCGACGCCCTTCTTGATCGCGGCTCCGGCGACGCTGCCCGCCACCACGCCGACCGCCGTCCCAACCATCTCGCCAACCTGGCTCGCCACCGGCGCCAGGAACGCCCCGACAACAGGAACCTTTAGCGCGATCGCCTGACCGATCTGGCCGCCAACGCGCTCGCAGACCTCGCGCGTAGTCTGGGTCACGGCGGCGGTGGCCACATCGACCATCTGATCAAGCGCCTCGGCCGGATCGAGCTGACCTGTACCGGCAGCGTGCAGCAGGCTGGCATTCTCGGTGCCGATAAAAGTCTGGTGCGCGAACCAGGCCGGGATCAGCACGCCGTCGTCGAGCGCGCGCTTGAGCTCAGGACCGAGCAGGCCTCGGCGCACGGCGATCTCGGTGCCGGCAGCCAGCGTCGCCTGCAGGCCGGCGCGACTGCCGAGGTCGAGCTCGCCCGCGATGAACTGCTGCGCCAACCGGGCACTGTCCGGATGGTCCTTGAGCAACCCACTGATGGACTGACCCGCCCATTGACGCGCACCATCCGCGACCACATCGCTGGCAACTTGCAGCAGGTTCTGCTGCTCGATGCCCTTGGCCAACGCGATGCGGCTCATCTCGTTCCAGTCTGGCAATGTCACGGGCTCACCCGACACCAGGGCCTTGCCGGTCAGCAGCTCCCCCAAGGCAGCCACTTCGGCAGGCGCGGACTGGGTGTTGCGGGCGATCTGCTCGACCTGACGCGCGATCCAGCTGCTGCGCGACTTGCCTTTGTCCAGGTGCTGACGCAGATCCTGGCGCAGGCTATGGCTGTCTTCCAGATACACCAGCAACTGGCTGGCGGTATCGAGCGCGGCAGCACGATCGACACCGGCGCGCTGCGTCAAGGTGTCGGCCAGCCAGTCGTTCAGCGACAGGCGACCATCGCGGCGGGCGTAATCGAGCACCAGGCTGGCCAGTAGCTCGGCCAGGGGCTGGGCGGGCGGCAGGATGTCGGCAACGCCGGGATGGATGACGGTGGAATCGGACATGGCAGGGCAATCAATTTGCGGAAGAATTTCACATGATACGAAGCCCGGACGACAACCCATGTCGTTTGACGACGATGCACATGAAAAAGGGAGCCCGCAGGCTCCCCTTGTGATTGCCGACCATGTCGGCATGGCTGGGCTCAGCCCTGCTGCTGCCTGGCCAGCAGGTCCTGCGGACGCAGGCTGTCGTAGCTCTCGAAGGGCTGGTGGATCCAGGGATTGGTCGGCAGGAATTCGACCGAGTAGTCAGGTTGGAACACCGAGCAGGCCTTGGTCC
Source organism: Malikia spinosa (assembly GCF_002980625.1). Taxonomy (GTDB): domain Bacteria; phylum Pseudomonadota; class Gammaproteobacteria; order Burkholderiales; family Burkholderiaceae_C; genus Malikia; species Malikia spinosa. The sequence continues at coordinate 77,910 of NZ_PVLR01000001.1, read as the reverse complement.
AGATCACCGCGCTGCGCAGCTCGGTGATCGGCGCATAGTTGTTGCGCAGCTGGTTGATCACGGCGCGCAGGGTGTGACCCGAATCGGCCAGGTCGTCGACCAGCAGCACGCGCCCGGCAATCTGGCCCCGGGGCGTGGTGATGTAGTGCGCAATGTCGAGATGGCCCTGCACCGTGCCGGCTTCGGCGCGGTAGGAGCTGGTCGACATGATCGCCAGCGGCAGATCGAAGATGCGCGACAGAATGTCGCCCGGACGCATGCCACCGCGCGCGAGGCAGAGGATGGTGTCGAATTCCCAGCCGGACTGGTAAACCTGGATCGCGAGCCGTTCGATCAACCCGTGGTATTCGTCGTCCGTGACGTAGAGGTGTTTGCCGTCTTCGCTCAGCATGTCGGCTCCGCTTCTGCTTGTTTCTTGTAAAAGTTCGGTACGCAATGGATGCGAAAAAGCGGCCCCCAAGGGCCGCTTGTTCACTTCACATCAGGCCGCGTAGGGGTGCTGCACCAGAATGGTGTGGTCGCGATCGGGGCTGGTCGACACGACGTGGATCGGCACGCCGGTAACTTCCTCGATCCGGCGCAGGTAGGCCTGGGCGTTGGCCGGCAAGTCCGCGTAGCGGGTCGCGCCGACCGAGGTCTCGGTCCAGCCCGGCAGGGTTTCGTAGACCGGCACGCAGCGTGCGATCTCGTCCGCACCCATCGGCAGCAGGTCGATGCTTTCGCCATCGAGCTCGTAGCCGACGCAGAGCTTGAGCTCGGTCAGGCCGTCGAGCACGTCGAGCTTGGTGATGCACAGGCCCGACAGGCCGTTGACCTGGGCCGAGCGCTTGAGCAGCGCGGCGTCGAACCAGCCGCAGCGGCGCGAGCGGCCGGTGGTGGTGCCGCGCTCGGCGCCGACGGTGGCCATGTGGTAGCCCGGCGTGCCTTCCTTTTCCCACTCGAGTTCGGTCGGGAACGGGCCGCCACCGACGCGGGTGCAGTAGGCCTTGGTGATGCCCAGCACATAGTGCAGCAGGCCCGGGCCGACGCCGGCACCGGCGGCGGCGTTACCGGCCACGCAGTTGCTCGAGGTCACGAACGGGTAGGTGCCGTGGTCGACGTCGAGCAGCGTGCCCTGCGCGCCTTCGAACAGCAGGTTGGCGCCAGCCTTGTGCGCCTCGTTGAGCTCGCGCGAGACATCGGCCATCATCGGCTTGATCTGCTCGGCCTGCGCCATCGCCTGCTCGAACACCGGCTCGAACTGGATCTTGCCGTCGACGATGAAGGGCGACAGCGCGGCGTCCCACTGCATGTCGGCGCTGCCCAGATAAGTGGTCAGCGCATGGTTGTGCAGCTCGAGCAGCTCGCGCAGCTTGGTCGCGAAGCGCTCGGGGTGCTTCAAGTCCTGCACGCGCAGCGCGCGGCGGGCGATCTTGTCCTCGTAGGCCGGGCCGATGCCGCGGCCGGTGGTGCCGATCTTCTCGGTGCCGGCGCGGGTCTTGGCGGCCTCGCGCGCGATGTCGATCGCGGCGTGGAACGGCAGGATCAGCGGGCAGGCCTCGCTGATGCGCAGGCGCGAGCGAACCTCGACGCCGGCCTTCTCGAGGCCTTCGATCTCTTCGAGCAGCTTGGTGACCGACAGCACGACGCCGTTGCCGATGTAGCACTTGACTTCAGGGCGCATGATGCCGCTGGGGATCAGGTGCAGTGCGGTCTTGACGCCATTGATCACCAGCGTGTGGCCGGCGTTGTGGCCGCCCTGGAAGCGCACCACGCCCTTGGCGGTCTCGGTCAGCCAGTCGACCAGCTTGCCCTTGCCCTCGTCGCCCCACTGGGTGCCGACGACCACGACGTTACGCCCAGGCTGGGCCTTGAAATTGTTTTCGCTCATACAGATACCGATTTCATCGTTACGGGGTCAGGCTGCCAGGGGCTGCACCAGCCACGCGCCGTCTTGCGCGACGAGCGCGCGGTTGCAATGGAACTCGTCCACCTCATGTTCATGGCCCGGCAGGACGCAGACCACGGTTTCGCCGGCTGCACGCAGACCGGCAATGGCAGCGCGCAAGCCCGGCTCCTGACCCCAGGGGGCCCGGATCGCAGCTTGCAGCGCCGGTGCGGCGGCTGCCGACACCAGTTCCTTCAAGTCCAGACTGAAGCCGACGGCCGGACGCTTGCGCCCGAACACGCCGCCGACTTCGTCGTAGCGGCCGCCGCGCACCAGCTCCTGCAGACGACCGGTCTGGCCGCCGAAGAGCGAAAAGCGCACGCCGGTGTAATAGGCATAGCCGCGCAGGTCGGCCAGGTCGAACGACAGGTTGGCGCCCGACAGCTGGTCGGCCAGCCAGCGCAGGTCGCCCAGCGCGCGCTCGAGCAAGGGGCTCGGGCGCAGGCGGCGGGCGGCCTCGGCCAGGATTTCCGGGCCGCCATAGAGTTCGGGCAGCGCCAGCAGGCTGCTGCGCACCTCGGCCGGCAACTCGCGGCTCAGCAGGTCGAGCTCGGCGCTGTTCTTGGCTGCCAGCGCAGCGTGGATGCGGGCGACCGCAGCCGGCTCCAGCGCCAGACCCGCCAGCAGCGAGTCGACGATGCGCACGTCGCCCAGGTCGATGGTCTGCTGCTGCAGGCCGGCGGCGGCCAGGCTGGCTTGCGCGAGCTCGAGGATCTCGAGGTCGGCTTCGCGGCCGGCGTGGCCGTAGATCTCGGCGCCGAGCTGCAGCGGCTCGCGCGTGCCGAAGGGCCGGTCGACGCGGGCATGCAGCACCGGGCCGCAATAGCACAGGCGCGTCAGGCTCTTGCGGTTCAGCAGATGGGCATCGATGCGCGCGACTTGCGGCGTCGTGTCGGCGCGCAAGCCCAGCGAGCGGCCCGACAGCTGGTCGACCAGCTTGAAGGTCTGCAGGTCGAGCGCTTCACCGGTACCGGTCAGCAGGGAATCCAGGTGCTCGATCATCGGGGGGATGACGAGCTCGTAGCCGTAGGCGCGCGCGGTATCGAGCAGCGCCCGGCGCAAGTCTTCGATATGCCTGGCCTCGGAGGGCAGGACGTCGGCAATTTGATCCGGCAGTAGCCAGGCAGACATGAGGGTATCGGGAGCTGTTAAAAAAGGGATTTTACCGGGTGCGGCGAGGCACCCGGTAAAAGGAGCGCTCAGCGCGCCGCGGCGGCCGATCCGCTCGAGCGCATGGCCTTGAAGAATTCGCTCGACGGGTCGAGCACCAGCATGTCGGACTTGTTGGCGAAGCTGGACTTGTAGGCCTCGAGGCTGCGGTAGAACTGGGCAAAGGCCGGGTCCTTGCCGAAGGACTGGGCATAGATGCGCGACGCCTCGGCATCGCCCTCGCCCTTGATCTTCTGCGCATCGCGGAAGGCCTGTGCCACCAGCACCTCGCGCTGGCGGTCGGCGTCGGCGCGGATCTTCTCGCCGTCAGCCGAACCGGTCGAGCGCAGCTCGTTGGCGACCCGCTTGCGCTCGGCCTCCATCCGGTCATAGACCGACTTGGTGATGGTCTCGGCGTAATCGACCCGGGTGATGCGGACATCGACCACGTCCATGCCCCAGGGCTTGTCGGCGCCGCGCACGGCCGCCAGCACCTCGCGCTTGACGTCGGCCATCAGCTGCTCGCGCTGACTCGACAGCAGCTCCTTGACGGTGCGCTTGTTGACTTCCTGCTGGAAGCTGTTGCGCACCACGCGCTTGAGCTGGTCGGTGCCGGCGCGCTCGTCGAGACCGACGTTGCGGATATAGGCCTGCGGGTCGGAGATGCGCCAGCGCACATACCAGTCGATCACGACGCGCTGCTTCTCGGCCGTCAGCGTCGGCTCGGTGTCGCTGCTTTTCAGCGTGAGCAGGCGCTTGTCGACGTAGGAGACGTTCTGGAACGGCGGCGGCAGCTTGACATGCAGGCCGGGCTCGGTGATCACGCTCTTGATCTGGCCCAGCGCATAGACCACGCCGAACTGGCGCTGGTCGACCACGAAGAGCATCGAGCTGGCCAGCGCGAGCGCCACCAGCAGGGAAGACAGGATGAATCCGATTCTGTTCATATTCTGGTCCTCAGGGCCTTCAGCGGACGTCGCGGTCGCGCGAGCGATCGCTCTCGCGGCTGCGCGAGGCGGCAGCGCCCGCGTTCGCCGGCGAACCATTGGAAACGGCAGCGGGCGCCGCCGGAGCGGCGACTGCGGCAGTCGGCTCGGCCTGGGCGCTCAGCTGCATGACCTTGTCGAGCGGCAGATACAGCATGTTCGAGCCCTGCTTGGTATCGACCAGCACCTTGCTGACGTTGCCGTAGACCTGCTGCATCGTGTCGAGGTACATGCGCTCGCGCGTGACCTGCGGCGCCTTGGCGTATTCGGCCTGCACCAGCTTGAAGCGCTGGGCATCGCCCTCGGCTTGCGCGACGATGCGGGCCTTGTAGCCCTCGGCTTCCTCGAACAGGCGCGAAGCCGTGCCCTTGGCGCGCGGCACGACCTCGTTGGCGTAGGCCTCGGCCTCGTTCTTCGAGCGCTCGCGCTCCTGGCCGGCTTTGAGCACATCGTCAAAGGCGGCCTGCACTTCCAGCGGCGGACGCACGCCACCTTGCTGCAGGTTGATGCCGACGACCTCGATGCCGATCTCGTAGCGGTCAAGGATGGCTTGCATCAGAGTGCGCACGCGCGGACCGATCTGGTCGCGCTCTTCGGCCAGGGCCGCATCCATCTTCATCTTGCCCACCACCTCGCGCACGGCGGTCTCGGCGGCCTTGCGCACCGCGTCCTCGGGGTCGCGGCTGTTGAACAGGAAAGCACGCGCGTCGCTCAGGCGGTACTGGACCGCGAACTTGATCTCGACGATGTTCTCGTCCTCGGTCAGCATCGCCGACTCGCGCAGGCCGGTGGCGCGCATGACGGCGTCGCCGCCGACATCGACCGAGCGGATCTGGGTCGCGTTGACGGTCTCGTGGCGCTGGATCGGATAAGGCAGGCGCCAGTTGAAACCGGCGCCGACCGTGCTCTGGTAGCGGCCGAACTGGGTGATGACGGCCTGCTGGCCTTCTTGCACGATGAAGAAGCCGGTACCGAGCCAGACCAGCAGCAAGCCGCCAGCGATCACGCCCACGCCGATGCCGGTGCCCTTGGGTCCGGGCTTGAAGCCTGGGAACTGGCCACCCGGCTTGCCACCGCCTGCGCCACCGCCACCAAACAGCCCCGACAACTTGCGGTTGAAGTCCTGCCAGAGCTCATCGAGATCGGGCGGCCCCTGGTTCGGACCGGCCGGACGCTTGGAACGCTGTTCCTCGCCGGAGCCACCGGCATCGGGCTTGCTCTCGTCACCACGGCCCCAGCGGGGATCGTTGAGGTTGAACATGCCCTTGAGCCGGTCCCAGCGGACCGCACGCAGGCTCAACAAATTGAAGTTCATGTAGGTTTTGGCTTGCGGTGGAAATAGGCTATTGTGCCGAATCCTCGAGGCCGACGCCGCTGTCGGGAGACTCGGGCGGGCGAACACCGAAGCGGGCCCGCACCCGCTCAGCCAGCAGGCCGCGCAGGTCGGACAGCCCGTCGCCGGTGTGTGCGCTCAGGAAGATGCGCGGCACCGTCTGGCCGTCGAGCTCGATCTGGTCGATGCGCTGCAGCGGCTGGCGTTCGGGCTCGACCGCGTCGAGCTTGTTGAAGACCAGGATCTGCGGCAGGTCGTCGGCACCGATCTCGCGCAGCACCCGCATCACCTCGGTGATCTGTTCGGGATGGTCGGGGTTCGAGGCGTCGACCACATGCAGCAGCAAGTCGGCGTCGCGCGCTTCCTGCAGCGTGGCGGCAAAGGCCTCGACCAGGCCGTGCGGCAGGTCGCGGATGAAGCCCACCGTGTCGGACAGCGACACCGTGCGTTCGACCTCGCCGAGGTAGAGCTGGCGCGTCGTGGTGTCGAGCGTGGCGAACAGCTGGTCGGCCGCATAGGCGCGTGCCTTGACCAGCGCGTTGAAGATCGAGGACTTGCCGGCGTTGGTGTAGCCGACCAGCGAGATCGTGAAGGTCTCGCGCCGCTCGCGCTGGCGCCGCTGCGTGCTGCGCTGGCGCTTGACCTTTTCGAGTCGCTCGCGGGTGCGCTTGATCGAGTCACCGATCATGCGGCGGTCGAGCTCGATCTGGGTCTCGCCCGGGCCGCCACGCATGCCGATGCCGCCGCTCTGGCGCTCGAGGTGGGACCAGCGCCGCACCAGGCGGGTGCTCAGGTACTGCAGGCGCGCGAGCTCGACTTGCAACTTGCCCTCGTGGCTGCGCGCGCGCTGGGCGAAGATCTCGAGGATCAGCAGGGTGCGGTCGTTGACCGGCAGCCCCATGTGACGCTCGAGGTTGCGCTGCTGCGACGGGCTCAGTGCCTGGTCGAACAGGATTTCGGTCGCACCATGGCCCAGCGCCAGCGCCTTGATCTCGTCGGCCTTGCCAGAACCGATGAACAGGGCCGGATCGGGGGCGCGCCGCTTGCAGGCCACCCGGTCAACGACACGGTAGCCAGCGGTCTCGGCGAGCTGGGCCAGCTCCTCGAGTTCGGCGTCGAAATGCGGCAGGCCCAGGTCGACTCCGACGAGCACGACGCCGGGCAGCGCGGAAGGGGATTTCTGACTGTCGTTCAAGGAGGATCAGGCAGCAGCAACAGGCTGATCAGGCGCGGCAGCGCTGAACTGGACCGGACGGCCCGGAACGATGGTGGAGATCGCGTGCTTGTAGACCATCTGGGTCACGGTGTTGCGCAGCAGCACGACATACTGGTCAAACGACTCGATCTGGCCTTGCAGCTTGATTCCGTTGACCAGGTAAATCGACACCGGCACGTGCTCGCGGCGCAGCTGGTTCAGGAAAGGATCTTGCAAGAGTTGGCCTTTGTTATTGCTCACGATATGCTCCGTGTTCAAAAGAGTTGAGGGATGGCGACCTTACCACAGCCCGCCCGCTTGCTGCGGGCCGGCGGCGGCTGGGGTCATTCGTCGTAGGGGTTGGCCGCGGTCTTGAACTCGATGCGCAGTGGCGTGCCGACCAGGTCGAAGGCCTTGCGGAAGCGGCCCTCGAGGAAGCGCTTGTAGGCGTTGTCGACGTTGTCGAGCGAGTTGCCGTGGATCACGATCACCGGCGGGTTCATGCCGCCCTGGTGCGCATAGCGCATCTTGGGGCGGTACATGCCGCCGCGCTTGGGCGCCTGCAGCACGATCGACTCCTGCAGCAGACGGGTCAGCAGCGGCGTCGGCATCTTGACCATGGCCGAGGCGTAGGCCTTGGCGATCGAGGTCCAGAGCGGACCGATGCCCTGGCGCTTCTTGGCCGAGATCATGTGCAGCGGCGCAAACTTCAGGAAGCCGAGCCGGCTCTCGATCGAGCGCTGCAGCGTCTCGCGCTGGTAGCTGTCGATCGCGTCCCACTTGTTGATCGCCAGCACCACGGCGCGACCGCTCTCGAGCGCGAAGCCCGCGATATGCGCATCCTGGTCGGTCACGCCTTCGGTCGCGTCGAGCAGCAGCAGCACGACATGGGCGTTCTCGATCGCCTGCAGCGTCTTGACGACCGAAAACTTCTCGATCGCCTCGAAGACACGGCCCTTGCGGCGCAGGCCGGCGGTGTCGATCAGCTCGAACTTCTGGCCGTTGCGCTCGAACGGCACCGAGATCGCGTCGCGCGTCGTGCCCGGCATGTCGAAGGCGACCAGGCGCTCCTCGCCGAGCCAGGCGTTGATCAGCGTCGACTTGCCGACGTTGGGCCGACCGGCAACGGCCAGCTTGATCACGCTCTCGTCGGGCGCGACGGCGTCTTCCTCGTCGGGCCAGGACAGCTTGTCGAGCGCGGCCTCGAGCATCGGGCGCACGCCCTGGCCGTGCGCGGCCGAGACCGGCAGCACATCGCCCAGGCCGAGCTCGTAGAACTCGACCAGTTGCGAGCCCTCCTTCATGCCTTCGGCCTTGTTGGCCACCAGCAGCGTCGGCTTGTTGAGGCGGCGCAGGTAGTTCGCGATGTCGTGGTCCTGCGCGCTCAGGCCACCACGGGCGTCGAGCACGAACACGACGACATCGGACTCGGCGACGGCCTGCTGGGTCTGCTTGGCCATCTCCTTGAAGATGCCGCTGCCGGCATCGGGCTCGAAGCCGCCGGTGTCGATCACGATGAATTCGCGCTTGCCCAGACGGGCGTTGCCGTAGTGGCGGTCGCGCGTCAGGCCGGGAAAGTCGGCAACGATGGCGTCGCGCGTCTTGGTCAGGCGGTTGAAAAGGGTGGATTTGCCGACGTTGGGTCGGCCCACCAGGGCGATCACAGGTTTCATTCGGGGCGCCAGGCGTAGAGAACGCCCTTGCGTGTCAGGGCCAGCAGGTTTTGACCCGCCAGCAGGGGGGCGGAGACGATGGCCGAGCCGTCAGTCTCCAGTCGATTCAGCAGCTTGCCGTCCTCGCGAGCGAGCACATGCACATAGCCCTGGGCGTCGCCGATCGCGAGCGAGCGGCCAGCCACCAGCGGGGCGCTCAGGCCACGGTTCAGCAGCAGGTCGGATTGCCACTGGACTTCACCGTTGTCGAGCTTCCAGGCCAGCAGGCGGCCGTTGCTTTCGACACCGTAGACGCGGTCGCCATCGGCGGCCAGGCCGACCGCACCGTTGGCCGGCTTGGTCCAGCGCAGCGCGCCGCGCTGGGCGTCAACGCAGCCGATGGCCGATTGGAAGGCGCGCACGCAGACATTGCCTTGCACGCGGGCCGCCGGACCGACCAGGTCGAGCAGGCGTTCGATTTCGTTGACGCCACGCGCGGAGGCCACCGGGACCTCCCAGCGCGGCTGGCCGTTGCCCGGGTTGAGGCCGCTCAGGCGCGCGCCCATGCCAGCCACCAGGGTGTCGCCAACCGCCAGCAGCACGCCGGGCTGCTGCAGCACCAGCGGCTCGGTGCCGCGCGCGGCCTGAGTCCAGAGCCTGGCGCCGTTGCGCGCGTCATAGGCCGAGACGCTGCGGTCGCCCGCCAGCACGAAGACGCGCCGGCCGGCCACCAGCGGCGCACTGAAGGCACGCGCAGCCAGACGCACGCGCCACTGCACCTTGCCCAGCGCGATGGCGACGAGTTCGTTGTCCTGGGTCACGACCGCAGCGGTTTCACCGTCGTAGCCGACGCCAGCCGACACGGCCGTGCCGAGCTCGGCACGCCAGCGCTCGCTGCCGCTGTCGGCATCGAGCACCAGCACCCGACCGGCGGCGCTGGCCAGCGCCAGTTCGCGCCCGGCCAGCACCGGCACCGATTGCGGCGCGGGCGCGCCGAGCTGGACCTTCCAGGCCTGGCGGGCCGGCAGGCTGGCATCGAAGGACTTCAACGCCGCGGGCTTGGGCTTGGTCGGACTGGAGGAACAACCGGCCAGGGCCAGCAGGACCGCAGCGGTGGCGACGGCAAGGCGCGGGGTGGCGCGACTGAGGCTGAACGTCACGGAACTTACTCCTGGGTGGGGGTGGAAGCCGACTCGGGATCAAAGCCCAGCGCATTGAGCTTGGCCTGGACGATGCGGCGGTATTCAGGCGCGCTCGCCAGCCCGTCCCAGGCGCTGCGGTAGGCGGTGCGCGCCGCGTCGGACTGGCCCTGGGCCTGCAGCACGTCGCCGCGGCGGTCAGCCAGCAGCGGGGCGAATTCGGGGCTGGCCTTGAAATCCAGCGTCTTGAGCGCGCGCTCGTAGTCCTTGGCCTCGAGTTCGAGGCCGGCCAGGCGCAGGCGCGCGACGGCGATCAAGGCCGAATCGGACGACTGGTCGATGACCCAGGCCAGCGCCTTGCGGGCTTCCTCGCTCTTGCCAGCGCCATGCAGCGAACTGGCCGCCAGCAGTCCGGCCTGCTGGCCTTGCTGGGCACGACCGGCCTTGGCCTGCACATCAGCCCAGACGCGCTGCACCTTGTCGGCTTCGCCGGCCTGGACTGCGCGCTCGAGCTCGTCATACAGCGCGGCGGCTTCCTGGGCCGACTTGCGCTGCCAGTACTGCCAGCCGTTGAAGGCGGCCAGGCCCGTCAGAGCAGCAATCAGCACCCAGCTGATCAGGTTGCCGTACTGGGACCAGAAATGTTTGAAGTTGGCGAGCTGTTCCTGCTCTTCCAGGTCGAGATGGGAGGCCATGGGCTCAATCGAAAAGGGTGATACGAGAGGGCCCGCCAGGCGGACCCTCGACGGGCATTGTAGGCCGATGCGGCCGAAATGCGGCCGCGCTCAGGCCTGGCGCAGCTGCGCCGCCCATTGTGCGACCTGCGCCAGCGCGAACTGGGTCTGCTCGCTGATGGCGCCGGCACCCTCGCGCAGCGGCTTGACCGCGACCTGGCCGGCCTCGAGCTCGCTGGCACCGAAGATCAGCGCATAGCGCGCGCCGCTGCCATCAGCCTTCTTGAACTGCGACTTCATGCTGCCGTGGCCGTCGGCGCCGCCGGCATGCATCTGGACCGAGACCCCGGCCGCACGCAGCGCGCGCAGCACCGGCATCACCTGCGGCATGGCCTCGACCTGCGGCACCACCGCATAGCAGTCGGGCACCGGAACCGCGGGCAGCAGGCTCTGTGCCTTGAGCAGCTCGAGGATGCGCTCGACCCCGAGCGCCCAGCCGACCGCCGGCGCCGGCTTGCCGCCGATCTGCGCGATCAGGCCGTCATAGCGACCGCCGGCACAGACCGTGCCCTGCGAGCCGAGCGAGGTCGTGACGAACTCGAACACGCTCAGGTTGTAGTAGTCCATGCCGCGCACCAGGCGCGGGTTGATGCGGTAGCTGATGCCCTGGGCATCGAGCAGCGCGCGCAGGCCGTTGAAATGCGCCAGCGACTCCGCGCCCAGGTAGTCCATCAGCTTCGGTGCGCCCTCGACCAGCGCCTGCATGGCCGGATTCTTGGTGTCGAGGATGCGCAGCGGATTGGTGTAGAGGCGGCGCTTGGCGTCCTCGTCGAGCTGCTGCTGGTGCTGCTCCAGATAGGCGATCAGCGCGGCGCGGTGCAGCTGGCGCTCGGCCGGCTGGCCCAGGCTGTTGATCTCGAGCGTCACGTCGCCGAGGCCCAGCTCGGCCCAGAGGTCGCAGGCCAAGGTGATCTGCTCGGCGTCGACATCGGGGCCGGCAAAGCCCAGCGCCTCGGAGCCGATCTGGTGGAACTGGCGATAGCGGCCGCGCTGCGGGCGCTCGTGGCGGAACATCGGGCCCATGTAGTAGAGGCGCTTGGGGCCGTCGTACAGCATGTTGTGCTCGATCGCGGCACGCACCACGCCGGCAGTCGCCTCGGGGCGCAGGGTCAGCTGCTCGCCGTTGAGCCGGTCCTCGAAGGAATACATCTCCTTCTCGACGATGTCGGTGACCTCGCCCAGGCCGCGCACGAACAGGCCGGTCGGCTCGACGATCGGCGTGCGGATGTTGCGGTAGCCGTAGCGGCTCATCAGCGCACGGACCTTGGCCTCGAGCCATTCCCAATGCGCCGATTCGGGCGCCGCGATGTCGTTCATGCCTTTGACGGCACTGAGTTTTTCTGCCATGGATTCTTTTGCTAAGCTGCTTGCAGGGCGCGCCGGATCAGGCCGACACGCCGAATTTCTTCTGGATGTACTGTTCGACGACCTGCTGGAACTCCTGCGCGATGCCGGCACCGCGCAAGGTCAGCGCCTTCTCGCCGTCGATGAAGACCGGCGCGGCCGGCGCTTCGCCGGTGCCGGGCAGGCTGATGCCGATGTCGGCATGCTTGCTCTCGCCCGGGCCGTTGACGATGCAGCCCATGACCGCCACCTTGAGGTTCTCGACCCCGGGATAGCGCTCGCGCCATTGCGGCATCGAGCCGCGCAGATAGTCGTCGATCTGCTTGGCCAGCTCCTGGAAGGTGGTGCTGGTGGTGCGACCGCAGCCCGGACAGGCCGTCACGCTCGGCACGAAGCTGCGCAGGCCGAGCGCCTGCAGGATCTCCATCGCGACCACCACTTCCTGCGTGCGAGCCTCGCCCGGCTGGGGCGTCAGCGAGACGCGGATCGTGTCGCCGATGCCCTGCTGCAGCAACACCGCGAGCGCCACGCTGGACGCCACCGTGCCCTTGGTGCCCATGCCGGCCTCGGTCAGGCCCAGGTGCAGCGGATAGTCGCAGCGCTGGTGCAGCTGCTGGTAGACCGCGATCAGGTCCTGCACGCCGCTGACCTTGCACGACAGGATGATGTTCTCGGGCGCCAGGCCGAGTTCCCCGGCGCGCGTGGCCGAACCGAGCGCAGAGGCGATCAGCGCCTCGTACATCACCTGCTTGCCGTCCCAGGGCTGGGCGCGGCGGGCGTTCTCGTCCATCATGCCGGCCAGCAGGTCCTGGTCCAGGCTGCCCCAGTTGACGCCGATGCGCACCGGCTTGTTCCAGCGCACGGCGGCTTCGACCATCTGCGCGAACTGACGGTCCTTCTTGTCGCCACGGCCGACGTTGCCGGGGTTGATGCGGTACTTGGACAGTGCCTGCGCCATGTCCGGGAATTCGCTCAGCAGCGTGTGGCCGTTGTAGTGGAAGTCGCCGATCAGCGGCACATCGATGCCCATGCGATCGAGCTGCTCGCGGATATGCGGCACCGCGCGCGCGGCTTCCTCGTTGTTGACCGTGATCCGGACCAGCTCGGAGCCAGCCTGGGCCAGCTCCTTGACCTGGATCGCGGTGCCGATCACATCGGCGGTGTCGGTGTTGGTCATCGACTGCACCCGCACCGGGGCGTCGCCGCCGACCGTGACCCGATTGTCGCCCCAGGCGACCACGCCTTGGCGCGACTTGCGCCGCGGGATGCCCGAGAGGACCGGGGGCTGCGGCTCAACCGTTGAATCGAATTCGCTCATGCTTCACTTGACCTCGAAACGCGCGACCTTGTTGGGAGCGTAGGCCGAGGTATCGAAGACCTGGCCCCGCACGATCACCTCGACCCCGCTGGCTCGACCGAGCACGACCTGCAACGGCGCAGCGCCGTCGTAGTCCAGCGTCTGGCCGGGCTGCAGCGTGCGCTGCTGCAATTCCTTGCCGGCGCCATCCTTGAGCTGGATCCAGGTCGCCGAACGCGCGCGCAGCTGCAGCAGGGGCTGGCCGACGGCGGGCTGGGCCGCAGCAGCCGCTGCGGGGATGGCAGCCACCGGGACAGAGGCAGCAGGAGCTGGCGCGACCGGTGCAGGCAAGACAGCGGTGGGCGCAGCCGGCACAGGCTCGGCCGCCGGCGTCACCACGGCTGGAGAGTCGGCGACAGCCGGCAGCGGGGGCTCGATGACCACCGATTCAAGCGGTGCTTCGTCCACCTGGGCCGCGGTATCGACATCGGCAGCCGGCTCGGCCTCACGTTGGGGCAACCACCACCAGAGCGCGACCGCCAGCACCAGCACCAGCAGCGACAGGACCAGCGGCGAGCCCAGATGAAGGCCGCCTGGCAGGCGGAACAGGCCGCGCCGGTGCGAGTCGAAAGAGCTGGCCTGGATCGGCCGGTCGGTGCCGAGCTTGACCTCGCCGCCATGCGGCAAGCCCTGCAGCACCGGTGCCGGATCGATCTTGAGCACGCGGCAGATGCTGGAAGCCAGCGCCCGCGCGAAGGTCAGGTTGGGCAGCTCCTGATAGCGGCCCGCCTCGAGCGCCTGCAGGCGCTCGACCGGCACCTTGAGCATGGCGGCCAGCGAAGCGATCTGCAAGCCGGCGGCCTCGCGCGCCTGGCGCAGCAGCTCGCCAGGCGGCGCAGCCTCGGACGGGCCAGCCGATGCGGGCAAGGGGGCGGACGTTGGGGAGGAGTCTTCAGTCATCGAAAGCGCCGCGCTCGTAGTTGGCGGCCTCCTGGGATTCGGGATAACGGCTGCGCAATTGCTCGCCGAGCTGGCGTGCGGTGCCGAGCTGGTTGAGCTTGCGCTCGACCCGGACCCCAAGCCAGAGCGACTCGGCATTGGCGAGCTCGGAATTGTTCAGGCGCCGGATATAGAACTGGGCACGCTGATACTCGCGCCGCTGCATCAGCAGGGAGGCGAGGTTGTAGCTGACGATCGGATTGGCTGGATCAAGCTCGAAGGCGCGCAACAGGCTGCGCTCGGCTTCGAGCGGCTGACCGGCGCGCGCCTGGCAGATGCCCTGGCTCATCCAGGTCCTGGAGGCGGCCGCATATTGCGGCGTCTGCAAGGCCTTGCCGAAGGCGGCAATCGCCTCGGCATGCTTGCCGGCTTCGCAATGCATCCAGCCCAGGTTATGCCAGCTGTCGCCGTCGCGCGGTGCCAGCTTGATCGCCTGCAGGAAGCTGGCCTCGGCCAGCTTGGGCTCCTTGAGCCGCAGGTAGATCAGGCCGCGCAGGTTGTGCGCCGGAGCGTAGTTCGGATCAGCCACCAGCGCCTGCTTGACCTCGTCGAGCGCGACCGTGACCTGGCCCTTCTCGAAGTAGCCCGAGGCCAATTCGATCCGCAGGCGCGCGCGCCGCTGCGCTTCGGGTTCATCCGACTCGGTGACCCATTCCTTGCCGCTGGCGGCCACTTCGGGTTCGCTCGGACGGGAGGCACAGCCAAACAGGCTGGCCGCAGCAGCGCCCAGCAACAGCCAGGTCAGGATCGACTTCATCAGGTCTTCTCCCGGGGTTGCCAGACCACGACCTGCTCGACCTCGCCACGGCGCTGCGCCATGCGCTCGGCCGCATTGGTGCGGTCGAGCACGTCGCCTGCGAGCTGGCCACAGGCGGCGTCGATGTCGTCACCTCGGGTCTTGCGCACCGTGGTCACGATGCCGGCCGCGTTGAGCTGCTCGGCAAAGGCCTTGACCACCGCCTTGCCTGAGCATTTCAGGCCCGAATCCGGGAAGGGATTGAACGGAATCAGGTTGAACTTGCACGGCACGCCATGTGCGCGCACCAGCGCGACCAGTTGCTGCGCGTGCTCGGGCTGGTCGTTGACACCCTCGAGCATGCAGTACTCAAAGGTGATGAAGTCGCGCGGCGCCGCCGGCAAGTAGCGCTTGCAGGCCGCCATCAGCTCGGCCAGCGGGTACTTGCGGTTCAGCGGCACCAGGTGGTCGCGCAACTCGTCATTGGGCGCGTGCAGCGAGACCGCGAGCGCGACCGGACAGTCCTGGCTCAAGCGGTCCATCATCGGCACCACGCCCGAGGTCGAGACCGTCAGGCGCCGGCGCGACAGGCCGTAGCCATGGTCGTCGAGCATGGTCTTGAGCGCCGGCACCAGGGCGCCGTAGTTCTGCAGCGGCTCGCCCATGCCCATCATGACCACGTTCGAGATCACCCGTTCGCTGGTCTTGAAGCGCTGGCGCAGGAAATGCTCGGCATACCAGAGCTGGGCGATGATCTCGCCCGTTCCCAGGTTGCGGGAAAAACCCTGGTGGCCGGTGGAACAGAAGCGACAGCCGACGGCACAACCCGCCTGCGAGGACACGCACAGCGTGCCCCGGTCGTCTTCCGGAATGAATACGGTTTCGACGGCATTGCCGCCGCCGACATCGAACAGCCACTTGATGGTGCCGTCGGTCGAAATCTGTTGTGTCAGCACGGGCAGGCCGCGCACTTCGCACACCCCGGGGAGCTTTTCCCGCAGGCTGCGCGCCAGGTCAGTCATGTCCTCGAAGCGGGCCACGCCTTTCTGGTGGATCCAGCGGTAAAGCTGGACGGCTCGGAAACGTTTCTCTCCGAGCCGTTCACAGAAGGCGGCCAAGCCCTCGAGGTCGTAGTCGAGCAGATTGGCCGTCATATGCCAATTAACGTGCGTAGACGTTCAGGGCCGGGAAGAAGTAGGCGATCTCGACGGCTGCGGTTTCCGGAGCGTCGGAGCCGTGCACGGCGTTGGCGTCGATCGACTCGGCGAAGTCAGCGCGGATGGTGCCGGCTTCAGCCTTCTTCGGATCGGTAGCGCCCATCAGTTCACGGTTCTTCAGGATCGCGCCTTCGCCTTCGAGCACTTGCACGAAGACCGGACCCGAGATCATGAAGTTGACCAGGTCGTTGAAGAAGGGACGTGCAGCGTGAACAGCGTAGAAGCCTTCGGCTTCGGCGCGCGACAGCTGGACCAGCTTGGCGGCAGCGATCTTCAGGCCGGCGTTTTCGAAGCGGCTGACGATTTGGCCAATGACGTTCTTGGCGACGGCGTCGGGCTTGATGATGGACAGGGTGCGTTCGATAGCCATTTTTATACCTTGTGGGTTGGTTTGGAAAGTCGCTGATTCTAACTGTTAGTCATGACTGCGCCCGGCCGCACAGGGCCGGGTGTCGGGGCTTTGCCTGCTCAGCGGCGCGGACCCTTGCGCGGGCCGCCCTGCCCGCCCGGCGAACCCGGGCGACCGCTCTTGCCGCCGGCGTAAAGGCCGGGGCCCTTGCGCTTCTGGCCGGCCTCGGCGCCGATGTAGCCGTAGCCAGTCTGGGTCGGGTCGGGCTGGCCCAGGCCGCGACCGCGTGTATCGCGCAGGTCGCGCGGATCGGCCTGGCGGCCGAACGGTGCTTGCTGTTCGCCGTAGCCCTGCTCGTCATGGCCGTAGCGCGGCTCGCGGATGGCGCGGCCGCTGCTGCGCGAGATCGCCGGACCCTCGACCAGCTTGGGCGCGCTCGGGCGCGGGCCCGATCCCTTGTTGCGGCGCGGCGGCGGGTTGCGGCTGGCGGCCTTGCGCGCCGAGTCCTGCGCCTGCTCGTCGGTGCGGCGCATGCCGGCGGCCAGGGTCAGGCGCTCGATGTCGCGGTAGTCGAGCTCGGTCCAGACGCCACGACGCAGGCCGCGCGGCAGCACGACGGCACCGTAGCGGATACGGATCAGGCGGCTGACGGCGTGGCCGACGGCCTCGAACATGCGGCGCACCTCACGGTTGCGGCCCTCGGCGATCGTGACGCGATACCAGCAGTTGGCGCCGTCGCCACCGCCGTCCTCGATGCTCTGGAACTGCGCCATGCCGTCATCGAGGCGCACGCCGTCGAGCAGGCGTGCCTTCTCGTCGTTGCTCAGGGCGCCGAGCACGCGCACCGCGTATTCGCGCTGCAGGCCGAAACGCGGGTGCATCAGCTTGTTGGCCAGTTCGCCCGAATCGGTGAACAGCAGCAGGCCTTCGGTGTTGAGGTCGAGCCGTCCGACCGACTGCCATTTGCCGTTGTACAGGCGCGGCAGGCGGCGGAACACGGTCGGGCGGTTCTGCGGGTCGTCATGGGTGACGACCTCGCCGGCCGGCTTGTGATAGGCCAGCACGCGCGGCGGCGGCGGCGCGATGCGCACCCGGACCAGCTTGCCGTTGATCTTGATCTGGTCGCCGTGCTGGATGCGTTGGCCGACATGGGCCGGCTCATTGTTGACCGTGACCCGGCCGTCCTGGATCAGGCGTTCCATCTCGAGGCGCGAACCCAGGCCGGCCTGGGCCAGCACCTTGTGCAGCTTGGGCGCGTCGGCCTGCGGCAGCAGCACGCGCTTGCCCTCGTCGGGCAGCTCGGCGTCCTGCTCGGCATCGAATTCGCCCGAGACCAGGTCAGCGAACAGCTGCTGCTCCTGCTCCAGGTCGAACTGACCCTCGGCGGGCGCGGCGGCAGCGGTGGCAACCGAAGGTTCGGCGTCGGAGGGGGCTTGTGGCATCTGGTTCATGTTTCTGATTCTGCAGGCCTTTGCAGGCCTTCGTTGGGCATATTGGGGGGGACCGGCGCAGCGCCTTCATCGGCATGCGGCCCGGTCGGGCTGGGGCTCGGCGCTTGCAGCGTCAGCGCCGCCAGGGCGTCGACGGGTGCTGACACCGCCTCGAGCGGTGGCAAGGCGTCCAGCGCGGCCAGTCCCAGGTCATCCAGGAAGGTCCGCGTGGTCGCGAACAGCGCCGGTCGCCCGACCGTCTCGCGGTAACCGATGACCTCGATCCAGCCGCGGTCCTCGAGCTGCTTGATGATGGCCGAATTGATCGTGACGCCACGGATCTCCTCCATATCGCCGCGGGTGACCGGCTGGCGATAGGCGATGATCGCCAGTGTCTCGAGCACGGCCCGGCTGTACTTGGGCGGCTTTTCAGGATGCAGCCGCTCCAGGAACGGCCGCAGCTCCGGCCGGCTCTGGAAGCGCCAGCCACTGGCCAGACAGACCAGTTCCAGGCCACGATTGTCCCAGGCACGCTGCAGCTCGGTCAATAGCCGGCGCAAGGTGTCATATGACAGCGCGCCCTCGAAAAGCACAGCCATCTCGCGCAGACTCAGGGGTTCCTGTGCGCAAAGCAATGCAGTCTCGAGGATGCGACGCGCATCCGCGGTGTTCATGGTGTTGGGTCCGAGGTCCGGAACTGATCAAGGAGGTCGGCCGGGAAAGCTCCGGGACCGCAGGCCGGCGAGGCGGCTAATGGCGTAATAAAAAGTCGGTCAGGTATCGCTCACCTGCCATAGGTGATCGAGATTATAGTGCAGTCCGGCGTTTTCGACCGCCTGCGCCAGATCGGCCGGCAGCGCGCACTCGAAATGCAGCGCCTGCCCCGTGATCGGATGCGGCAGCGCGAGCCGGTGCGCATGCAAGGCCTGGCGCTGCATGCCCAGCAGCAGACGACCGCCATAGGTCACGTCACCGACCAGCGCATGGTTCAGGCTGGTCATGTGGACCCGGATCTGGTGCGTGCGGCCGGTGTGCAGCTTGCAGCCGACCCAGCAGTAGTCATCGCCGGCGTCCAGGCGCCGGATCGTGGTCCTGGCTTCCTTGGCGCCGCCGCTGTTGGGCGCCAGCACCGCCATGCGCAGGCGGTTGCGCGGGTCGCGGCCAACCCAGCGCTCGACCTCGATCTCGTCGCCACCGCGCCAGGCGCCATGCGCGAGCGCGACATAGATCCGGTGCACGCTGCGTTGCGCGATCAGGCGCACCAGCGCCTCGCAGGCCGGCAGCGTCTTGCCGACCAGCAGCAGCCCGCTGGTGTCCTTGTCTAGCCGGTGCACGATGCCGGCGCGCGGCAGGCGCGCGGCAGCGGCATGATAGGCCAGCAAGCCATTGAGCAAGGTGCCGGTCCAGTTGCCGGCGGCCGGGTGCACCACCAGGCCCGCCGGCTTGTCGATCACCAACAGATGCTCGTCCTCGTACACCACCTGCAAGGCCATCGCCTCGGGCAAGAAGGCCATCGCCTGGGCGGTGGGCCTGAGCTCGACCTCGACCGGCTCGCCAGCCCTGACCTTGGCCGCGGCCTTGGACAGCACGCGCCCGGCCAACTGCACGGCGCCTTCCTGCAGCAAATGCTGAAAATAGCCGCGCGAGAATTCGGGACAGCGCAGGGCCAGCAACTTGTCTATCCTGAGCCCATGCTCATGCGCGTCGACGACGAAGCAGCGCCGCTCGGGCGCCTGCTCGAGCTCGTCGATTTCGTCGGTGGGGCTCCAGGCCGGCAAGCCGGGCTCCTGTAGGGGGGTCGATATAATTTCCTGAGTCAATCCGATTTTCCTGCTGCTGCAAAGGTGTACGCACGATGTTTCTGCCCCGATTATCCGCTGTGTTCCCGTTGCGCCCGCGCCTAACGGTTTTGCTGGCCACCGCGCTGCTGACCGCTTGCGCCAGCCCGAAGCCGATCGACGAGACGGCGAACTGGAGCCCGGAGAAGATCTACGCCGAGGCAATGGACAACCGCAGCAACGGCCTGTTCGAAAAAGCGATCCAGCAGTTCGAGAAACTCGAGGGCCGTGCCGCCGGCACGCCGCTGGCCCAGCAGGCCCAGCTCGAGAAGGCCTACTCGCATTACCGCAACGGCGAGCAGCCGCAGGCGGTCGCGACGCTCGACCGCTTCATGAAGCTGCATCCGGCCAGTCCGGCACTCGACTACGCGCTCTACCTCAAGGGCATCGTGAACTTCAACGACAACCTGGGCCTGTTCAGCAGCCTGTCGGAGCAGAACCTGTCCGAGCGCGACCAGAAGGCGGCCAAGGTGTCGTTCGAGTCGTTCCGTGAACTGGTGCAGCGCTTCCCCGATTCGAAATACGCGCCCGACGCCCGCCTGCGCATGACCTATGTGATCAATTCGCTGGCCGAGTCCGAGGTCAATGTGGCGCGCTATTACTACCAGCGCGGCGCCTATGTGGCGGCGGTCAACCGGGCCCAGCTCGCGCTGACCGAATACCAGGGCGTGCCTGCCGCCAAGGAAGCCCTGACCCTGCTGGTCAAGTCCTACGAGGCGATGGGGATGCAGGATCTGGCACAGGATGCGCGCCGCGTGCTCGAGAAGAACTACCCGGCCAACGCACCCCAGGCCGACCAGCCGCGCAAGGCTCCCTGGTGGAAGCTGTTCTGACGCCGCGCAACTGAAACACTGAAACCCTTGGCGGCGCAGCGCGCGCCGCCAGCCAGCGCGAGCGCGCTGGTCTGGTTCAGCTCAGCGAGGTATCGACCTCGCGGTATTCCATGTCCAGGTATTCCTTGGACTGCATCTCGT
Organism: Malikia spinosa; assembly: GCF_002980625.1. GTDB lineage: Bacteria > Pseudomonadota > Gammaproteobacteria > Burkholderiales > Burkholderiaceae_C > Malikia > Malikia spinosa. Next base: position 57,611 of record NZ_PVLR01000001.1, on the reverse strand, counting down.
TCAAGCGCGAGACCGTGCGCGGGAACTCGTGCGACAGCGGGCCTTCGGTGTAGAGCGCCTCGGCCGGCACCGCGGCCGACAGCACGAACTTGACGCGGCGGTCATACAGCACGTCGACCAGCCAGGTGAAGCGCCGCGCAGCCGAAGCCATGTTGATCGGCATGTAGGGCACGTTGCTCAGCAGCACGGTGTGGAACTGGCTGGCGATCTCGAGGTAGTCGCTCTGCGAGCGCGGCCCGCCGCACAGTTCCTTGAAGTCGAACCAGACCACGCCGCCGGCGCGGCGCAGCGCGCGGATCTCGCGCGCCTCGATATGCAGCACCGGGTCCTCGTCATGCGCCTCGGCCAGCTCGTCGAAGGCCAGCTTCATCTGGGCGTCGGCCTCGACCCCGAGCGGGCAGTGGTAGAGCTTGACATGCTCCAAGGTGCGGCGCCGGTAGTCGGTGCCGTTGTCGACGTTGATGACCTGGTGGTCTTGCTTGAGCAGCTCGATCGCGGGCAGGATGCGGTCGCGGTGCAGACCGTTCGGATACAGGCCGTCGGGATGGAAGTTGCTGGTCGTGACCATGCCGATGCCGTACTTGCGCATCGCTTCGAGCAGCCGATACAGGATCATCGCGTCGGTGACGTCGGCGACGTGGAACTCGTCGAAGCAGATCAGCCGGTAGCGCTTGGACATGCGCAGGCCCAGCGCATCGAGCGGGTTGACCGTGCCCTGCAGGTCGGCCAGCTCGCGGTGCACCTCGCGCATGAACTCATGGAAGTGCAGCCGCGTCTTGCGCCTGAGGGGGACGGCGTTGTAGAAGCAGTCCATCAGGAAGCTTTTGCCGCGCCCCACCCCGCCGAACATGTAGACGCCCTTCGGGATCGGCAGGCGGTTGATGAACTTCTTGAGCGCGTTCGAGCGGCGCTGCTTGAAATGCGCCCACTCGGACGCGCAGCGCTCGAGCGCCTCGACGGCGCGCAATTGCGCCGGATCGCTCTGGTAGCCACGCGCCACCAGCTCGGCCTCATAGGCCAGGCGCACCGGGCCGAAGCCCGACTCGGATGCGTTGTTGTCGTTCATCAACCTGCAGTGCCGCTTAGAAGTTGAGGGTGCGCTTGTCGACTGCCAGCGCGGCTTCCTTGGTCGCTTCCGACAGCGAGGGGTGCGCGTGACAGATGCGGGCGATGTCCTCGGCACTGGCGCGGAACTCCATCGCGACCACGGCCTCGGCGATCAGCTCGGAAGCCATGGGCCCCACGATGTGCACGCCCAGGATCTCGTCGGTCGCGGCGTCAGCCAGGAACTTAACCATGCCGGTGGTGTCGCCGAGCGCACGTGCGCGGCCGTTGGCCAGGAACGGGAAGCTGCCGGCCTTGTACTTGACGCCGTCGGCTTTCAGCTGCTGCTCGGTGCGGCCGACCCAGGCGATCTCGGGGCTGGTGTAGATGACCCAGGGGATGGTGTTGAAGTTGACATGACCGTGCTGGCCGGCGATGCGCTCGGCCACGGCAACGCCCTCTTCCTCGGCCTTGTGCGCCAGCATCGGGCCGCGCACCACGTCGCCGACCGCCCAGACGCCCGGCAGGTTAGTCTTGCAGTCGCCATCGACCAGGATCGCGCCGCGCTCGTCGAGCTGCAGGCCGACGGCTTCGACGTTCAGGCCATTGGTGTTGGGCACGCGGCCGATCGAGACGATCAGCTTGTCGGCGTCGAGCTTGACTTCCTCGCCCTTGGCGTTGGTGTAGGCAATCGAGACGCCCTTCTTGAGCGACTTGATCTCGCCGACCTTGACGCCGAGTTCGATCTTCAGGCCCTGCTTGTCGAAGGCCTTCTTGGCTTCCTTGGCGATCTGCTCGTCAACCGCGCCCAGGAAGGTCGGCAGACCTTCGAGGATGGTGACGTCAGCGCCCAGGCGGCGCCAGACCGAACCCATCTCGAGGCCGATCACGCCCGAGCCGATCACGGCCAGCTTCTTGGGCACCGCGCCGACGCGCAGCGCGCCGTCGTTGGACAGCACGTTGACTTCATCGAACGGGACGCTGGGCAGCGAGCGGGCATTGGAGCCGGTCGCGACGATGACCTGCTTACCCACCAGGGTCTCTTCGGCCTTGCCGGCGACCTTGATCTCGTAGCCGCCCTCGACCGCCTTGACGAACGAGCCGCGGCCGTGGAAGAAGCTGACCTTGTTCTTCTTGAACAGGTACAGGATGCCGTCGTTGTTCTGCTTCACGACGTTGTCCTTGCGCGCGATCATCTTGGCCACGTCCATCTTGACGGCGCCGGTGCTGATGCCGTGCTCGGCGAAATGGTGGTTGGCGTGGTCGAAATGCTCGGACGACTGCAGCAGGGCCTTGGACGGGATGCAGCCGACGTTGGTGCAGGTGCCACCCGGAGCGGCGCCGCCGGCGGCGTTGGTCCACTCGTCGATGCAGGCGACCTGGAAGCCGAGCTGGGCGGCACGGATGGCTGCGATGTAGCCGCCGGGGCCGGCGCCGATGACGATGACGTCGAATTGCTTGCTCATGATGTTCTCTTTGAATCTGGCAGCGCGCGCCGCTGCGGGCGGCTGCCGTTAAATCTAGGCGGCTTGGCAAAAAGCCCACCAAGGGGCAGACCGGAGGTCGGACCTGATGGGTGGGCTCTTGATGGTTCAGTGAAGGGAGACGCCACGCCGGGCGCGGCATCGTCGCTTCAGTTCAGCTGGTTCAGATGTTGAACAGCAGGCGGGCCGGATCTTCCAGCGCGTCCTTCATGGCGACCAGGCCCAGCACGGCTTCGCGGCCGTCGATGATGCGGTGGTCGTAGGACATTGCGAGGTAGTTGATCGGACGGATCACGATCTGGCCGTTCTCGACCACGGCGCGGTCCTTGGTCGCGTGCACGCCCAGGATGGCCGACTGCGGCGGGTTGATGATCGGGGTCGACATCATCGAGCCGAAGGTGCCACCGTTGGAGATCGAGAAGGTACCGCCGGTCATCTCTTCGATGCCCAGCTTGCCTTCAGCGGCCTTCTTGCCGAACTCGGCGATCTTCTTCTCGATGTCGGCAAAGCTCATCTGGTCGGCGTTGCGCAGGATCGGCACCACCAGGCCGCGCGGCGAACCGACCGCGATACCGATGTCGAAGTAGCCGTGGTAGACGATGTCGTTGCCGTCGACCGAAGCGTTCAGGACCGGGAACTTCTTCAGGGCGTGCACGGCAGCCTTGACGAAGAAGCTCATGAAGCCCAGCTTGCAGCCATGCTCCTTGGTGAAGCTGTCCTGGAACTTGGAGCGCATCGCCATCACCGGAGCCATGTTGACTTCGTTGAAGGTGGTCAGGATGGCGTTGGTCGACTGCGACTGCAGCAGACGCTCGGCGACGCGGGCACGCAGACGGGTCATCGGCACGCGCTGCTCGGGACGCTCGCCCAGCGAGATGGGCGCAGCAGCGACCTGCTGCAGTGCGGCCTTGGGCGCAGCAGCCGGAGCCGGTGCGGCCTTCGGAGCGGCGGCGGCAGCCAGCACATCACCCTTGGTGACGCGGCCGTCCTTGCCGGTACCGGCAACCGAACCGGCAGCCATGCCGGCGTCAGCCATCAGCTTGGCAGCAGCCGGCATCGCGACGCCGGCCATCGAGGCGGAAGCCGGAGCAGCGGCAGCAGCAGCCGGGGCGGCAGCGGCTGCGGGAGCGGCGGCCACGGCAGCAGCCGGGGCAGCGGCAGCGGCCTTGCCGTCGGTGTCGATGCGGGCGATGACCTGGTCGGAAACCACGGTGCCGCCGTCGCCGACGACCAGCTCGACCAGCACGCCAGCCGACGGGGCCGGCACTTCGAGCACGACCTTGTCGGTCTCGATCTCGATCAGGATCTCGTCAGCCGCGACGGCCTCGCCCGGCTTCTTCTTCCACTGCAGCATGGTGGCTTCGGCCACGGACTCGGACAGTTGCGGGACTTTGACTTCGATGATAGCCATTTTGTATTCTTCCTCTTGTCAGGTATGCGAAGGGGCGCCCTCCGGGGGCGCCCCACTGGTTCACTTGGTCAGCACGAAGCCCTTGAGCTTGGCGAATGCGCCTTCGATCAGGGCCTTCTGCTGGTCCTGGTGCAGGTGCGAGTAGCCCACGGCCGGCGAAGCCGAGGCGGCACGGCCGGAATAACCCAGCTTCTGGCCGGCCAGCATGTTCTCGTGGATGTAGTGCTGCACGAAGAACCAGGCACCCTGGTTTTGCGGCTCGTCCTGGCACCACACCAGATCGCTCGCGTTCGGGTACTTCTTGAGCTCGGCAGCGAAGGCCTTGTGCGGGAAGGGATAGAGCTGCTCGACGCGGATGATGGCCACGTCGTCAGAGCCCTTCTCGGTGCGCTTCTTGACCAGGTCGTAGTAGACCTTGCCAGAGCAGGCGATCACGCGCTTGACCTTGGCGGCGTTCTTGACCACCTCGGCGTTCTGCTCCGGGATCACGGTCTGGAAGCTGCCCTTGGTGAACTCGGTCAGCGGCGAGGTCGCGTCCTTGTTGCGCAGCAGCGACTTCGGGGTGAACAGCACCAGCGGCTTGCGCAGGTTGCGCACCATCTGGCGACGCAGCACATGGAAGATCTGGCTGGCCGTGGTCGGCTGCACGATCTGCATGTTGGTGTCGGCCGCCAGCTGCATGAAGCGCTCGAGGCGGGCCGAGCTGTGCTCGGGGCCCTGGCCTTCGTAGCCGTGCGGCAGCATCATGACCAGGCCGTTGGCACGACCCCACTTGACTTCGCCCGAAGCGATGAACTGGTCGATCACGACCTGGGCGCCGTTGGCGAAGTCGCCGAACTGGGCTTCCCAGATCGTCAGCGTGTTGGGCTCGGAGCCGGCGTAGCCGTACTCGAAGCCCAGCACCGCCTCTTCCGACAGGATCGAGTCGATCACGACGAACGGCGCCTGGTTGTCGGCGACGTTTTGCAGCGGCACGTAGGTGCCCTCGTCCCACTTCTCGCGCTTCTGATCATGGATCACGGCGTGACGGTGGGTGAAGGTGCCGCGGCCGCAGTCCTCGCCCGACAGGCGGACCGGGTAGCCGGAAGCCACCAGCGAGGCGAAAGCCATGTGCTCGCCCATGCCCCAGTCGACGTTGACCTCGCCCCGGCCCATGGCAGCGCGGTCGTCATAGACCTTCTTGACCAGCTGGTGCGGGTTGACGCTGGCGGGAATCGTGGTCAGCTTTTCGGCCAGACGCTTCCACTCGGTCAGCGGGATCGCGGTGTCGGCGGCATCGGTCCACTTCTTGCCCAGGAACGGGCTCCAGTCGACCGCGTACTTGCTCTTGAAGTTGCTGATGACCGGGTTGACGGTGTGGCGGCCTTCGTCCATCGCGGCGCGATAGGCCTTGACCATGTCGTCGCCCAGCGAGTCACCCAGACCCTGGGCGGCCAGCTTGTCGGCGTACAGGCGACGCGTGCCGGGGTGGGCTGCGATCTTCTTGTACATCAGCGGCTGGGTCAGCGCCGGGGTGTCTTGCTCGTTGTGGCCGAGCTTGCGGAAGCAGATGATGTCGATCACGACATCCTTGCGGAACTCCAGGCGGTACTCGAGCGCGAGCTGGGTTGCCAGCACCACGGCTTCCGGATCGTCACCGTTGACGTGCAGCACCGGCGCCTCGATCATCTTGACGATGTCGGTGCAGTACAGGGTCGAGCGCAGGTCGCGCGGGTCCGAGGTCGTGAAGCCGATCTGGTTGTTGATGATGATGTGGACGGTGCCGCCCGTGGTGTAGCCACGGGTCTCGGACAGCGCCAGCGTTTCCTGGTTCACGCCCTGGCCGCCGAAGGCGGAGTCGCCGTGCACCAGCACCGGCAGCACCTGGGCGCCGACCTTGTCGCCGCGACGGTCCATGCGCGCGCGCACCGAGCCTTCGACCACCGGGTTGACGATCTCGAGGTGGGACGGGTTGAAGGCCAGGCTCAGGTGGACCGGGCCACCGATGGTGCTGATGTCCGAGCTGAAGCCCTGGTGGTACTTGACGTCACCGGCCGGCAGGTCTTCCGGTGCGGTGTGATCGAATTCGGCGAACAGGTCCTTGGGCATCTTGCCCAGGGTGTTGACCAGCACGTTCAGGCGGCCGCGGTGGGCCATGCCGATCACGATTTCCTGCACGCCCTTGGCGCCGGCTTGCTGGATCAGCTCGTCCATCGAGGCGATGAAGCTCTCGCCGCCTTCGAGCGAGAAGCGCTTCTGGCCGACATACTTGGTATGCAGGTAGCGCTCAAGGCCTTCGGCCGCGGTCAGGCGGTCCAGGATATGGCGCTTCTTGTCGGCATTGAAAGCCGGCTTGGCGCGCACGGTCTCGAGCTTTTGCTGCCACCAGCGCTTTTGCGTCTGGTCGGTCGTGTGCATGAACTCGATGCCGATCGAGCTGCAGTAGGTCTCGCGCAGCGCATTGAGCAGCTCGCGCAGCGACATCTTGTCCTTGCCGAAGAAGGTGTTGCTGACATCGAAGACGGTTTCCTGGTCGGCACTGTTGAGGCCGTAGAAGGCCGGATCGAGCTCAGGGATGCTGGGGCGCTCGGTGCGCTTGAGCGGGTCGAGGTCAGCGAAACGCTGGCCGACGTTGCGGTAGGCGGCAATCAGCTGCTGCACGGAGGTGCGCTTGCGGCCCATTTCGGCGTCGACGCTGGCGACCACGGTCTGGGTCACACCGCTCTTGGCGCGCTCGGCGAAGGCATTGATGACCGGCAGGTGCGGCACATCGCGGGCATCGCTGCCGTCGACGGCAGGCACATGCTGCAGGGCATCGAAGTACTCGCGCCAGTTCTCGGGCACGCTGGTCGGATCGGCCAGATAGTTTTCGTACATCTCTTCGACATAGGGCGCGTTGCCGCCGAAGAGATAAGAGTTACCGCTGTAGGCGGTGTAGACGTCGTTCGTCTGGCTCATGGATTCGCTGACCTCCGTTTCCCTCGGGGAAACATTAGCTGGTAAAAAAACCTTCCGCGACACGGCTGGACCGGTTGGCGGATGCGACAGTGACTGGAAGGAACTGAAGCAACCCCGGATTGTGCCACTGTTCGTCGATGGACGTAACTCGCTCGATACGCCCAGCGCATGAAGATAGCATGAATGCCGGCCCCAGGCCGGCTCCAGCAGTCGTGGTTTATACGGGGTAGACAGCCCGCAGGAAGCAGCCGCCGGATCAGGCCAACTGGTCCTTGATCTGCTGCAGTGCCGCCGGATCGTCCATCGTGGTCAGGTCGCCGGGGTCGCGGCCTTCGCAGACGGCCTGGATCGCGCGGCGCAGCAGCTTGCCCGAGCGGGTCTTGGGCAGCGTGCCGACGAAGCGCACCATGGCCGGACGCGCGACCGCGCCGAGTTGCTCGTCGACCGTCTTCATGATCTCGAGTTCCTGCTCGCGTGCCGAGGCGGCATCGACCGCGCGCGAGGCGTCCTTGAGCACCACGAAGGCGACCGCGACCTGGCCCTTGAGCTGGTCGGCCATGCCGACCACCGCGACCTCGGCCACGTTGGCGTGGCTGGAGATGCTCTCCTCGATCTCGCGCGTGCCCAGGCGGTGGCCGGCGACGTTGATCACGTCGTCGGTGCGGCCCAGGATGAAGAAGTAGCCGTCGGCATCCTTGACGCCCCAGTCGAAGGTGCTGTACATGGTGCGGCCATGGATGCTGCTCCAGTAGGTCTTGACGTAGCGCGCGTCGTCACCCCAGATCGTCTGCAGGCAGCCCGGCGGCAGCGGGCCCTCGGCCGCGATCACGCCCTTCTTGCCAGGCTCGGTGATTTCCTCGCCGGTGACCTCGTCGATCAGGCGCACGTCGAAGCCGTAGACCGCCTTGCCGGGCGAACCGAAGCGGGTCGGTGCCGGCTCGACGCCGTTGCAGATCGCCATGATCGGCCAGCCGGTTTCGGTCTGCCAGTAGTTGTCGATGATCGGCTTCTTGATCGCGTCGGCCATCCAGGTCGCGGTCGGCTCGTCGAGCGGCTCGCCGGCCAGGAACAAGGCCTTGAGGCTGGACAGGTCGTACTTCGTCAGATAGGCCGGGTCCTGTTTCTTCAGCACACGGGCAGCGGTCGGGGCGCTGAACATCACGCTGACCTTGTATTTCTCGACCAGGCTCCACCAGATGCCGGCGTCGGGCCGGGTCGGCAGGCCTTCGTACATGATGGTGGCCATGCCGTTGATCAGCGGGCCGTAGATGATGTAGCTGTGACCGACCACCCAGCCGATGTCCGAGGTCGAGAAGAAGGTCTCGCCCGGCTCGCCCTGGTAGATATGCTTCATCGAGGCGGCCAGCGCCACGCAATAGCCGCCGGTGTCGCGCTGCACGCCCTTGGGCTTGCCGGTGGTGCCCGAGGTGTAGAGGATGTAGCTCGGGTGGGTGGAATCGACCCACTCGCAAGGCACCGGGGTGTCCAGGTACTGGGCACGCAGCGTGGCGTAGTCGACATCGCGACCGGCCACCGGCGCCAGATCGGCCAGGCCGCGGTTCACCATCACGACGCTGGCGGGCTTGTGCGCGGCCAGCTCGATTGCCTCGTCGAGCAGGTGCTTGTAGGGCACGACCTTGCCGCCGCGCATGCCGGCGTCGGCACTCACGATCACGGTCGGCGTGGCGTCGTCGATCCGGCTCGCCAGCGCATGGCTGGCAAAACCGCCGAACACCACGGTGTGGACCGCACCCAGGCGCACCGCCGCCAGCATCGCGAAGCAGGCCTCGGCGATCATCGGCATGTAGATCAGCACGCGGTCGCCCTTTTTCACCCCGAGCGCCTGGTAGATGGCGGCGAAGCGCTGCACTTCCTCGTGCAGCTCGCGGAAACTGTAGGCCTTCTCGACGTTGGTCTCGGTCGAGACGAAGATCAGCGCGTTCTGCTCGGCGCGATCCTTCAGATGGCGGTCGACCGCGTTGTGGCAGAGGTTGGTCTGGCCGCCCTCGAACCAGCGCGCAAACGGCGGACGGTCGTAGTTGCAAACGCGGTCGTAGGGCTGGTGCCAGTCGACCCCCTGCGCCTGCTCGGCCCAGAAGGCATCTCGATCATCGATCGAGCGGCGGAAGAACGCTTCATAGTTTTGGGAAGCAGGCATGTCAGTCTCCAGCAGTTTCCGCGGTGCGGAATGAAAAATAATAGATTCATAATTATGAATCTCCTGCTTGCAGTGGGCTGACAAGCTGACTCCGCCCGATCAGTCCTGAAGCGAACGGAACCGGCCCGGCTGGCCCCAGCCGGGCCAGCCGGGCTTACTTGACCCGCTGCAAGATGGTGCGGAAATCGGGGTGGTCGGCGTCAGCCAGCCATTCGTAGATGACCATCTCGCTCGTGACGAGTTCGATTCCGTTGCCGGCCAGGCGGTCGAAGGCGGCATCGCGGTCGCGTTCGCGGCGCGAGGCACAGGCATCGGTCACGACCCAGACATCGAACTCCTGCTCGAGCAGGCCGAGCGCGGTCTGCAACAGGCAGATATGGGCCTCGCAGCCGGCCAGCACGATGACGTTGCGACCCGGCGCCTCCGGTTGCTGCGGTTTTTGCAGGTGCTTGGGCAGGCTGCGGGCGTTGCCACCGGTGCGCTGGGGCCGCGCCGGCGGGCGCAGCGCCTGCACCAGGTCGGACTGGGTGGCATCGAAAGCCATCTTGGGAAAGGTCGCTTGCAGCAGCGGCTGCAGCTCGGGCGTCATGGCACCCAGACCCTCGGGGTTCTGTTCGGTACCCCAGGCCGGCACGCCCAGGATCTGCGCGACCTCGGCCAGCAGCACGGCGCGCGCCAGCGCCTCCTCGCCCTGGTGCAGCGCCTTGAGCATGCGCGGCTGGTAATCGACCAACAGCAATTGACTTTCTTCAGCGTCCAACAACATAGGTTTTTCTCCGGGTTATCACGGGTTTGTTACGAGGCGCAATTTAACCATGCTGTCATGTCCACCAGTTAGAATGAAGGAATGCGTTCATTGATCATTGCCATCGCTCTCGCCTCGGTCTGCGGCCTTGCCGCTGCCGAGCCCGCCAGCCAGGCCGACCCCGTGGGCGAGCTGGTGGCCAGCAAAGGGCTGATGTCACGCCTTGAAGGCGTGCGCCAGAACATGAGCTCGGTCGCCTCCGAGCTGGTCGTCAACGCCATGGGCTTCCTTGGCGTGCGCTACAAGTACGGTGGCAACGATCTTGAGGACGGCGTGGACTGCAGCGGCTTCGTGCGCGCAATCTACGAGCAGACCCTGGGCATGGTGCTGCCGCGCCGCGCTGCCGAACAGGCGCGCGCGACCCAGACCATCAGCCAGGACGAGCTCAAGCCGGGCGATCTGGTGTTCTTCAACACCATGCGCTCGGCGTTCAGCCATGTCGGCATCTACATCGGCGACAACAAGTTCATCCATGCCCCGCGCAGCGGTGCGCAGGTGCGGGTCGAGGACATGCGCCAGAGCTACTGGGTCAAGCGCTTCAACGGCGCGCGTCGGGTCGACGCTGGCGCGGGCAGCATTCCCCTGCCCTTGCCGCGCTGAAAGCCGCCGTCGGCATCTGGCCGCACCGCCGAAACAACCGCCTCGGGCCAGCCCGCAGGCGGTTTTTTCTTGCCGGCCCCATGTGCGGCGAAAAAAGACATGCCCCGCTTGCCAGGACCTGTGACGTGATCCTCCGTCTTTTCCTGAAGGTTCGTCAGCTTTCCACGCTCCCGGCATCAGGCTGACAATGCAAGTTCCCTCGAGGGGAGTAGCAAGCCAGCCAATCCGGCTGAAACGGATGCGCTGGTGACAGCTTCCGTCAATACGTGGCCCGCTCACCAGCGGGGCGCCGGATCTGTCCCTCCCGGCTCATGAGCCGGCGGTTGCAAGACCTTGCGGGTGTTGTTCAACACCTTTGCTGCAAGGACTTCTTCCGTGGAAACCATCGCTCCCCTCTGGCTATGGATGGCGTTTGCCGGCTTCGTACTGGCCTCTCTGTTCGTCGATTTTGTGGTCCTGAGCAAGCAGGGCGCCCATGTCGTGGGCGTGCGAGAGGCGCTCAAGTGGTCGCTGGTCTGGGTGGTCCTGAGCTTCCTGTTCAACAGTCTGCTCTGGTGGGCGGTAAAGGACAGCACTGGCTCTGTCGCGCTGGCCAACGAGAAGTCCCTCGAGTTCCTGACCGGCTATCTGATCGAGAAAAGCCTGGCAGTCGACAACATCTTCGTGTTCCTGCTGATCTTCAGCTACTTTGCCGTCCCCCCGGCATTCCAGAAGCGGGTGCTGATGATCGGCATCATCGGTGCCATCGTGCTGCGCACCGTGATGATCCTGGTCGGCGGCTGGTTGCTGGCCCAGTTCCACTGGATCCTGTACCTGTTCGGCGCCTTCCTGATCCTGACCGGCATCAAGATGTGGTGGGCCGCTGGCAAGGAGTCCGACCTGGAGGACAACCCGGCGCTCAAGCTGCTGCCGGTCAGCCAGCACTATGAAGGCGAGAAGTTCTGGACTGTCGAGAACGGCAAGAAGATCGCCACCCCGCTGCTGATGGTGGTGGCCCTGGTCGGCCTGACCGACGTGATCTTTGCGGTTGACTCGATCCCGGCCATCTTTGCCATCACCAAGGACCCGTTCATCGTGCTGCTGACCAGCAACGTGTTCGCCATCCTGGGTCTGCGCGCCATGTTCTTCCTGCTGCAAGCCGCCGCCAGCCGCTTCCATCTGCTGAACTATGGCCTGGCAGTGATCCTGGTGTTCATCGGCAGCAAGATGCTGCTGATCGACATCTTCAAGATCCCGGTGGCCGTGTCGCTGGCTGTGGTGCTCGGCATACTGGCCATCACCATGATCTGGAGCGCCAAGACCGCTCCCAACACCTGATGGCCCGGCTGATCCAGCACCCCCTGTCCACCTTACCGGAGCACTGTCATGAAGATCCTGCTTGCCGTTGACGGCAGCCTGTTCACCCAGAAAATGCTGGCCTACCTGACGACGCACCCCGAGTTGTTCGGACCGCACAATCAGTTCATGGTCTTTACCGCGGTGGCTGCCCTGCCGCCGCGGGCCCGGGCCGCGGTTGGCCATGATGTGGCCAATGGCTACTACGAGGAGGAAGCGGCCAAGGTCGACGGGCCGGTGCTGGCCTACCTGGCAAGCAACGGCATCAGACCCGAAGTCAAGCACCAGGTCGGGCCGGCCGGCGAGCTGATTGCCAAGGCCGCCACCGACGGCAGCTTCGATCTGGTGCTGATGGGCTCGCATGGCCATGGCGCGCTGGGCAACCTGGTGCTGGGGTCGGTGGCGACCCAGGTGCTGGCACACTGCAAGGTGCCGGTGTTGCTGGTGCGCTGATGCACCGGTCTTGAGCTGGGCTGGCAAGCACCGAGGCGGCTTGCCAGCACTATAAAAATCAGCAAGCGCGAATCGTGCGCCACTACGGCCACCATGCCAGCGTCTGCTGGCCGGGAAGCACCAGGCCAGTTACACCAGCTTCCTCAGAATCATCTTGTACTCCCTCGAGATGCGTGTTGACTTAAGGGCTCCCTCGAAGATGCGCTGGATCAACTCGGGAGAACATGGTTCCTTGACATCAAAAATCCCTTCAGACACCCTCGCCTCGACATGCTCTGCCTGCTCCAGACGGGTGAAGCGGTAATCGACGAAGCTGTCATGGCGTATGAAGGGGTGGTCTCCAGGCTTGAGCAAGCAGCTCTCATCGACGACGAGGCCAGGCTTGATGCTCACGACCGAAGCCAGCAGAACCAGCGGCTTCGATCCATAGCCTTCGACCGGAACGGGATCGAGCAAGATGGCGAACAAGTGCCGTTTTTCGCCCGGTCCCGAGGGAATCAGCAGCGACTCCCCCTTGGCACAACGCCAGCCCTGCACGCTCAGACGAATGCTTGATTAATGTAACGTTGCTCGTGCAACCGACGGGACAAGGCCTCGACTTGCGCTGGGCTGTGACCTACTGCCTTGAGCAGACGCGCATAGGGGATGTCGTGACTGCCGCCCAAGGGGTCAACCCACTCCGGGCAAGCATCGGTATGGGTATAGTCTCGCAACCGGTACTTGTCCCAATGACCGAACTGCTTCCAAGTCTCTGCTAGGCACTCGAGATCGCTGTCGCTCAAGACGAGCAGATCTTGCTCGGGCGAGCGGATCATGCTGGCATCCTTGAGCGCCACATCGTAACCAGAACGGTCACCCACCCAGGTGTCCCAGCCGCCTTCTCTCGAAGACTCGCAACCTCCGCTGAGGTCGTATGTTCTAGAAAGAACCGGACCATGCGGCATCGAGACCAGGCGATCTCCAGTGATGGAATCACCGTAGCGCTTGAACGACTCGCGTTCGGCCAGGTAAAGGAGCTTCATCAACTTGAGGATGGGCAACTGGCCGCCAGCCCGAAACAGCAGGTACGCCGCAGCCTGCGCGGCCTTGCGTTCGTCAAACAGGCTGTACTGGTTCATGGCTTGCTTCTGGGATGGGAATTTTGACTAGCCTTGCATTATAGCTGGCTGGATCTTCCCTGCTTATACTCTAAAAACAGAAGCAAGTGCAAATCCTTCATGAGCCAACGAGGTCTGGGCACGCTCATCCACCAATGAAGAAAGCCGCAGCGCGGTAGCCCGGGCTGCGGCTGTATGGCTGAAGCGGCGCAGCGCTCTCGCGCTTCAGCGCATCATTTCTTGCTAGGCGGCAAGTCGGTGCAGGAGCCGTGCGCGACTTCCGCCGCCATGCCGATGCTTTCGCCCAGCGTCGGGTGCGGGTGGATGGTCTTGCCGATGTCGACCGCATCCGCGCCCATCTCGATGGCGAGCGCGATCTCGCCGATCATGTCGCCGGCGTGGGTACCGACCATGCCGCCGCCCAGGATCTTGCCGTGGCCATGCGCTTCCGGGCTGTCGTCGAACAGCAGCTTGGTCACGCCTTCGTCGCGACCGTTGGCAATCGCGCGGCCCGAGGCGGTCCAGGGGAACAGGCCCTTCTTGACCTTGATGCCCTGCGCCTTGGCCTGGTCTTCGGTCAGACCGACCCATGCCACTTCGGGATCGGTGTAGGCCACCGACGGGATCACGCGGGCGTTGAAGGCGGCGGATGCCAGTTCCTTGTTGCCCTGCAGTTCACCGGCGATCACTTCAGCCGCCACATGGGCCTCGTGCACCGCCTTGTGCGCCAGCATCGGCTGGCCGACGATGTCGCCGATCGCGAAGATATGCGGCACGTTGGTGCGCATCTGGATGTCGACGTTGATGAAGCCGCGGTCGGTGACGGCGACGCCAGCCTTGTCGGCCGCGATCGTCTTGCCGTTGGGCGTGCGGCCCACCGCCTGCAGCACCAGGTCGTAAGTGCCTTCGCTCTTGGTGCCGTCCAGACCCTCGAACTGCACCTTGATGCCTTCTGGGGTGGCTTCGGCACCGACCGTCTTGGTCTTCAACATGATGTTGTCGAAGCGCTTGGCATTCATCTTCTGCCAGATCTTGACCAGGTCGCGGTCGGCGCCCTGCATCAGGCCGTCCATCATCTCGACCACGTCCAGGCGCGCGCCCAGCGTCGAGTAGACGGTGCCCATCTCGAGGCCGATGATGCCGCCGCCGACGATCAGCATCTTCTTCGGCACGCCCTGCAGCGCCAGCGCACCGGTCGAGTCGACCACGCGCGGGTCCTGCGGCATGAAGGGCAGGCGCACGGCCTGGCTGCCAGCGGCGATGATGCAGCGCTTGAAGGCAACGACCTTCTTGGAGCCGGTCTTGTCCTGCGCGGTGCCGCTGGTCTCTTCGACCTCGACATGGTTGGCGCCGACGAAGGCACCGTAGCCGCGCACGATCGTGACCTTGCGCATCTTGGCCATGGCTGCGAGGCCGCCGGTCAGCTTGGCGATGACCTTTTCCTTGTGACCACGCAGCATGTCGACGTTGACGGTCGGGGCGCCGAAATCGACGCCAAGCGCGCCCAGGTGCGAGACCTCGTCCATCACGGCCGCCACATGCAGCAGTGCCTTGGACGGGATGCAGCCGACGTTGAGGCAGACGCCGCCGAGCGTCGCGTAGCGCTCGACGATCACGACCTTCAGGCCCAGGTCGGCGGCGCGGAAGGCGGCCGAGTAGCCGCCCGGGCCGGCGCCCAGCACCAGCAGGTCGCACTCGAGGTCGGCGCTGCCGCCAAAGCTGGCAGCAGCCGGGGCTGCGACCGCAGCGGCGGGGGCTGCAACCGTAGCAGCTGCGGCAGCAGGAGCGGCCGGTGCCGCAGCCGGCGCTGCAGCAGCGCCTTCGGCTTCGAGCACCAGCACGACGGTGCCCTGCTTGACCTTGTCGCCCAGCGCGACCTTGAGTTCCTTGACCACGCCGGCGTGCGACGCGGGAATCTCCATCGAGGCCTTGTCGGACTCGACGGTGATCAGGCTTTGCTCGGCCTTGATGCGGTCGCCGGGCTTGACCAGCAGCTCGATCACCGCCACTTCGTCGAAGTCGCCGATGTCCGGGACTTGGATATCAATCAGTGCCATTTCTTGTTCCTAATCGGTAGCGGGCAGGGCGCGGTCATCCGCCGCCCTGCCCTGTGTCGCATCAGAGCAGCACGCGGCGGAAGTCCGCCAGGATCTGGCCCAGGAAGGCGTTGAAGCGAGCGGCAGCAGCGCCGTCGATCACGCGGTGGTCCCAGGTCAAGGAGAGCGGCAGCATCAGGCGCGGCTGGAAGGCCTTGCCGTCCCACTTCGGCGTGATCTCGCTCTTGCAGACGCCCAGGATCGCGACTTCAGGCGCGTTGATGATCGGCGTGAAGTAACGACCCCCGATGCCGCCCAGGCTCGAGATCGTGAAGCAGGCACCGCTCATGTCGGCCGGACCCAGCTTGCCGTCGCGCGCCTTCTTGGCCAGTTCGCCCATTTCCTGGCTGATCTGCAGCACGCCCTTCTTGTCGGCGTCCTTGATGACCGGAACCACCAGACCGTTCGGGGTGTCGGCAGCAAAACCGATGTGGAAATACTGCTTGTAGATCAGCGCGTCGCCGTCCAGGCTCGAGTTGAACTCGGGGAACTTCTTCAGCGCAGCGACGCAGGCCTTGATCAGGAAGGCCAGCATCGTGACCTTGAGGCCCGACTTCTCGTTTTCCTTGTTAGTGGAAACGCGGAAGGCTTCGAGGTCGGTGATGTCGGCGTCATCGAAGTTGGTGACGGCCGGAATCATGACGGCGTTGCGCAGCAGGTTGGCGCCGCTGATCTTCTTGATGCGGCCCATCTCCTTGCGCTCGATCGGACCGAACTTGGCGAAGTCGACCTTGGGCCAGGGGATCAGGCCCAGCTCGGAACCACCACCACCCGCAGCCGCCTTGGGCGCCGCGGCAGCGATGGCCTTGGTCTGGGCGCTGCCAGCCATCACGGCCTTGGTGAAGGCCTGGATGTCGTGCTCGGTGATGCGGCCCTTGGCACCGCTGCCCTTGACCTCTTCCAGCGGCACGCCGAGTTCGCGCGCGAACTTGCGCACCGAGGGCGAGGCGTGCGGCAGGCCCAGCGCCGGGGTGGCGGTGGGGTTGTGCGCCGGGGCGGCGGCCACGGCTGCAGCAGCAGCGATCGGAGTCACCGCAGGAGCAGCGGCGGCAACCGGTGCGGCCACCGAAGCGGCGACCGGAGCAACAGCAGCAGCAGCGGGGGCAGCAGCGCCAGCGGCGCCTTCGAGGATCGCCAGCAAGTCACCGATGTTGACGGTGTCGCCGACCTTGACCTTGAGCTCCTTGAGCACGCCGGCGTGGCTGGACGGGATCTCCATCGAGGCCTTGTCGGACTCGACCGTGACCAGGCTCTGCTCGAGCTTGACGCTGTCGCCAGGCTTGACCAGGATCTCGATCACGGCGACATCCTTGAAGTCGCCGATGTCGGGCACGCGCACCTCGACCGGACCGGCAGCCACGGCCGCGACAGGCGCAGCGGCGACTGGAGCGGCTGCGGCGGGAGCCGGGGCTGCAGCCGGTGCAGCAGCGGCAGCCGGAGCGGCCACGGCGGCTTCGCCGGCCACTTCGAGCAGCAGCACGACCGAGCCCTGCTTGACCTTGTCGCCCAGCGCGACCTTGAGTTCCTTGACCACGCCAGCGGCCGAGGACGGGATTTCCATCGAGGCCTTGTCGCTCTCGACCGTGATCAGGCTCTGTTCGGCCTGGACGCTGTCGCCGGGCTTGACCAGCAGCTCGATCACCGCCACTTCGTCGAAGTCGCCGATGTCCGGGACCTTGATTTCAATGATTGCCATGTTGTGTCTCTCTGATATCAGTTGGGGACAGGGCAGCCGCCCCGTCCCGTCAGGTCACGGATTTAAGCGTAGAGCGGGTTGGCCTTGTCGGCGTCGATGCCGTACTTGGCAATCGCCTCGGCGACCTTGGCCAGCGGCAGCTTGCCTTCGTCAGCCAGCGACTTGAGCGCCGCGATCACGATGAAGTGACGGTTGATCTCGAAATGCTCGCGCAGCTTGCTGCGGAAGTCGCTGCGGCCGAAACCGTCGGTGCCCAGCACCTTGAAGCTGCGACCCTGCGGCATGAAGGGGCGGATCTGCTCGGCGTAGTTCTTCATGTAGTCGGTCGAGGCGATCACCGGACCGGCATGAGCGGCCAGCTGTTGCGCCACGAACGGGACCTGCGGGGTCTCGAGCGGGTGCAGCAGGTTGAAGCGCTCGGCGTTCTGGCCGTCGCGGGCCAGTTCGTTGAACGACGGGCAGCTCCAGACGTCAGCCTGCACGCCCCAGTCGGCGGCCAGCAGTTCCTGCGCCGCGATCGACTCGCGCAGGATGGTGCCCGAGCCCAGCAGCTGCACGCGCTGCTCGCCTTCAGCGCCCGGCTTGCACAGGTACATGCCCTTGATGATCTGCTCTTCGGTGCCGGCGGTCAGGCCCGGCATCGCGTAGTTCTCGTTGAGCAGGGTCAGGTAGAAGAACACGTTCTCCTGGCGCTCGACCATGCGCTTCATGCCGTGATGCAGGATCACGCCGACTTCGTGCGCGAAGGTCGGGTCGTAGGAGACGCAGTTCGGGATCGTGCCGGCCAGGATATGGCTGTGACCGTCCTCGTGCTGCAGGCCTTCGCCGTTGAGCGTGGTGCGACCCGAGGTGCCGCCGAGCAGGAAGCCGCGCGCCTGCATGTCGCCGGCCGCCCAGGCCAGGTCACCGATGCGCTGGAAGCCGAACATCGAGTAGTAGACGTAGAACGGGATCATGATCCGGTTCGACGTGCTGTACGAGGTGGCGGCCGCGATCCAGCTGCTCATGCCGCCGGCTTCGTTGATGCCTTCCTGCAGGATCTGGCCGGCCTTGTCTTCCTTGTAGTACATGACCTGGTCGCGGTCGACCGGGGTGTACTGCTGGCCCAGCGGGTTGTAGATGCCGATCTGGCGGAACAGGCCTTCCATGCCGAAGGTGCGCGCCTCGTCAACCAGGATCGGCACCACGCGCGGGCCGATGGCCTGGTCGCGCAGCAGCTGGGTCAGGAAGCGGACATAGGCCTGGGTGGTCGAGATCTCGCGGCCTTCGGCGGTCGGCTCGAGCACAGCCTTGAAGTTCTCCAGCGCCGGCACGGTGAAGCTCTCGTCGGCCTTGGTGCGGCGGTGCGGCAGGTAGCCGCCGAGTGCCTTGCGGCGCTCGTGCAGGTACTGCATTTCCGGGGTGTCATCGGCCGGCTTGTAGAACGGGATCTGCGCCAGCTCGCTGTCCGGAATCGGGATGTTGAAACGATCGCGCATGTAGCGGATGTCGTCGTCGGTCAGCTTCTTGGTCTGGTGGACCGTGTTCTTGGCCTCGCCGGCCTTGCCCATGCCGTAGCCCTTGACGGTCTTGACCAGCAGCACGGTCGGCTGACCCTGGTGCTTGACGGCGCGGTCGAAGGCAGCGAACACCTTCTGCGGATCATGGCCGCCACGGCGCAGGGCCCAGATGTCGTCGTCGCTCAGGTGCGAGACCATCTCGAGCGTGCGCGGATCGCGGCCGAAGAAGTTCTTGCGCACATAGGCGCCGTCGAAGGCCTTGAAGCTCTGGTAGTCACCGTCGAGGGTGTCCATCATCAACTTGCGCAGCGCGCCGTCCTTGTCGCGTGCCAGCAGCGAATCCCATTCGCTGCCCCACAGCAGCTTGATGACGTTCCAGCCGGAGCCGCGGAACTCGCTCTCGAGTTCCTGGATGATCTTGCCGTTGCCGCGCACCGGGCCGTCGAGGCGCTGCAGGTTGCAGTTGATGACGAAGATCAGGTTGTCCAGGCCTTCGCGGGCGGCCAGGCCGATCGCGCCGAGCGATTCCGGCTCGTCCATCTCGCCGTCGCCGCAGAAGACCCAGACCTTGCGGTTTTCGGTGTTGGCGATGCCGCGCGCGTGCAGGTACTTCAGGAAGCGGGCCTGGTAGATCGCCATCAGCGGGCCCAGACCCATCGAGACGGTCGGGAACTGCCAGAACTCGGGCATCAGCTTGGGGTGCGGGTAGCTCGACAGACCCTTGCCGTCGACTTCCTGGCGGAAGTTCAGCAGCTGCTCTTCGGTCAGGCGGCCTTCGAGGTAGGCACGCGCGTAGACGCCAGGCGAGACATGGCCCTGGATGTAGAGGCAGTCGCCGCCGTGGTTCTCGCTCTCGGCATGCCAGAAATGGTTGAAGCCGGCGCCGAACATGCTGGCCAGCGAGGCGAAGGAGCCGATATGGCCGCCCAGGTCGCCGCCGTCTTCCGGATTGTGGCGGTTGGCCTTGACCACCATCGCCATCGCGTTCCAGCGCATGAAGGAGCGCAGGCGCTCCTCGATCTCGATGTTGCCGGGGCAACGCGCTTCCTGCTCGGGCGGAATGGTGTTGACATAGGCCGTGTTGGCCGAGAACGGCAGGTCGATGCCGCTGGCGCGGGCTTCTTCAAGCAGCTGCTCGATCAGGAAATGGGCGCGATCGGCGCCTTCCTGGCCGATGACCGCCTTGAGCGCGTCCATCCATTCGCGGGTTTCCTGACTATCGATATCCTGGCGTGCGCCGCCTTGGGGCAACTGCTGGCTGTCTGACATGGTGTCTCCTTGGTTGGGAAAGGGGTTTGAATTTTGGTTGTTTCAGATTTTCACATTCTTTCCTTGTATTTTCAAGTCATGCATGTCGATTTTGTATTGTGAAAAATTCAGGCGGCCGCTCGATCCCTTCTGACAGCCTCGCTTAGACTCGGGCCAGATGTCAATTGCCAACAACCCCACCACTTCAGCTCCCAGTCTGCTGGCCAGCTGGCGGCGCTGGTGGCGCAGCCTGCCGCCGCTGCGCCAGGACCGCATCGCCACGTTCGGACCCGCCGTCTCGGTGATCGTCTTCCTGGCGGCGATCGCGGCCGCGATGATCTATTTCCAGCTCGAGGAGTACGAGCGCGAGCGCGAAGCGGTGATGCGCGATGTCGAATACGCGCAACTGCAGCTGCGCCAGCGACTGCAGGACCGCAAGCAGCAATTGCTGGCCGTGGCCCAGGATCTGTCGCAGCGCAAGAGCGGTGCCTTCGAATTCGAATTCCAGGGCGAGATCCTGATCAGCCAATACCCCGAGCTGTCCACGCTGAGCTGGATCGGTGCGCAAGGCGAGGTGATTGCGTCCCGGCTGGCGCCGGACGCGCCCGAGACCCCCGACCACGAGGCACGCAACCGCCTGAGCCACCCGGCCCGCCTGGCCGCTTTCGAGCAGGCGCGCCGGCAACTGACCCCGGTCTTCCTGCACGCCAACTTCGGCCGCCAGGAAGGCCCGGCGCTGCTGCTGGCCCTACCGCTGGCCAGGCGCGACCTGTTCCAGGGCATGGTGCTGGCCGAGTTCTCCTACGAGGAATTGCTACGCCAGGCGGTACCGAAAGCGACGCTGGCGCGTTATGCGGTAGCGCTGGTCGATGAACAGGGCGAACGGCTCGCGGGCGTCAAGCAAGACAGCAAGCGCGCCATGCTGCACCGCCTGCCCTGGGCGATGGAGCCCCCCGCCTACCGCGTCACGCTGTCACCCCAGGACGGCCGGCTGACGCTGCAGGCCCAGGCCTATCGCACCTCGCAGGACGGCCCCGGTCGCGCGCTGTTCTGGACCCTGGGCGCCTTGAGCCTGCTGACAGTCTGGATGCTGCTGGCCAACTGGCGCCATTCGCGGCGGCGGATACAGGCGCAGCAGGCGCTGCTGACCGAGACCAATTTCCGGCGCGCGATGGAGAACTCGATGCTGACCGGCATGCGTGCGCTCGACCTCGAGGGCCGCATCACCTATGTCAACCCGGCGTTCTGCCGCATGACGGGCTGGACCGAGGAGGACCTGGTCAACACCGGGCCGCCCTACCGCTACTGGCCGGAAGAAGACCACGAGACACTCTGGAAGATCCTCTACGAGGAGCTGCACGGGCGCTATTCGCCCAGCGGCTTCGAGATGCGCTTGCGCCGCAAAGATGGCAGTCTGTTCAACGCGCGCATGTATATCTCGCCGCTGATCGCGCCCGACGGCCACCAGACCGGCTGGATGACCTCGATCACCGACATCACCGAACCCAAGCGGGTGCGCGAGGAGCTCAGCGCCTCCTACGAACGCTTTGCCACCGTGCTCGACAGCCTGGACACGGCGATCTCGGTCGCCCCGCTCGGCAGCGTCGAGCTGCTGTTTGCCAACAAGATGTACCGCAACTGGCTCGGGCAGCGCGGCGACGGGCACCGCCAGCTGCTGGACCTGGCCTGCATCGCGCCCCGCTCGGCCCAGGCGCAGCAGGAAGCCGCAGTGGCCGAGGCCGAGCCTGAACCCGGCGATGAGGCGCCGGCCTTCGGCGGCAACGGCAACAACGGCGGCAGCGCCGAAATCTGGCTGCCCGAGCTCGAGAAATGGCTGGAAGTGCGCACGCGCTACCTGACCTGGGTCGACGGACGGATGGCGCAGATGGTGATCGCCAGCGACATCACCGCGCGCCGTCATGCCGAGGAGCTCGGCGCGCAGCAGGCCGAGCGCGCCCAGACCGCCAGCCGCCTGATCACGATGGGCGAGATGGCGTCGAGCGTCGCGCATGAACTCAACCAGCCGCTGACCGCGATCAACAACTACTGCAGCGGCATCATCTCGCGCCTCAAGCGCCAGCAGATCAACGAGGAAGAACTGCTCGGCGCGCTCGAGAAGACCATCAAGCAGGCGCAGCGGGCCGGCCAGATCATTCAGCGCATCCGTGCCTTCGTCAAGCGCAGCGAACCCAATGTGACGCTGTCCGATGTGGCGCAGATGGTGGGCAACGCGACCGAGCTGGCCGAGATCGAATTGCGGCGGCACCAGATCCGGCTCAACTGCTATCTGGCCGCCAGAATGCCGGCGCTGATGGTCGACCCGATCCTGATCGAGCAGGTGCTGATCAACCTGATAAAGAACGGCGGGGAATCGATCCAGCAGGCGCAGCGGCCTCCGGTCATGCGCCATGTCGAGCTGCGCGTGAGCCAGCGCCAGGTCGAGCAGCAAGCCGTGGTCGAATTCTGCGTGCAGGATACCGGCCAGGGCGTGCCGCCCGAAATGCTCGAGCGCATCTACGAGGCCTTCTACAGCACCAAGGCCGAGGGCATGGGAATCGGCCTCAAGCTGTGCCGCTCGATCGTGGAGGCCCATCACGGCCGGCTGCAGGCGCGAAACCTCTACAATCCCGATGGTATCGTGGGCTGCGAGTTCAGCTTCTGGATCCCGGTCACCGAGCCCCCTCGAAGCGATGCTGAAACGACAACGCCGGCTCCCCCCGCCGGCCTGATAGCGAAAGAATAAGATGAGTTTGATCCCTAAAAAGGGCACGGTCTATGTCGTGGACGATGATGAGGCAGTACGCGATTCGCTGCAATGGCTGCTAGAAGGCAAGGACTACCGCGTCCGCTGCTTCGAGTCGGCGGAATCCTTCCTGAGCCGCTTCGATCCGCGCGAGGTTGCCTGCCTGATCGCCGACATCCGGATGGACGGCATGAGCGGCATGGAACTGCAGGACCGCCTGATCGAGCGCCTGTCGCCGCTGCCGATCGTCTTCATCACCGGCCACGGCGACGTGCCGATGGCGGTCGAGACCATGAAGAAAGGCGCGCTGGACTTCATCCAGAAGCCCTTCAACGAGGAGCATCTGCTGCCGCTGGTCGAGCGCATGCTGGACCGGGCGCGTGAATCGTTCGCGGCGCAACAGGTAGTGGCCAACCGCGAGGCGCTGATCGCCAAGCTGACTTCGCGCGAGGCCCAGGTGCTCGAGCGCATCGTGGCCGGCCGGCTCAACAAGCAGATCGCCGACGACCTCGGCATCAGCATCAAGACGGTCGAGGCGCACCGCGCCAACATCATGGAAAAGCTCAACGCCGCGACCGTGGCCGATCTGCTCAAGATCGCGCTCGGCCAGGCCCCTGCCAAGAACTGAAAGTCCGCCCAAGAATGACTGCACAACTGATAGACGGCAATGCCCTTTCGCGCCAGCTGCGCACCCAGGTCGCCGAGCGCGTCAGCGCGCTCAAGGCCCAGGGCCTGACCCCCGGCCTGGCCGTGATCCTGGTCGGTGAGAACCCGGCCAGCCAGGTCTATGTGCGCAACAAGGTCAAGGCCTGCGAGGACACCGGCATGCATTCGGTGCTCGAAAAATACGAGGCCAGCATGACTGAGTCCGAGCTGCTGGCCCGCGTCGAAGCGCTCAACAACGACCCCAGCATCCACGGCATCCTGGTCCAGCTGCCGCTGCCGGCGCACATGGACGCGCAGAAGGTGATCGAGGCCATCAGCCCGGCCAAGGATGTCGACGGCTTTCACATCGCCAGCGCCGGCGCGCTGATGACCGGCATGGCCGGCTTCTGGCCCTGCACGCCCTACGGCTGCATGAAGATGCTCGAGAGCATCGGCTACTCCCTCAAGGGCAAGCACGCGGTCGTGATCGGACGCAGCAACATCGTCGGCAAGCCGATGGCGCTGATGCTGCTGCAGCAGAACGCCACCGTGACGATCTGCCACAGCGCGACGCCCGACCTCAAGGCCATGACGCTGCAGGCCGACGTGATCGTCGCCGCGGTCGGCAAGCGCAATGTGCTGACGGCCGACATGGTCAAGCCCGGCGCCGTCGTGCTCGACGTCGGCATGAACCGCGACGAGGCCGGCAAGCTCTGCGGCGACGTCGATTTCGACGGCGTGCGGCAAGTGGCCAGCTACATCACCCCGGTGCCGGGCGGTGTCGGCCCGATGACGATCACGATGCTGATGGTCAACACGCTCGAATCGGCCGAGCGCGCGCTCGCGGCCTGATTCTTCCGCTCCGAGCCGGCCCCCAGGCGAGGCCAGCGGACTGACGGCACCCGGTTCCAGCGATCCGGGTGCCGTTTTTCATGGGCGGTGCGAACGCTGCAGGCACAGTTTCAGGGTAAACCCCGAACCTGGCAGGCGCGCGGGCCCGGAAATTGCATGTAAGGTATCGACCTGATCTGGACCCATTCAGTACCCCCTTTAGCTTCAACAGGAGTCGCGATGCAAATGAAGATGAAACTCACCGTTCTCGCTGCCATGGCCGCCGCCTTCGGCTCGGTCAGCGCCCAGGAAGTGGTCAAGATCGGCCACGTCGGCCCGACCAGCGGCGCCATTGCCCACCTGGGCAAGGACAACGAGAACGGCGCCCGTCTGGCGATCGAGGAGCTCAACGCCAAGGGCGTCAAGATCGGCGGCAAGGCCGTCAAGTTCGAGCTGGTGGCCGAGGACGATGCCGCCGATCCCAAGCAGGCCACGGCCGCCGCGCAAAAGCTGGTCGACTCCAAGGTCAATGGCGTGATCGGCCACCTGAACTCGGGCACCACGATTCCGGCCTCCAAGATCTACAGCGACGCCGGCATCCCGCAGATCTCGCCCTCCTCGACCAACCCGAAATACACCCGCCAGGGCTACAAGACCGCTTTCCGCGTCGTGGCCGATGACGTCCACCTGGGCGGCACGCTGGGCCGCTACGCGGTCAACCAGCTCAAGGGCAAGAGCGTCGCCGTGATCGACGACCGCACCGCCTACGGCCAGGGCGTGGCCAACGAGTTCGAGAAGGCGGTCAAGGCCGCTGGTGCCACCATCGTCGGCCGCGAGTTCACCTCGGACAAGGCCACCGACTTCATGGCGATCCTGACCACGCTCAAGGGCAAGAAGCCCGATGTCGTGTTCTTCGGCGGCATGGACTCGGTCGGCGGCCCGATGCTCAAGCAGATGAAGTCGCTCGGCATCAATGCCAAGTTCATGGGCGGCGACGGCATCTGCACCGCCGAGCTGCCCAAGCTCGCGGGCGACGCGATGGCCGACGGCCAGGTGGTCTGCGCCGAAGCCGGTGGTGTCGAGGGCGACCAGAAAAAGGCCGCTGCCGACTTCGGCGTACGCTTCCAGAAGCGCTTCAACGACGACGTCAAGCTCTACGCGCCCTATGTCTACGACGCTGTCAACGTGATGGTCGATGCGATGGTGCGCGCCGGCTCGGCCCAGCCGTCCAAGTACCTGCCTGAACTGGCCAAGACCAAGGCCTTCGGCGGCGTCATGGGCCCGATCAGCTTCGACGAAAAGGGCGACATCAAGAACGGCGCGCTGACGCTCTACACCTACAAGGGTGGCAAGCGCGACGCGATCGCCGTGATCCGCTGAGTCCTAATCAGCGTTAGCGATTGAAAAGGCCGCCAGCTCTTCTGAGCTGGCGGCCTTACTTTATTGACTTCGCGCGGTTGCGATGCAGCAGTCTGCAGGCCACAGTCCAGGCCTGGAGGCCAGGCTCAAGGGCGGCCAGCCAGCCGGGTCAGCACGCGCAAGGCGCACCCCCATTGCAGCAGCACCAAGACGGTGCCTGCACCATGCCAGAGCCTGAGGTCGCCGCCGCTGCTGCGCGCAGTCACGATGCGCTGGGCGACGCCGAACTCCTGCACCAGGGCCGCCAGCGCCGCCAGCAGCAGCCAGGGCAACAGCGACGCCAGCAGGCCTGTTCCAGCAGTGCCGGCCGGCACGACCGAGCGTGCGGTCTGCGCGCGCGCCCACAGCAGCAGGCCAAGCGCTGCGCACAGGCTGGCCCAGGACTGGATCTGGAACAGCCGGGCCGCATAGGGTCCGGCCAGGGCCGGGTTGCCGAAATGGGCAAAGGCCAGCGGCACGGCGACGAAACTCAAGGCAGTCAAGCCGCCCCACCAGAGGGCGGCCAGCAGCAAGGGCCATTGCCGACGCATGGTGGCCGGAATCAGGCGTAGCGGACCGCGACGATCTCGAAGCGCTTGACGCCGCCCGGGGCCTGGACCTGGGCCGTGTCGCCCTCTTCCTTGCCGATCAGTGCGCGCGCGATCGGGCTCGAGATGTTGATCAGGCCCAGCTTGATGTCGGCCTCGTCCTCGCCAACGATCTGGTAGGTCACGGCGTCGCCGCTGGCCTCGTCCTCGAGCTCGACGGTGGCGCCGAACACCACGCGACCACCCGCATCGACCTCGGACGGATCGATGACCTGGGCCGCTGACAGCTTGCCCTCGATCTCGGCGATGCGGCCTTCGATGAAGCCCTGGCGCTCCTTGGCGGCATCGTAGTCGGCGTTCTCGCTCAGGTCGCCCTGGGCACGCGCCTCGGCAATCGCGGTGATGACGGCAGGACGCTCGACGCTCTTGAGGCGCTGCAGCTCCGCCTTGAGCTTCTCGGCGCCGCGCTTGGTGACGGGAAAGGTGGCCATATTGTTTTTGCTCCAGACAAAGAGAAACCGCCGATCGTTGCCGGTCGGCGGTGCAATGGACAGAATTATGCCTCAAGCAGGCTCGATCCAGTCCTCCTCAAGCTCGACCGTGGCCGCAGCCATGATCTGATCCACCGACACCCCGGCTTGCAACTGGAAGCGACCGGCCTCGGCGACCCAGGCGGCGCGGCGGTCGTCGAAGAAGGCAAAGGCGCGCATAGTCAGCGTCAGGCGCACCAGGCACGATTCGCCGGCTTCGAGCTGGAGCTTGGCAAAGCCCTTGAGTTCGCGCGGCGGGCGCGCCACGCTGCAGGCTTCGTCCTGCACATACAGCTGCACCACGGCCTGGCCGGCGCGACGACCGGTATTGCGCACCGGTACTTCGACGGTGATCGAATCGCCGGCCTTGAACCGGCTGGGCAGGCCGCGCAGCGGGCCGTACTCGAACTCGGTGTAGGACAGGCCATGGCCAAACGGGAACAGGGTCTGCAGGCCGCGCTGCTGGTAATGGCGGTAGCCGATGAACAGCCCCTCGTCGTAACGCACATGGCCGTCCTGTCCCGGGTAATTGAGGGGCTGGCCGAATGCCACGCTGTCTGACTCGCGCAGCGGCCAGGTCTGGGTCAGGCGGCCACCGGGCTCGGCAGCGCCAAGCAGGACGTCGGCGATCGAGTTGCCGCATTCCTGGCCGGGATACCAGGCCTGCAGCACGGCGGGCACGGCGTCCAGCCAAGGCAGTGTCACCGGCGAGCCGGTCTGCAACACCACCACGGTGCGCGGATTGGCGGCGGCAACGCGGGCAATCAGATCGTTCTGACGCTGCGGCAACTCCAAGCTGTTGCGGTCCAGCCCTTCGTTGTCCCATTCGGCATTCAAGCCGGCAAACACCACGGCCAGATCGGCATCGCTTGCGGCCTGCACCGCCGCGGCGATATCCGGCTCGCCCAGGACCCGATGCGCGCCAAAGCGCAGGGCGCGCAGCGGAATCGGCTCGGGGGTGGCGCTGCTGTATTCGATCGTGATCTGGCAGCGCTGCCCGGCCTGCAGGTCGCGCGCGTGCACGACCTCGTCGCAGCCAAAGGTGAAATAGGTTTCGCCGCGGCTCCAGCCACTCCAGGCATCGACCGCGAGCTGGCCGTTGATGAAGGCGCGACTGCGTCCGGCGCTGATCAGCGAGAACTGGTAGCAGCCGGACTGCTGCGCCACATAGTCCAGCCTGGCACGGGCCGAGAAATGCTGACCGGTCACTCCCTCGGGCCTATGCTCGGTCCACATCTGCTCGGTGCTGTCGACCTGCTGGACCTGCACCACCGGGCCGGCGAGATCGGGCGAATCGAAATACTCGAAGGTCACGGGCGCGTGCAGCACCGGCACCCAGCGGTGGATGTCGGCCCCGACCGAATGGGTGAAGCTGGCTTGCGGCCACTGTGCGCGCAACGCGTCGATCGGCGCGATCCGGTAATGGGCGTTCACGGTGGCACTGCCTCCGCCCATGATCTGCGGCACCCGCGCCGCTTGCCCGATCAGGGCGACGCGGGCGCCGGGCGTTTTCTCCAGCGGCAAGGTGCGGCATTCGTTCTTCAGCAGCACGCAGCCTTGTGCGCCGAGCTCGCGGATCAGGGCCCGGTGCGCGGGCAGGTCATCGGCACGCTCGGCCGGTATGACCGGATCCTGAAAGCTGCCGACGCGCTGCATCAGCCGCAGCACGCGGCGGGCGCAATCGCGCACCGCCTGGGCCGACAACCGACCCTCGTTGACCGCCTGGACCAGCTTGTCGCCGCGTTCGCGCGCAGGACCGGGCATTTCCAGGTCGGTGCCGGCCTGCACGCTCTGGACCGTGTCGTGGCCGGCAAACCAGTCGGTCATGACCAGGCCGTCGAAGCCCCACTCCTCGCGCAGCACCTGGGTCACCAGACGGCGGTGATCGGCGGCAAAAGTGCCGTCCAGGCGGTTGTAGGAGGTCATCACGGCCCAGACCCCGGCTTCCTTGACCGCGCGCTCGAAGGGCAGCAGATAGAGCTCGCGCAAGGCGCGCTCGGGGATGTCCGAGCTCATGGTCATGCGCTGGTATTCGCTCTCGTTGCCGACAAAATGCTTGATGGTGGCGGCCACGCCCTGGCTCTGCACCCCGCGTACATAGGCCACGGCCAACTCGGACGACAACCAGGGGTCCTCGGAATGGCACTCGAAGTTGCGGCCGTTGAACACCGTGCGCTGCAGGTTGACGGTCGGCGCCAGCAGCACGCGCGCGCCCTTGAGCAGGGCTTCCTGGCCCAGGGCAGCGCCGGCTTGCTGCACCAAGTCAGGATTCCAGGTCGCGGCCAGCGCAATCCCGACCGGGAAGCAGGCGGTGCTGGGGCCGTCCTTGAAGATGCCGCCACGCGCGCCGTTGGGGCCATCGCTGACCTTGACGGCGGGGACGTTCAGGCGCGGAACGGGAACCGTGGTCCAGAAATCGGCGCCCGACAGCAGGGCGACCTGCTCCTGGAGCGTCATCTGGTCGAGCAGGGATTCGATCGGGTCATGGGTCATGAGGTGTATGCGTTGGAAGGATGAGCCGCTCGACTCAGGTTCCGGACTGCGCCGGAGTGCCTTGGATCACTCTCACCAGGCAGGAGGAAACGGGTTCTAGCGAGCGACAAATTCTGTCAACGAGGAGATTGATGACGTCATGCGGTAAACCCTAGCAACTGGAGTTACCTCTTCAATACGAATTCCCTGTTGCCGCAACCGATACATCCCGCGAGCAGTCATGAAAAAACCCCCCAGCCCGTTTCCAGGCTGGGGGGTTTCTCAGAGGGGCTGACGCCGGATCAGGCCGTCAGTTGCGCGTGCAGTTCCTGCACCGAGTAGACCGCCAGGTTGTCGAGGTACTTCATGCCCTCGACCGCCGCTTCAGCGCCGGCAATGGTCGTGAAGGTGGTGACACGGTTCAGCAGCGCGGTGGTGCGGATGTAGCGCGAGTCCACGATCGCGTTACGGCGCTCCTCGACCGTGTTGATGACCATGGCGATCTCGCCGTTCTTGATCATGTCGACGATGTTGGGACGGCCTTCGGCCACCTTGTTGACCACGCCGCAGGCGATGCCTTCGGCATTGATCGAGGCCGCGGTGCCACGGGTCGCGACGACCTCGAAGCCGAGCTCGACCAGGCCGCGGGCGATGCCGACCGCGCGTGCCTTGTCGTTCTGCTTGACCGACAGGAAGACCTTCTTGACGCCGTCGCTGGCGCGCGGCAGCTTGGTGCCGGCACCGAGCTGGCTCTTGACGAAGGCTTCGCCAAAGGTCTTGCCCACGCCCATGACTTCGCCGGTCGACTTCATCTCGGGGCCGAGGATGGTGTCGACGCCCGGGAACTTCACGAACGGGAACACGGCTTCCTTGACGCTGAAGTAAGGCGGAGTCACTTCCTTGGTGATGCCTTGAGCAGCCAGCGTCTGGCCGGCCATGCAGCGCGCGGCCACCTTGGCCAGCTGGATGCCGGTCGCCTTCGAGACGAAGGGCACGGTACGCGAGGCACGCGGGTTGACTTCCAGCACGTAGATCACGTCCAGGCCGTTCTGCTTCTGGACTGCGAACTGCACGTTCATCAGGCCGACCACGTTGAGCGAGGCCGCCATCGCGGCGCTCTGGCGCTTGATCTCGGCCACGGTCTCGGCGCACAGGCTGTAGGGCGGCAGCGAGCAGGCGGAGTCGCCCGAGTGCACGCCGGCTTGCTCGATGTGCTCCATCACGCCGCCGATCAGGGTCTGGCCCTCATGGTCGCGCAGGCAGTCGACATCGCACTCGATCGCGTCGTTCAGGTAGCGGTCGAGCAGCACCGGGCTGTCGTTGCTGACCTTGACCGCCTCGCGCATGTAGCGCTCGAGGTCGCGCTGCTCGTGCACGATTTCCATCGCACGGCCGCCCAGCACATAGCTCGGGCGCACCACCAGCGGGTAACCCAGTGCCGCGGCCTTTTCCAGCGCCTCGGGCTCGGTGCGAGCGGTGGCGTTGGGCGGCTGGCGCAGGCCCAGCTCGTGCAGCAGCTTCTGGAAGCGCTCGCGGTCTTCGGCCGCATCGATCATGTCGGGGCTGGTGCCGATGATCGGCACGCCTTCGGCTTCCAGGCCGAGCGCGAGCTTCAACGGGGTCTGGCCGCCGTACTGGACGATCACGCCGGCCGGCTTTTCCTTGTCGACGATCTCGAGCACGTCTTCCAGCGTCAGCGGCTCGAAGTACAGGCGGTCCGAGGTGTCGTAGTCGGTCGAGACGGTCTCGGGGTTGCAGTTGACCATGATGGTCTCATAGCCGTCTTCGCGCATGGCGAGGGCGGCGTGGACGCAGCAGTAGTCGAACTCGATGCCCTGGCCGATCCGGTTCGGACCACCACCCAGCACCATGATCTTCTTCTTGTCGGTCGGCGCCGCCTCGCACTCTTCCTCGTAGGTCGAGTACATGTAGGCGGTGTTGGTCGCGAACTCGGCGGCGCAGGTGTCGACGCGCTTGTAGACCGGGCGCACGTTGAGGCTGCGACGCTGGTCGCGCACGGCCTTCTCGCTGGTTTTCAGCAGCTTGGCCAGGCGGCGGTCGCTGAAACCCTTCTTCTTCAGGGTACGCAGCGTGTCGGCGCTCAGCGAGGCCAGGGCGGCGTCACCCTTGTCGGCGGTGATCTGGTCGAGCTGCAGCTCGATCTTGATGATCTCCTCGATCTGGACCAGGAACCACTTGTCGATCTTGGTCAGGTTGAACACCTCATCGAGCGACCAGCCGGCCGCGAAGGCGTCACCCACATACCAGATCCGGTCCGGACCCGGCGTGCCGAGCTCGCGCTCGAGGACTTCGCGGTCCTGGGTCTTCTCGTTCATGCCGTCGACGCCGACTTCCAGCCCGCGCAGCGCCTTCTGGAACGATTCCTGGAAGGTGCGACCCATGGCCATGACTTCGCCGACCGACTTCATCTGGGTCGTCAGGCGGTTGTCGGCGGTCGGGAACTTCTCGAACGCGAAGCGCGGGATCTTGGTCACGACATAGTCGATCGAGGGCTCGAACGAGGCCGGGGTCGCGCCGCCGGTGATGTCGTTCTTGAGCTCGTCGAGCGTGTAGCCGACCGCCAGCTTGGCCGCGACCTTGGCGATCGGGAAGCCGGTGGCCTTCGATGCCAGTGCCGAGGAACGCGAGACGCGCGGGTTCATCTCGATCACGATCATGCGGCCGTCGGCCGGGTTGACCGAGAACTGCACGTTGGAGCCACCGGTATCGACACCGATCTCGCGCAGCACCGCCAAGGAGGCGTTGCGCATGATCTGGTATTCCTTGTCGGTCAGCGTCTGCGCCGGTGCCACGGTGATCGAGTCGCCGGTGTGCACGCCCATCGGGTCCAGGTTCTCGATCGAGCAGACGATGATGCAGTTGTCCGCCTTGTCGCGCACCACTTCCATCTCGTACTCTTTCCAGCCCACCAGCGATTCCTCGATCAGCAGCTCGGTGGTCGGCGAAGCCTCCAGACCGCGCTTGCAGATGATCTCGAACTCTTCCGGGTTGTAGGCGATGCCGCCGCCGGTGCCGCCGAGCGTGAAGCTCGGGCGGATCACGGTCGGGAAGCCGACACTGCGCTGGACTTCCCAGGCCTCTTCCATCGAGTGAGCGATGCCGGAGCGCGCCGAGCCCAAGCCGATCTTGGTCATCGCGTCCTTGAACTTCAGGCGGTCCTCGGCCTTGTCGATCGCCTCGGGCGTGGCGCCGATCAGCTCGACCTCGTACTTGTCAAGCACGCCGTTATGCCACAGGTCGAGCGCGCAGTTCAGCGCAGTCTGGCCACCCATGGTCGGCAGGATCGCGTCGGGACGCTCCTTGGCGATGATCTTCTCGACCGTCTGCCAGGTGATCGGCTCGATGTAGGTGACGTCGGCCGTGGCCGGGTCGGTCATGATCGTCGCCGGGTTGCTGTTGATCAGGATGACCTTGTAGCCCTCCTCGCGCAGCGCCTTGCAGGCCTGCACGCCCGAATAGTCGAACTCGCAGGCCTGGCCGATCACGATGGGACCGGCGCCGATGATGAGGATGCTCTTGATGTCTGTGCGCTTAGGCATTTTTGTGTTGCTCCATCAGTGCCGTGAAGCGGTCGAACAGGTAGGCGATGTCGTGCGGACCGGGCGAGGCTTCCGGGTGACCCTGGAAGCAGAAGGCCGGGCGGTCGGTGCGCTCCAGGCCCTGCAGCGTGCCGTCAAACAGGCTGATGTGGGTCGGGCGCAGGTTGGCCGGCAGCGAATCCATTTCCACGGCGAAACCGTGGTTCTGGCTCGTGATGCTGACGCGACCGGTGTCGAGGTCCTTGACCGGATGGTTGGCGCCATGGTGGCTGTTGACCATCTTGAAGGTCTTGGCACCCGAGGCCAGCGCCATGATCTGGTGTCCCAGGCAGATGCCGAACAGCGGGATGCCGGTCTCGATCAGCTCTTGCGTGGCAGCAATCGCGTAGTCGCAGGGCTGCGGGTCGCCCGGGCCGTTGGACAGGAAGATGCCGTCCGGATTGTGCTTGAGCACTTCGGCTGCCGGCGTCTTGGCCGGCACCACGGTCACCTTGCAGCCGCGCGAGGCCAGCATGCGCAGGATGTTGAGCTTGACGCCGAAGTCATAGGCCACCACATGGAAACGGGGTGCGGTCTGCTCGCCGTAGCCCGGGGTGCCGTCTTCACGCGCGAGCTTCCACTCGGTCTGGGTCCAGACATAGGGCTGCGGCGTGGTCACGACCTGGGCCAGGTCCTGGCCCTTCATGTTGGGGGCGGCCTGGGCCGCGGCCACGGCCTGGGCCTTGAGCGCGTCGGTCACCTCGACACCGGCTTCGAGACCGATGATGGCGCCGTTCTGGGCACCCTTCTCGCGCAGGATGCGGGTCAGCTTGCGGGTATCGATGTCGGCAATCGCCACCGTACCTTCACGCTTGAGGTAGTCGCCCAGGGTCAGCGTCTGGCGGAAATTGGACGAGAGCAGGGGCAGGTCTTTGATGATCAGGCCGGCGGCGTGGACGGCATTGGCCTCCACGTCTTCCTCGTTGACACCGTAGTTGCCGATATGCGGATACGTGAGGGTCACGATCTGCTGGCGGTAGCTGGGGTCGGTGAGGATTTCCTGATAGCCGGTGATCGAGGTGTTGAACACCACTTCACCGACGGTCTGGCCGGTGGCGCCGATGGAGGCGCCTATAAAGACCGTGCCGTCTGCGAGCGCGAGGATGGCTTTTGCTGGGACGGTAAACACGGGATTCTCCAGTTTGGACGCACCTATGCCCGGGGAGTGCAACGACGTCTTTTCCAGGGAGGCCGGCAAGGACTTGCCGATAGGTGCGCGAGGTTAGGGTAAACCTGACGATTATACCCCGGGGCCATGGATTGAACCAGGCCAGGAAAAGTCTTAGCAGATCATCATGACAGCTGGCTGTCAGCTGCCAGCCGCCGCCCTCAGGCGATGCGGGCCGCGCTGGCGTGCAGGCAGACCGCCGCCGCTGCCGCCGCGTTGAGCGACTCCTCGCCGCCGGGCTGCACGATGCGCAGCGTCATGGCGGCGCGCGCCAGCAGTGCATCACTGACGCCCTGCCCTTCATGGCCGAGCAGCCAGGCGCAGGGCCAGGGCAGCTCGGCGCGGTGCAGGAATTCGCCCCGATGCGGGCTGGTCGCCAGCAGCGGCACCCGCAGCGCCTCAAGGTCCGCCTCGGACAGGCCCTCGCGCAGCTGCAGCGCAAAATGCGCCCCCATGCCGGCGCGCAGCACCTTGGGCGACCACAGCGCCGCCGTGCCCTTGAGCGCCAGCACCTGCTTGAAGCCCATCGCCGCGGCGCTGCGCAGGATCGAGCCGACATTGCCCGGGTCCTGCAGCCGGTCGAGCACGACACTGGGCAGCTGCGGCTCGAGCGGCGTGGCCGCGGGCAGCGCATGGACGAAGCCCATCGCGGCCGGCGACTCGAGCGAGCTGATCTGCGCCATCAGGCCGTCAGCCAGCACCACGCGCCGCACCGACGGATCAAGTCCCCATTGCGCCACCTGGACCTGCGCCGACTGAGCCAGCACCACCGCCTGCGGCTGCAGGCCGCGCGCGAGCAAGGCGCGACACAGATGATCGCCCTCGAGCCAGACCTGGCCCAGCTTGCGGTAGGCCGCGCCATCCTGTGCCAGCGCACGCAACTTCTTGACCCACGCGTTGTCGCGCGAGCTGATGATCTCGGGGTTCATGTGATCAGCGTGGCAATCGCCACGGCGTGAAAGGGATTGATGCCGAGCGGACTGCGCTCGGCCTGGGCCACGGGGGCAAAGCTGCGGCGATGCTCGGGACAGGGACCATGCAGGCGCAGCGCCTGCAGGTGCTCGGCGGTGCCGTAGCCCTTGTGGCGGGCGAAGCCGTACTGCGGATAGTGCTGGTCGAGCAGCTCCAGGCCGCGGTCGCGCGTGACCTTGGCCAGGATGGAGGCGGCCGAGATCGCTGCCACCTTGGCGTCGCCCTTGACGATGGCCTCGGCCCGCATCTCGAGCAGCGGCAGCCGGTTGCCGTCGACCAGCACCAGGCCGGGCTTGAGGCGCAGGCCGGCGACCGCACGCTGCATTGCCAGCAGGGTCGCCTGCAGGATGTTGAGGCGGTCGATCTCCTCGACGCTGGCCTGCGCCACGCAGCAGCACAGCGCCTTGGCCCGGATCTCGTCGTAGAGCGCCTCGCGCCGCGCCGCGCTGAGCTTCTTGGAGTCGGCCAGCCCGGCGATCGGCTGGCGCTCGTCCAGGATCACGGCCGCAGCGACCACCGGCCCGGCCAGCGGGCCACGGCCGGCCTCGTCCACGCCGGCGACCAGCGCGGGCGTCTCCCAGTCGAAGGCGACCTGCTCAAGCGGCAAGGACTTGCTCGATCGCATCGCTGGCCAGTCGAACCGTGTCGCGGCTGAGCTCGCGGTGCAGGCTGACAAAGCGCTGGCGCAGCGCCTCGCGCCTGGCCTGCGTCGCCTGGTCATCGGCGAGCCAGGCCAGTGTCTCGCGTGCCAGCGCGGCCGGCGTGGCGGCCTGCTGCAGCAGTTCGGGCACCAGGAACTCGCCGGCCAGGATATTGGGCAGGCCGACCCAGGGCTGCAGCATCTTGCGCTGATGCAGCTTCCAGGACAACCAGTTCATGTGGTAGGCGATCACCATCGGACGCTTGAACAGCGCGGCCTCCAGCGTCGCAGTGCCGCTGGCGATCAGCGTGACGTCACAGGCGGCCAGCGCCGCATGCGAGCCGCCGCGCGTGAGCTGCAGCGCCGCGCCCAGGCCCGCGCGCGCGGCCAGCTGTTCGATGCGCGCGAACTGCGCCGGCACCGCCGGCAGCACGAAGCGCAGCCCGGGCTGCTCGCGCAGCATCAGGCGCGCGGCCTGCAGGAAACGCGGCAGCAGATGCTCGATCTCGGCACTGCGGCTGCCCGGCAGCAGCGCGACCACGCGCGCATCCGGCGCCAGGCCCAGCTCGAGGCGCGCCTTGGCCTGATCCGGCTCGAGCGCAATCAGCGGCGCCAGCGGATGGCCGACATAGGTGGCGGCAATGCCGTGGCGCGCCAGCAGCTCGGGCTCGAACGGGAAGATGCACAGCACATGGTCGACGCAGCGGCGGATCTGCTCGACCCGCTCAGGCCGCCAGGCCCAGACCGCGGGCGCGACGAAATGCACCGTCTTGACGCCCGCGGCGCGCAGATCGCCTTCCAGGTCGAGGTTGAAGTCGGGCGCATCGACGCCGATGAACAAGCGCGGCTGGTCGGCCAGCAGCCTGTTTTTTAGCTGGCGGCGGATGCCGACGATTTCGCGGTAGTGGCGCAGCACCTCGACATAGCCGCGCACGGCCAGCTTCTCGCTCGGCCACCAGGCGGTGAAACCGGCTGCTTCCAGCTGCGGCCCGCCGATGCCGACCGCCTGCAGGCCCGGCCAGCGCGCCTGCAGCCCGCGCAGCAGCTGGGCTGCGAGC
The DNA here is from genome assembly GCF_002980625.1 of Malikia spinosa. Taxonomy (GTDB): domain Bacteria; phylum Pseudomonadota; class Gammaproteobacteria; order Burkholderiales; family Burkholderiaceae_C; genus Malikia; species Malikia spinosa. The sequence continues at coordinate 21,144 of NZ_PVLR01000001.1, read as the reverse complement.
AGGTCACCGGACGCTTCACCGGCCACCAGGGCGACGGTGGCAGCACTCAGATCCGCCGCCATCAGCGCACGATTCCGCGCTGCGCCGACAGACCACCGAGGAAGACCTGCATCAGCTGCACATCGGCCTCGCAGCCCTCGAAGCGCTGCGGCAACTCGGTCATGCGCTCCTTGGCCTGCTCCAGCGTCAGGTTGTCGCGATACAGCGCCTTGTGCATGGCCTTGACGGCGGCAATGCGTGCGGCGCTGAAGCCGCGTCGGCGCAGGCCCTCGAAATTCATCGAGCGCGCGGCGGCCGGATGCCCTTCGCTCATCACGAACGGCGGCTGGTCGGCCAGCAGCACCGTGCCCATGCCGGTCATGCCGTGGGCGCCGATGCGCACGAACTGGTGCACGCAGGTGTAGGCGCCCAGGATCACCCAGTCACCGACCACCACATGGCCCGCGATCTGCGCGTTGTTGGCGAAGATGGTGTGGTTGCCCACCAGGCAGTCATGCGCCAGGTGGGTGTAGGCCATCATCCAGTTGTCGTTACCCAGACGGGTCACGCCACCGCCTTGCACCGTGCCGATATGGTAGGTGCTGAACTCGCGGATGGTGTTGCGGTCACCGATGAGCAGTTCGCAGGGCTCGCCCGCGTACTTCTTGTCCTGGTTGATCGCGCCCAGCGAGGTGAACTGGAAAATCCGGTTGTCGCGACCAATGGTCGTGTGACCCTCGATCACGCAATGCGGACCTATTGATGTGCCGGCGTCTATCCGGACATGCGGACCGATCACCGTGTAGGGGCCGACCGTGACCGAGCTGTCGAGCTCGGCTGCCGGGTCGACCACAGCGCTGGGGTGGATGTTGCTCACGCGTGCACCCGGTTCAGGCGATCTTGCGCATGGCGCACATCAGATCGGCCTCGCAGGCGATCACGCCATCGACGCGGCTGACGGCCTTGAACTTGAACATGCCGGCCTTCATGCGCTCGAGCGAGACCTCGAGGATCAGCTGGTCGCCCGGCTCGACCGGACGCTTGAAGCGCGCGCCATCGATGCCGGCGAAGTAGTAGACCGTGTTGTCGTCGGGCGAGGTGCCCAGGGTGTCGAAGGCCAGCAGCGCGGCGGCCTGGGCCAGGGCTTCGAGCTGCAGCACGCCCGGAAACACCGGACGGTGCGGGAAATGGCCGGTGAACTGCGGCTCGTTGACGCTGACGTTCTTGAGCGCCTTGATGGACTTGCCCTTTTCTATCTCGAGCACGCGGTCAACGAGCAGGAAGGGATAGCGATGCGGGAGTTGCTTGAGGATCTGGTGGATGTCCATCATGATGTCTTTTCCAATGCTTTGATGCGGTCGCGCAGGCTGTGGAGTTGCCTGAGCGTGGCCGCGTTCTTTTCCCAGGAGCGGTTGTCGTCGATCGGGAACACGCCGCTGTACTGGCCGGGCTGATGGATCGAGCGCATCACGACCGAGGCGGCCGAGATATGCACGCCGTCCGCCAGCGTCAGATGACCGAGCACGACGGCGCCGCCGCCGACCGTGCAGTTGGCACCGATCCTGGCGCTGCCGGCAACGCCAGCGCAACCCGCCATGGCCGTGTTGCGGCCCACCTGCACGTTGTGCCCGATCTGGATCAGGTTGTCGAGCTTGACGCCGTCCTCGAGCACGGTGTCCTCGAGCGCGCCGCGGTCGATGCAGCTGTTGGCGCCGATCTCGACCCGGTCGCCGATGCGCACCGCACCGAGCTGCTCGATCTTGATCCACTCGCCCTGGTGCAACGCGAAGCCGAAACCGTCAGCGCCGATCACGACCCCACCATGCACGATGCCATCGGCACCGATGCGGCAGTCATGGCCCAGCGTCACGCGCGGGCTCAGACGGGTGCGCGCGCCGACCTGGGCGCGGCGCTCGAGCACGCAATGCGCGCCGATGCGCGCGCCCTGCTCCACCACCACGCCGGCCTCGATCACGGCAAAAGCCCCGACCGTCACGCCTTCGCCCAACCGCGCCGTGGGATCAATCAGCGCGCTCGGGTGAATCGCAGGGCCGGCATCGGCCTGTTCGGCCGCCTCACGCCTGGCCTTCCACCATTGCGTCAGGCGCGCGAAATAGAGGTAGGCGTCCGGCGTCTCGATGCAAGCGCCGCGCGCGCGCGCCGGCTCCAGCAGCGCGGGCGGCACGATCAGCGCGCCGGCACGCGTGCTTGCGATCTGCGACGCATAGCGCGCCTGCGCGACGAAGGACAGCGAGTCCGCCTCGGCGGTCTCTAGCGAGGCCAGGCGGTCGATCGACAAGCCCGGCTCACCATGTAAAACGCCGCCCAGGGCGGCGCAGATTTCGGCCAGCGTGGCGCTCACGGCCTGGCCATCACTTGGCGTTGTTGAGCCCGCTCAGCACCTTGTCAGTGATGTCGAGCTTGGGATTGACGTAGACCGCTTCCTGCATGATCAGGTCGTACTTCTCGCTTTCGGCAACCTGCTTGATGACGCGGTTGGCGCGCTCGAGCACGAGCTGCAGCTCCTCGTTCTTGCGCTGCGCCAGGTCTTCCTGGAATTCGCGCCGCTTGCGCTGGAACTCGCGGTCGAGCTCGACCAGCTGACGCTGGCGCGCGCCACGCTGGCTGTCGGACAGGGTCGGAGCGTCCTTCTCGAGCTTCTCGGAGGCGCTCTTGAGCTGGGTGCCCAGGCCTTCGACCTCACGCTCGCGGCGCGAGAATTCCTGCTCGAGCTTGGACTGCGCGGCCTTGGCCGTCGCCGCTTCCTTGAAGATGCGATCGGTGTTGACGAAGCCTATGCGCAGCTCGGCCGCCGAGGCCAGAGTGGTACAGCCGAGCGCCAGCGCCGCAATGGCGTGACGCGAAAAAACGCGCTTGAACGATGTCATCAGAAAGAAGTCCCGATCTGGAATTGGATGCTCTGGGTCTTGTCGTCGTCCTGCTTGCGCACCGGACGGGCATAGGCGATTCTAAGCGGGCCGATGGGCGAAATCCAGCTGATGCCGACGCCGGTCGAGGCGCGCAGGTTGGCGAAATCGACTTTCTCGCCCTCGGCGTAGATGTTGCCGATGTCGAAGAAGCCGTACAGGCGCAGCGTGCGGTCGTTGCCGGCCCCCGGGAACGGCGCGATCACCTCGGTGTTGAGCACCATCTTGCGGGTGCCGCCGATATTGGCCATGGTGGTGCCACCGACGATCGACGACTTGCCGCCCAGCGTGCCCTGCTCGAAGCCGCGCACCGAACCCAGGCCGCCACCATAGAAGTTCTTGAACAGCGGGAACGGCTTGCCCGACAGGCCCTCGCCCCAGCCGGCCTCGGCATTGAAGGCCAGCGTGAACTTCTTGTTCAGCGGGATGTACTGCTGGAACTGGTAGTTGGCCTTGGCGTAGCGGGTGTCGCCCGCGATGCCGAGCTCGCCGTTGACGCGCTGCAGACGGCCGGTGCTCGGCACCAGCGCGCTGTCGCGCGTGTCACGGCCCCAGCCCACCGTCAGCGGCACCGAGGTCGGCGAGTCGCCGAAGTTGGCGATGTAGTCGTTGTAGGCCAGCGGCATGCCGTTGCCCGGATCGATCTTGGTCTGCTCGATGCCGGCGCCGAAGTAGACCGTGTCGGTCTCGGAGAACGGCACGCCAAAGCGCACCGCCACACCCGGCGTGGTCAGCTTGTAGTTGCCTTCCTGCGTGTCGAGCGGCTGGCTGGTGCGGTAGTACAGGTCAACAGTGCGCGAGATGCCCTCGGGCGTGAAGTACGGGTCGGTCGTGGTCAGCGACAGCTGGCGGTTGTACTTGCTGGTGTTGACGTTCAGGCCCAGGTAGTTGCCCGAACCGAACAGGTTTTCCTGCTGGATGCCCGCGATCAAGGAGAGCTTCTCGGCCTGCGAGAAACCGGCGCCCAGCGTCAGGTTGCCGGTCGGCTTTTCCATCACGCTGACCACCAAGTCGACCTGATCCGGCGCGTCCGGCACCTCGACCGTATCGACCGCGACCTGGGTGAAGAAGCCCAGGCGGTCGACGCGGTCGCGCGAGAGCTTGATGCGGTCGCTGTCGTACCAGGCCGACTCGAGCTGGCGGAACTCGCGCCGGATCACCTCGTCGCGGGTGCGGTTGTTGCCCTCGACGCTGATGCGGCGCACATAGGCGCGGCGCGACGGCTGGGCGCTGAGCACCAGCGCGACACGGTTGCTGACGCGATCGATCTGCGGCTTGGCCTCGACGCGGGCAAAGGCGTAGCCAAAGCCGCCGAAATACTCGGTGAAGGCCTTGGTGGTCTGCGCCACGTCCTCGGCGTTGTAGGGCTGGCCGGCCTTGATCGCGACCAGGGACTTGAACTCAGCTTCCTTGCCGAGGTAGTCGCCCTCGAGCTGGATGCTCGAGACCACGTAGCGCTGACCCTCGGTCACGTTGACCGTGATCGACATCGCGTCCTTGTCGGGCGCGATCGCGACCTGGGTCGAATCGATGCGGAACTCGAGGTAGCCGCGCGACAGGTAGTAGCTGCGCAGTGTCTCGAGGTCGGCGTTGAGCTTGGTGCGCGAGTAGCGGTCGCTCTTGGTGTACCAGCTCAGCCAGCCGCCGGTATCGAGGTCGAACAGGCCGCGCAGCGTACTGTCGCTGAAGGCCTGGTTGCCGACGATGCGGATTTCCTTGATCTTGGCGATGTCGCCCTCGACCACGTTGAAGTTGACGTTGACGCGGTTGCGCTCGATCGGCGTGGCGGTCGCCGTGACCTGCGCGCCGTAGAGGCTGCGGGTCAGGTACTGGCGCTTGAGCTCCTGCTCGGCGCGGTCGGCCAGCGCACGGTCGAACGGGCGACCATCGGCCAGGCCGATGTCGCGCAGCGCCTTCTTGAGCACCTCGGCGTCGAACTCCTTGACGCCGGTGAAGCCGACCTCGGCCACGGTCGGACGCTCCTCGACGATCACGACCAGCTCGTCACCATTGACCTGCAGCCGCACGTCCGAGAACAGGCCCAGGCCGAACAGGGCGCGGATCGCGGCCGTGCCCTTGTCGTCGCTGTACTGGTCGCCGACGCGAAACGGCAGCGAGGCAAACACGGTGCCGGGCTCGACCCGCTGCAGGCCCTCGAGGCGGATGTCGCGCAGCTGGAACGGCGCAACGGCCCAGGCCGGCAAGGCGGCGACCAAGGAGGAAACGATCGCGCCCATGGCAACCGAGCGCATGCGGAAAAGGGAGTTCTTCATGGAAACAGGATTTCAGCCCAACAGTCGGGCGATGTCATTGAAAACGGCCACGCTCATGAGCGCCAGCAACAGGGCCATTCCGGCGCGCTGCAGCCGTTCCAGCCATTGTTCGGGGATGGGGCGGCCGGTCACGCCCTCGATCAGATAATACAACAGGTGACCGCCGTCAAGGACCGGCAGCGGCAGCAGGTTGAGCACGCCCAAGCTGACGCTGATCAGGGCCAGGAAGGACAGGTAGGCCACGCCGCCCAGGCTGGCCGACTTGCCGGCATATTCGGCAATCGAGATCGGACCGCTCAAGTTGTCGAGCGAGGCCAGGCCCACCACCATGCGACCCATCATGCCCAGGGTCAGGCTGGCGACCTCGCCGGTGCGACGCAGGCCCTGCAGCAGGCCGCCGAGGAAATCCTCCTGCAGGGTCACCGTCTCGGGCGGCGTGCCGACGAAGGCGCCGATGCGCCCGACCCGTTGCGGGCCCTCGCCCTGCGGCTCGGGCCGCACGGTCAATTCCAGCCGGTTGCCCCGGCGCTCGAGCACCCAGGTCTGCGCCAGGCCATTGCCCTGGCGGTCCAGGCCGGTCCTGATGAGCTGGCGCAACTGCTGCGCATCGCGCACGACCAGGCCGTCCACGCTGAGCACCCGGTCGCCGGCCTGCAAGCCGGCACGCGCAGCCACCCCCTGCTCGAGCAGCTCGCCCAGCACCGGTGCCGACCAGGGCGCGACGATGCCGATGCGGGCGAACAGCTCGACATCGGCTGACTCGACCGGCCCCAGCATCGACAGCGGCAGGCGGTATTCGTCCGCAGCCGACTCCGGCGCCGAGCCGGCCCACAGCGTCAGGTCCTGGCCCGACAGCGCGGCCTCGGTCAAGACCCAGCGCAACTGATCGAAGGACTCGACCTCCTGCTCCGGCTCGCCGTCGGCGCTCAGGCGCTGCACCCACTGGCCGCTGCGCAGGCCGGCCTGCGCCGCCAGCGTGCCGACCGCCGGCTCGGACAGCACGGCACGGGCCTGCGGCTGGCCGATCCAGGACACCGCCGCATACAGCAAGACGGCAAGCACCAGGTTGGCCAGCGGACCGGCCGCGACGATGGCCGCGCGCGCGCGCAGCGGCTGGGTATTGAAGGCCAGATGGCGCTCCTGAGGCGACACCTCGGCCTCGCGCTCGTCGAGCATGCGCACATAGCCGCCCAGCGGCAGCAGGCAGAGCGTGAACTCGGTGCCGCTACGCCCCTGCCAGCGCAGCAGGACCGGGCCGAAACCGATCGAAAAGCGCAGCACCTTGACACCGCAAGCCAGTGCCATCCGGTAGTGACCCCATTCGTGGACGGCGATCAGCAGCGCCAGGGCAGCAACAAAGGCGAGCAGGGTCAGCATGACCGGGGCTCAGTGGCAATGCGCCACGCGCTCGGCCGCCAAGGCACGGGCCCGGGCGTCGATCGCGAGCAGGTCATCGAGGCCATGCGGCGCTGCGGGCTGGTAATGCTCGAGCGTGGCGCGGTTGACCTGATGGATCTGGTCGAAGCGCAGCCGGCCCTCCAGGAAGGCCGCCACCGCGATCTCGTTGGCGGCATTGAGCACCGCCGTCGTGCCCGGCACGGCGCGCAAGGCCTCCCAGGCCAGGAACAGGCCGGGAAAGCGGGCCGGATCGGCCGGCTCGAAGGTCAGCGCGCTCATGCGCGCGAAATCCAGCGCCTCGGCGCCCGATTCGATGCGCTGCGGCCAGCTCAGGCCGTAGGCGATCGGCACCCGCATGTCCGGCGTGCCCAGCTGGGCCACGACCGAACGGTCGCGGTACTGCACCATCGAGTGCAGCACGCTCTGCGGGTGGATCACGACCTCGATGCGCTCGGGCGGCAGGCCGAACAGGTAGCGCGCCTCGATCACCTCGAGCGCCTTGTTCATCATGGTCGCCGAATCGACCGAGATCTTGCGGCCCATGACCCAGTTCGGGTGGGCGCAGGCCTCGTCGGGCGTGACCTTGGCCAACGTCAGCGGGTCGCGGCTGCGAAACGGTCCGCCCGAGGCGGTCAGGATGATCTTCTCGACCCGCAAGTCCCAGGTCGAGGCATCCTCGGGCAGTGACTGGAAGATCGCCGAATGCTCGCTGTCGATCGGCAGCAGCGTGGCGCCGCCCTCGCGCACCGCCTGCATGAAGAATTCGCCGCCAACGACCAGCGCTTCCTTGTTGGCCAGCAGCAGCTTCTTGCCGGCGCGCGCAGCGGCCAGGCAGGGTTCGAGACCGGCCGCGCCGACAATCGCCGCCATCACGGCATCGACCTCGGGCAGCGAGCTGATCTCGGACAGGGCTGCCGGGCCCGACAGCACCTCGGTGGCCAGGCCCTCGGCCGCGAGGCGCTGGCGCAGCAGCGCCGCATGCGCGGGCGAGGCCATGACGGCATAGCGCGGCTTGAACTGGGCGCATTGCGCCAGCAGCAGCTCGACCTGGGTCGAGGCGCTGAGCGCATAGACCTCGAAACGCTCCGGATGGCGCGCGGCCACGTCCAAGGTGTTCTTGCCGATGGAGCCGGTGGAACCGAGCACCGTCAGGCGCTGGCGCATCGGCGTGGAAGTAAGGTGCATGGACGGTTTCCGGAGGTATTAGAGGGTGGCCAGCATCATGCCCAGCGGCAGCACCGGCAGCAGCGCGTCGACCCGGTCGAGCACGCCGCCATGGCCCGGCAGCAGCTGGCTCGAGTCCTTGACGCCCGCGCTGCGCTTGACCAGCGACTCGATCAGGTCGCCGCAGACGCTCATCGCGGTCAGCAGCAACAGGGCGCCGAGCATGGCCAGCGGCCCCATGGCCCAGAGCCGGCCGTAGAGGCTGGCGCCTGGCGTGCCATAGCGCTGCTCGGCCCAGGTCCAGCAAGCGGCCAGCAGCAGCACGCCAATGGCGCCGCTGTAGACGCCAGCCCAGCTCTTGCCGGGGCTGATGCTCGGCGCGAGCTTGCGCCGGCCAAAGGCCTTGCCGCCGAAATAGGCCGCGATGTCAGCGGTCCAGACCAGCGCCATGATCGACAGCAGCAGCGCGACGCCCTGGACCCGCGCCTGCGCCATCGCCCACCAGGCCAGCCCGATCAGGGTCAGTCCGATGCACAGGCGCAATGCCGGCGCAATGCGGGGCCAGCCGGCGACACCGGCGCGCAGCAGCAGCGGTGCGGCGACCAGCCAGAAAATGCCCGTGACCTGCCACAGCAGCGGCTGCGCTTGCGCCAGATCGAACTGCCACCAGGCCAGCCCGAGCAAGGCTCCAAGTCCAAGACCACAGGCCAGCGCGGCGCCAAAGGCCAGACCGTTGAGCCGACCCCATTCCCAGCCGCCCGCGACGATCAGCAGCAGCGTGAGCAGGCAGAAAGGCCGGGGATCGGAATGAAAAAGAGCCGGCAGCAGGACCGCCAGCATCAGCAAGGCGGTGATGATTCTTTGCTTGAGCATGGGATCAGGCCGCGTCGGATGAAGCAGCAAGCTGCTCCGAGATCAGACCGAAGCGGCGCTCGCGGCCGGCGTAGCAGGCCAGCGCGCGGTCGAACTCGGCCGCATCGAAATCCGGCCAGAGCTTGTCGGAAAAATAGAATTCGGAATAGGCCGACTGCCAGAGCATGAAGTTGCTGATGCGCTGCTCGCCGCCGGTGCGGATCACCAGATCGGGGTCCGGCACCTGGGCCATCGACAGCGCCGCCGCGAGCGAAGCCTCGGTGATGGCTTCGCCGCGCAAGGCCAGCTGCTGCGCGGCCTGCACGATGTCCCAGCGTCCGCCATAGTTGAAGCAGATGTTGAGCACCAACCGGTCGTTGCACGCAGTCTGCGCGCGCGCCTGCTCCAGGCTGGAGCGGACCAGCTCGGACAGGCCCTGGCGCTCGCCCGGAAACTCCATGCGCACGCCCTGCTCGCCGAGCTTGGGCACCTCGCGCATCAGGCCCTTGACCAGCAGATCCATCAGGCCCGAGACCTCCTCGACCGGACGCTTCCAGTTCTCGGACGAGAAGGCAAACACCGTCAGCACCTCGATGCCGCGCTGCAGGCACAGGTCGACCATGCGACGCAGCGACTCGTAGCCTTGCCGATGCCCGGCCAACCTGGGCAGGAAGCGCTTCTTGGCCCAACGGCCGTTGCCGTCCATGACGATGGCGACATGCCGGGGCATGGCGGCGGGAGACTTGACGGCTTTTGGCTTGAACATGCAGGAGAGTCTGGGTCGATATGCCTGAAACGGCCTCAGAAGGCCATCAGGTCCTGTTCCTTGGACGCGATGACCTTGTCGACTTCGGCGATCATGCGGTCGGTCAGCTTCTGGATCTCTTCGGTGCTGCGGCGCTCGTCGTCCTCGGAGGCCAGCTTGTCCTTGACCAGCTTCTTGACCGCCTCGTTGGCGTCGCGGCGCAAGTTGCGCACGGCGACCTTGGCATGCTCGCCCTCGCCACGCACGACCTTGGTCATCTCCTTGCGGCGCTCCTCGGTCATGGCCGGAATCGGCACCCGGATCAGGTCGCCCTGCGAGGCCGGATTCAGGCCCAGGTCGGACTCGCGGATCGCCTTCTCGATCTTGGCGCCCATGCCCTTTTCCCACGGCGCGACGCCAATGGTGCGCGCGTCGAGCAGGGTCAGGTTGGCGACCTGCGACATCGGCACCATCGAGCCCCAGTACTCGACCTGGATGGTGTCAAGCAGCTGCGGGTTGGCGCGGCCGGTGCGGACCTTGGCCAGATTGTTCTTGAGCGCTTCGAGCGAAGCGTTCATCTTGTGTTCGGCGTTTTTCTTGATTTCAGACAATGCCATCTTGAACCTCTTGCTACTGTGTTGCTAGATCAGACGTGGACCAGCGTGCCTTCGTCGGCACCCATGACGACGCGGTGCAGCGCGCCCGGCTTGAAGATGCTGAAGACCTTGATCGGCAGCTTCTGGTCGCGGCAGAGCGCGAAGGCAGTCGCATCCATGACCTCGAGCTGGCGCGTGATCGCCTCGTCGAAGCTGATGCTCGTGTACAGCGTGGCGGCCGGGTCCTTCTTGGGATCGGCGGTGTAGATGCCGTCGACCTTGGTTGCCTTGAGCACGATCTCGGCACCGATCTCGGCACCGCGCAGGGCCGCGGCGGTATCGGTGGTGAAGAAGGGGTTGCCGGTACCGGCAGCGAACACCACCACCTTGCCCTCTTCGAGGTACTGCAAGGCCTTGGGACGGACATAGGGCTCGACCACCTGGTCGATCGCGATCGCGGACATCACGCGCGCCTTGACGCCGGCCTTCTCGAACGCGTCGCCGAGCGCGAGCGAGTTCATGACCGTCGCCAGCATGCCCATGTAGTCAGCCGTGGCGCGGTCCATGCCGACCGAGCCGCCCGCCACGCCGCGGAAGATGTTGCCGCCGCCAATCACAACCGCCACCTCCACGCCAAGCCGGGTGACCTCAGCGACCTCCTCGACGATGCGCACGATGGTCGCGCGGTTGATGCCAAAGGCGTCATCGCCCATCAGGGCTTCGCCGGAAAGTTTCAGCAGGATACGCTTGTAAGCAGGCATAAGCATGGGTCTCGTTGATATCCGGTGGATTTTAGGGCTTCATTGCGACAACGGCCGACCCCGCGAAGGGCCGGCCGTGCATTTTCCCGGCTCGGGTCGCGCCGGCATCTCGCCGACAGCGCCCCGAAAACCGGGTCAGATCAGTATCAGGCGCCCTGGGTGGCGGCTGCGACCTGTGCGGCGACTTCAGCGGCGAAGTCGTCGACCTTCTTCTCGATGCCTTCGCCGACGACGAACATCGTGAAGCCCTTGACGCTGGTGTTGGCGGACTTCAGGTAGGCAGCCACGGTCTGCTTGCCGTCGGCGGCCTTGACGAAGACCTGGTCCAGCAGCGAGACTTCCTTCAGGTACTTCTGGATCGAACCTTCGATCATCTTGGCGGCGATCTCGGCCGGCTTGCCGGATTCGGCAGCCTTGGCTTCGGCGACCGAGCGCTCCTTGGCGACCAGCTCGGCCGGCACGTCGGCGCTCGACAGCGAGACCGGCTTCATGGCGGCGATGTGCATCGCGGTGTCCTTGGCAGCGGTCAGCTCGCCGTCGAACTCGACCATCACGCCGATGCGAACGCCGTGCAGGTAGGCGGCCAGCTGGCCACCGTCGGCGTAGCGCTTGAAGCGACGGATCGCCATGTTCTCGCCGATCTTGCCGATCAGGCCCTTGCGGACTTCTTCCACGGTCGGGCCGAAGCTTTCCAGGGTCAGCGGCAGTTCACCGATGGCGGCGACGTCAGCCGGGTTGTGCTTGACGACCAGCTCGGCGACCTGGTTGCAGAAGGCCAGGAACAGGTCGTTCTTGGAGACGAAGTCGGTTTCGCAGTTGATCTCGACCAGGGCGCCAGTGGTGCCGTCGATGAAGCTGGAGATCACGCCTTCGGCGGTGACGCGGCTGGCGGCCTTGCCGGCCTTGTTGCCCAGCTTGACGCGCAGGATCTCTTCGGCCTTGTCCATATTGCCTTCGGCTTCGGTCAGGGCCTTCTTGCACTCCATCATCGGGGCGTCGGTCTTGGCGCGCAGTTCGGCGACCATGCTAGCGGTGATTGCAGCCATCTTATTTCTCCGTTCGAGTCCAGTGTGGGACCCAGTGTTGCACTGTCAGATGAAAATTTGCTTGCAAAAAAGGGGCTCTCGAGCCCCTTTTTCGACTTGGGTGCTCAGCTTCAGGCAGCGTTTTGCACTTCGACGAACTCGTCGCCAGCATCGGCTTGAGCGGTCTTGACCAGGTCGGCGCCGGCGTTGGCACGGCCTTCCAGGATCGCGTCGGCGATGCCGCGAGCGTACAGGGCGACAGCCTTGGCCGAGTCGTCGTTACCCGGGATCACGTAGTCGATGCCTTCGGGCGAGTGGTTGGTGTCGACGATGCCGATCATCGGGATGCCCAGCTTCTTGGCTTCGGACACGGCGATCTTGTGGTAGCCGACGTCGACGATGAAGATGGCGTCCGGCAGAGCGGGCATGTCCTGGATGCCGCCGATGTCCTTCTCGAGCTTCTCGATCTCGCGGGTGAAGGTCAGCTGTTCCTTCTTGGACATGCTTTCCAGACCGGCTTCTTTCTGAGCTTGCATGTCCTTCAGGCGCTTGATCGAGGTCTTGACGGTCTTGAAGTTGGTCAGCATGCCGCCGAGCCAGCGCTGCTCGACGTAAGGCACGCCGGCGCGGTCAGCTTCGAGGGACACGATGTCGCGCGAGGTGCGCTTGGTACCGACCATCAGCACGGTGCCGCCATTGGCGGTCAGCTGGCGCACGAACTTGGCAGCCTCCTCGAACAGCGGGAGGGTCTTTTCCAGGTTGATGATGTGGATCTTGTTGCGGTGACCGAAGATGAACGGAGCCATCTTGGGGTTCCAGAAGCGGGTTTGGTGACCGAAATGGACACCGGCTTCCAGCATTTCGCGCATGGAGATAGACATGGTTAAATTTCCTGAGGTTGGGGCTTAAATCAGGTCCATCATCGCGGCGTGACGCCAACGACACCTGGTCGGACCTGTTTGCGGTTGAGCTCTGCTTTATGTGACGCCACATGCGCCACAATTTGCAAAACCCAGCGATTGTAACACCTTCAAAACCTCATGCTGCTGCGCCTAGACCCCGGGTCGTGCCGACCCAAGCTCCCGCTGCACGGCAGCGCCGCCAGCCGCGCGATCGAACAGGCCGCGCTCGCGCACCTGCCGCCACACCAGCTGATGCAGCGGGCCGCGGGCTCGATTGCCGCCCTGGCGCGGGCGCTGCAGCCGCATGCACGCCATGTCTGGCTCGCCTGCGGACCCAGCAACAACGGCGGCGACGGCCTGCTGGCAGCTGCCCTGCTGCGCACGCAACTGCCACAGACCCGCCTGACGGTCAGCTGGCAGGGCAACGAAAGCCGCCTGCCTGACGACGCCCGCTACGCACTGCAACAGGCGCGAGCGGCCGGCCTGGAGTTTTCCGACCGGCCACCCGAGGACTTCGACCTCGGCATCGATGCGCTGCTGGGCCTGGGCGGCCGCGGCCTCGGTCCGGGCCCGATGGCCGACTGGATGCAAACCCTGCAGCAGACCCGCGCGACCGTGCTGTGCGTGGACCTGCCCAGCGGTCTGGCGTGCGACAGCGGCGCCTGGCTCAATCCCTTCGCGGCCCGCCCTGCCGGGCCGCGCCACACCCTGTCGCTGCTGACGCTCAAGCCCGGACTGTTCACCGCCGACGGCCGGGACGCGGCCGGCCAGGTCTGGCTCGACCGGCTCGGCGTCGCCGCCGATCAGCTGCCGCCCGATGCCTGGCTCAACGCGCCTGACACCGAGCCGGGCCCGACGCGTCAGCAGCGCCATGGCGCACACAAGGGCAGCCACGGCGACTTGCTGGTGCTCGGCGGCCAGGATGTCTCGGTCGATGGCAACGGCATGAGCGGCGCGGCACTGCTGGCGGCGCGCGCCGGCCTGCAAGCCGGCGCGGGCCGGGTCTATCTGGGCCTGCTCGGCGCCGGACCGGCCACGCCCGCGCTCGACCTGCTCTGGCCCGAGCTGATGTTTCGCCCGGCGCAAGCCAGCGCCGAGGGCGAGCTGGCGCGCCAGGCCATCACCGTCTGCGGCTGTGGTGGCGGCCAGTCGGTGCGCGCGGTGCTGTCAGCCCTGCTCGAACATTCACCGCGCCTGGTGCTCGATGCCGACGCGCTCAATGCGCTGGCGCAGCAGGCCGACTGGCGCGCACAGCTGAGCCGCCGGCTGGCACGCGGCCAGCACAGCATCCTGACACCGCATCCGCTCGAGGCGGCCAGGCTGCTGGGCTGCGACAGCGCGCAGGTCCAGGCCGACCGGCTGCAAGCCGCACGCGAGCTGGCGCAGCAATTCCAATCCGTGGTCGTGCTCAAGGGTTCGGGCAGCGTGATCGCCGCGCCGGGGCAGATCCCGCTGATCAACACTACGGGCAACGCCCTGCTCGCGACCGCCGGCACCGGCGATGTGCTGGCCGGCATGGTCGGCGCCTACTGGGCGCAGACCGCCAGGCCCGGCAGGCAGGGCCAAATGCCGGCTGCCATGCCGCAGCCCAGCCCGGACAGCGGGCTGAACGGCAGCTTGAGCGACGGACTGGAAATGGCACTACAGGCGGCCTGCCGGGCGGTACACCAACATGGCGCACTGGCCGACCGCTGGCCAAGCGGACGCGGCCTGCGCGCCGGCGACCTGCTCGCCGGCCTCACGCCCTGGCCGGGCTGAGCCTTGGCGCAGGCACCGGCCAAAAATTCAAGGACGCCAAGGCCACCATGGATAGCGGCCTGCGTCCAAGGGCCAGGCCAGGTCAGGTCAGGTCAGCCCAGGCCAAGCCAGGTCAGCCCAGCGCCAGCAGCAGCACCTGCAGCAGCAGGATCAGCACCAGCGCCGACAGGTCGACCCCGCCGACCAGGGGCAGGCGCCGGCGCAGCGGCTGCAGCAAGGGCGCGAGCAGGCGCGCCAGCACGCCACCGATCGGCGAGAAAGGCTGGATCCAGCTCATCAGCGCGTAGACCAGTGTCATGGCCAGCAAGCCCTGCAGCACCGTGCGCAGCAGGAACAGCAAGGCCTGCGCGGGCACCGTCCAGACCCAGGACAGCCAATCGAAGCTGGGCAGCAGGATCAGCGACAGCAGGTGCAGCAGCAAGGCATGACACAGCGCCAGCAGCGCGGCCGCCGCCAGGCTGGCCCAGTCCAGGCGGGCCTGGCGCAAGCCATTCGGCAAGGCGCGGCGCAGCGGCTTGACCAGCCAGTCGCTGAGCGCCATCACGAAACGCCCGGGCTGCTCGGTCATGCGCAGCCGGGACTGGTTCATCCAGGCCCGCAGCAGCGAAGCAAAGACCAGCACGAAGAACAGGTTGTCGAGCAGAAAGACGAGTATCTGCATCTCAACGCTTGCCCTTGCGCGACTTGCCCGCCGACGAACCGGCACCGCGACCGGCAGGCTTGCCAGCGGGCTTGCCGCCCGACCAGATGCCCGACGGACCCGGCTGAGCCGATGGACCGGCTTCGCCCGCCTTGGGCTTGCGCTTGCGCGCGGCCCGGGTCGAGCCACCCTCGCCGGCAACTGCTGCGGAGCCGCCCTTCTTGTCGCGCAGCGCACGCGCTACCAGCTCCTCGCCTTCGCGCACCAAGCGAAAGTCGATGCGCCGGCCGTCGAGATCGACCCGACTGACCTGCACCCGCACCGGCGTGCCAAGCGCATAGCGCATGCCGGTACGCTCGCCGCGCAGTTCCTGGCGTGCCTCGTCGAAGCGGTAGTACTCGCCGCCGAGCTCGGTGATGTGCACCAGGCCCTCGACATACATGCTGTCGAGCGTGACGAACAGGCCGAAGCTGGTGGCCGCACTGACCTTGCCGCTGAACTCCTCGCCCAGATGCTCGCGCATGTACTTGCACTTGAGCCAGGCCTCGACATCGCGGCTGGCCTCGTCGGCGCGGCGCTCGTTGGCACTGCAATGCAGGCCGGCGGCCTGCCAGGCCAGCAGCTCGGCATTCGGCTTCTTGGCCCGCACCGGCTTGTCACCCGGAGCCGGCGGCTTGACCCGGTCGGCCAGCCGCTTGGCCAGCTTGAGCTGGGCCTCGCCCGGCGTCGGCAGATTGGGCAGCGAATACTTGCGCTCGCCCAGGATGCACTTGATCACGCGGTGCACCAGCAAGTCGGGATAGCGCCGGATCGGACTGGTGAAATGGGTATAGGCCTCGAAGGCCAGGCCGAAATGGCCCTCGTTGTTGGGCGAGTAGATCGCCTGCGACATCGAGCGCAGCAGCATCTGGTGGATCTGCAGCGCATCGGGCCGGTCACCGGTCGCCGTGGCGATCTGCTGGAACTCGAGCGGGGTCGGCTCGTCGCTGACGCTGTAGGGCAAGGCCAGCGCCTTGAGGTACTGGCGCAGGATGTCGATCTTGAGCGGGGTCGGCCCCTCGTGGACGCGGAACAGGCCCGGGTGCTTGCCGTGCTGGATGAACTCGGCCGAGCAGACGTTGGCCGCCAGCATGGCCTCCTCGATCAGGCGGTGCGCGTCGTTGCGCGTGCGCGGGACGATCTTCTCGATCTGGCCGACCTCGTTGCAGACGATCTGGGTCTCGGTGGTCTCGAAATCGACTGCGCCACGGCGCTTGCGTGCTTCCAGCAGGCCCCGGTAGACATCGTGCAGGTTGAGCAGATGCGGTACCAGCGCCTCGCGCTGCTGCGCCTCATGGCCGCGCGTGTTCTGCAGGATGGCTGCGACCTCGGTATAGGTCAGGCGACCGTGGCTGAACATCACCGCCGGATAGAACTGGTAGGCGTGGATGTCGCCCTGGGCGTTGATCAGCATGTCGCAGACCATGCATAGGCGCTCGACCTCCGGGTTCAGCGAGCACAGGCCGTTCGAGAGCTTCTCGGGCAGCATCGGGATCACGCGGCGCGGGAAGTAGACGCTGGTGGCGCGCTCGTAGGCGTCGATGTCGATCGCCTCGCCGGTCTCGACATAGTGGCTGACATCGGCGATCGCGACCAGCAGGCGCCAGCCCTTGCCGCGTCCGACCTTGGCCGGTTCGCAGTAGACCGCGTCATCGAAGTCGCGCGCATCCTCGCCGTCGATCGTCACCAGCGGCACGTCGGTCAGGTCGATCCGGTGCTTCTTGTCGGCCGCACGCACCTTGTCGGGCAAGGCACGCGCCTGTGCCAGCGCGGCATCCGAGAACTCGTGCGGCACGCCGTACTTGCGCACCGCGACCTCGATCTCCATGCCGGGGTCGTCGATCTCGCCGAGCACCTCCTTGATGCGGCCGACCGGCTGGCCGTAGAGCGCGGGCGGCTCGGTCAGCTCGACCACCACCACCTGGCCCGGCTGGGCCTGGCCCATGGCGCCCTTCGGGATCAGCACATCCTGGCCGTAGCGCTTGTCCTCGGGCGCGACCAGCCAGACACCGGACTCCTGCAGCAGGCGCCCGATGATCGGGGCGCTGGAACGCCCGACGATCTCGGTCACGCGGCCCTCGGGTCGGCCGCGGCGGTCCTGCCGCACCACCTGGACCTTGACCCGGTCGCGGTGAAGGACGGCACGCATCTCGTTGGGCGGCAGGTAGACATCGGGTTGTCCATCGTCACGCACCACGAAACCGTGGCCGTCGCGGTGGCCGTTGACCTGGCCTTCGAATTCAGTCAATAAAATAGGTTTTTCTTTCACTCGGCTTTTGTACTCGCAATATTCCGCGCTATACTAGCGGCTTCCTGAGATGCCCAGGTGGCGGAATTGGTAGACGCACTAGTTTCAGGTACTAGCGGGTAACTCCGTGGAGGTTCGAGTCCTCTCCTGGGCACCAAAGACTTTAGCACTCATTTGCTAGACTTTGGGCATATCTCAAGAAACAAAACCCTGAAAGCCCAGGTGGCGGAATTGGTAGACGCACTAGTTTCAGGTACTAGCGGGTAACTCCGTGGAGGTTCGAGTCCTCTCCTGGGCACCAAACATGAAACCCTACAGATCTCACGGTCTGCAGGGTTTTTCGTTTTCAGACCCGCCCGACCTCGTCACGAAGCCGCCCGTCCTAGCAAGACAGCGAGCTGGACTCGTCCCAGTCCGGCCGGTGGTTGACGTGATGGGCGGCCCGGTGCAGATGGGCCAGAAAATGCCGGACCACGGGCGCGACTGCGGATTCACGGCGGATCAGCGCCGCCACCTGGAGGCGATAGCCCTCCTCGGCCAGCGGCACGATGGCGAAGAAGCTGGCCGCCATCGGATGGACGGCGATCTGGCGCGGCATCAGGGCCACATAGTCCCCCGCCGTCACCAGCGACAGCAGCGCCAAGGTCGAGTTGACGATGGTGCGCGAAGGCGGCCCGTCCATGCCATGGCGCTCGAACAGGAGTTTCGCGTAACCCGCGTCATGGGTCGAGCCGGTGTAGACCCATGGCGCATCGGCCAACTCCTGCAGCCGGCGCGCCTGCTGGCGCGGGCTGCCCTTGCGGACTACCACCACCATCTCGGTCTCGATCAGGGTTTCGATCTGGAACTCGCCCGAGGCCAGGCCGTCCGGGATGCCGCAGATCGCCACATCCACCTGGCCCGAGCGCAGCTTCTGCATTTGCGCGAAAAACAGCTCCTCGCTCAGGCGCAACTTGATGTCGGGAAACTGGCGGGAAAAGGTGCGCAAGGTCTCCGGCAGCAGCAGCATGACGGCGACCGGAACGGCCCCGACGCTGAGCTCCCCGAGCATGGTGCCATCGAGCTGGCGGATTTCATCAACGGCAGTGCTGAGCTCCTTGTTCGCCTTCAAGGCCCGGTCGTACAGCACCTTGCCCTGGGCGGTGGGCAACACCCCTTTCGACGTGCGCTCGAGCAGCGGTGCGGCCAGCTCGCGCTCGAGTTCACGGATCGTCTTGGTCAGCGCCGGCTGCGACAGACCCAGGCGTCTGGCCGCACTGCGCAAGCTGCCCGATTCGATGGCGGCGACAAGGGCTTGCAGGGCGGACAGCTTCATGAGGTGGGACCCGGATCAGGACGATGGAGATAAGCAAATGTTATCGCGCTTGCGTTCCTGCCATCTTCTCAGGCCGGGTCGAGGTTTCGAGAATCAGCGCCTGCAACCCCCATCACAAGGAGACAACACCATGCGCACTCTCACCAAAACCCTCGTAACGACCCTGGCCGCCCTGAGCCTGGGCAGCGCTGCCCAGGCTCAGGAAGTCACTCTCAAGGTGCACCATTTCCTGCCGTCGAACTCGTACGCCAACACCATGTTCATCCAGCCCTGGTGCGAGCGCATCCAGAAGGAGTCGAACCAGCGCATGAAATGCCAGATTTACCCGTCGATGCAGCTCGGCGGCACGCCGGCCCAGCTGGTCAGCCAGGTGCGCAACGGCGTGGTCGACGTGATCTGGACGCTGCAGGGCTATACCGCCGGCATGTTCCCGCTGCTCGAGGTGTTCGAGCTGCCGTTTATGATGCAGGACCCCGAGGCCACCAGCAAGGCGGTCTGGGACTACACCCAGCAGTACGCGCTGGGCGAGTTCAAGGACATGAAGCCGCTGGCACTGCATGTGCATGGCGACGGCGTGTTCCACGTGATCAAGAAACCGATCAAGAGCCTCGACGACGTCAAGGGCCTCAAGCTGCGCGCGCCGACCCGCCTGAGCAACAAGCTGCTGTCCGCGCTCGGCGCGACCCCGGTCGCGATGCCGGTGCCGGCAACCAGCGAGGCGCTAGCCAAGGGCGTGATCGACGGCGCGCTGATGCCCTACGAGGTCGTACCCTCGGTCAAGCTGCAGGAAATGGTCAAGTTCCATTCCGAGACCGATCCGGCCGAACCCGCGATCTACACCTCGGTCTTCATGTTCGCGATGAACAAGGCGCGCTACGAGGGCCTGCCCGAGGACCTGCGCAAGGTGATCGACAGGAACAGCGGCCAGGCCTTGTCGGGCCAGATCGGCAAGACCTTCCTGGCCGCCGATGCCGAGGGCAAGAAGGCGGCAGCGGCCAACCATTTCAACGTGATCCCGAAGGCCGAGCTGCAGCGCTTCCAGGCCGCCGGCCAGACCGTCACCGACACCTGGGTCAAGGACATGGATGGCAAGGGACATGACGGCAAGCAGTTGCTCAATGCGGCGCGTAGCCTGATCACCAAGCATTCCACCAAGTAATCCCGACCCATCACACAGGAGCACCCTCAGCATGGCCAGCATCATTGGCGGCGTTGCCGTCTCGCACACCCCCACCATCGGCTTCGCCTTCGACCGCGACAAGCAGGACGACCCGGTCTGGACCCCGATCTTCGAGGCCTTCGCGCCGGTCAAGCAATGGCTGGCCGATGTCAAGCCGGATGTCGTGATCGTGACCTACAACGACCATGTGACCTCGTTCTTCTTCGACCATTACTCGGCGTTCGCGCTCGGCATCGGCGAGCGCTATGAGGTCGCTGACGAGGGCGGTGGCCAGCGCGACCTGCCCGCCATCATGGGCCATCCGGGGCTGGCCGCGCATATCGGCCAGTCGCTGATGATGGAAGAGTTCGACCTGTCCTTCTTCCAGGGCAAGCCGCTCGACCATGGCTGCTTCTCGCCGCTGTCGGTGCTGGCCGAGCATGGCGAGGGCTGGCCAATGCGCATCGTGCCGCTGCAGATGGGGGTGCTGCAGTTCCCGCTGCCGAGCGCGCGCCGGTTCTACAAGCTGGGCCAGGCGCTGCGGCGCGCGGTCGAGAGCTACCCGGAGGACCTGCGCGTCGTCGTCGTCGCGACCGGCGGACTGTCGCACCAGGTCCATGGCGAGCGCGCCGGCTTCAACAACGTGCCTTGGGACATGCAGTTCCTCGAGCTGTTCGAGCAGGACCCCGAGCGCCTGGCCGCGCTCACGCATGCCGAGCTGGTCGAGCTCGGCGGCGCCGAAGGCGCCGAGGTCATGATGTGGCTGACCATGCGCGGCGCGCTGTCGGCGCAGGTCAGGAAGCTGCACCAGGCCTATTACCTGCCCTCGATGTGCGGCATTGCGGCAGCGGTGTACGAGAACCAGGCCGGACCGGTGATCGCCGGCGAGGTCGAGCGCCACCGCCAGGCGATGGCGGTGCAGCTGGCCGGCGCCGAGCGGCTGCAGGGCACCTATCCGTTCGACTTCGGTCGCAGCGTCAAGGCGTTCCGGCTCAACCGCTTCCTGCACGACCTGATTGTGCCGGCCAGTCGGCAACGCTTCCTCGCCGACGAGGCCAGCGCAATGGCCGGTGCGGGCCTGAGCGACGAGGAGCGTGATCTGCTGGGGCGGCGCGACTGGCGCGGCCTGATCCACTACGGCGTGAGCTTCTTCATGCTCGAAAAGCTCGGTGCCGTGGTCGGCGTGTCCAACCTGCACATCTATGCCGCCATGCGCGGCGAGTCGCTCGAACAGTTCCAGCAGACTCGCAACGCGCCCGGCGCGCTCTATTCGGTCGCTGGCAAGGACACCGCCACCGCCTGGGACCCGAAGTCCGCCACCTGATCTTTCCAACCACATCATCATGGCAGAACTCATTCCTGA